>CAYPIE010000012.1:0-96208 GCA_964410665.1 uncultured Alcaligenaceae bacterium
AGCGTTGGGCGCCGTAGAAGAACAACGACTTCTGCAGCACCTCGGCGTAGTTAAAATCGGGATCGCTCGGCGGCTGATCGTCGTCGAGAATGGTGGCGGTCCCTGAGCCATCGGCCAGGATGGCCGGGCCTTCGAGGCGAGGAATGAACAACCAGAACTGTTCTGTCCCTTCCTCGATATCATCATTAATGAGAGGGACGGCGACCGTCTGACGGGTGCTAGCGCCGTTGAAAGTCAACGTACCGAGGACGCCTGTAAAGTCCTGGTCCCACCTTGCGCTCACCGCCTCCGTCTCATAGTCGATGACCACCGGCTCGGCGGGAATGCCGCTCAAGCTGACGGTAAAGACAGCTTCCCCATCATTTTCGTTCACGGTGACATCGTTGATCCGCACCTCGACCGGTGGCAGGTCGTTGTCACGGATAGTGCCCACCGCCATGTTATTGGCGATGCGGAGGCCGTTGGGTTCAGACAGGTTGACGAGCAACGTCTCGTCGGACTCATCGATGGAATCTTCGAGCGTCGGGATGGTGAGGTTCTGCTGGGTTTGACCAGGGCTGAAGGTGATCACCTGGTCGATGGCTTGGTAGTCACTGCCGGCCTGAGCGGATTGATTGGCGGTCTGGACGCGTACTGAGACCGGCTCCGTTGAGGCAAGCGACAGGTTCAAGGAGAAGACCAGATCCGTCCCCTCCTCGCCGCTGGCATTGTTCAAGGACAGGCTGGGTACTGGTGGGGTATCATCATCGACGATCGTACCGATGCCCTGGTCATCTGCCAAAGTGGCCCCGACCGGGCTGTGCAGTTCCACAACGAAGGTTTCGTTCGACTCTTCCTCGTCATCGCCATGGACCATTACCTGGATCATCTGCTCGGTCTCGCCGGCAGTAAGGTTGACCGTCGTCTCAAGTGGATCATAGTCGCTCTGTGCAGTCGCAGATTGATTCAGCGTCCGCACAGATACCTCCACCGGGTTGGCGGAGGGGGCCGACAGTCGGATCGGCAAACTCAGCATCGTGCTCTGCCCCGCTGCCCCTTCGGTCACCGAGCCATCTCCGATCGAAATACTCGGCAGTGGAGGTGGTGGCGGAGGCGGAGGTGGTGGAGGAGGCGGGGGCGGGGGCGGCGGCACATCACCATCGACGGGATGATCATTGAGGGTGAAATTGCTCGGGTTGCCCACGTTGCTGCCAGGGTTGGCCGTGAAGCCGAAGGCGACGGTCGCTCCCGGGTCAATGGTGCGATTGTAGGTCTCGGCACGTACTTCCTTGCGGCTGCCTTGCTGGCTGACCAGTTGAGCGTCCCAGACGTTGTTGAGGGTGAACGGGGCGTCAAAGCCGAGGGTCCAGCTGCGGATCGGTTGGTCGCCCTGGTTGCGGATGGAGATCCGGCCGACGAAGCCGCTGCCCCAGTCGTCGGCGACATCAAAAGTAACTTGGGCTTCGGGAGTGACGGGTTCGGCTTCGCCCCAGCGGAGGTCAAAGTCGCTCGGAGATTGGACCGAGCCGTTTGCCACCAGGCCGATGGTGACCTGACCAGCCACAGGGATCAACTGGTTATAGCCAGCGTCGCTCAAGGCATAGCGACCTGGGGCGATGAGGGTTTGCTCGGCATTCCAAGCATTGGCAATCTGAAAGCCCGCGGCCATCTCGAGGGTCCAGTCCTCGAGAAGCTGGGGATGATCATTGGTCAGAGTGATGCTGGCTTGGAAGCCGCCGTCCCAGGCGTTCTCCACTTGGAAGAGGACTTGGGGATCCGGGTCGAAACCGCCAGTGGGGGTGAGTCGATCTTCGAGGGTTTCCAGGGCAAGCTGCCGGGGATGGAGTCGCACAGGGTGCATAAATGCGAAACCTCATAGGGTTGTTGGGGCGGTCGAACAACACAACCGCGCGGGAGGTCGTGCTCGGGGATTATTTTCCACTATTTAGCATAATCACGAGCGTCATGCCAAGCGGGATTTTAGATTTTACGGGTACTTTTCATATATTAACTGATTTAGAGTGTACCAGCGGGTAGAACTATGGAATTCACCGTGGATCGGGCGTCGCTGCGTGCGCGCGACCGACTTGAAGAAAATTCGTCTTGACAACTCGAAAAAAAAGTCACCGTTTGCTCTTGCATCGCTGGCGGGTCGGAGTATAAGGCCGTCGTTCCTGAAGATTCTCATGCACTTGAACCGCGCGATGAGGCGTGTTTGCTCTGCCGTTGGGGGACGCGGAGTAAGGCTCGCGAGGCATCGCTCTGCAGGAAGGAGGCGCGGAGATGACAAGCCAGCGCGTTGCTTGCTCGTGGGGGAAATGGCTCGCAGTGCTTGCACTGCTGACTACGGGGCCCACGCATTTGATGGCTCAAGAGGGGACGGCGGAGCCGCCCAAATTACGCATCGATCATCAGCCGCTCGAGGCGATTGAGATTGGCCGCAATGGCACCCAGGAATTTCGGGTGATCAATGTGGGTCGAGGACGGGCGGAAAATGTGATGGTGACCATGGCCATTGCCAAGGAGTTGGAGGTTCTGGATGCCGCACCGTCGCCGATGCCGGGGCACACCACGGGGCCGCTGTTACGCTGGGAACTCCCCCAGCTCGACCCGGGTGAGCAGGCGGACTTTCGGGTCCACTTTACGTTGAAGTCCCCTGGCCTTGCACCCGATATTACCAGCAAAGTCACCGCAAGTTTTTCCTCGAGTGTGGAACTTACACAAAAGATTGGCGTCAAGTCAGCCCTGGACCTCCAGGTGGGCGGACCGGAATCGGTACTCGTCGATGAGGAAGTACCATACCGTTTGGTGGTGAACAATATTAGTTCCCATCCGGTGCGCAATATCATGCTGGCGACTACCCTGGGCGAAGGGCTCAAGCATCCCAGCGGCCAGGAATTGGGCTACTTCATTGGCGACTTGGATGTGGGTCAGTCCCGGACAGTGTTTCTGCAGGTGACGCCGCAGAAAGCGGGCAAACTTGAAGCCATGGTCAAGCTGCTTTCCGACGGAACCCCGCAGCTGATCCGTAAGCTGCCGGTGCAGTGTCTCGACGTGCGGCTGGACGTGGCCATCCATGGACCGACGATGTCCTACCTTGGTTGGCCGTGCTCATATAACTTTGTGTTGGTCAATCAGGCTACCGATCCTAGCCCACCCCTACGCTTGGCCGTGCATCTGCCCAAGGGGATCAAGCCATTACAAGCCAGCCAACCCGGCGGAGGCTACGCGGCGGCAACGCACAGTATCATCTGGGATTTGAAACCCCTCCAGCCCGGTGAGAACCGCGTCGTGAGCTTCAATGGCACGGTGCAACAAAAGGGCGATCTGGAAGGTCAGATGCATCTCAAAATTGGCAATCGGGTGATCAAACAAACGCAGTGGTCCGTCAAAGTCGGTTCGGCCAAGGCGCTGGAGTCCAACGAGCCTTGACTCGGCCTCCAGGACGAGGCCTCGCGGTGTGGAAAACGGATGTCTAGTCTGAGGGGAATCGACGATGGGAAAGCGGCATCGCCCGAAACAGCATGATTCGCGAGCCGGCTGGGCGATCCCCAGACTGCTGCTCGTGTGCAGCCTGTGGGCTGGAAACGCCTACGGTCAGTCCTCTCCGCATCAGACGCCGGCCCCGTCTCAGGCAGGTGGCTGGACGGAGACGGCCAACCCTGCCAAGTCCTCGCCTGCGAAGACCAAGTCAGCGTCGACCTCCAAGGCCACGGAAGCGTTGCAACCGTTGCCGGTCATGGGAGCGGCGTCGCTGAATCCCTCCCAAACCGGAGGGCAGATGTCAAGCGTGCAGCCGAATACTTCGACGGCTTGGACGCCGATCTCGACCACCAGCTCCGGTCCTGCTCCGGAAAATGGCTGGGTGCCCTTGAATGGCACGTCCAAGCAGGCGGCAGTTCCCAAGATCCCGGAGGTGACCCCGGCGAAACCGCGGTTCCCAGGGACGTCTGCGGGGCGACCACCCTTGGGGTTGCAATCGGTAGGCTATCAGGTGACCCCCGAGGTGCCTGAGCCACGCGTGCCGCCACCGACCTTGACGCCGCCACGTCCGCCTCAAGAACCTCCGGCATTACCCGGGATTGTCGGACCGGTGGTGTCGCGTCAAGTGCCCGCCACGGCCCCCACCGAGTCGCAGCCGCCCTTGCCGAACACCCAATCGCCCATGCGAGTACCTCCGCCTCCCGGTGTGCAACCGGCTCCTGTTGAACAACAGGGCTCGGGCGTGCCGCCCAATCCGGCACTGCGACCGTCACCAGGCGTGCCGCCAGACACTGGTGTTCAGCCCGCGCCGCGTGTGGAACCGGGGCCGCTGTCGCCCCCGCTACAGCCCGGTGGGCCTGTACTGCCGACCCCCCCGAAGGGATCATCGCGGCTGCCTGAACCGATGGAGGTTCCCGAGCCGAAACTTGATGATAAACAACTTCGGCTCAAACTCGATGCGCTCATTGGCCGCGCTCGCAATGATGTCCAGCAGCGACGCCTCAAGGCAGCGGTGGAGCTGTTTGAGCAGTATCTGCGACTCAAACCCGACGACAACGTGGTCCGTAAGGAATATGCGGGGATCCTCGCCCAACTAGGCCAGTCTGCTCAGGCGGCCGTACAGTATCAACAACTCCTGGTCTTACAACCAGAGAACAAGGAACTTCGCACTGCTTTGGCAGATATTCTCTTGGCTGGTCGCAGCTACCAGAAATCGTTGCGTGTCCTCGAAGAGGGGATGCTCAATCCCGAGACTGCTGGCGATCCGGACATCGCGATCCGATTGGCCCTGGTTTACACCATCCTTGGTGAAATCGCCAAAGCCAATGAAGTCGTCGACCGCTTTATCATTGTCCTGTCGCCGGAGACCGAGGTGGAAAAGATCCCGGTTTTGACGGGAGGGGTTCTGGTCAACTTGGATCGTCCCGGCGAGGCGCTTCGTATCTTACAAGCGCAGATCGATTACTTTGCTCGGCGTTCGATCAAAGAACGACAAGGAGAGATCGATCTCTATATCGCGCAGATCCGCGCATACGCCGCGCTGGGCCTCCAGCAAAAGGCGCTGGAGGTCATTCGGCTGCTTGAGGGGTATGATCGACAAGACATTGAACGACGTTTGGGGCTGGCCAATGCGTTGTATTTGAGCGAAAAGTATGAACTCGCGGAGGATGTCTTCAGCCAAATTCTGCGCATTGACCCTAGCCAACCGCAAGCCCTCCTGGGCAGTGCTCGTGTGCAGATTCAGACCTATCGCTTGGCCGGCGTCACCAAACTGCTTCGAGGCTTGCCGGGCAATGATCAGCGGGTGATGCGCCTACGTACGATCACCGAGGCGGAGCTGAAGCTCCAGGTCGGCGAGTACATCCAGGCCAAAGATCTCTTAAGACCGCTCCTTGCCGCCTATCCATCGGATTCCGAAGCTCGCTTGCTATTGGGCTCGGTCTACTTGAGCATGCGTGAGTATGAAAAGGCCAAGGCCGAATATGCCAAGGCCAAGATTAAGCCTGAGTTTGTGCGAGTGGCCCTCCTGGGCATTGCTCGGGTCCTCGCCTTACAGCGGGAGTTTGAGAAGTCGGATGCGATTCTGGAAGAGCTCTTAGCCAGCCACCCCGGCGATGCCGCAGCGGCCGAGCAGATGATCCGCAACGCTCTGGATCGAAAGTTCTTCGCCTCTGCGGAGAACATTGCGGCGGGCTATCTGGAGCGGAATCCTCGGCTGCATCAGGGTTCGATCACCATGCGACTGGCGTTGGGGCGGGTCAAGCGGTTTACCTCGATGCTTGGCGAAGCAGTCTCCGAATATTCGTATGTCCTGGATCGAAACCAGGGCGCCTTGCCGATTCCTCGGGCACACTATGGTCTGTCCGTGACCTATGACCTGTTAGGCGAACCAGAACTTGCCTTTAAGATCCTTACGCCTGCGCGGATTGCCTCGTACCGCAACAAGCTTTTGATTGCCGATTTCTATGCCGAGGATGCTCGTTATGCCCCGGTAGAGTTAGTTGCTGCGATCAATCAGCCTGCCATCGAGCTGCTGTCCACCTTGGCGTCTGATCATCCCGACGCCATCCCGGCACTCGTCCGTCTGGGCGAAGCACACCTGCGTATCGCCCGTCAAACCGCGGAGATTGGGATGGTCGTGGGCATCGCTCAGCAGATCTTGCATTTGTCACCGAACAATGTCCGGGCCTTGCAGATGTTGGGCGATGCCTACGCGGTGGCCCAGCGTTACCAGGACGCGGTCGCTCAGTATGAAAAGCTGATCAAGCTCGATCCAAACTACCTTGATGCCAAGCGGAATCGCGCCCGCTTGCTGTACGCGGCCAATCGTTTTGATAAGGCTGGCCTTGCCTATCAGGAAGCGATGATGCCCACCTCCCGAGAGCAACTGCAACACCAACTCGACGAATTGGCCCAGAAGGATCCGGGGGTGGTCCGAGTGCTCGAATACCCTCGGCTGCCTAGTTCACCGCCGGGAGCTCTAAGTGAGTCGTTGAACCAGTTTGCCTCGAGCAGTGGCAATCCATCGGTCAAGGCAGCGCTCAACTCGATTGAGCTGGATTACCAGGCTCGCCAGGCGGAAGAAACACTGATCCATGCGGAATGGGATGCCAAAAGTCTCAAAGGCTTACGCAATTTCCAAGCGATTGGACCACTCCAAGGCGTGATAGGCCTGGAGCCGGCCAACAACGATGCCCGCTTTGACTTGGCCGAGGTCTACGGCTTGACGGGCAATACGCATCAAGCAGCAGCCTTGCATAAGGAGATCTTGGCGATTGATCCACAGGCTCGGGATTCGTACCTGAGCTTGGATAAGATCGATTACTTGCTGGGACCTCAGTTGCATTTTGACTACTCGTTCTTCAAACAGGATGGTTTCGGTCGACTCGCTGAATCGGAAAACACCCTGTACACCACCCGGGTGCGCATCCCCTTCGACGAAGAAGATGATTTTGTCGACATCGGCTTCACCCGGCAAAACATCATCGTCCGTGACGATGCACCGCTGTCCGGGAACATCGGCTTTGTCCGCTACCGGACCCGTTTCTCAGGCGGCCACGCTCTGTTTGACGGAACCCTGGCCTACGAAGATCACCCGGATCGATTTACGCCGCGACCGGTGTTCAACCTGCAAATGAGCTATCAGTTCGACTCCAGCCTCACTCTCCGTAGCGGTGGCTTCCTGGAGAACGTCATCGAGAACGGTGAAACCCTCCGGCAGGACATCTACCGCGGTGGGTTCCAATTGGGTGCCGACTATTTGGCGACCCGGCGACTGTTCTTGGGCGGTGCCTACACACTGGCCTACTACTCCGACTCGAACTACGCCAACATCGCCAACGCGTTTAGTTACTACAGTGTGTTCTTGCCGCCGCGGCAACTACGACTGGTGGCCAACCTGGATTACTTCTCCTTCGGCGAGCAGACCCAGATCGTCAACCCGGACCCGACCATCGTCCTGGGAGCGGTCCACCCCTACTTTGCTCCCGCATCGTTCTTCTTCTACCAGGCTGGTCTGGAATGGCGGCACTGGCTCAGCCGCGACTTCTACAAGTATGCCAACCAAGCCTGGTATCAACTTGGCTACCGAACCGGCTGGGACTCACAGTTTAACAACTATCACACTTTTCAGCTCTTGACCAATCTGGACGTGCGTAGTTGGCTCAGTGTAGGAGCCTCGGCCTTCTTCATCGCCTCGCCGATTTACGATGTGCACTCAGCAATGGCCTTCATCAAATTCCGCCGCCGCCCGCTTCGCTGAGGCCTTTCCCAATTCCATTCGGGGCCTCGATCAAGAGGCCCCTGATCCCCTCTTTCAGACTGCAAGCCCGTTACTCAGTTATAATGATCCCATCGGTTGGACTTGCTTGTTGATTACGGAATGTTTGGTATGGCTTTAACTTCCGCCGTCAGCCTGCGGATGCGCCCGCTGGCGGACCGCCCGTCTGGGCAGCTTCTGATCCATGAGATTTACCGCAGCCTCCAGGGCGAATCGGTCTACGCGGGTTTGCCGTGCGTGTTTGTCCGGCTGGCCGTCTGCGATTTGCGCTGCAAATGGTGTGATACGCCGCACGCGTTTACCCAAGGGATGCCGATGCGTCCGGAGGTGATCCGCAGCCAAGTGCTCGACTATGGCTGTCCGTTGGTCGAGTTCACGGGTGGGGAGCCGTTGTTGCAGCCGGAAGTGTTGCCCCTGATGACCCAGCTGGCCGATGCGGGCCTGAGCGTGCTCTTAGAAACCAGCGGTGCCCAGGATGTGGCAGCGGTCGATCAACGTGTCCATATCATCATGGATCTCAAGTGCCCCGACAGTGGGGAATCGGAACGCAACCGGTTGGAGAACCTGGATCACCTCAAACCAAGCGATGCCATCAAAGTGGTGGTCGCTTCGCGGAAGGATTTTGACTGGGCGGTGCAGGTGGTCCTTAGCCATCGACTTGAGGAGCGTTTCGGCGTGCTGTTCAGTGCGGTTTTCGATGCCGTAACGCCGCTGGAGTTGGCCGAGTGGCTGTTGGCCTCGGGGTTGCAGCGTAGCCGCATGCAACTGCAGATGCACAAGTACATCTGGCACCCCCAGGCCCGCGGCGTGTAGTCATGTCTTCGGCGGGGCGGGGAAGATTTCCCGCAGCGGACAGGCGAAGCCCGGGAGGACCAACTCCCCTTTCAGTGTGGCATCCTCGGCAAGCCGCAGCGCTGACCCATCGACCCGATGGACCAGCACGGAACGGGTGCGGGGCGTAACTACCCAGATCAACGGGATCGAAGCCTGTAGATAGTCGTGAACCTTGTCATCGACCTCTTCATACAGGTCGTTCGGCGAGACCACCTCGACCGCTAGATCTGGCGGGATGGCGACATTGCCCAGGGGCAGTTCGTTTCCCGGAAGGCGTCCCATACGGATAAAGGAAAGGTCGGGCTTGCGCACAGTTTTCGGGCGATGGGGGAAGCATTTGTAGCCACACTCCGAATCCAGGACAAACCCCAGGTCCTGAGGATAAACCCAGTGGGTCAGAGCGTAGAACAACTTTCCGGCAACAAAGCTTGCCCGCGCTCCCAAGGTACGCTCCCTTAAGATGCCATCGACCAACTCGTAAGGGCCGGCGCCCGAGAGTTCCTCGAACTCTTCCGCGGAGTAGGTCCGGGTTGGATCCGCCGTCTGCATGATTTGGTCCGTGGCAACGAGATCAGGAAGATTCACCTCAAGGAAACAAATCCGCCACCGCGATCGCCGTGAGCCCGCTCGGTATCGTCGCCTGATCCCCGGAGTGGTAGGTACCCGCCTGGGAATAGCTGTGGCCGAAAGGCGGCAGTGGGTCGACCGTGGGAGTCTGGTAAACCTCGAGCATGGTCATGCGGGAGGTTGACCACCCAGTACACTGGGATGCCAGCCGCGGCATACAGGCTCATCTTGGTGGTCCGGTCATGGTCCAGGCTGGCATCGGCTACCTCGACGACCAGCAGCGCCGTCGTTGGGTGCTGGCTGGCATACTGTCGCGGCGAACCCGAAACCATGGCCAGGTCCGGCTCGGGATCGGTGGTCTGGCTGAGCTCCAGGGGTTGCTGTACCCGGAGGCTGGTTCCCGCAGGCAAGGCCGCCTGCAGGGCCAGGGCTGTCAAGGTTACCGCAGTGGCGTGGCGTGGACCGGCCGGCGACATCGCAAAGATTTCTCCTTGGATCAATTGCACGTCGCGCCCGTTGAAGAAGCCATGTTCGGCCAGTCGGTGGAACTCCGCGCAGGTCCAGCGCAACACTGTCGGCATCCACCTAGCCCCCCAGCCGGCGGGCGATCGCCCCGGTGTCGTAGACGCAGCCGCCCCAGACGCCACCGCTGGCGTGTTGCAGGAGAGCCCACAGGCGGGTGTCTTCGGAAAGCTCGGGGTCGGCCTGCAGGTTTGGGTGTATGGGTCGACGAGCGAGCAGATTTGTCGCTTCGGCAGGGCCCAAGTCTTCCTCGGCCGTGCCCACCAAGTCCACGCTCCCTTCGAGGCGGATCCGGTCGATCACAATGCGGATGCGATCCCCGTCACGTAGCTTACCGAGGGGGCCGCCGACCAACGCCTCGGGGCTGATGTGACCGATACAGGCTCCGGTCGATACCCCCGAGAAACGCGCATCGGTCAGCACTGCTACCTCTTTGCCCCACGGGAGGTGTTTCAACGCCGAGGTGAGCTGGTAGGTTTCCTCCATCCCCGAACCTAGCGGGCCGCGGCCACACAACACCAGCACATCTCCCGGCTCGACCCGGACCGAGGCGAGCCCCTTGATGGCGGCGATGGCGGCGCGCTCGCTAGAGAACACCTTGGCCGGGCCGACCTTGCGGTAGACGCCGTCGGCGTCGACCACGTTGGGGTCGATCGCCGTGCTCTTAATCACCGATCCCTCCGGAGCCAGGTTGCCCCGTGGGAAGGTCACCGTCGAGGTCAGCCCGCGTTCACGGGCCTGTCGTGGCGACATAATGACGGTGTCGGGATCGATCCCATCGACGCTGGCCAGGCGATCGCGCAGCCGCTTGCGTCGCTCCGAGGCCTGCCACCAGTCGAGTACTGTGCCCAAGGCTTCGCCGGTCACGGTGCGACAACCCAGGTCGAGCAACCCGAGCTCGCGCAGGTGCAACATCACCTCCGGCACGCCGCCAGCCAGAAACACCCGGATGGTTGGGTGGCCCACGGGCCCATTGGGCAGGGCATCGACTAACCGTGGCACTTGCCGGTTGATCGCGGTCCAGTCCTCCAGCGTTGGCCGCGTCAGCCCGGCGTGAAAGGCAATGGCGGGTATGTGGATCAACAGGTTGGTCGAACCACCGAATGCGGCATGCACGGTGATGGCGTTGCGAACTGCCTGGTCGGTAAGGATGTCGGGGGTGGTGATGCCCCGATGGGCCAGGCCGACCAGGGCTCGGGCCGAGCGGCGAGCCAGATCCAACCAGATCGGCTGGCCCGACGGGGATAGCGCTGCGTGGGGCATGGTCCAACCAAGGGCTTCGCCGACCACCTGGGCGGTCGCGGCGGTGCCCAAAAACTGACAGCCTCCTCCGGGGCTGGCGCAGGCGTGACAGCCGGCCTCGGCCGCTTCCTCTAGGGTGATCTCGCCGTGCGCGTAGCGGGCGCCGATGGTCTGCACCTTGGCGGTGTCCTCGTAGCCCTCGGTGGCGAGCATCACGCCTCCGGGCACCAACACGGTGGGCAGCTTGCGCATACCGGCCAAAGCCATCATCATCGCCGGCAGACCCTTGTCACAGGTGGCCACCCCCAACACTCCCGAGCGGGTGGGCAAGGATCGCATCAGTCGCCGCAGCACCATCGCGGCATCGTTGCGATAGGGCAGGCTATCGTACATGCCCGGGGTCCCCTGGGTGCGGCCATCGCAGGGATCGGTGCACGCGCCGGCGAATGGGATGGTCCCCAATGTCTTAAATTGCTCGGCCGCGGCCTTGACCAGTAGCCCCACCTCCCAGTGACCGGAATGATAGCCCAGGGCGATCGGCCGGCCATCCTCGGCCCGCAAGCCACCGTGGGTACTGAGGATGAGAAATTCCTTGTTGCCAAGCTCCACCGGGTTCCAACCCATACCCACATTTTGTGACCAGCCAAACAGCTCACCCGAGGGAGCATGACGGAGTAACTCCGGGGTCAGTGGCAACTGCCCTTCCGGGCCGGGATCGCTGGAACGCAGGTCATACAGGCTGGGGTCGGCGTCCTCCAGCAGGTTGCTCAGAGTCGAGTTGGCCATGGCGGCGGGGTCTCACTTATGATTCGTGCTGCATGTGAACGATCGCGTCGAACACACGCACCTTGGCCCAGGTGGCCTGGTTCTCGGTGATAAACTTCTGGTGTTCAGGGTCTTCTTGGTAAACATCGTGGGCGGCTTTGTCGACGAAAACAATGTGCAAGGCAACGTCGAAATCGCGGTCGTTGACCTCCCGATCGAGGTCTCGGGCCAGTGCGCCACAGGCAAAAAACACGATACCGGGCTGCACATTCAGATAACGCTGACAGTCGGCAATGAGCTTGTCGATCGCGGGCTGCGAGCGGTCATGTAGGGTGAAATAGACGTTGTGGGCCAGCATCGGTTCGATGGTATTCGCCGTCATGAAGCAATCTCCTGAAGGGGCGGGCGCGAGAGCGGCGTCAATAAGCCGGCAACGACGAAGAGAGGCTACGCTCTCTTATCCCCCGGACCGCAGCGGGCGTCAAGTCATCGCATCGGTCGGATCATCGTGCAATGCATGCGATGAGTGGCGAACTCTGCACCTGGTCCGGCAGGCTGTTTCGGTCTTTGCGGGCCTTGCACGCACATCTGGGGATTCTTGCCGCGGTGCGGTCTCAGCGCTTACTACGTACTCGAATCGGCCAGTCTTGGGACTCGGTGCGTGCTCTGTCCATCGCTTTGGCGATGCGTTCGACCACCTCGGGATGTTCCTTGGCTCGGTTGGTTTGTTCGCTCAGATCTTCAGACAGGTCGAATAGCTTGACCGGGCCCAGGTTGTCGCGGATTCCCTTCCATTTGCCCATACGAACCGCCTGGTGAAATCCTCGTTCGTGAAACTCCCAGTACATGGTGGCATGGGTACGTTGGGGCTCTCGACCGGTGAGGGTCGGCAAGAACGAAATGCCGTCGATGCCTTGCGGAGCCTCGACCTTGACGAGCTCTGCCACAGTAGGCAGAAAGTCCCAGAAGGCCCAGACGTGGTGGCTGTCGCCGGGCTGAATGACCCCGGGCCAGCGTGCTAGCGCTGGGACGCGAATGCCTCCCTCGGTCAGGTTGCGTTTGATCCCCTGGAGCGGGCCATTGCTGTCGAAGAACTCCGGCTTCGCGCCGCCTTCGCGGTGCGGGCCGTTGTCGCTGGTGAAGATGACCAGCGTCTTCTCGTCCAGGCCCAGCGTTTGGAGCTGATGCATCAGCTTGCCCACGTCGGCGTCCAGGCGGGTGATCATGGCCGCGTGGTTCTTTTGCGGCTGTGGCCAGTTGCGGTCGCTGTACGGAGCGTCGGAGGGGATCTCCATACCGTTGCCCTGGGCCCGACCGCGTTCGTTGTTGGCGTGGGGCAAAGTCATGGCGTAATAAAGGAAGAATGGTTGATCTTTGTTCTTCTCCAGGAAGTTTTCGACCTCCGCGGCGAAGCGGTCTTGGGAGTACTCAACCGCCTTCTTAGCGATGTTCTCCGCTTCCAACACGTTGGCCAGCGGCACCTTCTGCTCGTCTCGCCACAGGTATGTTGGATAGTAATTGTGCGCGTGACGCTGGTTGAGATAGCCAAAGAAGGTGTCAAAGCCTTGCCGGGTTGGGATCCCGGTGGAATTCGGTTCGCCCAGGCCCCACTTCCCGATCAAGCCGGTGGTGTAGCCAGCTTGCTTGAACAACTCGGCCACCGTGACATCGCCTGGCTTGAGCGGCACCCGGGCGTTGCCGCGGACCCGGCAATGGCCGGTGTGCTGGCCAAGCATCAGGGTGCAACGGGACGGAGCGCAAACGGTGCTGCCGGCGTAGGCCTGCGTGAAGCGGATGCCTTGCTTGGCGAAACGGTCGAGGTGAGGAGTCTGGATCTGGGTCTGGCCATAGCAACCCAGGTCGCCATAGCCCAAGTCATCGGCCAGGATAAAGATCACATTGGGCCGAGCCGGTTCGGTTGCTTGTAGGCCGCTTACGGCCAGTAGGCTCAGCAGAAGACTTCGCAGAAACCGCATGGGAGAGTCTTTCTTTGTGGCTGGAAGCGATGCACATCCATTACCTTTGGCCCGATGGTAGCATGCCGCAAGTTTGGAGGAAATGGGGGCATGTTGGTGGTGACGACCTGCCGCTTGGGTGGTGAGGATTCATCATCCGCAAGCCCAACGGTCTAGCGACCCGGCAGTAGTGACCGGCCTGGGACGCGGACGACCTCGCCGTTGACCCGCACGATCAGCTGCGGCATGCTGCGGACGCTGACCCTGGCCCAGCTGGCGAAGTTGGCCCAGGCGTCCTTGAGAAGGGCTTGCCGCGGGTCCTCGTTGCCGCCGAAGTGCCGCATGAAGCCGGCGAAGCGTAACTTGTCTTTGGTCGACCAGAGTTCCTGGCCGTCGAGGGTGAGTTGCATGGTGGCGACGACCTGGGGGATGTTGACAGTCTTCGACTCCATGCCACGGCCGATGCCGCCGAAGCGGTCAAGCCGCATCTGGTCGCCGGAGTCAGACTGGCTGCCGTCGACATGCAGGACCAGGCGGCTCTGCCCGACCAGGAAACCAGCTTGTTTAAGGCTGCGGGTGAGGTCGGCAGTCAGCATCTGCCGGTCCGCGCCGCCCGCGTTGACGGTCAGTTGGATGGGCATGCCCGGGGCGAGCAGACGCTGGACCTGGTTCGTTCCCAGCCCCATCGACAGCTGCCCGGCTTTCGCCTCGGGCAGGTCGAGCCCGCCCAGGTTGGCGGGAGTGTTCTTGAATGTATCGCCGAACACATACCAGTGCCGACCGTCGGGTGAATGGTTCAGGTGGGTGCTACCGTGCGGATGAATATAGGTCCACAGGTGGATTTGATTGCGTAGGTCGATCAGGGCCGTACCGCCGTGGCACAGGTAGTCTTGGCTGCAGTAGTGCAGGCTGTCTGAGTCCCTCAGTCCCTGGGCGGAAAAGCGGAGCCGTGCTTCGCCAGATTCCAGGTCCCAGCAGGCCACCGTGGCCGCGTCTGCATCGTGGAGTACTGCGGCCAGTTCGCGGTTATTCGGGTGGAAGGCTAGGGCGGTCGGCTGCTTCCCCTGCCCGCTCAGGGGCAACCGCCCGAGGGGCTCGCCGACGGCGGTGTCGAGGAGCACTAGTCCCTGGCCGGGCACCTCGGCGGCCAGCCAGGCCCGGTCGAGGCTGAGGGCCAGGCCGCCGGTGTAAGTCGCCTGGCACTCGTACACTGCCTTGCAGGCGGGCACCTCCCACAGAGCGAGCTGGCCGGCTTCGGACAGGGTCAGCAGCCGGTCATCGTCGGTGAAACCGAGCCAGCGGACCTTGCTGGCCGCGGACTGGTAAGGCCGATAGCCGCACAGGTGGGCGCCAGTCTCGGCGTCGAACACATCGATACGCTCGGCGTTGCTGGGGGTGCGGATGGCGTAACGCTTGCCCGAGAGGCTCAGGTCGGCGACCGGTTGCCACTTTTCATCGATCCCCTTAACCGGGACAGGCAGGGTGAAGCTGCCCAGGTGGCCGCCGGCGACCAGATCATGGCGGTCGACCCGGAGCACCTTGCGCAATAACGGCTCGGTCTCCTCGGTCAGGCTGAGCACCGCGGCGTGCTGCTGGCCGCCACCGCTCAAGGCAACGTGGCGGACCTCGTTCAGCCGGGCGGCTAGAGGGAGCAGCGGCCGCAGGGTGTCGGCGACCGGCAGGGGTTCGGGCGTCACTTGCCAGTTGCCTGGGAGCTCGACGCGGACCCGACGGATACTGGACCGGTCGGGCGTGGTCAGTTTGGGCAGGGCTTCCGGGCCTTTGGCCACGGCTGCAAGGGCCTGTTCGATCGCTTGGCCGTTGATCGGCATCGAGGTGACGCCCCAGCGGGTGCCCGAGCGGCTGATGATTAACCCAGTCTGGTTGGGCAGCAGACGCCGTGGCAGTGGCGCGTGGTCGTCCTCGGCGAAGGGGAGCCGGGTCAAGAGCACCCCGCTGGCACGGTCGATGACCAGATCGCCGTGCACCAGCCAGGTGGGCAGGCCGGGCATGTATTCCAGCTTGGAGCCCCGGTAGCGGTGACGGTCGCCGCGGATGGCCCAGGCATCGCTGAGGTCGTGCTGGGTCACCATCTTGCCACTGGCCAGATCCCAAGCCACCACCTGGAGATGTTTGTGGAAGGCGTCGCGGAACAGTCCGGCGAGTTCACTGCCGTCCGGGGCAAAGGCCAGCGCCTCGATCTGGTAGTCCATATGGCGGTCGGTCGCCAGAGGCGGGAAGGGGCTGCTGCCGACCAATTCACCCTTGCCCAGATCACAGAGGAAGACGGCTTGTCGATCGGCAGCCGCCAGATAGGTACGGTTGGGGCTGAGGGCAAGGGCCTCCTGGTTGAGTCCATCGGGTAAGGGGAGGTTGTGCAAGTTGGCACCGGTGTCAATATTCCAGATTTGTAGCTCATGCTCGAGGCCCTGGCGGACATACAGCAAGACGGTCTCGCCGTTGGAGCCAAAGTCGAGCCATTCGACCCGGTCACGTTCGCCCAGTTCCAGGCGGCGGACGGCAGGATTGGTGCTGGCGTTATCGACAAACTGATAAATATCGACCTTAGGCCCGTCGAACGGGCTACCCGTGCCGGCCAGGTAATGGCCGTTGGGGCTGAGAGCGATCGGGTCACGCAGTTCGAGCTTGCCCGGCAGTACACCGACTTTTTGGTTCTTGGTCAGGTCCCACAACAACCGCACATCCCGAGGGCTCTGATTGCGGCCGACGGCCATGAAAGCGCTGGACGTGGACGGATAAAGGACGTCCCGGCCTGACCCGGCTGGGATGGGGGCGATCAGTTGGTATTCCTCTTTGGCAGGGAACTCGAGGGGCTGCTCTTGCGGATCGGGTTGGGCCTTCCAGGAGATTACCGCAAACGTTGGCGAGTCGACTTCTGGTGCGGGAGGCCTGGTATTTCCCTGCGCCGGCGCGAGGGGACGGGGTTTGGGTGGTTGGATGGCCGGTGCACGGGGAGGTTGCCGTCGCTTTAAGGCAGGTTGGGGTATCGGTGGAAACAGCCTAGGCGGTTGGAGGGTGGGAGGACCGTCGTGGTCGGGCTGCTGGGGGAAGACCACCCGTGGCGGCTTGGCCAGCGGTGCTGCCTGAGCAACGACCGGAGCTGGATCCGCGGCTTGATTCTCACGATCGGACCACCAATAGATGGCGATGCTGCCAACCAACAGGATTGCCGTGACCAACGTGGCCAGCAACCACGCGCGACCTTTTGGGGAACGCAGCTCTTCCACGAAGTCCTCATTTTCCGCAAACGCATCGCGGTCACGGGAGTGCTTACGGAAGGCATCGATGGGGAAGTCCTTCTGTGCCGCTGCGCGTCGGCTCTGGCGGGGCAGTTCGGAAAAATCTTCCTGCCGGTCATGGTCTCGGCGCGCCGACAAGGTAAAGACATGGCCACAATGCTTGCAGCGGATGGTTTTGCCGCGAAGATGGTCGGGAAACTCCATCATGGTGTCACAACCGCGGCAGGGCAAGGAGAACGACATAGCGGCTTGCTCCACGAGCGTAAGTAGCTGGGCGGGTCGTACAAGCAAAATGAAGGCATGAGCGTGGTAATTTTTGATTATGAATTGTAGTTCATCCTGCCCGGATTACCAGGCTGGCTGGGTCTGGCAAACCTGGCTAGGCAGCACCCGACCCGCTTGAGTATACTTCGCAGCCACGTCCCCTAGCTTGCCAGGGAGGTGCAAGACGTGACGCGGCGTCTCTGTTTGGTTGAAGATACACGGGCTCGTCAGCTTGAACCCTTGAGTTTGAGCCGGCCCGTGTTTGAGTTGCTTTGCGGTGCTACCAGTTTAGGCAGCAAGCAAGCACGGCATTTCCAGGCCGCCCAGGTAGGCTGTTTTGTCCGCCCTCATCTCGCCGAGGTGGTGGCAGAGAGCTGGCCGACGTGGTGGGTCAACGATTTGGCCTGGCTGCAACAGGATGCCATAACCCTGGTGAATAGCCGTTGGTTGCCGGGCGTCCCAGGCTACGAGCGGCCGGCGACACCTCATGTCGGCGTGGTGGATGGCGAGTTGGCCTATGCTCAGGTCGACCGGGAACAACTTCGCTGTTGCGACTTACATTCGCTGCCCAGCTGTTTGCAGCAATGGAGCGAGTGTCTGCCCCGCTTCGAAGCGGGCGGGCAGATCATTGCCTATCCATGGGATCTGGTGAGTGCCAATCCCACCGCACTGATCGATGATTTTAGCCAGGCAGGGCTGCTGCCGAGTTCGTTGCCGCCAGGCGTGGCTCAGATTGGACCGGCGGAACAGCTCTATTGGCACCCTACGGCTCAGCTGGATCCGATGGTTGTCCTCGACACGACCAAGGGGCCGGTGTGGATTGATCGAGAAGCGAAGGTGGGGGCCTTCTCGCGGCTGGAAGGGCCTTGCTATATCGGGCCAGGCACGCATCTGCATAATGCTCAGGTTCGTGGCGGAACGACCTTGGGCCCCATGTGCCGCATAGGCGGTGAGATCGAGGCGAGTATTGTACAGGGTTTTAGTAATAAATATCATGATGGTTTTTTAGGTCATAGCTATTTGGGCGCCTGGGTGAATTTCGGGGCAGGTACTCAGACGAGCGACCTGCGTAATGACTATGGCAACGTGCAGGTCACCATCGCCGGTCAGCGGGTCGACACAGGGCAACGCAAAATTGGCAGCTATATCGGTGACCACACCAAGACCGGGCTGGGTAGCTTGCTCAATACTGGCACTTCGACGGGCATCTTTAGCCACTTGTTGCCGACCGGGAGTCTGCTGCCCAAGTTTGTGCCGTCGTTTGCCCAAGTGGCGCATGGACGCCTGGTGGAGATGAGCGATGTGGCGGCCTTGCTACGCACGGCCAGCGTGGTTATGCAGCGACGTGGGCAGCGGTTGAGCGTTGCGCAACAACGGCTGTTCACGCATTTGTGGCAGCTGACCGCGGGCATTCGGCGGCAAGCCTTGGCGGAAGCGGAGAGCCGCCGACTGCGGAAGCCAGCCTAATGTGTGGAATTGCATTTGCAGAGTCACGAAGGGCGTGCGTAGAATCGGAGTAGTGTCCATGAGTCTGCCCCAGACGCTGGGGCCGTGGAGGGTACGGCTTGTTCTAATGTTTCCCTTTCCTTGCGATCTTGCCTACCCTTCCGAGCATTCCGGATCGGGAGAACCCCTTCGTTGGGAGTGATCTCCCCAATCGTCCTTCCTTCCAGTATGCTCCGCGAGAACCATGCTCGGCGACAAACTTGACGAGCTGCTCCGGGCAGTTCTTCCCCGTTGAAAGGAACAAATGAGCATGAAGAGGTTGTTCCACCTCCTCGGTTTCACCCTGTTGACCTGGGCGGGCAGCACGCTTCACGCCTGCGCCGACGCCAAGACCTATGCCCTGATCGTGGGCGTGGGTGAGTACCAGGATGAGCAGATCCACGATCGACCAAGTGCTGTGGCCGATGCACGTGCGCTGTATGAACTGCTGATCGACGAGCGCTTTCTTGGGGTACCCAAGGATCAGATCAGCTTGCTGCTTTCAGGGAGTGAAGGACAGCCGCAAGGCACCCCGGCCACGCGCGAAAATATTCTGCAAGCAGTCGACAAGGTGGTCAAGCAGGCGAACCAAGAGGACTTCCTGATCGTCGCCATGTTTGGTCAGGGCGCTTCGGCGGCGGACAGCACCTGCTTTTTTCCCAGCGATGCCGTGTTCAAAGATCGGGTCAAGACCTCGATTCTGCCGAAGGAACTGGGCGAACGAATCAAGCCGCTCAAGACCGACCAGCTGCTGGCTTTGTTGGACATTCACTTCAAAGGCTTTGATGCCGGCGAGGAAACGGTCCTGGAACCCAACCTGATCGATCTGATTCGTGTTTTCTATGCCCACGAAGAAGAGGAGCTTAAGAACGATGATCCCGCGCCGCTGGGTCGTGCGGTGATTCTTGGCAACGCTGGGCTGGTTTCCAACGTCCAGGGTGACCGGGGCATCTTCAGCAAGGTGGTCATGGACGCCTTACGCGGCCAGGCCGATACTGATGGGGGCCCCGATGGCAATGTGACGGTCGATGAATTGATCCGTCATCTGGAAACCAAGGTGCCCGACCTGGCTCGGAAGGTGGGCAAGACGCGGGATGAGAAAGAACAACTGCCCTTTGTCGAGTTTGCCCGCACGAGCCACTTTATCATCACGCACAATCCGGACGTCTATGCGCAGGTCCAGAAGCAGTTGAAGCAGCTGGCCGAACTCCGCGAGCGCGACCAGATTGATGAAGGTGAATTTGTAGAAGGCAAGCGTTTGCTCGGGCGGATGCCCAAACTGAAGGCATTCCGCGAACTGCGGGCGAAGTATGAGGATCTGATCAAGGGCGAGATGGAGTTGGAGGCGTTCCGCGAGCAGCGTAAGGCAATCCTCACGGCTCTGAAGATTAGCCCTGAGGAAGCCGAGCTGTATGCCCGCAAAGTGCTGCTGGGCGTCGATTCGGTTTCGGAAGCCTTCATCAAGAAGATTGATATTACTGTCACGGTGGCCGAGTCGGTTCGTGGGCTGTTCCGCCGGATTGAGGCGGTGGTACCCAAGGATCTAGCAGAACGTTTGGACGAGGCCAAGGACCTCTCGGAGAAGGACCTGCGCACGCTGCTGGCCGATGCCCGGGTCTATCTTGGTCGCCGCGAAGATCTCGATGAAGGCAAGGACGTCGACATCACCCTGAAGGCATTGATGAGCTCACTCAAAGACCCCTACACCACCTACATCGACGCCAAGGAATTTGAGCGGCTTAAAAGCCAGATTCAGGGCGAGTTTACCGGGATCGGCATCCAGATTCGACGTGATCTGGTCCGCGATGGGCTCTTGGTGGTCACCCCAATTAAGGGGAGCCCAGCGTATAAAGCGGGGCTCAAGGCGGGTGACCTGATCACTGAGATCATCCGCCCTGTCGATAATGAAGGGACCCCCATCAAGCCCCCCGAGGTGCTGACGACCAAGGGGATGAAGACCGATGAGGCAGTCAAGAAGATTTTGGGCAAGGAGGGGACTCCGGTCCAGATTAAGGTGGTCCGCGAAGGCGAGGACAAGCCGCTGGTGATCGACCTGAACCGTGCCCCGGTCGAGGTTGAGAGTGTTCTGGGTTGGGAACGCCGGGTCGATGATAGCTGGAGCTACTTCTTGGATGAGGAGCGGGGCATCGGCTATATCTATTTGACCCAGTTCACCAAGAGTTCCGATGAGGACATGAAGAAGGCCATCGAGGCCCTGAAGAAGAAGGGGCTTAAGGGCCTGATCCTGGATTTACGTTTTAATCCAGGCGGTTATTTGGATACTGCGGTGGAGATCTGTGATCTGTTTGTTGAAGATGGCATGATCGTGAAAGTGAAGCCGCGGGTAGGCTTTGAGCGACCCTTCTTCGGGGAGATTCAGGGCAGCGAGACGGACTTCCCGATGGTGGTACTGATCAATGAGGGTAGTGCCTCGGGCAGTGAGATTGTGGCTGCGTGTCTGCAGGACCATGGCCGGGCAGTGGTGATGGGTAACCGCAGCTTCGGCAAAGGCAGCGTGCAGAACATGCAGGGCTTCCCGATTACTGGGGGCATCCTCAAGCTGACCACCGCGACCTTCTGGCGGCCCAGCGACAAAAATCTCAACAAGGCGAGCACCGAAGGCAAGGAAGAAGAGGATTGGGGGGTGCGTCCTTCCAAAGGCTATAAGCTGAAGCTCAGTCCGACGGAGATGGTGCAATTGCGGGATAAATTGCGAGATCATGAGATCATTCCGCGGCGCGATCTGCCGGAGAAAGAAGCGGAAACGCAAGCGTTCACCGATCGTCAGCTGGATATGGCCCTTGAGTACCTGAGTGAGCAGATTAGACTGGCCAGTACGGCCCGGCGGAACAACTGACAGCAAAGTTTCGCCGATTGCTCCGATCCACCTAGCTCGACCAGGCCCACCAGCTTATGCCGGTGGGCCTGATTTCTTAAAGCTCCCGGATTTGCTCAGGTCGATGCCACCGGGCATGCTTGCAGAGGATTCTTGACCGGTGAGTCGATACCGCGACCTTTTCCCGAGGACGGAATCGATTCAACACGCCTCTGGGAGAAGCTTCATGGCACGCATCTATGGCTGGTTGAGCATCGGGTTGATCTTGGCTTGTGGTTGTGGCTTTGGCGAGAGGATGCGGTGTCGGCGCGAAGCCTGTTGTTGTCCCTGCTCGACGCCGGTGACACCGATCGTCGGCACGGCCCTAGCAGCCCCCACCGTTCCATTCTGTCCCACCTGTTCAGATGTTCATGAACCTGGGATGGGCCCATTCTTGCCGTTGCCTTCCCCGGCTCCCACGCTGGTCCCCCAGGCGACGATCCCCGTTCCCGGTCCAAACACGTTGATCCCCGCACCAAATGTGTTGGAAACCCCTGGCGGTACCGCTCCTGCTACCCCAGCTCCGCCAAGTTCCTCGATATCGGGGAATGGCAAACGCTTGAACAAAACGGTCAAGAGCAAGGCGTTCTGGAAGTGAGCCGAGATTGATTTGCCAGCGGTTTCGTACCCAGGAATGGGCCCCGGAAAGTCCATCCGGGGCTTGTTGCCACGAGGCAAGCAAATCTTGACGATGTCCCAGTCATGCAAGTCCTAGCGCGTTCCTTTTCCATCGATCAGCGTTCTCTTTCGATCTCGATTGCTGATTTGTACCATTTCGCAACGCATCATTTGCACATAGACACCTGTCTGGAGGTCAATCTGCGGAGATCAGCGAAGAAGTTCGCTGGGGATTTTGTGTTATACAGTAAACAATTTCACAATACTTTCATTTGCCGTGGCTGTACATCTCGTTAGCCTATACAAAGCCCATATCCTTTCGTTGAATTTTCGATGCCCTCCGGAGCATGATGCAGATGCGACATCAGCGAAATGCATTTACGCTAATTGAACTTCTTGTGGTTATCGCAATTATTGCGATCCTGATTGGACTGCTGCTGCCGGCCGTGCAGAAGGTGCGTGAGGCGGCTGCCCGGATGAGCTGCCAGAACAATCTCAAGCAGATTGGCCTGGCTCTGCACAATCACGAGTCGACGCTGGGTTACTTCCCGGCCGGCTCGCCGGAACCCTTTGGGGGTGCCTATCTGTCGCCCCAGGTGCAGATCCTGCCCTATGTGGAGCAGGCGAACTCCTACATTCTGTTTGACCTGAATGTCGGCCCGTTTACCTCGCCGAATGTGGAAGCGGCTCAGCAAAAGCTGCCGCTGTTCCTGTGCCCCTCGGAAGGACAGCGTGGCGAAGGCTTTGCCATGGGCTGGTCCAACTACCATGCCAACTGCGGTTCCTGGGCCTATTCCGCCGGTCGCTGGGACGGCATGTTCGGCATCGACAATGTGGAGGCCGGCATCGAAAGGCTTGGACCGCTGAAGATCACCAGTGTCTCGGATGGCTTGAGCAACACGACGGCCTTTGCCGAGGTGGTCAATGGCTTTGGGGTTCCTGTCAGCTCGGGGCCTGCCCCGGATCGCAAGGCCGATTGCTTCGAAATCGGTGCCCCACGCTCGCGTGACCCGCAGCAGGCCCGCCAGTTGTTCAAGACACGTGAACCGTTCTGGGACCGCTCGCAGATCCCTTGGAGCGGAAGCTGGCGCTGGCGTGGCTACCCCTGGAGTGAAGGGACGATCTGGCGCAACTGGTACAACCACCTGATGCCGCCCAACTCGGTGTGCTGGCGGCCCGGCGAGTGGTGGTATCTGGTGAGCCCCGCCACCAGCTATCACACCGGCGGTGTCAATGTGGTCCGCGGCGATGGCAGTGTGCAGTTCATTCGTGAGAATGTCGAGCCCGACGTCTGGTTCGCCTTTGGTACCCGTGACGGTGGCGAAGTGTTCCAAATTGACTGACCCTGCAGAAGGAAGCTCTCGATGCGACGCTCTATGCTAATGCTCTGTTTGATTGGGTTGCTCGGTTGTGGGGAAGAGAAAAAGATCACCCCCAAGGACAAGGAGCAGCAGATCAAACAGGCCCAGGAAAACTCCGCCAAAGAGTGGCAAAACAAGTAAGCTCCGTGCTGAACGCTTGACCCGCGATTGAAACGTCACCAGCCCTGGCAGGCACTTTGCTCCGTCAGGGCTGGTGACGTTTCAATCGCGGTGGTGACCTCTTTTCCTGCTCCGCTCACCACTTCCTTTGAGCTCCCCCGATTGGTGCAGGCGTCCCGGGTGTGTATACTACCCATGCGATATCGACCCCGGAGCCCTGGAGTGCAGGACCGATGCGGATACTGTTGACCAACGACGATGGCATCCACGCCCCTGGCCTAAGGGCTTTGCGTAAGGAGCTGTTAAAGCTGGGCCAGGTCACTGTCGTTGCCCCAGCCACGGAACAGAGCGCGGTCGGGCACTCGGTCACCCTGATGACGCCCCTGATTATCCAGGAGGTCTTTGACGAGGATCGCGCTTTTATGGGCTATGCGGTTGAGGGCCGGCCAGCGGACTGTGTCAAGTTGGCGCTGGTGGAATTGCTCACCGAGCCGCCCGATGTGGTCATCAGTGGCATGAATGCCGGGTCGAATGCCGGGATCAATGTACTTTACTCTGGGACGGTCGCCGCGGCCATCGAGGGGGCGTTTTTCCATCAGACCAGCATTGCCGTGTCGCTGGAATACACCAAACTCAAACCGCTGGATTTCCCACGCGCGGCGGAGTATGCACTCCAGGTTATCCGCCAATTGCTGGCCCAGCAGCTGCCGAAGGGATCGCTGTACAATGTGAATATTCCCAGTCTGGACAAGGGACCGATCCGCGGGGTCCGTGTGGTGCCACAGAACATCACGGCTTTTGTGGAAGAGTTTGATCGCCGCAGCGATCCACGCGGCCGTACCTACTTTTGGACCTCCGACAATCTCAACTGCCCCGATCCTCATCCGGACACCGACGTCACCGCGCTGGCGGATAGTTTTATCAGCATCACTCCCCTTCAATTCGATCTGACCGACCACCCTCGACTCAAAGGCTTGCAGGACGTGGCCTGGAAGCTGGAATGAGGCGAGGGGGACGTCAGACATCGTTTCAAGGCTGATCCTTCGTGACCTCGCAGTGCAGTTGCACCATGCAGGTCCCGGCCAGGCAGGGATCACCGCGCTGGTGCAGGCTTTGGCAGAAATCTTTGAGCCGGGGTTTCAGAGTGAGTGGGCGTGGTTGGCCATTGAGCGTCAGCTGGACCGGCTTGTCCAGCTCGACCAGGCGGCGATCGAGATGCAGTTCGAGTTCGGTGATGTCTTGGGTCGACAGTTCCATCGTGTTGCCTTGGACCTTCGCGGTCACTGAGGCGCCTTTCTTTGGCTTGGAGACACTCAGCCAGAAGAAATCGTCGACCTGCGGATCCGTCAGGTCCCAAGTCAGTTGCTTGGGCGTGGGGTTGCGTCGGTACGCGATCATCTCGGGGATCTTGTCGCGGTCGGGTAGGCCGCCATGCCCGTAGCCGTTCTGGAATTCCATGACCACCGGGAAGATGTCTTCGCGTTCGCCTTTGAGCTTGGCGATGGCCGCGGCAAACGCTTCACAGCGGCGACGACGGCCATAGCGCGTGTCTTTCTCGCCAATCATAAAGGTAAACCGCGTATTGCGCAGGGTGGCGGGTGAAATCGTGCCATCGGTCGGAGCCGCAGCACTCACATGGACCGCGGCAAAGCGGTGGGGCAACTTTGGGCCGATGAAGAACGCGCCGTAACCGCCGTGGGAATAGCCCATCAGATAGACCCGATCAGGATCAATGTCCGCAAATAACAAGCATTGCTGAATCAAACGCTCGATCAACGGCAGCACGGGCAGGTCATAGAAGCCATTCCAAGTATCATTCGGCGCCCGTAGAGCCAGGTAACGGTAACCCCCCGCCTCGGGATGGTCGCGGTAATAGGACTGCATGATCTTCCATTGGCGATCATTGATTTCCGGACGCGTATTGCCGCCGCCATGCATAGCGATAAACAGCGGCCAGCCCTGCTTGGGCCGTTTGCCGATGGTTTTCAGGGTGTACGGGCTTTCCCGATCGGGCGTCTTGACCCGGTCCGCGTCAAAGTCGGCGCGTAAATCCGAGTGCAACGGGCTCTTGCGGTAAGCTTCCCAGACCAGTTGGCGGACGGCGGGTTCGTTCTCGGCCAGCCAGACATCCAGATTGGGGTCAAACTTCCAGCTCGCCTGACGCTCGGGGCTGGCCGCGAAATAATCCACAACGGCTTCACGAATCCGCTGCGTTTGCTCGTTGGATAGCCCTTCGCTCCGCTTGCCTTCGCTGCCGGTGTAGCGTTCGGTGATATCCTCGGCAAAGACCATTGGTTGGCGGCGGTTCCAAACCAGCGGAAAGGTTTGCTCGGTGCGCTGGAAGCTGGCGGCAAAGATGGCATGGCGACGCGAGCCCTTTTTTGCCTTCTTGGCTCGCCCAACAAACCAACCTCGATCAAGTCCTT
The DNA here is from genome assembly GCA_964410665.1 of uncultured Alcaligenaceae bacterium. Lineage (GTDB taxonomy): Bacteria > Planctomycetota > Planctomycetia > Gemmatales > Gemmataceae > CAYPIE01. The sequence goes on from CAYPIE010000012.1 coordinate 26,036, forward strand.
TGGGATCGTATTCGCAGGCACCGGTAAAGTGCCAGTCGCCGTCCCAAATCTCGACCCAGGTATGATTGCCGCGAACATCGACCCAGCGTGGGGTCCCAACCACCCGGGCCGGGACGCCAACACTTCGGCAAGCATCGACCAACAGGATCGATAGCCCAGTACATGAGGCCAGCCCCGAGTCAATGGTCTCCTTGGGGCTTTGGTGCGGCTTGGCCCGCCGCGTGGAATACTTGACCTTAAGCTTCCGGAATAGCTCGGCGTTGAGCTTCTGGGCCACTTCGGTCGCCGTTTGGCAGTCCTTGACCAGTGGCCGACACAAGGTGTAGAGGTGCTGCCGCCAGGGATCGCGGGCTTCATCGACATTGGCATATGGCAGGACATGATTGCGAAAGATCGCCTCCGGCACCTGCTTGGCCCAGGGGAATTCGCGGCGTGCCTGATAGGCGAGCTGGACATTCTCGAGCAGAAAGTCGGTCGTAAGTGTCTCCAGATCACGTTTGGGCATATTGGCAATCAGAAAGATCAGGCCAGGCCGTTGTTCGGCGGAAACTTGCTCGAGAGCGGCTTGCAATGCCGGGCGGTTGTCACCTGCTTTGGTCATGGCCGCGTCGACATCCGCGGGCCAGGCTCCAGCGGCTGGCATGGGTGAGGGGAACAGCTTGAGAACAAGCAACGCGAGCAATAAAACGATCGTACGTTGACGACGATGGGATCTCATGGCGGGATTCCTGTTGTGCGGGTGGTTTGCGGGGGTTTGGTAAGCGGTTGAGTGTAGGTGGGTTCTTGGGGTAGAGCAAGGAATCGCTGGCGGCTTTGTCAAGGCTTGCTTGCGACCGTAGACCGGCCGCCGGTACAATTCATCGGTTTGCCGATTGCGCCCGGGTGGCCCGCCTGGCTTCATCGAGCAACGCCCCTCCCCGACCGTGCATGGATTGAACGCCCCTTTGGAGTTCTAGGAGCCATCGGTTATGGCCAGTCTTACCGCCGCGAATCTCACTACCGCATTGCCGAGCCGTTTGGAGGCCAAGTTCACCGCCCTGGAAAAACGCATTCGCAGCCGGCGTTTGTGGCGTGGCCTCAGCTGGGTGGTGCTCGTCCAGTTGTTGGTCGCGGCAGGGCTGGTGGCCTTGGACGCGGCCATCGCGATCCCGTTGGGGGGCCGGGTCGGCTGTCTGGCTGGTTGGGTGGCGTTGGGGATCGGGCTGGTCTGGATCAAAGTGGTGCACCCGCTCAGCCAGGCGATCCCGCGGGAAGATCTCGCGGTGTTAGTCGAGGACGAGTATCCCATCCTGGCCGAGCGACTGTCGACGACCATTAGTCTGCAACAGCACGCTGGGGCGGGCAACGGCTCCCCTCGGCTGATTCGCATGCTGGCCCGCGAGACCGAACAGCGGACCCGGCGGATTCATTTTGATGCGACCGTGCCGTGGACGGGCACGATTGGGCTGGGGGCCATCGCTCTGGCTTTGTTCCTGGGCACGCTTACTGGGGTGACGGTGCTGCCGCACAGCAAAGAGCATGTGCGTCGCTTCTTACTGCCTTGGTATACGCCACCGGTCGAGGTACCGTATCGGCTGGTGGTCACCTCGGGCAGTCCGACCGTGAAACGGGGTGAGAATATGACCCTGTCAGGGTATCTGGAAGCCACAGCGGCCGAGGCCGAGCTGCCGGGGACGGTCGAGGTCCGCTTACGCAGCCTGGACGGCCAGATCGAGACGCTGCCGATGGTGTCCAAAGGCGAACAGGTTTACGCCTTACAGCGGACGCAGGTGGTGTCGACATTTGACTATCGGCTTGAGGCAGGGCCATTGGCAAGCGCGTGGCAACGGGTCCAGGTGGTCGACCCCGTGGAGTTGACTGGGGAGACCCACACCTTGATTGAGATGCCTGCCTATGCCCGCCGTCCAGAACAAGCGGAGCAGCGGATCGATGGTTTACAAGACCTAGAAGTATGGCAATACGGTAAAGTGACCTTCCAGCTTCAGTTTAATCAGCCACCCGAGCGTGCCTACTTTGCCTGGCGGCCGGTGGTGGGGGCTGAGGAAGGTATCGGGGAGGTGCTCCGCAAGTACTGGCCGATTCAACTCAAGGGTTCATTGGGCAGTCAGACGCATGTTCCTACGGAGACCGGTACGCTCACCTTGCACATGGAATCCCGCTCAGGGGTGTCGTCGGAAGTCTCTCCCTTCCGGCTCAAGGTACGCATTGACCAGCCGCCGCGATTTACCCGGGTGCAAGGAGTCACCGAGGAACCTCGAGAGGTTCGCCCGCAGGAGGTGGTCCCGATTGCGTTTGCCGCGGATGATGATCTGGGAATTACCGCGGTCGAGGTCGAGTATCGCATCAACGATGGACCAATCCAGACCGAAGCGATCGTGCTCCAGCGTCCCACCCTGGTCGAGGCGACCGGCTCGCATGGTTTGGCGTTGAAAGATCGGGTCCAGCAGGGGGATCGCCTTTTCTTTCGTCTCAAAGCCCGCGATATCCGCGATCTGCCCGAACATGGGTTAACGCCACAGGAGGTCTATTTTCCCAGCGACGGTCATTGGTCGGAGTTGCGCATTGACCGAGATGCAGCCTCCTTGAAAGAGCAGGAGATTGCCGCCCAGCAAGCCCAATTACGTAAGCAACTGCAGGCATTGATCCAGTCGGTGCAACGCGAGCAGCGAGGCGTTTACAAGTTGCGGATGGAAACCCGTGATCATCCGGTGCTCGATAACGAGCACAAAGATGATCTCAAGGACTTGCAAGAGGTCCACCAAGGGAATCAGGATCAGCTGCAGCGGATGATCCGCGATCTCGAGGCGACCCCGGAACTTGGTACCTTGCTCGAACCGTTACGGGCGGTGCAACAGGAGCCGATGAAGGCCGCTGCCAAGCATCTCGACCAGGCCAACCGAGCGACCCAATTCGGCCAACGCAATGATCAGCTCGAGCAGGCGGATCAACATCTGGAAGCGGCGCTGAAGCGGCTTGAACAACTTCGCCAGGCCAGTGAAGAGCTGGCCCAGCAACGCCGTGATCGCAACACCTTAGAGCGTCTGCAACAACAGCAGCAATCCCTGGCCGAGCAGGCTGCTCAGGCCAAGTCGCCCGAAGCATTACGCCGGTTACAAGCGGCCCAGCAGGAAATTGCCCGCCAGCTGGAGGAATTGACCCAGAAAAGTCCCCGGTTGCGTGCCGCCGCCGAGGCCAAGCAAAATGCGCAAGCTCTGAAGCTTGCCGATCGCGCCCAACAACTGGCTGAGGATCAACGTTCGCTGGCCCAGAGTATCGACAAGACTGAGCAGGCCCAACGTGCCGAACAGCTGGCCGAACTGGGCAAACAACAGGAGCAACTCAACCAGCAGATCGAACAACTGGCCCAGCAAACCCAAAGCGCGACACGGGCTGCCCAGACCCGACCTCTCGACCAAGAGAGTTCCCGCCAGGCTCAGCAGGCACTGAAACAAAGTGACATTTATGAGGCCATGAAAGAGCAATCCAATGCTGCACGCGAGCTCGAACGGTTGGCCGCAGCGTTGGAACGAGCCGCGGCCCAGGCCGATGATCCCCGCGAAATGGCCCGGCAACTGGCACGGTTGCAAGAAGACCTGCGTAAGCGTCTGGCCGATGCTACTCGACGGCAAGCGCTGGCTGAGCTCCCCGAGGAGAAGCGGCAGTCGCTTGCAGGTGAACAACGAGCTTTGCAAGCTGCTTTGGAGCAACTGCCGGTGCCCCACGACGATGCGGCCGTGCGCGAAGCACACCAGGAAGTGGTTCGCCAGGCGGAGCGGACACGTGAAGCCCTGGACAACCAGGCGACCGAAACGCGTCAAGCCGATGAGCAGATGGGAGCGACGCGGGATGCCCTGAAGCAGTTGGCGATGAAACTGCCCACCAAGGCGGAACTCGACCGTCGGGCCCGGGCCGCGGTCAATGCAATGAAAACGCGTCAAGATCAGCTTGCCGCGGCGGTGCGCGAGCAGGCTCAGTCGCTGGCCAAGCAGGACCCCAATGCCGCGGCCACGCGTGCAGCACTTGCCGACAAGTTGCAGGAAGCGGTGCGTGAGCAGGCCGAGGTGGCGACCAAACTGGCGAAGCTGGAGGTTCCACGGGCCCACCGAGATCGGTGGCAACGAACCCAACAGGCGGTCATGCAAGCGCTGAGCGATCTGCTCAATGCTCATCCCCAGGATGTTACCGCCACGCAGGAACGCGCGGCCCGAGAGCTGGGTCGCTTGCAACAGGCGCTGCATCAGAAAACGCCTGCGGATGAGCAGGCACGCAAACTGATGCGTGAGCAGCAGGCGTTGACCGATGATGCCAAACGTGTTGCGGAGAATCCGAGCCCAGGTCAGGCCGAGCGAAATCCGTTGATCACTCGGCAGCAGCAACTCCGCGAACAGCTCGAGCAGCTCGATGCTCCGGAAGCCCCGAACCGTCTGGCCACTGCCCAAGAAGCCCTTCAACAAGCTGAACAGGCCGCCCGCGATCCCGACCCGACGGTCCTGGCCCAAGCCAGCCAAGCGGCCGCTCAGCAACTCGAGCAACTGGCCGCCCAGATGCAGGGGCAGGAAACGAATGCTGCCCGAGCTGAGCGGCTTGCTCGGAAGCAAGCCGATGCGGCCACCGAGGCCGAACGTTTAGCCAAGAAGCCCCCGGAACCCAATGCCCAGCTGGCTGCCCGGAAACGTGCGCAACAGTTGCAACGCGAAACCGAGCAGTTGCAGGGGGGAGCCCAGGGGCAACGTGAAAAGCAAAAGGCCTTGGAAGCTCTGCGTCGCTTGGAACGAAGCCCGCCGCAGGAGCGGGTTGCAGCCGAGTCCGAAGCCGCGCAAGCACTACGCCGACTTGCGGACAAACTGGCACAGCGGGATACCCCGGCCGCACAGGCGGCCGAGATTGCCCGACAACAACGTCAGCTGGCGGACCAAGCGAGCCAAGCCAACCGCAACCAAGGCCCGGCGATGGCCAACCGTCAGGCCGATTTAGCGCGTCGCACGGAGCAACTTGCTCAAGAAACGCCGAATCCCCCGGAGGCTGCCCGCCAAGCTCTGGAGCCGATGCAGCAGGCTCGTGAACAGCTTGAGCAAGGACCACCGCCCGCGGCCGAGGAGGCTCTCAAGCAAGCTGCCAAGGCCGCCGAGCAGCTTGCTCGTGCGTTGGGACCGCAATCGCCAGCCCCGCCAGAGGCCAAACAACCAACCAGCGAACGGCTGGCCGAACGCTTGGCCGAGGCTCAGCGGGAACTGGCGGAACAGACCAAACAGGCAGCCGACCAAGCCGGTGAGGCTCGCCAACAAGCATTGCAACAAGCGGCCCGGCAACAGGCAGAATTGAACCGGCAAGCCGAGCAGCTTCGCTCCCCGGAACAGGCCCGCGCGATTGCCCAAGCTCGCTCGGCCATGAATCAGGCCGAGCGAGCTCTGACGGAGCAAGACGCGACTCGAGCCCAGCAACAGCAGCAACAGGCGACTCAGGCACTGGAGCAGTTGGCCCAACAAGCTCGGGCCAATCCGTCGGGAACGCCGCCGGCCGCTGACTCCGCGGGCCAGCTCAATCTGCCCACCAAGGACCAAGCCGAACAGGCGCGTGAACTCGCTCGGCAACAACGGCTGCTGCGCGAACAGTCCTTGCGGGCTCTGGATCAACTCAACCGGCAGGCCCGGGACCAGTCCGCCTCGGGGCAAAATCCCGTTGGCGATCTGGCCCAGCGCCAGGAACAACTCGCCGAGGACGCCGAAGAACTGGCACGCTCGAGCACACAGCAACAAGGGGCTCAGGCTGCCTCGTCCCAACAGGCGCGACAGGCGGCCCAAGCGGCGCGGCAAGCCAACCAGCAACTGCAGCGTGGGGAACTGAAAGCCGCCCAGGAACTGGGGCGGATGGTGACGCAACGGCTGCAACAACTGGCACAGGCCCAGCCCGACACCGACATGGGTCGGCGGGCGCGTCAGCTCGCCGAGCGGCAAGAATCGCTCCAGCGTGGACTGCAGCCCCATCTGGACAATCGCCAAGCGGCTCGGGCCCAGCAGACCATGCGACAACAACAACTTCAAGATGAAGCCGCCCGACTGGGCGAACGCTTTGACCAATTAGCGCAGGGTGAGAATCGTCCGCAAGCCCGAGCGGCGGAACAAGCGGCCCGGGCAGCCAGCCGGGCCCAACAGGCGATGAGCCAGGCCAGTGCGGCTGCCCAGGGGAATCGCCCTGAGGACAGTGCCCGGTCGCGACAACAGGCGGCGAAGTCGCTTGAAGAAGCGGCACGTTTGGCCCAACAAGCCGCGGGCCAGGATCCGGGAAATCCCCCCGATGCGAACACGCGAGAGCTCGGCCAGTCCTTGGAAAATGCTCAGCAAGGGATGGCTCAGGCCAAGCAACAGCTGAACCAGGGCCAGTCGGACTCGGCTGGCAAGGCAATGCAGCAAGCCGGCCAGGCACTCAGCCGGGCTGCCCAGCAGATGATGGCGAATCGTTCACCCAGTCAGCCCAGTGGCACTCCCAGGGAGGGTGGTGCGCCTGGCAACAACACCGGCACCGACCCAGCTCCGGTCGATTTGTCTTTGCTGGGTAAGGATGCGAAAAAGTATTCGGGCAAGGCTTGGGGCGAGCTCCCAGGAGAACTGCAGACCCAGATTATCCAGGACATGCGTGCTCGCTACGGTGAGGATTACGCTCGAGCAATCCGCTACTACTTTGAGCAGACCGCGGAGCAGAAATGAAACAGCTGCATGTATCCGTGCCGCGGCATGCGCGCTTGTGCCGTACTCGGTGGACTCAGGCCGCATGGTCGCGTTCAAGCAAGCGGATCGATGCCTGTGATCGCGGCGTGGGCCCCGCGGTCGAGGAGTGCTTCTTTAGAGTGGATAATTTGCTTGGGTTGGGCGTTTTGGGAACTTTGAGGCGTTTTTAGGAAGTAGGCGAAGTTGTCATCAGGTGGGCTATATCGTACGCTTCTAGCGGAATCGTGTCGATGAACCTGAGGGGAGCCTACTGTGACGCCGACCAGTGTCGGGACGAATGAGCGCGTTTGTCCGCGTTGCAAAACCGTGTCGGCTGGGCGGGCGGCTTGTGTCCGGTGTGGGCAGCGGCTGGCGGAAACCGCCGTCGATGCCACTCGCCCGCCCCGATTACAAACGCGTTTGCCCCCCTATCCCGGGGTCAACTGGATTGAACGCTGTCTAGTTGCCCTGATGCTGGCGCAGGGCATCTACTTTGGCGTACGTCTGCTATACCATTCGCTAGCGCAGGAAGTTCCGGTTCTCGGTGAGTTCAACAGTGTGTTCTTGAGTAGCTTGTCGGAGCAAATCCTCCAAGTTTCGGCCATGTTGGTGGCAGCGCTGGCGACTTGCGGCGGTCATGCGTATGGCTTGTTGGTGGGTTCACTGATGGGGCTGGTCAATGCCGGGCTGTTATTGCTGACGGCCCGAGCCCTCAACGGGACGATCACCCCCGAGCAGTGGATCGGTTTCCCACTCTTGCAGCTCTTGGCGGGCATGCTGGGCGGCGCCACGGCCATGCGCATTTGGCGTCCCTTTCGTTCGTTACCCAATTTGGAGCTCCGCGAGGATCCGAACCGCGACTCCGAGACACTGTTGCAGCAAGCCTATGTCCCGCCGGTGCGTTGGGGCCGGGTGTTGTGCGGGACGGCCATCGCGGTGGGCGGCTCGTGTTGGGCTCATCAGATTAGCGAGTTTTTGAATCGGTCGGCGGCCCAAGCGGCCGGCGGTGGGCTGTACTATTCCTCCTTTTTTGTCTGGGAGATCGCCACGCTCTTGGTCATCTTCGGGGGTGCTTGGGCGGGGGGGACCACCGGCTGTGGGCTCAAACAAGGGATCCTCACCGGCATTCTGACCGCGTCGATCCTGATGGGCTTAGTCCATACGGTTGGTCTGGAGCAGTTCCAGGCTTACAATCTTGTGTTAGAACAGTTTAAGGTCCCGACCGAAGGCGGTCTTGCTCCCAGAGATTTGTTTCTGTACGTCGGCGGTAACACCTTTTTGGCGTCGATCTTTGGCGGTTGGCTTGGCGGACAACTGCTGCCCCCGCTGCTTCGTCGCCGCAAGAGTTTGCCGTGGGAGTGACTGGGGCCGCACCTACGGCTTCAGGCGGTGAGAGATGGGTATGGGAATGCCGGTTCGCACCCTTCCGGTGCTTGAGAACTGGGACTGTCAAGGATGCACCGATTGCTGTCGGGAATACTTGGTCCGAGTGACCGAAGAAGAACGCCAGCGTATCGAGCAACAGGGCTGGGAGAACGACCCCCACTTGCAGGGGGTGTCCCCATTTCAGTGGAAGGGTTGGTTCGGCAAACGCCGGGCCTTTCTGAACCAGCATAAGGATGGGGCGTGTGTCTTTTTAGCCGAAGATGGCCGCTGTCAGATTCATGCCAAGTTTGGTGCGGTGGCCAAGCCTTTGGCATGTCGTGTTTATCCGTTTATGCTAGTCCCTACCGGTGATCATTGGCGGGTGGGCTTGCGCTACTCTTGCCCCTCGGCGAGCCGTGGGGAAGGCCGCCCACTGGCTGAGCACCTGCCCGATCTACGGGTTTACGTCAAGGGGCTCGAACAACAAGAAGCCATTGACCCATCGACACTGCCGGGTCCACCCACCCACCGTCTTCAGTCGATGAACTGGAGTGACTTCTTTCGCGTTATCCGCGTGCTCAGCGACTTACTCGGAGACACTCGGATTCCGGTGGAACGCCGGCTGCGCCGCTGCCTGGCGCTGGCGGCCATGTGTCGCGAGGCTCGCTTTGACAAGGTCACCGGCGGGCGGTTGGCGGAGTTCTTGCAACTGCTCACCGAGGCGGTCGATGCGGAGGTGCCAGCGGATCCAGAACACGTGGAACCACCCAGCTGGATCGGTCGGATACTGTTTCGCCAGACCGCTGCGATTTTTCTTCGCAAAGACACCGGTCCACAGCGTGGCCTGTCACGGCATGGTCGCTTGGCCCTGTTCTGGGCCGCCTGGAAGTTTGCCCGAGGCAGGGGACGCATTCCCCGGCTGCATGCGTCGCTTCCCGAGATTGATTTTGCCCAGCTCGAACAGCCTGCGGGTCCCTTGCCCACCGCGTCCGAACAGCTGCTTGGCCGCTACTATCAGCTCAAGGTGCAATCGATCCAGTTTTGCGGACCGACCAATTTTCAGTTGCCCCTGTGGGATGGGCTGGCGGCACTGGTTCTGACCTATCCGGCGATCCAGTGGCTAAGGCGCGCGTGGACCATGCTCGAGCCCGAGGAGGCAGTACGGCGAGCCGTGCGCATCGTCGATGACAATTTCGGTTTCAATCCCCTGTTCAAATCGTCCCGTAATCGGTTTGCCTTGCAGATTCTGGCCAGTCGCCGCGAACTAGATCGGCTGGTCGCCTGGTATGCCCGCTAGTCGATCCTCTCGAAAGAGCGGATAACTGGTTGGCCCCTGGGCTGGCCATCCGCGCGGGCTGCACCGGGTCAAAGCAAGTTCCAAACGGGGTTCACTGGGTGGCACCTCCGGAGTTTGCGACGGGCGGGGTCGGCCGGCGGCGTGGCTGTAGGTGACCACGCATATACGTTTAGGCGTTGGGTATGGGCGTTTCCTTCTGAGGCTCGGCGGGTTCACACGCGTCGCTCGGAAAAGGCACATCCGGCGAGATACTGGTGGCACATCTGTCGCAGACCCCGAAAGTGCCACCCCATGCACCAATTCGATGGAGATGGTCGACAAGTGGTTCTCGAAAGCGGTCGGCTCGCTCAAGCGGATTGCTAGCACAGTAGTGGCCTTAGCCAGAGTGAACTGGGCGACGCCGGGCTAGACGCTTGAGGATTTCGATGCCGCGTTCCAGCGTGGGGTCGGTGGCGGCATAGCTCAGGCGGAAGTGCGTATGCTGTTGGCTAAAGGTGCTACCGGGGATGATCAGCAAGCTTTCCTGGATTGCCGCACTTACAAACTCTTCATCGGTTCCCCAGGGCGTTTTGGGGAAAAGGTAAAACGCTCCCCCAGATCGGTTCAGCTCATAATCCTCCTGCAGGGCTGCGTACACCCGATCGCGTTTGTGGCGGTACTCGTCGAAGACCGCATCCATCGGCGTTTCCAGGGCAGCAAGGGCGGCGTGTTGCGCGGTGCTGGGCGCACAAATAAAGGTGAACTGCTGTAATTTGCCCATCTCATCGACGATCGCTTTGGGGCCATGAGCATAGCCGAGCCGCCAACCGGTGAACCCATAAGTCTTGCCAAAACCTTCGACCACGAGCACCTGATCGCTAAACTCGGCCGGCGAACGGGCGGGGTCGTCATAATGGAACAAGCGGTAGATCTCATCGGAGATCAACAACACATTGCGTTCGCGAGCTAGCTCGGCCAGTTGCTGCAGCTGTTCCGGTGGCACTACGACTCCGGTCGGGTTCCCTGGGCTGCCGAACAAAATGACCTTGGTCCGTGGCGTGATGGCATCGCGGACACGATCCAGGTCGATTTCAAAGCTAGGATAGGTGTCGATATAGACATGGGTACCGCCGAGGAGCGTGACCATGTGCGGATAAGCGACAAAGTAGGGGTCAAACAGGATCACCTCATCGCCGGGGTTGACGGTAGCCGCCAGGGCGAGCAGAAGGGCACCGTTGGTGCCGGAGGTCACGAGCAGCCCACGGTCGGCTTGCCCCAGGCGGGCCTCGATGTCGGCTTTGAGTCGGTTGCGTAGGGCGGGAATGCCCTGGGTTTGCGTGTAGCCGTTGTGATCGTGCTCGATGGCGGCGATGGCGGCCTGCTTGATCGGAGTCGGCACCGGGAAGTGTGGCTGGCCGATGCTAAGATCGACGGGATTGGTGAGATGCTTGGCCAGGTCAAACACCCGGCGGATTCCTGACATCTCAATTGCGGCCATTCGCTGGGCAATCCACTGTTCGCCGGCCATGAGAGGCATCTCCATGTGAGGAAGGTTGGCCCGATCGGGTAGTGGGCATCGATGATTGCGACCAAGGTCGTGCCATGGCACGGTTCTGATCGGCCTGGTGGCTCACTCATTCTACCTACATGCGAGCTCGAGACATCGCTCCGGGATCCGTGTCCAGAGCCACAAAGACTCCTCACAGCTGCTGGACGTAACCAGTCAAGGACAAGGCAGGCAGCCATGGTAAAGTTCGCGTGCGCTGAGACGTCAGGAGAATGCTCGGCAAGGAAGCGGGAAGCGGTGCAAAAGTTCGGGAGTTTCCCTGGGCATCAGCGTGGATCGGCGGGGTCGAGCTCGCGCATGCAGCCGAACAACCGCCTGGTCCTAGCTAGGAACGACTCCTCATCTTGGATAGCCTCACCTGTTGAACGAGGTGCAGATCATCGAGGGATAGCCCAGGATGATCTGTCGTGGTTCGGCCGCTGCCCGAGTGCTCACGACCGGACTAGGTGTTGGGGGAGGATGGGGCGCTCGCGGCCGAGGCGGCGGGTTTGGGCGACCCCTCTTTTTTCTCGAGTTCTTCTTTGGACAAGAGAATTAAACCTGCTCCGATGCCGACCATGACAACCCCGACAAACAGCTTCCAGCCGGGCATCTGGTCGGGCGTGCGAAAGATGAACGGGTTATCTGCTACTGGGTGCCAGAACAGGCTGACGAGGGTGTTAAGCAATGGAGCCAACGTAAAGATCAGCGGGGCAATGTAAATACGATCACCTGGCTCGGCATAGTAGGTGGCAAAAATCACGCCCAGAGCGCCGAGGGCTCCAGCGACGCCGGCCAGGCTGGCGAAGACCAAGCCAACGGGCTTGGACGGAATCGGGTCGCCGGTGGAGAAGCTGCGGAGCAGTGGAAAGGCTACGGCAATGACAAAGTAGGCGATACCGACACAGAGGTAGGCCGCATAGCGACCAGCGAGGGGAAAGTTGGGGCCCGCGCTCAGGTTCTTACCGCCGAAGGCGATGAGAGGCACATAGGTGCCCCAACAGAGGCCGGCCATTAGGACGTAAAGTAGCCAAGTCTTTTCCGACATATTCCTCACTCTCCGCTAAAGATCTGGACTCAGCTCTACCTTAGGCAGCGAGGGGAACAATGACCAGCGTGAAATGTAGCGGTGGAGTGGGGAGTGACCCTGACGGGATTCGAACCCGTATTACCGCCGTGAAAGGGCGGTGTCCTAAACCGTTAGACGACAGGGCCCTGGTGAAGGGTAGTTGATTTTTAGGGAACTCGGGGAGAAGAGTCAAGCCAAAGGCGTGGTCGCAAGCGGATGCAAACCTGAGGGGAGAGAAGGACTAGATATGGCTAGGAAGAAAAAATTTCACTTTGGGAGTGACAAATCCGGAAAGGCACAATAGGATGATTGCACAGGATAATTGCGTTCGATCAGTGGTAGTGTTTCAATGCTGAGTCGGACTTATCTTGCCTTGCTTGAGAAGACTCGCTTTCCCAAGCTGCCCACCCTTTCGTGACCCGGTCCTTAACGGAGAGGGTGTCCCCGAGACGAATGGCGGGCAACCGAACCCCATGCCGCCCGCAAGGATGGGTATTTGGGCATGGTGTTGTGAGCAGCCATGGGGAAGCGATGGAAGTTTGTGTTCGAAAGTTTTTTTGGCATCTTCGCTTGCCTGAGGAGTTCGCACCGTGAGTCAGCAATCCAACACCCGTCTCGGGTCCCGAGTGTTGCGCTGTGATCGCCTGGAGGAGCGTTGTACTCCGACGGTCACTTTAGAGGTTAATCCGACCAGCATCACCATTAATGAAGGTGAGACCGCCACGCTGGATGTCAGTGTCAGCGGGTTGGCCGAGGCGGCCGAGCTGTCGATCACCTGGCCGAACGGCGACGTGGTGCTGGAGTCGCTCACCCCAGTGGATGGGCTGGCCAGCCACTCGACCAGCCGCAACTACCCTGATGACTCACCGGTGCCCGACAACGCTGAGATCGTGGTGAGCCTCGAGGAAGATCTGGTACAAAACAACAGCGATGTGGTGTTTGTGTTGGACGTTTCCCTCAGTACGACTGCCTTTTTCAAGAGCTCCAGCGAACCGGTGGGCGATGTGAATCAGGACGGCTTGTCCGACCGGGTCTTGGATGGCGAGATCGCGGCGCTGCTGGAGGTCGAAAAGCAGTTGATCGACCAGGGAGCAACCGGGACACGCTTGAGCGTGGTGACCTTCTCAACGGGCGCTGCTCCCCTAGATCTGAATCCGGCCGAACCCGGGGTGCAACTGACCACTACGCCTGGGGCGGATGCGGATGGAAACGGCATCAGCGATCTTACCGATGCATTGAGGACCGTGCGTTCGAATGGCGGGACCTCCTATAACGCCGCCCTGAGCGAAGCAGTCAATGTCTTTAACAGTATCAATTCGCCCAACGGTCAAGGCAACCTGATCTTCATTTCCGATGGCAGCCCAGCACGGGGTGGGAATTATCAAGCTCCCCTGGATGATCTCGAAGCCCTCGGGGTTCGGCGACGGGCCTATGGGGTGGGCGACCAAGTGGATCTGACCCATCTGCAGAACATCGATGAGAGTGCCACCCGGTTTTTCGATCCGGCCGATCTGGTGAATGCGGTCAGTTCTGCATTCAGTGGCGGTGGTAATGCGACAGTACGAGTGCCGCTGACGGTGCTCAACCTTCCACCCAGTGCAGGCAATGACGCGTTCGTGGTCAATGCTGATGCGATGATCAGCAACGGCAATCTGCTCGACAACGATAGCGACCCGGTCGGTGCGCTCGACCCGTTGACGGTGACGGCGATGGATACGACGGGCACGCTGGGATCGGTGACCGACAACGGCGACGGCACCTTTCGTTACACTCCGCCGGCGGAGTTTGCCGACCTGCTAGCCGGTACCTCGGAAACCGACAGCTTCAGCTACACCATCGATGACGGTGACGGAGGTCAGGACACGGCTACGGTGACCATCACGGTGCTGGGTCAGGCGAATCCCGACCCGGATCCGGGCTTGGATCCGAATGACGATGGCCTCAACATCGATAATCCGCCCGTGGTCGGTCCTGCCCTGGATGCCGTCGATGACACCGTGGCCGTTCTCCACTGTAACTCTGGCGCTGGCAACTTGCTGGCCAATGATGAAGGCACCTCCGCGGGCACGCTGGTGACCGAGATCAATGGGGATAATAGTGTCATTGGTCAAGCCCAGGAGTTGAGTCAGGGGACGCTGACCGTCAACGTCGATGGCAGCATGTCGTTTGTTCCCGCCGAAGGCTTTGCTGGCAGTTTCACCTTTACCTACACGATTGTCGATGGGGCCGAGTCCGACACAGCCACGGTGACGGTTTCCTCCGACGCGATTCCCAGCGGTCCGTCGATCACCATGATGGGCGATGTTCTGCTGATCGTCGGTACGCCCAATCTCGATCAGATCGAGCTGAATGAGGTGGTGGATGATCCGACCGGCGTGACCGTGCGAAGCAACATCAATGGCTGGCAGCCGCTCACCTTTACGGGAGTACGGGCCATCGAGGTGTTGCCCCTGGAAGGCGATGACAACGTGCTAATGATGCCCAGCATGATCATCCCGGTTTGTGTGGACGATGCGGCTGGCAACGGCCTGTTCGAGCTGGGCCATGGCAATAACACGATCATTACGCATAGCACGGGCTTTTACAACATCGTCACCGGTGACGGTGACGACTACATCGAGCTGGCTGGTGGCGGTAGCCAGATCAAGTCGGGCGGTGGCCATGACCACATTACCACCGGCATGATGGGCTTTGACAATGTCGAAGCCGGTGCAGGCAACGACACCATTCACGTCGGTCACGGCGGTTCGCAGGTCAAGTCGGGCGAAGGTCATGACCACGTGGTGGCTTGGAATGGCTTCGATAATGTCGAACTGGGTGATGGTCACGACTTTGCCGACATCGGCAGCGAAGGCGGCATCATCAAAGGCGATACCGGCAACGACACCATGCTGGGTGGCGATGGCATTGATCGCCTCGAGGGCGGCGATGGTAGCGACATGATCATGGGGCTTGCCGGCAACGACTTCCTGGACGGCCAGGGAGATGCGGACCTGCTCATGGGTGGCATGGGTTGGGATCAGCTCGAAGGCGGTGAGGGTGATGACCTGCTTCTGGGCGACAACGTGACCGCCAAGAATGACAGTGACGACCTAATTACCCTTCTGGGCGTGGCGATGCAGACCATGGACTTCTCAACGGTCAACCTCACCCCGGATAATAATGGGGATATGTCATCGGGCGAAGAGGGTGATGATACCTTCTGGTATTCGCGCTACGATCGACTGCGAGGTACCCGCACCGAGACGCGGATCTATCTGAGCTAAGCCAAAAGATGGTAGTGTGCGGCAAGTCCGCGCACACCCGAGACATCGTCGCCCCCGCCGCCCTCAGGTGCCAACACATCTGGGGGCGGCGACCGTTGTTTTAGCCGACAAACACACCCTCAAAGCGAGTGGGGTCGAGGGGCCAGGTAAACGAGGGAGCCAGGAAGTTGCCCGCGAGTAAGTTCACGCCTCGATAGCCACGGACCACTGGGGCAAGCCCAGTACCGGACCCGGTCACCAGATCCGCATTCGAATCCCCATCGAGGTCTTTGGCGGCCACCCGAATCCCGCCTCGGGTGTTCGGATCGCCAGAAAAGAAGTTGATGATAGGTTCTTGCCGCCCTGCTTGAAGTAGCGCGTTGCCGCTCAACCCGAGCACGCGCGGCCCGCCACCGGGTCCACCGCCGGCGATCACGTCGCCAAAGCCGTCACCATCGAGATCGCCGATGGTCACAAAACTGCCATCACGCAAGCTGGCTTCAAAGACAAAGAAATCCGAAAACAGTTTGACCGGTGTACTGCCGGTTGTGAAAGGGTCGACCAGCTGACGGCCATCAAAGCCGGCCACCCGAGGACCGCCCCCAAAGCCTGCTGCGACGAGCAGGTCGGGGATCGTATCGCCGTTCACATCCCCCACGGCCGGCCGGGCTCCGCCACGGAAGTTCGGATCTTCGATGCCAAAAAAGTCGGCTAAGACGGTGGCATCACCGACGCGGAAGATGCGGACGCGCGGGCCGCCTCCTTCATCGGGGGTAACGATGATCTCAGCCTGGCCATCGCCCGTGAAATCATCCGCGGCGACAAACACCCCACCTAGAAAGCTTGCTTCGAATGGGAACAGGATCTCCAAGAGGTTCAGTGAATTGCCATCATAGACACGAACCTGGGTGGGTTGGCCAGGATCACTGCCGACGATCACCTCGGCGACTCCGTCACCGTTGACATCCGCCACCGCGACTCGTGATGCAGACCCCTCACCGTCGTTGCTGGGAGGAAAGTCGGCCAGCTCGCGGGGGGGTGTCCCCTCGATGAGCGTAACCCGCGGAACACCGGTCAGTCCCACGCCCACAACGGGGGTAGCGTTCTGCCCGGGGAGGGACGAAATGGGCGGATTGACCGGCAACACTGGGGGCACAGGGAGGGGGGGGACCGGTGGGGCGGTTGCTGAGGGTGGCGGAGGCAGCGGTCCGGCAAACCCTGAGCCACTGGCGGTGAACTGCGCATCGCCGGAGTAAATGGCCGTCAGATTGTTGAGGGTAAATCGGCTCGCATCGGTCGTCAGTTGGGCCACTCCTGCCGCCAACGGCACAATTCCCAAGGTTTCAAATGGGGTCGCGAAGGTCACGGTGCCGGTGGGGATGTCTGGGCGGTTGCTGGTCAGCGTTGCGCTGAGGGTTCGGCGCACCGCGGGTGTGGTGAGGCTGGGTGTGATGTCCAGGGTGGTTAAGCTTGGGGCCGGTTGCGACAGTTCCCAGCCGAGATCGGCAAGGATGGCCCAGTCCAACGCGGTCATAAAGCTGCGTGTACCCACCAACTGCACGGCATTCATCAACGCTGGGGCACCGAGCGAGGTGGTACCCGGAGCATAATGCCCCTGGGTTGCATCCAGCGGGACTGGGCCGCCAAAGACGCGGGTTGCCTCCGGGCCGGTGAACTGATTCGCCGTGATCTGGTTGTCAAAGACATCGGAGAGGGAAAAGCCGAGCAGATGCAGAAACTCGTGCTGGGCCACCGAGTAAAAATCGGTGGCCCGGGTGGGCAGTCCAATCGAATTGCCGCCAAAGAACCAGTCGTTGGTCTGATCGAAGCTGATCGAGCCGGCGATGAAGGCGTGATCGCGGGCGGCGGATCCCTGGGTCTCGCCCTGGCCTCGATTGAAGACCAGGTCGAGAAACGCGGGGCTGCCGCGCGCCGAAAGGGTAGGAGTGGTCGCCACCGCACTGGTCTCTTCACCCAACTCCTGAGCGCCAACAAAGACGAATACCGTGTTGGCAGGGATCGTCAGGTTCTCGAGCGGGATAGTGGCGGAGCTACTCGGGTCTTTCAGTTCAATCCGATAAGTATTGCCCGGGTCCACCGTGATCGGGGCGAATTGATCGTTGAGCTGGGCGGCGACGGTGTCAATCGCCGCTTCGAGGACTTCACGCCGAACGGGGTCGGCAAAAAAGCCCGAGCTGTCGAGGCTGTAGTCCACGATGACATTCAAGGCTGGAGCCAGACGTGGTTCCAGCGGTTCCACTCGGTGAAGTGTCGACGGACGCTGCTGAGGCATGAGTCACCCTGGACATCCGATAAGAATGCTGTTTCGATGTAGAAGCCCGGACAACAAGGTCAGGGTCGTAATGGGATCGGGGCGATCCGGGCGCGGCTCCACCATTCCTGAGCACGCCGGGGACGGTAGGCGGGGTTGGCTTGGGGGACTTGGGCGTTCACCTTTGCCCGCCAGCTGCGTAATAGGCTCCGTAACTCGGCAGCCTTGGCCGGTTCCTGGGCAGCACGATCGGTGGATTCGCTCGGATCCTCTTGCAGCGAATATAGCTCAAAATCTTTGGTATCAAAAAAATCGATTGCCTTCCAGTCGCCGACGCGGATCGCACTTGCGGGGCGGCTATGATGGTAATGCGGATAGTGCCAGTAAAGGGCCTGTCGCTTCAGTGCGGAGCCGGGCTCACCCATTAATGGCAAGAGGCTCGCACCATCACAGGGCTGGTCCTGGGTCGGGGGTAAACCGGCGACCTGCAACAAAGTGGGATAGAAGTCCACACTGATGGTGGGTTCGGCACAAACACGGCCGGCGGGGGTCACGCTGGGATAACGGATCAACAGGGGGACACGGATGCCTCCCTCATAGAGACTCCCTTTTTCATCTCGGAGCGGGGCATTGGAAGTGACGATCGGGTCGGCTGGACCGGCGTTATAACGCCGGACCAGGCCACCGTTATCGGAAGTCACTACGACCAGAGTGTTGTCCTCGAGTTGCAGATCATCGAGCGCCTTGAGGATCCGGCCCACGCTCTGGTCGACTTCTTCGAGCAGGCCAGCATAGGTGGGGTTACTGGGATAGCCCTCGATCGCTGGCTTGGCCTGGTACTTCGCCAGTAATTCGGGCGTCGTGTTGAGCGGGATATGCACCGCATAGTGACAGAGGTGCACAAAGAACGGCTGCTCGCGATGACGCCGCATAAAGTCGATGGTGGTTTCGGTCAAGTGCTCGGCGAGGCGACGCGGTGGTTGGCCTTTCGCTTGGTAGTTGTGCCGCCCAGGGGTGACCAGAGCGGTGTCAAACCCTTGATCGGTCGGCTGGTGACCGCGGCCACCGAGGTGCCACTTGCCGAAGTGAGCCGTCGTATAGCCGGCGGCTTGGAGCCTCTCGGCGATGGTAACCACCTGGACGGGCATGGCCAGGGCACAGGGGGGCTCGGCCAGCTTGGCGAAGGGCCGCCAATGGCCATGAATATGGGCGGTTAAGCCGAACCGCGTTGGATACTGCCCTGAAAGAATGGACGCTCGGGTAGGAGAACAGACTGCACCGGCGGCATAGAAGTCGGTGAAGCGGACCGCTCGCTGGGCAAATGAATCGATATTTTTTGTTTCATTAAAATGATTGCCATGGCAACCCAAATCGGCCCAACCTAGATCATCGATCAAGATGAATACGATATTTGGTGGACGTTCGGCCGTCGCCACTGCGCTTGCGAATAGGGCAACGACAAGGCCCAGCAAGAGTCGATGCATAACAAATCCTTGGGTAGTAGATCGAAGCGATCAAGCAGGTTGCTAGGGTACTCTGACGAGCGCAAGTTCGCAAGTATGCCCGCCGTGGCCATGCCGAGCGTCAGCCTGGCTCGGGGAACGGGGCTGGAGCAGGAGCGTCGACAAGGGCCGGCGTGGGTGCAGCCTGGTGCAGCGCTCGACGGCCTGCGTTCACCAGATGTTGATAGAAAAACAGGATGGTCAAGCTAACGAGAGGAATGCCGACCGTCCCGGCCACCAAAAGCAATTGCCGACCGACCGGGCCTGCAAATCGCTCGAGGGTTGCCAGAGGGGTCGGCGAAGAGGACACAAAAATGCCAGCTTCGGGACTGGGCATGCCTTGGTCGATCGATTCCGCCGGAGCGTCGGCTGTGAAAGAGAAGAGTCCATAAAGGAGGATCAACAAGGCGAGAAAGCCGAGCACGATGCGGGAAAACACATCAAAAAAGTGGATAAATGCCCGTTTGAGTTCCGGGGCATTGAGGTCATGGCTGGCAGCTTGCAGAAACAGGGCGAAGAAGAGTTCCGCGATCGGGGTAGCCAACAGCAGGGCCGCGGAAGCGACCGGAACCAGTCCAGGCTGGAACCCGTCCTCGGCTACCAGCAGGAGGAAAGCCAAAACGATCAGGAGAACCGATCCGGCCCCAGCGATTCGGGTAAACCAGCGACTCCAGGCTCCCAGACGATGGCTCCCAGCAGCTCCCGGTCCATGATGGAGCCTTCGTCGGCCAAGGATCAATAGGGTTTGTCCGATGAGAAAGCTCAGTGTGGCCATGCCGGTCAAGAAGACCATGAGTTGGGGTTGGCGACCGCTGGAGATCAGACCGAAGCCGGTCAGACAGAGAATCCCCCCGACCAAGGTGCCCAGCAGAGCGGTGATCAGCCAGGCGGCGATCCCAGCACGCACCAGCTTTAGATCCGCGCTCAGTTGGTGCCAGCTCGGTGGCGGTGCGGGTGGTTTGCGTGCTGCACGGGTGCGCGAGACGCTCGAAGGTTCCCGAGTCGTGGAAGCGCGGCGTCGCGGAGAGGGGGTGACGACGCTGGCTTGTTCCTCCAGCGTCGCGTCCGCAGTAATCGCGCCCCAGATGTCTTCGGGTGAAGAAGCGGTGGGGGCAGTGGCGACAGTGGGGGTGGCCACCGGCTCCTCCCCCGATGAGGCGGTGGGGACCGTTTGTGGGGCGGCAGTGGGGGTTGCCAACGGTTGCTCCCCCGATGAGGCGGTGGGGACCATTTGCGGGACGGCAGGAGGGTGGTTGCTAGGCGAGAGCTTTTCCCCGGGAATGCGAAATTGGTAGCGGCAATTCGAGCAATTGCCGCGTCGGCCGGAGTAGATGTCCGGGAGGCGAAAGTGTTTGCCGCACTGAGGGCAATCCACATCGATGGCCATAATCGCTGTGCACCCCAGGGTTGTTTGGCCAAGACCGTGGAAGAGGCTGGCGTCCAGCCTCTTCCTATCTGGTTAGACATACTAATGCCCATACGCCTTGGCTATGGGTATTTCTTGGAGCGGTAGATCAACTCCAAAGTTCCCTGGTGTAGGTCTGAGGGCATGTCTAGCCGACAAACAAGCCGCCGGTGAAACTCTCCTCAAAAGCCAAGAAGCTGTCGATCTCGTCCGGCGGGTCGTCCTGAACCAGACTGAGCCCACTGTAGATGGTCACCTGGGGCTTGGCGTCGGTCCCCGCGCCGGCAATCAGCTCGGCGGCTCCATCACCATCGAGGTCCTCACTCGCCAGGCGAATGCCGCCGCGGTTGTCGATATCGCCAGCGAAAAAGTTGGCCAGTTGGACACCGGCGGTAAGACCGGGGTCGATGGGGTCAAACGAGCCGGTTAATAAGGCCTGGCCCGAGAAGGCGCGCACACGGGGGCCCCCGGTGGGGCCGCCCCCCACGATCAACTCGGCTTGGCCATCTTCATCCAGGTCCCCGAGGGTAACGAAGGAGCCATTGCGAAGCGTCTGCTCGAAGACGAAGAAATCGCCGACCAGGCGTTGGCTTGCTCCATTGACCAGGCTCTGGCCATCCCAAAGGGCCATACGTGGACCGCCCAAAAAGCCCGCCGAGACCGCTAAATCCGCATTTCCATCTCCGTTCATGTCGCCGATCGCTCCGCGGGCTCCGCCTCGGAAGTCTGGGTCGTCAATGCCAAAGAAGTCAAAGATCTGCTCGCCCGTGGCCCCGTTGTAGATGCGGGCGCGGGGGCCGCCCCCCTGGTCCGGGGTAATCACGATGTCAGCCATGCCATCGCCATCGATGTCTCCCGCGCTGACAAAGGTACCACCCAGGAAGGTGGATTCGAAGGGCTCAAAGCGTTGGAGCATCTCCTCCGTTTCGCCATCGAAGACCAGGACTTGCGAGCGGATTCCAGGTCCGGAACCAACGATGATGTCCGGGATGGCATCGCCGGTCAGCTCGCCGACCGCGACCCGGACGCCTCCGCGGAAGGATTCGTCGAATGCCAGAAAGCTCGTGAGTTTAACGTTGTTCTCATCGTAAACCTGTACCAACGGCGCTCCTCCTTCGCCAGCGCCGACGGCATAGCGGGGTATCACCGTTGGTGGAACCGGGGGAATGACGGGGGGGATGACCGGAGGGGTGACCGGTGGCGTGACCGGTGGCGTGACCGGTGGCGTGACCGGTGGCACCGGGGGAATGACGGGGGGGGTGACATTCCCCGGGTCTTCACACAGGGTGTCCTCCGGTTCTTGGACCAGCGTATCCGCGCCGTCAGCACACAGCGTATCGGCGCCGAGGCCGCCGATCACGGCATCGACGCCCTGGGCTTCGAAGGTAAACTGGGCGACCCCGAAGACCATGTCATCGCCGTCCCCCCCGTCGAGATGATCATCGCCCAGGTCGCCGTTGAGATCGTCGTTGCCGAGTTCGCCAGCGAGGGTGTCGTTGTCGTTGCCGCCGCGAAGGAAGTCATCACCGGGGCCGCTATTGAGCTGGTCGTTGCCGTCATCCCCTTGGAGGGTGTCGTTGTCGTTACCGCCGCTGAGCCGATCATCGCCGTCGCCGCCGACCAGGCTGTCGTTGCCGTCATCCCCTTGGAGTTGATCGTCGCCCGCAGCGCCAATAAGGCTGTCGGCATCGGCTCCGCCGACCAAAATGTCCCGGCCGTCGCCACCGTCCAGGAAATCGCTGCCAGCTCCGCCGACCAGGGTGTCATCCCCCTCCTGACCGCGGAGGGTATCGGCGGCGCTCGCCCCGACCAGTGAATCATCGCCGGAATTACCCGCGAGTGATGCCGGTGGGAAGTCCACGCCGGTGGGTTCGTCTAAGATGATCGTGTCATTGCCATTGAGTCCAGAGACATTGATCCCTGCGGTGTTGGCCAAGGTGGCAGTCGGTCCGACAATGGGGACCATGCCCGTCTCATCGGTGATCACGAAGTTCCCTTGAGTATCAGTTTGGATTGTCAAAAGATTATCCCCGGAGTCTCCCACCACGCGAAGCTCGCCGAGTCCGGCTCCCAACGCGTTGGGGTCAAAGAAGGCCGCACTGGGGACAATGCGATCCGAAAGGGTCTCAAGGTTCAAGCATGGGAGAAGCAGGGTAGAGAAGTCGGTTCGGGGTCGTCGCCGAGAACAACGACCCGAAGATTGGTTCGAGGAACGGTCGGAACGCATGTTGAAAGACTCCAAGAAGATACAGGAAAAATCGACAATCATGTGGTTGAGAAGAACAGCTTTGCTGTGCCGCGAAGTCAACCGTGCAAAACCGCCGAGCCACGAAGCTTGCCCAACTTTTGTATGTACTGATTGATCGAGTCTGGCATTATCTTATCTAGTCTGCCTTGCCCGGGCAGTTTGGATGAGCCGCAATTTTTTAAGTTTTTTCCTTGCTTTTCATCGAACCGTTTCTAGCCTGAGTACAAGCCATGCTTCCCAGATTACCTGGAGAAGCTATCAACCCACGCGGTTGTTCGCAGAGAATATTTTTTTTGTGGACGGATCGTAACAATTTTCCTAATTTACGGTGGCCGTCCTGGTCTGTCGTGCATCCACACTAGTTCGGAAAGCGTTCCCAGACAGGGGGGGTACTTTCCGTATATCTGATTCTTCCATCAACACAGGACATGGACATGTTGCAGAAGCTCTACCAAACCCTGCGTGCCCAGCAGCTGCGTCGTCAACGGCAACAAACGAGTAAAGCAACTTTTCTGAAGGTGGAACGACTTGAAGATCGTGCCACTCCGGCGTCACTGGTGTTCGACGGAGCAGGATCACTGATAGTAACGGGGGATACGGCGGATAACACAGTGGAACTCTCGACGCCGATGGGCGGGCCTGCCGATACGGTCGAAGTGCTCTTCGATGGCGGCGTCGATGCCACCACCGTGGTCAGTCCAGTGGTCCTCGACCGGACGATGGAAGGCGGCTATCTGGTCCCGATGGTGACCAATATCACAGCCTCGGGATTGTCCGGAAATGACATGCTCGACGGCACCGGCATGACCAATGATGGCATCGCCATGATCCTGACCGGGGGCTCGGGCCCCGATACTCTGATGGGCGGCGCAGGGACCGATGTGCTCATCGGCGCTTCCGGCGAGGACATGCTCGATGGTGGAGCGGGCGACGACAGCCTGGACGGTGGCTCGGGCAGCGACATGATCATCGGCGGCCTGGGCAACGACACCCTGCACGGCAGTGATGACAGCGACACCTTGATGGGTGGCGAAGGCGATGATGTTCTGGTCGGTCAAGATGGCGACGATGAGTTGATGGGTGAGCTCGGCAATGACAGCATCGATGGAGGTTCGGGTGCAGATCTTCTGATGGGAGCCGAGGGGGATGATGTTCTGGATGGCGGTGACGCCGATGACATTCTGATCGGCGCCGAAGGGATGGATCTGCTCAACGGCGGTGACGGCAACGACATGCTCGACGCCGGGATTGGGGCCGACACCCTGTTTGGTGCTGGCGGCGATGACACCCTGGCCGCGGGTGAAGGGGATGACCTTGGCGACGGCGGTGACGGCAACGACAGCGTGCTCGGGGATTTGGGCAACGACACCCTGCTGGGCGGCGAAGGCGATGACATTCTCACCGGCGACGACGGTACTCTGAGCGATCTGGGCGGCGACGACAGCATCGACGGGGGTGCCGGAGCCGACGTGATCGTGGGCGAAGCGGGAGCCGATAGCATCGACGGCGGTGCGGGAGCCGATATTATCAGCGGTGATGCCGGCGACGATCTGATCAGCGGTGGTGAAGATGACGATGCCATCCTCGCGGGCGAAGGCGACGATGTGGTCGAGGGGAACCTGGGCAATGACACCATTGAAGGCGGTGCGGGCAACGACACCATTGATGGGGATGAACTGGGTGGCTTTGACCCTGTAGGCGGCGACGACATCATCTTGGGCGGCGAAGGTGATGACATCATCACCGGGGGTGCCGGGATGGATGTGATTAGCGGCGATGCGGGAGCCGACTTCATCTTCGGCAATGAGGGTAACGACCAGATCACCGGCGGCACCGAGGATGACGCGATCTTCGGGGGTGCCGGGGATGATCAAATCGAGGGCAATGGTGGCAGCGACAACATCACGGGGGATGCCGGCAACGACCTGATCCTCGGGGATGACGCCGGTGGTGTGAATGGTTCCGGAGCGGATAACCTCAGCGGCGGTGAAGGCGAAGATACCATCCTTGGCGGGGGTGGGGACGACCTGATCCAAGGTGACGCCGACAATGACAGCCTCGAAGGAGGCGCCGGCGATGATCAAGTCTTCGGTGGTGACGGTGATGATATCCTGGCCGGTCAGGAAGGTGTCGATTTCCTCGCAGGCGATGCGGGGAATGACCTGATCTATGGCGATGCCCCTATGGACGATGACAGCAGCGACGCCAGCGGCGACTCGCTGCTCGGGGGTGCCGGCGACGACAGCATGTTCGGTGGAGCCGGTGATGATGTGATCCTCGGTGGCGAAGGCAATGATATCGGCGAGGGCGATGAGGGCAACGACTCGATCCGCGGCGATGTGGGCGATGACACCCTCGAAGGCGAAGCTGGTGACGATGAACTGTTCGGCGACGATGGCAGCTCCGGAGTGATGGGTGGTGGCAACGACAGCCTCGACGGCGGTGAAGGCAATGATGTCGTCTTCGGCGAGAGCGGCCTGGATAGCTTGCTCGGCGGCGAAGGTGATGACTTCCTCGACGCCGGGGTCGGCGATGACTCGATCGAAGGTGGCGCCGGTGATGACCTGATCTTCGGTCAAGACGGTGTCGATACCATCCTCGGCGACGATGATGCCGACGCGGTGGGCGACGACGTGATCTTCGGTGGTGCCGGCGACGACGTCATCGACGGTAGCGCGGGTGACGACTTGCTCCAGGGCCAAGAAGGGGCCGACAACATCAGCGGTGGTGCCGGGGCCGACGTTCTGATCGGTGGGGCAGATAACGATACCCTGATCGGTGCGGCGGGTAGCGACTTTGCTTTGGGCCAGGCGGGTGATGATTCCCTGGTTGGCGGCGAAGGCGATGACATCCTCGAAGGTGGTGAGGGGAACGACGTCGTCGAGGGGGATGCGGGCTCTGACCGCCTCTCCGGTGGCAGCGGTGCCGATGTCTTCAGTGGCGGTGAGGGCAGCGATCGCCTGCTCAACCCGGCCGACGGTGAGGACGATGAGCTCGACGGCGGACCCGGAAGCGACATCGCCGACGCCGGTGACGATACCGACATGATCATGAACGTTGAGTTCATCAACTAAGGGCAGAACGTTCCTTGCCTTCCTCGCGTCGATCGTGAACGCACAATTCATGATCGACGCGGGGAAGCTCGTTTTTGCCTTGACCGGCTTTTCTTCGGCACGCTAACCTAAGCCACCCTAAATGCTGCAGGTTCTTGCTGGAGTGCTTGGATGCCCCGCTTCATTTCGAGTGCCACTTCTTTGGTACGTTTGCTCGGCCAGCATGGCCGCCGTTTGGCCCAACACTTCCGGGGCTGGTGGCCGGTCTGGATGCAACAACTTCTAGCCGCGGATGCTCGTCTTGCACACGTGCAACCGGTGAAATCGACCCTGGTGGTTCGACCTGCCGAACGGGTCGAAGTTCCGATTCGCATGGTCAATCTTGGGGATGCCGTGTGGAGTTCACGGGGTCGCTATCCCGTGGTGTTGCACGGTGCATGGCTGTCACAGTCCGGAGACCCCCTTCCGGTTGCGCCGCTACGGATTCGGTTGCCCGCGGTACTTCGGCCTGGGGAGTCTCTCACGCTGCCCGTGCGTTTCCAGGCACCAAAGAGCCTGGGCGACTTCACCATGCGCTGGCAGTTGCTCCAAGAGCCAGACGCGGCGTTTACCATTCCCCAGTCCGAACTGGCAGAGTTGGTCTGTCACGTCGAAGCTTCGCCGCATACAGCGATTGATTACGATCAATTTTACGCAGCGTCCAATCTGGCACGGGATTACTGGACGGTGGTGGGACCCCGCAGCCGCGCTGAGTATGACCGACTTGCCCAGGTCAAGCTGGGCCATCTCATCGACCTTGGACTGACACCCAATGCCCGATTATTGGATGTTGGTTGTGGGACCGGACTTCTGACTCAAGCGGTCGAGGCCTATCTCAGCGATCAGGGGTTCTATCTGGGGACGGACATCGCCGCCGAAGCGATTGATTTTTGCCGGGCACGCTTCGGCCGGCCCAACTTTCGGTTTGTCCGCAACGCCATGACCCAGCTGCCGCAAACTGATCAGCGATTCGATATTATTGTATGTTATAGTGTGTTGACGCACGTATATCCTGATGAGGCGGTATTACTCCTGGCGGAGGCGAAGCGGTTGCTGGCGCCAGGGGGAGTGATTTTTGCCGATCTATTTGTTTCACCACTGGTCGAACGGTCTGCGGGCAATCGCGGCGCGGTGGAGATGAACCGCGCGCACTTTGAGCGGCTGGTGGGACTGATTCCTCTGCAGATCGAGGAGGTGATGGCTAGTCGTTGGGGCGAGCATGGCCAGCGACTGTTCCTCGCGTTCCGCCTGCCTTGAACGGGGTGGGTTGTGGCCACCCCGGCGTCGTGGAGCGTGCTCAGCCATCCGCGACCGGATAGGCGACACTGGGAGGATTTACAGCAGGCAATTGGTTGATGCGATCAAGGGCCCGATAGAAGCGACCGGTTTCGGCTGTGTGTGTCATAATCACCAGTGGCACCAGTTCCCCCTCATGGTCTTCCAAGGCTTCATGTTGAATGATGGAAGTGATACTGATCTGCTCATCGGCCAAGGCGCGGGTGATTTCGGCCAAGGTGCCGGGCCGATCCGCGGCCAGTAAGCGGAGATAGAAGCGCGTGCGCACCAGGTGCGGATCGCGTGCTGGAAAGGTTGCGTTGGGGGATGCCCATAAGCGCAAACTGTGAAAGGTCCGTTGGGCACGTCCGGTCGCCAGGTCGAGGAGATCGGCAAGCACGGCACTGGCGGTCGGCATCTGCCCGGCTCCAGGACCCTGGAGTAACATCTCTCCGACCACATCGCCGACAATTTGTAAGGCATTATGCACGCCCGGGACGCGGGCCAGCAGCTGGGACGAGCGAATCAAAACCGGCGAAACATGGAGAGCAACCTGCGAAGTTGTACCCGACTCGTCGGGGTCGGTTGTATGCAGCCAGGCCTCGGCAAGCAGTTTGATGGTGTAGCCAAGCTCGTGTGCGAATTTCAGATCCATGGAATGCATCCCTTCAATGCCACGTTTCGGGATGGCACTTGGAGGGATGCTGAAGCCAAAACTCAGTCGGGCCAAAATGGTTAACTTGTGCACTGCGTCACTGCCATCCACATCCAGGGTTGGATCTGCCTCGGCGTAGCCCAAGGTTTGGGCCGCACTCAGGGCAGCGCAGTAGGTTTGGCCTTGCTCGGCCATCTGGGACAGGATGAAGTTACACGTACCGTTGAGAATACCCTGGAGTGAGCAGATCTGGTTGGCGGCCAGGGACTGGCTCATGGTGGCGATGATCGGGATGCCACCCGCGACGCTTGCCTCGAAGGCGATGGTTCGCTCGGCGGCGTAGGCGGCCTGAAACACTTCGGTGCCAAACTCGGCTAACAGCGCTTTGTTCGCGGTCACCACATGTTTGCCCGCGGCGAGCGACGCAAGGACGTAATGGCGGGCCTCGGCCGTACCGCCCATCAACTCCACCACGACCTGGATCTCCGGATCGTCTAGAATCGGACCTAGGCTGGTGGTGAGGGTTCCTGGGGGGAGGGGAATGCCGCGTGGTCGGTCAAGATCGCGAACCAAAACGCGGCGTAGATGCAAGGAGCGACCGGTCCGATGCCGCCAGCGGTCGGGTTGTTCGAGCAACAAGCGTGCTACGCCTGTGCCGACGGTGCCACAACCGAGTAGGGCAATGCCAAGGGAGTCTGACAAGTTCCGCTCCTTGTGTTCCGCACCAGCAACGAGGCGAAAGGCCACCCAGTCACTACGTTGCGTTCCATGCTCTGGAAGGATGCTGCCTTAGTCGAGTGAGAAGACTTCGTTCCCCGCCCGGGTGCCCAGCGCGTACACGACCGAAAGGGAAGTCTGGTTCCGGAAGAAGCGGACGGAGCCATCGACTCGGGCAAAATTCGCACCGCCCTCATGGACGCTGCCGAAGGCCGACAAACGCATGTACCACTGAGGCTTGAGGTCGCCCCAAGGGACGGGTGGGGGGGGCATCGGCAGTTGCGGCGGGATCGGCGGCGGGGGTGGGATGTAGCGTTCCGGATGGGCGTAGTTAATGCCGGTGAAGGTACTCAACAGCAAGCTTGCATGCGCCCACGGTCCCCAGGGCGCCCAAATGCCATGGCTGGACATGGCCAGCAGCGGTGGATCAGGCTCGGGTTCGAGTGGCGAATTAATCCATGAATCTAGATTTCCATCGGTAATCACTCGTTCGCCAAGCAAAAAAGTGTTGGAGGCGCCATCCTTGACAGCCAGCATGCGGACGGGTCGTCGTCCTGCCACGGGCCGCGACCGCGGGCCGGTTTCGAAGAAGATGCCATCGGGCGGCTGATCATGGTTGGGGTAGATCCAGGTACCGGTGTTACCACCATAGGTGGTGACTCCGGCGAAGTGGTTGCCTCCCAAGTCGAGCGGGTTACTGTATAGTGGGGAACTGGGACAGACCAAAATGGGCAGCACTTGGCTGGCGAGCGCATCCTCGCCCAGAGTGTTGGTGGTCGGGTTGGCAAAGTCCCAACGCTCATAGAGGGGTTGTTGTTCGATGAACGGCAGTAGCTCAACAAATAAGGACGTGAATCGCGAGCTCGGCAAGGGGTGGGGTTGATGTAATCCCGGTGGAAAATGGCCGAAGCTATCGTGATAATTATGCCCGGCCAGGGCAAGCTGCTTGAGGTTGT
Organism: uncultured Alcaligenaceae bacterium; assembly: GCA_964410665.1. Taxonomy (GTDB): domain Bacteria; phylum Planctomycetota; class Planctomycetia; order Gemmatales; family Gemmataceae; genus CAYPIE01. Next base: position 55,363 of record CAYPIE010000012.1, read on the forward strand.
TTTGGCAGGCCATCCGGGCGGCGGTGGCGCGAACCCGCTGGATGGCCGGCAAAATCAACCCAATCAGTACGGCGATAATCGCCAACACGACCAGCAGTTCAATGAGGGTGAACGCGCGTGCGCGGGCAGAAGAATGCATGATGAAGTCTCGGAGCGAAAACGTATAATCAACCCACGTCGCGATCATACCATACCAGGAATTCGACCGATCAAGGGCGAATTTTTCGGTCGCGGCAGGTACTCGGTTCGCCTACCTGGTCCAAGAATCGCGATGGTTTGCGGATGGCCGGGCCAATTCAAGCAGCGGTCAATACAGAACAGAGCTGGAGCGAGGCAAAGGGTAGGCCCTGCCGAGTTTGGCACCTATAATACGCAAATTCCCCGGAAAGCGTTCGATTCCCCCACGCAGCGAGATGGTATGTCGGAAGAAGTCCTGCCTCCCTCACCGCCCACCACCGAAGCGCTTCACTTGCCTGAGTCTCCCGGATTGGATTCGCAGCAGGTGCAGGCGTTGTTGAGCCGGCTACGCAACAACATCGAAACGGTGGTTCTCGGTAAGTCCAACGTGATCGAACTCGCTTTGATCACCCTGTTGGCCGAGGGCCATTTGCTGATTGAGGATGTGCCGGGTGTCGGCAAAACGTTGATGGCTAAGGCCCTGGCTCGGAGCCTGGCGGCCAGCTTCCACCGTATTCAGTTTACTCCGGATTTGTTGCCGAGCGATCTGATCGGCACCAATATTTACCGTCGCAGCACCGAAGAGTTTGTGTTTCAGCCCGGTCCATTGTTTGCGAACGTGATCCTGGCCGACGAGATTAACCGGGCGACTCCCCGGACGCAGTCGGCGTTGTTGGAGGTGATGAGTGACCGACAGATCTCCCTCGATGGCCAAACCCATACGCTTGGGCCGCTGTTTCTTGTCCTGGCGACTCAAAATCCCTTTGAGTTCGAGGGGACCTATCCACTTCCGGAAAGTCAGCTCGACCGCTTTCTGATCCGCACCACCGTGGGCTATCCCGACCGTGCGGTCGAGCAGTCGATTCTCCAGCAACATACCCAGGGTGAACCGGTCGACACGCTGGCGCCGGTCTTGTCCATTTCTGAAGTGCGGCAACTACAGGCAAGCACGCGTCAGGTTAAGGTGACCGAGGCGGTGGCCGGATATCTCTTGGACTTGATCCATGCTTCACGCGAGCATTCGCTCATCGCGGTGGGGGCAAGTACCCGAGCGGCCCTCGGTTATTACCGAGCGTGTCAGGCCCGAGCCCTGTTGGCCGATCGCCCGTTCGTGGTTCCTGACGATGTTCAGGCCTTGGCCGAACCGGTCTTGGCCCATCGCTTATTGACTCGGCAGTGGCGGGGTGAAGGCCAGAGTCAATCGACTGCGATGGTGATCCAAGAACTGATCGAGAAGGTGCCGGTGCCAACATGACCGCGGCGCGACCCTCCGAGGTAGCCCCGGCGGTGGCCTCGTCGCATTCCGGGGACGCCGCTGTCCCCGACCAAACGATCCTGGTCCTGCCAGAGATGCGGATTGCCGCCCGTGGGCCCGGCTGGCATTTACCTCGGGAGGGACGCCTCTGGATTGTCGTCATTCTGGGGCTGTGGTTAACCGGTTGGTGGAAGGGAATTAATCTGATTCTCCTTTTGTGTTACTTGATGATCTGTGTGCTGGGGACCAATCTGCTCTTGGCACGGCGACAGGTGGGTCATCTGCGGGCCGAGCGGTTGGAGGATGGGCCGATCTTTGCGGGTAGCTCGTTACCGCGCGGGGTCGTGGTTGCCAACGAACGTCTGGGATCGGCCATGGGGTTTGCGGTGGGAGAGATCGCCGCGACCGATCAGGGAGCCCGCACCCACCTGGGCTGGTTCGTTCTGCAGTACTCAGGCGAGTTTCCCCTTCGTTTAGTGCAAGCGCAGCGTTTTCCCGAACGCGGCTTGTATCGGTCGGGCCCGGTTTTGGCCTGGAGCCGCTACCCATTTGGCTTGGTGCAATACAGCCAACAAATTGCCGAGGCTACCGAGGTGCTCGTTTATCCTCGGCTGGGACATCTCGATCGCCGCCGTATGGCTGACTGGCTCGGGGGGGCGACCGCAGGTGATGGACGACACCATGCGTTGATCCGACGGCCGTTTGCTTCGCAGGAGGCCGAAGTCCATGGCTTGCGGCCATTTCGCCCCGGTGATAGCCCTCGATGGATTCACTGGCGAACCTCAGCTCGACGTGATCAGTTAATGGTTCGTGAATATATGGATCCGCCGTCACCGGATTTGTTGCTGGCTGTGGATGCCTGGCTACCTAACACGGGGGACGCCGACTGCGCTGAGGCGCTCGAAGCCAGCATCGCGCTGGCGGCGACCATTGTTTGGACCTGGTGTCAGGAATCGGGGATGGCGTTCGGCCTGCTCGTCGCTGGGGCGAAGCCCGCGGCCATTAGCGGTCGTTCCCACCGCGAATTGGGGCTACGTATGCTTGATCTGCTCGCACGCGAACCAGGTTGTCCGTCGGCCGATCTGACCGCCTCGGAGCAGCTGATCCGGCCCGATTGGTCGCAACGTTCGATCCTGGTGTTGAGTCCTCGTTCGCACCCCCCTCTGGCAGCCCTGCTGCAAAACCGCCTGGGGATCCGCGTCGCCGTCGTGAACCCAAGCCAGACGTTGGACTGGTATTCGGCTTAACGCACGGACCGGGCTCTCGGTTGGCGTGAGCACCTCTTCTGGATTGCTTGTTGCCGTCATGGTACGGTTTGAGGCGATGCTGTGGACCTCTGCTGTCGGATCCTAGGAGCCCTGGGTCTACGGAGCTAAAGTTTTCTGATTTTTATATGTAGTTATTTATTTCCCATGGGGTGAAACGCTTCCGGCCGTGCGAGGAGTTCATCGAGCAACGGGGGTCGTTTTGCGAAGCGGTCCACGTACTCCTGTTGCGTCGAGCTCAGACGCACCTGGACTTTGTTGGCGTGGTGCAGGGCAATGTCGGCAAATTTGTGGTCTAAAAACGGATTGCGAAAGCGGTCCAAGGTTTGTCGGGCGAAGGTTTCGCCGTCCTCGACACGCCCCTCCAGGGTGGGCACAATTTCCGAAAATAGAAGCTGTTCGAGCCAGCGACACAGTTCCTCATCGTCCATGGCCTGGCGGACGAGGGCATGCCCTTTGGCGACTGCACGGATCAGTAACGCGGTGTGTGCGGCATTGAGAATGCGTACCTTGCGGAGAAAAAACGGAGCCACATCGGGAGTGCGAACGATGGCGGGGTGTTGGGCGAATGGGGCGTCGGGATGGTCTTCCAGGGCGAACAGCGCATAGGGTTCGGCGACCAACAACAGTGGATCTTCCGCCAGCAGCGGATGTTCTTTCGGTGTCCCTGAAACAATCCGATCGACCAAGGTATGCAGCCAACGACAATCGTGTTCGATCCAGTGCAGAAGGTGGGTGGGGTAGTTCCACGTTTGCCCAAGGTCGAGGACCGTCTGGCGTAAGCGCTGGGCATTCCCCTCCAGCAATTCACAGGGAATGATCACCGGAGGCGGTGAGCCCGCGGCATGGCGATCACGCAGCAGCTGCAATAGTTTGGCCGGAAAGGACCGGGGGGGGGATTGGTCGGGTTGGTCGGTCGGATCCAGCTGGTAGCCCGCCTCGGTGGTATTCGAGAGAAAGTAACGGATGGTCGGTGTGCAGGCCAGGGCGCGAATCTCCTCCCATTGCTCGGTTGCAACCAGAGCCCGGCGGATGGAGGCACATTCCTCGACCCGATCAATGACCTCTCCCTCGGCGAAGCCACGAATGACGACATGATAGCGACCTTGTCGGGCATTGAGCAGTCGGGCACGGTCATCGCCGGTGGATTGCACCACCGCGATCTGACCGACCTGCTGCCCTGCCTGATTGGCCTGATGGACAAACAAATCGGCAAACGCTCGCAAAAAACGGCCAGCGCCAAACTGCAAGATCGTTTCAGGAAGTGCTGTCATGGTGCGGGTCCTGGGGCGGTTGTCGCGCAACCCGTAGGCTGCGCGGATCGGGTTCCATCGTGGCGGCTTGGTCTTGGCCCGTAAGATACACAGGAATCGAGTGCCTGGCCAGTCAAAGGAGGATCGCCGGGGTTTGAACCGAGATCAAGCCGCGGTTTCGGCGTGACGTCAGATGGCGGCCGGAGGTTGGCGTGGGGCTGGACCTATGCGGTGCATAGGCAGTGAATCTAGTCCGTCAGGGGTATTCAACAGGATGGAGCAATGGCGTTTTTGTTATTGATCGTTTTGATGGTCGCGTGCTTGCCCCTGGATTGGCCGCTGCCGTGGTTGCCCTTGACGGATTGGGGAAGTCTGCTGGCAACCCTGGCCGTGGTGGGGGGGACCTGGCTGTTGGCGGCCGGGACCAGCCTTGCACTGATCGTCTATCTCCGACGTGCTCCACACGACCACGCACGGGTGCTGCGTGTGTATGTGAGCTGGCGGTCGCTGCATGCATGGCTACTTATCTCAAGCTTTGTGGGTTGTCTGGTCTTTCTGGGCTGGGGATGGTCCGTGCGTCAGCTTTGTCAAATATCTCTTCAAGGACGCTCGTTGGTGGCTCCTGGAGCCGAGCTCATTCTCCTATTGCCCTATGGGCTGATGTGCCTGGGGAGCTGGTTGAGCTTTTATGAACTGGAACAAGCGCTGCTTCAGGCAAGTCGCGGGGCGTTGCCAGGCGGACTGTCCCGCGGTCAGTATCTGCTGTTTCAAGCTCGCCAGCAGAGCTTGTTGTTCATGCTTCCTTTGGGGGTATTAATCACTCAGCAAAGCGTGGTGCGGCTTGCACCGGGCTGGGCGGACGCGGCATGGTTTCCCGTGGGGATGCTGGCGGGGTTGTGCGGACTGTTGTTGATCTTACCGCTGCTGTTGCGGCCACTACTTGGCTGGCGGTCGATCCCGGACGGCCCTGTCCGCCAGCGTCTGGGCGAGCATGCAATGCATCTCGGCGTGCGCTATCGGGATCTGTTGTGCTGGGATACCCATGGCATGATGGCCAACGCACTGGTGTTGGGGGTGATCCCGCGGTGGCGTTATCTCGTCTTCACCGATCGATTGTTAGCACAACTTAGTGCCGCGGAACTCGATGCAGTATTGGGGCACGAACTGGGCCATATTAAGTATCGACATTTTCTGTTTTATCTTAGCTTCTTTCTTCTGAGTGTTCTGGTCATTTCCATGGCGTGGGCCTGCACGCTGCCGTGGTGGGCTGATCTTGAGATTGCCTGGTTGCAACGCCATCCAGACTGGTTAGGCGTACTTCCCTTGGTCAGTATTGGTCTGTACATTTTCGTGGTGTTTGGTTTTTTCTCGCGGCGTTGTGAACGTCAGGCCGATCTGTATGGCTGTCAGCTTATCTCGCAGTTAAGCGAGGCTCCGCCGAAGCCAGGGCAAGATTTCAGTCCTCAGGGGATCGGCGTCTTCATCCGAGCGTTACGTCGGGTACAGCAGCTCAATGGTGGTGGGGATTCGGAGGGGCGTCGCCGGGGCAACCGGCTGGTACGCTGGATGGACGGATTGCAGGCATGGCAACATGCCACCATCGCCCAGCGGATTGCCTTTCTGGAACGGGTTGCCGCGGATCCTGGAGTGGCAGGGCGTTTTCAACGTCGCTTTCGCTGGCTGCAATGCAGCACCCTGGTAGGACTGGCAGGCTTGCTCAGCGGGATGCTCTGGTGGCATGGCTGGGAGCCTCTGCTTCAAGCCATTTAACTGGTGGTTCACCTTGCTCAGCGGGTGGAGTGGGCTCTAGAATAGCATCACATTCTCATAAGCTCATGGAAAGCCCAGGCGGTGGATATCAACGCATGGGCGAACACCATGGTCCTCTTGGATGGGCCGGCTTGGTGGGTTGAGGCCTGCCACTCTGGAAATTGCCATGCCACGACGCTTGCTGGGGGAGCTTGCGCATGGTTTGCGTGAGCTGATCTATCCCCGAATTTGTTGGGCTTGTCGCACGGCGCTGCGTCAGGAGCAGCGGGATTTTTGTGCCGTATGTCGTGAACGGCTGCTATGCGATCGCTTTCCAAGTTGCCCACGCTGCAGTAGCAGTGTAGGACCGCACAGTGATACCACGAGAGGCTGTGTGCGCTGTCGCGATCAGAAGTTTCAGTTTGAAGCAGTACGCCGGCTGGGACCGTATGCGGATTTGCTCAGGACACTCATTCTCAGTATCAAATTTGTACACTATGAAGGGTTGGCGGAGGCGCTGGGACGACTCTGGGCCGAACGCCATGCCGAGGTGGTCCGGAATTGGCAGCCGGTTGCTCTGGTACCGGTGCCTTTGCACTGGTGGCGGCATTATCGCCGAGGTTACAACCAGAGTCAGGCGATTGCCCGAGGCATAGCTCAGGTGCTTGGAGTGCCCTGTCGACCGGATCTGGTCCGTCGGGTTCGGGCAACTCCCAAACAAATGCGACGGAACCCTTCGGAGCGTCGTGTGAATGTCCACGATGCGTTTCGCGCTCGCAAAGCGCGACTGGGAAAAGGACAAACCTTCCTGATTATCGATGATGTCCTCACCACCGGAAGTACTGCCCATGAAGTCGCTCGAACGCTCCGACAGGCGGGCGCCGCTCGTGTGATGGTGGGGATTCTCGGGCATGACTGAGTCTTGGGGTATTCCAAGGCTGAATGAGCCGAATGAATCCTGGCAAATGTCTGCATTTGGCATGCCTGCGGGAAAATCCAGATCCCTCTGGTCTGGCAGATTCCGTGCCGTGCTGCACCGGCACGGTGGGGTGGTTGGGGCACGTTCGGGTGGGCTTACCGGGGGACTTGCGACGATACACAAGAGAAATCTTCTTAGTGAATCAACAGGAGGGGGCTGGGATGCTTCGTTGCTGGGCTGCGTTGCTTTTGACCGGATGGTTCTCGGGAAGCGTTCTAGGCCAGTCGCTCGAAAGTCTTTTTCCCGATCGGGATCATGATTTCGGTACAGTGCCGCATGGTCCTGTCTTGACGCATTATTTTCCCTTGCACAATCGCACGGCGCAGCCGTTACGAATTGGGAATGTCCGGGTATCATGTGGTTGTGTGACCGCCAAGGCGGCCCAGACGATTCTCCAGCCGGGCGAGGCCAGTGTCATTGTCGTCCAAATGGATACCCGCCGTTTCGATGGACCCTGGGTGGCGACGGTCTATGTTCAGTTTCTTGAACCGGTGCCCCAAGAAGTGGCCTTACGACTACAAGCACACAGCCGCCGCGACTTTCAAATTCACCCCGATACCGTCAACTTTGGCCGCTTACCGCTGGGCAAGGGAGCAACCCAGCAAGTCACCCTGTCGCTTTATAGCCAGCAAGGCTGGACCGTGACGCATACCACGTCGGACACGGCTTACATTGTCCCGACTGTGCGTCCAGTTGAAGGCAATTATCCTGGGGAAGTGCGCTATCTGTTGACGGCAACCCTGTCCCCCGATCTGCCCATTGGTAAATGGTATACCGATTTGTGGGTCCACACCAACAGCACGCAAGTGCCGCGGATTCGCGTTCCGCTCATGGTCGAGGTCGAACCGGACATTCAGGCTTCGCCCAATCGGATCGAATGGCCAACGGCCACCGTGGGTCAGACGGTGCAAAAGAAATTGTTAGTGCGCGGCAATCAACCGTTTCGCATTGTACGCACAAGCGCGCTGCCTGAGGGGATGCGACTCTCGGGGCAGATCGGCTCGCGACAGCGGGTGCATGTGCTGAGCTTGGAGTTCACTCCGAGCACGGTGAAAGATGTAAATAAATATTTGCGTTTGTTTACTGACGCAGTCGGTCAACCTATGATCGATGTGCCGATCGTAGCCAAAGTGATGCCACAAGGGGGATGATCGATCGGGCTTAGGGCCTGGTGGAGGTCGATGGCTCCCTGTCCGTCGCCGCGAGGTTGACAACGATCGGGTCAACCTCGGGGAAGCCGTCAAGGACCCTGGCAACGTCCGGGTCATAGGCCAGTGTGCTGGAAAGAATGATCCCGCTTTCCGTCGCGAGCTCAAGCAGCTGGGTTGCGATGTTGACCGATCGACCAAAGTAATCCAGCCGATCGTTCAAGGTCACCGCCATGACCGGTCCGCGATGCACGCCGACCCGTGGTCGGAGGCTTGCGGTGCTGCCGTTGTGTCGAAGCACGTCGGGGATCTCCAGTGCTGCTCGGACACCGGCTACCGGGTCGGTAAATGCCGCCAAGACGCCCTCAGCGAGTGTTTTCACCACCCCACCGCCATGCTGCTGGACACATGCCTCAAGCAGGCGAAATTGCTCGCAAAGCATACCGAAAACACGCGATTCTCCCCACTGCCGATAAAGTTCGTCCGCTTCGATCAGATCGGTGACCAGCAAGGTTAGATTGGTGACGCTCACGAGTTGTCCGGGGGCCAGAACCTGCTCGGGGAACAAGTCGCGAAAAAGCGTTGAGGCTGCCGCCTGGGCGGCAGTCACCGCATCCTCCCGCAGTGCAGACCGTTCCAGTCGGATCAGAACTTCTTGATCGGAGTCATTGCTGAGTGCTAAGAGTTGTTCTCCAGGACGGAGGCGGCAACCCTTGGCAGGCAGGCTCGGACAGTCGACCTGGACCTCCCAACGCGAACGAAACGCCAGGGCGTCGACACGAAGCTCCAGGGCATAGCCCAGCTGCGGACCGCGGAGACAATATCGGCCTGCACCCAGGTGTAATTCGAGGTTCAGTCGTTCGCCGGCGGCCACGCGGACCTGGGCCACCACATGGGGTAGATGCACTGGTCCGCCGATACAATACGTCCCAAGGTCGGCCTGCCGTATCGTGGGGTGGGCTTGAAAAATCAGCTCGATCGATCGGGCGAAATCGACGGTAAAGTCGAGGTGGCAGGCATCGCACCGCCCATGGTGCCGCACTTCGCGAAGGGTATCGGCGACACAAGCTGAGATTTGGCAGACCGGGCAAAGAATGTCCCACTTCAACAGGACCAACCCAGTCACTGCTCCTTTGAGCAGCATGGTCAGCGTTTCATGCTCGTCCAGGTTCAGTCGTTGGGCCAGGACCCGGGGCCGGATGCGGGCGATTTCTTGGGCAGGGGCCGAGGCTAAAAAATCACCGACCCGCTGGAACACACTCGGATGGACTCCCTCCGCAGCGAGTCGATCGAGTTGTTGTTCCAGGCAGCGTCGTTGGCGGCGACTGAGGGATTCGGGATCCTCAAACGGGTCGGTCAGCGAAGAGCTGAGACGACCAGCAAGGGCAGCCCCGATCCGTCGGTACAGCCGATCAAAGGCTTGCCGCGCTTTGCGTCCAACCTCCAATGCCGCGACCAACCTCCCCAGCCGCCAGCGGGGCTCGAGCCAAACCCGGTGGATCAAAGTCGTGCCCCCATCACGCTGCGGACGAAATTCCACCGCACTGACTAACCACTTGAACGGCCCTTGGTGATACTCGCGTAGCACCCCGAACCGGCACCCTTCGACCCACTCATACGGGTGTTCTTGCCAGCGGATAGCAAAGCCCTTGGCAGTAAAGTGCCCAAACCGGCCTGGCTTGCCGCTGGGATCGGGTTCCGCGGTATATTGGACCGGAGGCAGGCCGACCGCCCGATTGACCCGTTCGGTATTGGATACATGGGGCCACAACTCGGCGGCGGAAGCTGCCAGTTGCCAGCTCCATTCATACTGGATGACCTGGTTACCCGCATAATCGGGCGCTCTCGGATGGATGTGGATGCGGGTGGGCTCCCCACGCAGAAGCCGCTCCAGATCGTCCAACAATTGCCCTGCATCGGCATACCGTTGCTCGGGTTGTTTCGCCAACGACTTGTTGATGACCTGAGCGACGCCATCACTGAGTTCGTGATGGAGCGTGCGCACCCCCGGCGGTGACTCATGCAGATGTTGAGCAATCAGGCTGGTCGGCGAATCGCCCAGAAACGGTGGGCGGCCCGTGAGCAGATGGAATAGGGTGGCGCCGATGGCGTACACGTCCCAGCGTGCATCGGGCTGTTGGGTCCCGGTACACTGCTCCGGGGACATGTAATTGAGCGTGCCGAGAATGGCACCAAATTGCGTTACATCCAGAGAACCTGATTCAAGAAGATGACGAGCCAGGCCAAAATCCGAGAGTTTGGCGTGTGGTCCGCTGGAGCGGATCAAGTCTGACTCTGAAGCAGGGGCATGGCTCAAGAGAATGTTGTCGGGTTTAATATCCCGGTGAATGATGCCATGTCGATGGGCATCCACCAGAGCACGACAAACATCCGCCATAATCGCCAGCGCGCTTGGCTCGCTTAGGCGGCCGTGGATCCGTAGCCAGGTGCCCAGACTTGGACCGGGAACATATTCCATCACCAGATAAGGCGTCCCGGCGGCCTCATTCACTTCGAGCAGGTTGGCGACGTAGGGGTTATGAACTTGGGCCAGCAGACGCACTTCCTTGGCAAAACGACGGCGGAGGTTGGGGTCGGCCGCCCAATCGCCGCGGAGCTTCTTGATCGCCACGATGGTGTCATCGGCCTCATCCCGAGCACGGTAGACCGTCCCCATGCCTCCCTGGCCAAGTGCTTCGAGCAAGCGGAAGCGACCCAAGGAGATCTCCTCGGGGCCAGTTGTCGGGTGCAAATGTTCAATGAGCTGGCTGCGTCCACGCTGGACATTGGACTCGGTTCGAAGCATTGGCGGGGCGTGCAGCGTAAGATCCGCGTGGTCGGAACGCGACTCATCGATGTCAAAGTCCCCGGTCTCGGCTTCGCTGGGTGGTGAGGACGGATACTTGGCCAGCGACTCGAGAAGGCTTGCCATCGAAGGTCGTTGATGGGGCTGTTTGGCAAGCAGTTGCCCGATCAGTTGTCCCAGGACGGGGTCGGCAATCTGGGTGGGCTCGATCGGCTCCTCGGCTTGGAGTAACCAGGCTCCGAGCCGTCCGAGCTCCAACCCATCGCTCGCGAAATCGGCCCAGGTGGTTGGGGCAAAGTCCAGGGCGTTTGGGCGGGTGAGAGCGTCGAAGAAATCGATCAGCAGTGAACCATCTGGACGAAGGTAAACCTCATCTGGACGAAGACTGCCATGGGCGAGGCCGAATTGGTGCGCCTGCTGCAAGACTTCTCCAAGGGTCTGCAACAGGGAACGGACCCTGGCCGGGGCCACAGGCAGTTGCCGGCTCAGGGCGGTGTGTAAAGATTGCTGGGCACGAGGTTCCAAAACCAGGTAGGCGGGTTCTTGATCAAGCTCACACTGAAACACGCGTCGAACTGCGGGGTGGTCGAACCGAGCAAGTCGCCGCAGCCATGTTCGCAACCAGCGTTGCAGTTCTTGATCCGTGTGATTCTGGGTCAGCGTGAAGATCTCAACGGGGCGGTCGTCGCTGGATAAGGCCTGATAAAAAACCCCAAAGCGAGTCTGACGGAGACGCGAGAAGACGGAATGGTTGCCCAAGTGCATGGGAAACTCCCTGGAATAGTCGCTTGAGCTGTGATTCCAGGAGCGAAGTGACTCGCAAGCAGTGACCGATCCCATTCAGCCATACTCGGAAAAGCCCACGAGCCCTTTGGTCCGTGCTCCATTCAAGAGTCCGCATGGGATAGGATTTTCTGGATCTCTTGCACTGCTTGCAGGGAGAAATATCGATTGCGTTGCACTGCCTTGCGCAAATAGTCGATCCCTTTGTCGCGTTCGCCCAGCTTTAAATGAATCATGCCCGCATGATACCAGAGCCTGGCGTCCTGAGTGCCAAGTTGTAAAGCCTTATTGATCGCGGCATTCGCCTCGCCAGTATGACCATTCTTGTAGAGTGCCCAGGCAAGGGTATCATAAGTATCGATATCTTGTCGCTGGCCGATCTCCTGGCGAGCCAGGTGTAAGGCCTGCGCGAGATGACGATCGTGTTCGGTATAAAACCGGGCCAGTTCGCGTCGATGGGCGGCGGCGCTTGCGGGATCCTTGGCTTCCTCAGCCATGCCCGCCTCGGCTCGATCCAAGTAGCTTGCCGCTTGCTCGAGGTTGCCAAGCTGGGTGTAGACCGCGGCAAGGCCGGCCAGCAACGGGGGCTCTGGGCGGATGGAGATGGCACGCTGATACAAGGTGATGGCCGCGGCATCGTCTCCCTGGGCTGCCTGCACCTGGGCCAGTCCGGCCAAGGCGTGCACATCGTTGGGATTCTGTGCCAACGCGGACTGGAAGTGCCGAGCCGCTTCCTGCAAATGGCCCAGCGAGAACTCGTGCCTGCCAAGCCGCCAGTCATACCAAGCTAGTTGTTCTGGCAAGCCAGCGCTGGCGTCTTGTTGCGCACGAGCTTTGCGAAGCAAGGCCAAAGCTCGCTCGGTATCCCCGTGGAGTTCGTGCCAGCGAGCGAGACGGGCCAGGATGCCCGGGGACTGCCCCAGTGCAATCAGCTTTTGGTAGGCCTGGCCGGCTCGGGAATAATGGCCCAATTCCAAGCGGGCATCTCCCAAGGTTGCCCACGCTCCGGCCGAGTCGGGTTGGGCTTTAAGGACTTGTTCGCTGAGCTCAATTGCTTGGGCAAACTGATGTTGGGCGGCATGGGCTTGTGCCAAATGAATCTTGGCAGGCAGATAACCCGGCTCAACGGCCAGCGCGGCTTGAAATGCTCGCATCGCCCGCTGGAAGCTAGAAAAATCATCGGACACGCGAGCGTGACGTAGGTGTAATCGTCCCAGCATAGTTTGGCTGAGGTAGTCGTTGGGATGCTGTTGGACCCGACGAGTAAACAGCGCAATCGAGTCTTTGGTCGGTCGAATCAGTGGTGGTTTCTGCCTCGCCCCTTCATCTGCGGCGGCCATACTCAACCACCCCATGACGGCTACCAGCAAGCCAACGGCCATCCGGTAGCCGACGCCCCGCCGAGCAGATACAGTGAATCGCTTGATCAAAATAACAATCTCGCGTATGAAGTTTGATGGATTTTGAGACGAGATACTACCAGCAAGCGAGCGTGGGATTCCAAGACGGCTTTCACGCTCGCGGCAAGTGTGGATGGACAAATTGCCTATGGATTCGGCGGAGCTAGATACGGAAACACATTGAGAAATTCATTATCATTAGCGTTGACGCCATCGCTAGTCAGCGCTTCATTGGTCAGGATGGTCAATTCGACATCGATAACATCGTCGGCCAGCTGGCGTCCATTGAGAACCTCAAAGCCTGCAGGGTTTGAGGTGTCGATGGTAAGAATGTCGGGCAGCAAGACCATGGTCAACATGTCGGCCAGGGTGGCATTGCCGCTTAACATGGTGATCCTTTCGGACACCATCTCGCCAAAGTCGGCCAGATCATCGACGGGGTCCCCATCATTAAAGGAGTCTTTGAAACCGGTGGCGATCAAGACCGTGTTGATTGCCGGTCGCCCCATGCGATCAAATTGCACACCATCGACCAGAGTCCGTCCCCAAACTCCCACGCGATCGTTGCCAAGGGTCGCTCTGGGGATCTCCAAGACGAAGGCCGAGACATTTAGCCCTTCGAAGAAATCGTCCCCAGTGAAAGTGAAGTCGTCGCGAAACCCAAGCAGGTCAAAGAAGAACGGATCGTCAAAGACATCGGCCAGGAAGGTTCCTCCACCGATGGCACGCACCCGCACGTTCCGGCCGGTCAAGCCGCGGGCGATCAGTCGACCATTGCGACGAACCAGGACGGATTGACGCCCGTTTTTGAGCGGCCGTCCAAAGGTGACCGCGAAGGTAATATCTGCGCGGGCATCGCCGTCGTTGTCCACATTGAGTTCGTACACACCCAGTGGGTTAAAGGTGGTAGGACTCATGACCCCTGCGGCGGGGTTGACGGTCATGATCAACACCACGTTGTCGGGATTGGCCGGGGACTGAAATGCATACACATCATTAATATCGAGTCGTCCATCGGCGAATACTCCGGGGGCCTCTAGGTGATCCGCGGCTCGGGCATCCGAAGTTAACCCAACCAGTGAGAAACCAACGATCGACGCAAGCAGCGTACTGCGAGTCCGTAGCATGGGGGAAACCTCCTGAGTAACCACACACAACTATCAGGGTAAGAAGCAAAACGCCACCCTACGGGGAATACGCGGCCAAGGCGATTTCGTGACAAAACGTGCCGGGTCGAAATTGCTTGAGCCTTGGGTGGGATTGCCTAAAATCAACCCAGTGGACCCACCACTCGAATGCGTCGGGAGCACGCCCTTGGATCCTCAGCCGGTGAGTCAGCGACTCAGCCAGATCAGTACCAACTGGGCCGAAATCTTTGCTTGCCACATCGGCCCACCCGACCGGATCGCTGCAGCACAACGCGTGGTGCTAATTCGTTATGCCGGGGCGATCTATCAATATTTACTGACCTCGGTGGGCGATCCGAACATTGCCGACGATCTGGCCCAAGAGTTTGCCTTGCGCTACGTCCGGGGGGATTTTCGCAATGCCGATCCCAATCGCGGACGCTTCCGCGATTTTCTCAGGCGAGCGTTGCGTAACTTGATCATCGACTACCAGCGCAAGCGGAGTCACCAGCCGCGTGCTCTGGGCGGCAACGAGGAACTGGCCGACCATCTGCTCGGCGACGAGCCCGAGGATTACTTGCTGCAGAGCTGGCGGCGGGAAGTGTTAAATCACGCCTGGCAGGCACTGGAACAGTCCGCGACGCAGAGCCGCACCCCTTACTACACGGTGTTGCGCTATCGAGCCGACTATCCCGATGTCAATTCCGCCGAACTCGCCGAGAAACTCGCCATCGTTTTGCAGAAACCGGTCAACGCCGCTTGGGTCCGGCAAACCTTACGCCGCGCACGTGAGCGGTTCGGTCAGTTGCTCTGGCGTGAGGTGGCGGCATCGCTGGGCGATCCTTCAATGGAAGAGGTGGTCCAAGAACTGATGGAACTTGGCTTGCAAGAATATGCCTGTCCACCCGAGGCAAGCCAAGGTTAGTCTCAGGTTTTGCCGGCTTGTCCTTTTGATGTCACAAATCTGCCAGGTAAGCCGTACTGCATGGTGAAGCGTGCTCGCTGAGCGGGCACCCGTCCTTGCAATCCCCCGAAAGGATCTTGGTTTCACCCCAACGTGTGTATCCGCGCGCTGGCCCCCTCATGTTTTCATCCCAGGAGTACTGATGAGCAAGCATCCACGGCTCAGTTTCGAAGCTCTGGAAGACCGGCAAACCCCGACCCTCTTTGTGGTCAATGTGGCGAGCGATGATGCGGAAGATGCCCATGGCATGGCCGATGGCCAGCTTAGTTTGCGCGAGGCGATCATCGCCGCCAACACCAATGCACCATTTGGCGATGCCCCCGCGGGGAATATTGATATCGACATCATTACCTTTGATGCAACCGTGTTTGGACCTGGGCGGATCCAGACAATCGGCTTGACGCAGGGCGAGCTGCCGATCACGGACGATGTGATTATCACGGGCCTCAATGCCAGTGGCAGCAAGCTCGATTTGACCATCTCCGCCGGGGGGACCAGCCGCATTTTTGCCATTGATGCCGCAGCTGCACCTGGCGAGCTCAACCAAGTAGACTTGGACAACTTGACCTTGGCCGACGGCAATGCCGGGGCAGGCAATGACGGTGGGGCGGTGTTCATCGCCGATGGCAATGATGTCGGCATCTTGCAGTCAGTGGTCAAGCAGAGTACCGCGGCCAACGGCGGGGGCATCTATGCCGGCGATGGCTTCCTGCTGCTTTCGGAGACCGAGGTGATCAGTAATGTCGCCACGGCCGGCGTCGCCAACACTGGTGGTGGTGGGCTATTTGTCGCAGGTGGTTGGGTGGAGGTGAGTTTCGTTCGGTTTACGTTAAATGAGTCGACGGACTTGGGTGACGGTGGGGCGATTCTGAGTGGCCCCGATTCCGAGGTCAACGTGTTTGCCAGCCAGATTCGCGAGAACCAGGCGGGCCGTGCCGGAGGTGGCATCGAGGTCAACCAGTCTTCGGTAGTGCTGGCGGATGTGCTGCTTGAGAACAACATTACGGGCGTCAACGGAGGTGGCTTGCACACCAGTGCCAGCGGTATTGCCGAGCTCGAAGGGGGACAGGTCATGGGGAACACCGCCGGCCAAGAGGGCGGGGGCTTGTGGAATGCCCCCGCGGGCACGCTGACGATTTCGGGAACGACCGTGGTTGGCAATCTGGCCTTGGGGACCGCGACGAACAAGCAAGGCGGTGGGGGGGTGTTCAACGAGGGTGATGGAGCTGGCAACGGTGGGACCGTATCGATCAGTCATGCCACCATCGCCAACAACATCGCCGTGGGCGAAGATCCCGGCGAAGGAGGAGGTGGGGTATTCAACCTTGGCGACATGGTGATCCTAGACAGTATGATTGCCCACAATGTCGTAGACTCTGACCTCACTACGGACGGACTTCAGGGGCTCGGCAACGGTGGAGGGATCTTGGCGGCACCAGAGAGTACCCTGAGTATCACGGGTGGGGAAGTGCATCTCAACCAAGTCCCTCGTGCGGGGGGCGGGATTGAGAACTATGCCGGCACGGTCGACCTCATTGGTGTGACCTTGCGTGACAATTTTGCTGGAATCAATGGCGGCGGATTCCATACCAGTGGTGCCGGCACGGTCTCCTTCACCGGGGGTACGGTCGAAGCAAATATTGCTCTCAATGAGGGGGGTGGTATGTGGAACTCTACCGGTGGAGAGATGAGGATTGCAGACGTCCTGTTCGTCAACAACCGGGCAGATTTTGGTGGAGCTTTGTTCAATGATGGTACCAGCGGTATGCTGACTGTCGGCAATAGCACCCTGTCGGGGAATGAAGCACACATCGAGGGAGGAGGGTTGGCCTCTGAGGGGGGGATGGTCCATCTTCGGAATGTTACCGTTGCCTTCAATCAAAGCTCCGGGCAGGGTGGTGGCCTGTCGATTGACGGTGGCACCCTCGAGGCCGTGAGTACCCTAATCGCCAACAATACTGCCTCAACCGGCCCAGATATCCATGGCACCCTCACCAGTGCGGGCTTTAACCTGGTCGGCAACACCGCGGGAGGGACACTGCTCAGTAGTCCCGGGAATGATCTGGTCGACGTCGATCCCCGACTGCAACCGCTGGCGAACAATGGCGGGGGGACCCTGACCCATGCCCTGCGGTTGGGGAGCCCGGCCGTCGATGCCGGTGCCAACCTTGATGGTCAGGCATTCGATCAACGCGGGCCTGGCTTTCTAAGAGTCGTAGGAGCTTCGGCAGACATCGGGGCCTTTGAAGTTCGCAACGGTATCTTTGTGGTCGATGGCACGCTGGTGATCGACAACACCTCAACAGGGCGGTCGGGGTTCATCGAAATTCGCCCCGGAATCGCCAACAGCATTCGCGTCCGCTCGGATCTCATCCACTTTCAAACCCAAACCTTTTTCGGCATCACCTCGATTGATATGACCCTGGGAAGTGACTTTGACCGGGTGCGGATGGACGCCTCGCTTAGCATTCCGGTGCGGCTTGTGGATGCGGAGGGTGGCGCGTTCGTGCAACTGGGCGATGGAAACCACGACGTGCTCCTAGGTAAGGGTTATGCCAACGTCCGGCTCGGTAATGGTGACCATCGACTCGATGTCGGGGCAGGTGGTAGCTTTGTTCGTACCGAGGATGGAAACAGTCAGATCCTTGCCGCTGACGGGTTCGACAACATCCGTACCGGGGCTGGGAATGACACCATCGACATTGGTGCGGGGGGAAGCTTCGTCCAAGCCGGCGACGGCGCGAACGTCGTCCGTGCCGCGGCTGGCTACGACCTCATTCGCACCGGGGATGGCAACGACACCGTCGAAGTGGGCTCAGGCGGAAGTTGGGTCCGCGGTGGCGCGGGGGATGATGTCCTTTTGGGCGGTGGTGACCGCGATCATTTGGACGGACAAGACGGCAACGACATTCTGTTAGGTGCTTCAGGCAATGACTTTCTGCGCGGCGGTCGTGGCGATGATGTGATCGTGGCCGGCGTAGGCCGCGATGAGGTCCGGGGCGGCTTGGGGGATGACCGACTCTTTGATGGCGAAGTGAGCGCTGAGAACCAAGCGAGGCTTCTGGCTCTGCTTGCGGGTCTGGCGGCAGATCCGGATGCGGTGGCAGGTCTGACGATTACCACCGATGGCGACCGCGACCAACTCTTTGGCGATGCCGGTTCGGATGTCTTCTGGGTCGGTGGGCTCGATCGGATCGTTGCGGATGGCACCGATGAAATACGTCGAAGGTAAGGCGTGACGATGGTACTCGGGCCGGTGCGCTCCGTGTCGGAGCACCGGCTTCCCTGAGGGAAAACACCATCGGATGCCATGACGGGTTGGGTGGGCTTGAGCAAATCCTCTCGGGTTCTTCATACGATTTTTTTCTAATCTAAGATATCGATCATCAGAGCATAGGAAAAATAGGAAAGATGGTCGAAAGATAACTAGTTTAATAGACCGACTTGGTGATCGATCCCAAAAACCACCTCGATTTGGCTTTCTCCTGACTCGCAAATGAGCTACAGCGTAAGTGTGTTCGTTGACCCTCTGGGTGGTGGTTGCTCGGGCGAGGCGTTTGACGACGACCCCCAGGCGGAATGCGAAGATCGCTTCACGATGATCTGTTTTGCGGTTGTTCATCGCTGCATGTCTGAGTGGGCGATCGAGATAAAGGCCTGAGTCGCGGGAGAAGCAACGCTAACTCCATTCGCAGGGTAATCCATGACCGCTATCAAATCAATGCACTCTAAACTGGTGTTATGGACCCGTCCGCACCTTCTGTTGCCCTGGATCCCCGTTGCCACCATGGGACGGGAAGCCGCGAATGCATTTCTGTTGACGGCCGAGGGTGTGTGGGTGGCCTTGCCATTGGGTGAGGTGCCGGAGCAATCCGCCGAGGAGCCGGACGACAAGGAGACCGACCCGGGATCTCTCTCGTGTGAGTTATGGGGTTGGCGGGACTGAAGGGACAAGCATCGTAAGCCCAACCGCCGATTCCCGCGGAGCACCCATGGTGGTTCGGGCCATCGCTCGATGTGAACACCTCCTAACCAAGAGTGATGGCTCCAAACGGACTGCCTCCGACCTGGCAGGAAGCCTGGGACTGCCAGCGGGCAGGTAGGAAGCTGATCCCCTCAAGCATATGCTGATGCCGAATGGGACCATCCGCCCCCTGTAGAATCTTTTTCGCATATTCGATTCGCGTCCCACCGATCGGTCGATTAAACTTAAATCGCTTGTGGTAGAACCGTCTACCATCCACTCCGGATGCGGCAAGGCGACCGGCCCGCAACCGACGAACAACCTGCCGCTGTCGCGGGCCGGTGCTTGCTTCAGGCACGCTGAATTCAAAGGGTACCCCCAAAACAACTGCAAGCGCGGGCCTGTAGCAACCCTGCTGCTTGCCCTCCGATAAGACTATGGCCTGGACAATGCTGGTTCGCGACAAATCCCGGTGCGCCTCGGCGACCCGAACGGAACCGCGTTCGCTGGAGACCAACGAGGGAACCATGAATCTGACCCGAAGACACTTCCTCAAGGCCAACGGCGCGGCTCTGGCGCTGCCATTCCTGCCGTCCTTCGTGGGAGCGGAAGACACTCCCCACAAGCCGAGTAAGAAACTCGTCATCGTTTACATCCCCAATGGGATCGTCCGACGCAGTTTCTTCCCTGGCGAGGAGAAAGCAGAACTGCCCGGCTTCATTGGTGGATTCAACGCCGACAAGACCAAAGACAAACGGCGGATCCCGAATCAGCTGGGCATCTACCCACTGGAGTTCACCGCGACCATGCAGCCGTTGCGGGACCTCAGCGAAGACTTCACCATGATCACGGGGTTGGAACGCACCTACAAGAATGGCCAGGATGTGCACGCCCAGGGCGCATCGTGCTATCTGACCAGCCTGTCGCCGGCCCAGGCCACCGAGCAGGGCATCCGCCACCCCAACGGCCGGAGCCTGGACCAAGTCATCGGCGACCAGGTCGGCCGCGCGACCGTATTTAACACCCTGGAGATCAGCTGCAACGGGTTCACCCAGCCGAAGGAGCCGATCGAGTTTGACAACATTTCCTGGTACGGCCCTGGCAAGATCGCCCCATCGATCCGCGATCCCAAAAAGCTTTACGATCGCCTGTTCCTCCGAGACAGCTACCGCACACACATTGCCGATGTGACCGACCTGATGCTGGCCGACGCCAAGTCGCTGTCGAAGAAGTTGGGCGGCGAAGACCGTCGGACGCTCGGTGAGTTCATGGGCATGATCCGCGACATCGAAGTCCGCATCGAGAAGATGGACAAACTCCTTGCCGATGTTGACCCCGAGGTGCCGAAGCGGGAGGCTCTCCCGCGCGGTGAGTACATCCGGCTGCAGATGGATTTGATGCTGCTGGCGTTCCGCATGGGGATCACCACCGTCTGCACCTTCATGATCGGCCCGGAGCGTTGGGACGCGACGCTGATGTACGAGGGCGTCTTCGACAAGCCGGTCCAGCACCACAACATGACCCACAACCAGAAGGGCGACGGCTGGAAGGACCTGGCCAAGATCGACCGGTTCCACATGGAGCAGTACGCCTACCTGCTCCGCCGGATGAAGGAGATCAAGGAACCCGACGGCAGCGCGATGCTCGACAACGCGCTGGTCACCTACGGAGCCGGACTCGGGGATGGGGCCACGCACCAGTACTACGACCTGCCGATGATTGTCGCCGGCAAGGCCCAGGGGCAGATCAAACAAGGCCGCTTCCTCAAGTGCAACAGCGGCACGCTCAATTCGAACCTCTGGCTGACCCTCGCTCAGCTAATGGGGCTTGAGATAGATGCGTACGCGGACAGCACCGGTGTCATCTCCGACCTATGGACTTAAGGAGGTGAGGCCCGTGCTTTCGATCCGAGCCATCGTATGGGGAGGACTGGCGGCCCTCATCGTCGCGATCCCGGCGGCCAGCCGAGCGGATGACTTTGCCTCCGCTATCCGACCGCTCCTGTCTCAGAAGTGTGCCAAGTGTCATGGCGAGAAGCGGGTCGCCGGCCGTGTCAACTTCAAGAAGATTGCTACGTCCGCACATCTCCTCGCCGAGCCCGAACTGATCGACCGCATGATCAGCGCGGTCGAAGCGAACGACATGCCGCCGGTGAGCGAACCTCCGCTGGATCCGCAAGCCCGCAGGCGCTTGCTCCGCACCCTGAAGGCCATGCTAAAGCAGGCTGCGGCCGAACGCGAGGCCAAGCGACCACCGGTCCGGAGGCTGAACCGGTTCCAGTACAACAACGCCGTCAAAGACCTGTTCCGGCTAAAGACCGACGTCTTTCCCCTGCCCGAAAAGCTGATGACCCGGTATGACGGCTACCTGCACACCGGTTCGGGAAGGATGCCCGACGAAGTCCAGGTCGCGTCTGACTCCCTAGACCCGAAGCCCGGACTTCGCGAGGTGAAGACGTTCCCGAAGGATCTCCGGGCGGCTCACGGTTTCGACAACCAGGCGGATCAGCTTACCCTTTCGCCTCTGCTCCTGGACGCCTTTCTGCGGCTCAGCGTCTCCATCGTGGAGAGTCCGGACTTTACCCCGCAGAACGTTGGCATTTGGGACGACTTCTTCAAAGAGCCGGCGGACGCCTCCGACGTGCGGTCCGAGATCAAGCAGCGGCTCAGGCTGTTTATGCGACTCGCATTTCGTGGCCCAGTCGATCACGACACCCTGGAACGTTACACCGCTTACACAGAATCGAAGGTCGCTGGCGGGCTGTCCTTTCCGGAAGCCATGAAGAAGGCCGCGTCGGCGGTGCTGTCCTCGCCGATGTTCTTGTTGCGGGTTTCGGCGGTGGACGAGTCGGAATATCCATTCGAGTTGGCTTCGGATCTGTCGTTCTTCCTGTGGGGAAGTTGTCCCGACGCAGAACTGCTGGGGTTGGCCGAAAGTGGCGAACTCACCAGGCCTGCCGTCCTGCAGACGACCATCGACCGGATGCTCGCTGATCCGAAGATCGAGCGATTCCTGGACACCTTCCCTACCCAGTGGCTACAGCTCGAAAACGTTCTGGCCGCCACCCCGGATCCACGCAAGGACCGCTACTTTGCACTCGACAAGAACTACCCGGCCAGCTTGCACATGGTGCTGGAACCGCTGCTGCTGTTCGACGCGGTGTTTATCGAGGACCGGCCGATCCAGGAATTCATCGCACCGAGCTTCACCTACCAGAGCGATTTCTTGCAGGCCTGGTATCACTCCGATCTGCGACCGGCTTCGGTCGACGTCAAGACAATTACCCCGACAAACCGACCCAACGCCAAGCGGCAAGTACAGCAACGGTTCGAGGACGAGCTGCGCGCCAAGCTGCGCTCGCGCACCTTCCGGCGGGTGCCGGCCACTGACCCTCGTTATGGCGGTGTCATCACGAATGCCGCGGTGTTGAGCATGACGTCTGGCCCCCAGCGAACGCACCCCATCGCCCGTGGGGCGTGGGTCATCGAAGTGATCTTCAACGACCCACCGCCGCCACCGCCGAATGACATCCCGCCTCTGAAAGAAGAAGATGCCGCAAAAAATCTGACCATCCGGGAGCGATTCGCCGTGCACCGCCAGCACGAGTCCTGTGCCGGGTGCCACTCCCGGCTTGACCCGCTCGGTTTCGCCCTGGAAAACTACGACATCACCGGCCGTTGGCGCGACCAATACGAGAACGGCCGGGAGGTGGACGCCAGCGGCACCCTGATGCGGAAACACCATTTCGAAGACCCCGTCCGGTTCAAGGAAGCCCTGGTCAACGAAGACCACCGGTTCGCCAAGGCGTTCACCGCTCACCTGTTACGGTTCGCCTTGGCACGGGAACTTGGCCCGGCCGACGCGATCACGGTAGACTCGATCGTCAAGAAGTGTGCGACGAATGGGTTCAAGCTGAAATCGCTCATCCGAGAAGTCATCCTGAGCGACCGGTTCCTACGCTTGCTGCCGGATTAACATTCTTGGGTTGCGAACGAACAGGAGATTTTTGATGAGCTTCTACCGGTCCCCTCGGGCGATGATGGGTTTGGCTGCCGTGGGCATGTCGTTGCTCAGCTCACTCCCAACGTTCGCACAGGCATCGCCCCGGTCGGATGCCCCGAGCGGCAAGCCACTGAAGGTATTCATTCTCGCCGGCCAATCCAACATGCAGGGGCACGCCCACGTCCGCACCATCGACGCCATGAACCTGGACCCGAAGACGGCGCCGATCCTCAAAGAGATGCGCAACGCCGACGGCAGCCCAAGGGTATGCGACCAGGTGTGGATCTCGTCGATTGGCTCGGCAGCCGAGGAGCGGGTCGGCAAACTGACTGCCGGCTTCGGTGCCGGTCAGCGTGGTCCGAAGATCGGGCCGGAGTTCACCTTCGGTATCTACATGCAAAAACTCCTGGATGAACCGATCCTGATCATCAAGACTGCCTGGGGCGGCAAAAGCTTGAACACCGACTTCCGCCCCCCGAGCGCTGGGCCCTACGTATTCGACACGGCCCAGCTGGCCAGGTTCAAACAGCAGGGCAAGGACATCGCAGCGATCAAAGCTGACAAGGCCAAGGCCACGGGTCGTTTTTACCGCCAGATGATTGACCATGTGAAGACGGTTCTAGTGGACATCCAACGGGTCTACCCCGGTTACGATCCGGAGCAGGGCTACAAACTCGCTGGTCTTGTCTGGTTCCAGGGCTGGAATGACATGGTCGACCGCGGCACCTATCCCGACCGCGGCCAGCCCGGCGGCTATGACCAGTACAGTGAGGTGTTAGCTCACTTCATCCGCGACGTGCGTAAGGAGCTTGCCGCACCCAAACTGCCGTTCGTCATCGGCGTTATGGGTGTGGGCGGCCCCATCGACAAGTATGGCCCTGAGAAGCAGCGATACAAGGACGTGCACGGCAACTTCCGCAAGGCCATGGCCGCGCCGGCCGCCTTGCCCGAGTTTAAGGGCAACGTCGCCGCTGTGTTCACCGGGCAGTACTGGGACATGGAAGTCGTCGCGATTCGGAAGCGAGAACGAGCTCTGAAGGCCAAAAAGGACGCGATCAACGCCGCCACCAAGTCCGGGAAGCTGTCGCGCGAGGAAGGCAAGGCAGCCCTGGACAAGCTATACGCGGAGGCATTTACCCCCCGCGAGCTGAAGCTTCTGAAGGAGAGCACCTCTAACGCTGAGTTTCACTACCTGGGCTCGGCCCGGATCATGGCCCCGATCGGCAAGGGCTTCGCCGAGGCGATGGCCGGGCTGATCGAGGCACAAGACCGGGAGTGAGTTTTACCTTCATCTCGCTTCACTAACCGGTGTAGGGGAGGGCGCAACCCACCAGACACACAAGTCTGACCGGCAAGGCATTAATTTATAAAATACGCATTGCTTGATGTTTTTAATTGAATGGTTCTCCCAGACCGTTTTCACCCGACTCCCGACGGCGGCGACTTCACCGAGTTGCCATCGACTCGGGAGAACGATTCTTCTACATGATTTCGAGCCATCCCCATGACCTGGCATCACCCTCTGCTGCGAGCAGTCCTCATCTGTTCTTGCGTCTGCTTGTTCCTTGCAGCGCCCTGTTTGGCCGATGAGCGACCGAACATCCTTTGGCTCACCGCCGAAGACATGAGCCCGACGCTTGGCTGCTACGGCGATGAATACGCCACTACGCCGCACCTCGATCGCCTGGCTGCGCAGAGCGTGCGTTACACCCGGGCGTTCGCCACGGCACCGGTCTGCTCGCCGTCGCGGTCGTGCCTGATCACCGGGTGTTACGCCCCATCACTGGGCACGCACCAGATGCGTTCAACATTCCCGATTCCCGACGCGATCCGTGGCTTCCCCGCCCTGTTGCGCGAGGCCGGCTATTTCACCACCAACAACTCGAAGACCGACTACAACACCAGCACTGCCCAACGCCTCATCCAGGAATCCTGGGACCAGAACAGCGCCAAGGCACACTGGCGGAACCGCAAGCGGGCCGGGCAACCCTTCTTTTCAGTCTTCAACTTCATGACCTCGCATCAGAGCCGCTCGATGGCCTGGCCGTACCAGCAGTTTAAGACGGAAGTGCAAAGCAAACTCGAGCCGGGCGAGGTGCACGACCCGGACAACGCGCCGGTCCCCCCGTACTATCCGGACACGCGGGTGATCCGCCGGACCATCGCCCGCTACTACGACTGCGTCACCGCGATGGACAAGCAGGTCGGCGACATCCTCCGCCAGCTCGAGGAGAACGGCTTGGCCGAGAACACCATTGTGATGTTCTATTCCGACCACGGCTCCGGCATGCCGCGGCATAAGCGGGCCTTGCTCGAGACCGGCATGCGTGTGCCGCTGTTGATCCATTTCCCAAAGAAGTACCGCCACCTCGCGCCGGCGGCACCAGGGGAGACGACCGACCGGCTGGTGAGTTTCGTCGACTTTGGCCCGACGGTGTTGAGCCTGGCCGGCGTGACCATCCCCGCAGTGATGCAAGGCCGGCCATTTCTGGGTGCCCAGCAGCCTCCACCCCGCCGCTACGTGTTCGGCCACCGAGATCGCATCGACGAGGCCTTCGATACGGCGCGGTCGGTGCGCGACGGCCGGTACCTCTACGTCCGCAATTACATGCCGCACCTGAGCTATCATCAGCCGTCGGCCTGGCCGGACACGGGCGAGATCCGTCACGAGTTCTACCGGTTGGCCCGGGCGGGCGGCATGACCCCGCCGCAACGTCATTACGCCGGTCCGACCCGTCTGGTCGAAGAGCTCTACGACTGCAAGACCGACCCGCTCAACCTCAAGAACCTGGCCGACGCGCCGGAACACCAGCAGGTCTTAAAGCGGCTACGTCGGGTGCACCGTCAGCACATCCGAGACATCAAGGACCTCGGTTTCATCCCCGAGGCCCACGCGTGGCGGGTGTTCGCCGCCACCACCCCGTGGCAGTCCGCCCGTGCGCGGAACTTCAAGTTCGACGAGCTGTATCGGGCGGCCTGGGCAGTCGGCACGGCCCAAGAGCAGACGTTCCTCGAGCAGTTGGCCGATGCCCGGGCGTCGGTGCGCTACTGGGGAGCGATCGGCTTGGCCGGGAAGAGAGATCTCTCGCCGGTAGCGGTGCAGAAGCTACGGGCGACGCTGACCGACGATTCCGCAGCCGTTCGGATCGCTGCCGCGGATGCCCTTGGCCGAGCCAGCTTCGTCGCCGAGGCGTTGCCGGTGCTGACCGACGCTCTGCAAGCGAAGGACCTCAACGTCGCACTGCAGGGGGCGAGGGTGATTGAACTGTTTGGACCGGATGCCAAGGCGGCGGAGGCGGCGATGCGCGCCCTGGGCCAGCGTTGCGACCGGATCCAGACGCCGAGTTCGCCCGTCGCGTTCGATCCGTCCGGTGAGCAAGATCTGGCGATGTTCTGTGGCTTCTCGGTGCAAGGGTTCCTGGCACGCCTCGGGCGGTGAGGACAGCTCTGCCATAGGTCTGATCCGAATCAAGCCGAGTCGCGGCGACCCCTCAGTTAAAGTGGGCAACCATGGAAGACGATAGTTGAATTGACAATATCCGGAGGTGAGTGACAAATCCTGGGCCTTGCACTGAGGTCGGTTCGGATTGCCTGGGGCAAACTTTTCGGCTCTGAGGCGAAGGAGTCCGGCGGATGAGTAAAAAAAACCGGCCCTGGGTGGTCGATTATGCCGTTTACCTGCTCGTTCGGCTCTTGATCAGCGTGTTCCAGGGCTTACCGGTTGCTTCGGCTCTGAACTTCGCCCGGTTTGCGGCGCGGCTGACTTATCGGATCGACCGGCGGCATCGCTTGGTCGCGGCCGACAATCTTCGTCATGCTTTTCCGCACCTCGACGAGTTCGAAGTTGATCAAATGATTAGATATACATATAAACACTTATATGAAATGGTCATGGAAGTAGCGATGTTACCCCGGAAACTCCACCGGAGTACACTGCGGAAGTACGTCCACCACGTCGACCAGGCGGATTACCACCGATGTCTCTCATGGGGCTTCTCGTCGCGACCGACGTTGACGGTCACCGGTCACTTCGGCAGCTGGGAGGCGCTCAATTTCGCCCTCGGGCTGGAGGGGATGCGAGCAACGGTCATCGCACGAGCCTTGGACAACCGCTACCTGGACCGCTATGTCCGGCAACTCCGCGGCCGCACCGGGATGGAGATGGTCGACAAGAACGGTTCGATGGAAGACGTGGTGGCGACGCTCGCCCGCGGCGGTAACGTCGGGCTGGTGGTCGACCAGGACGCCGGACCACGCGGCCTGTTCGTCAACTTCTTCGGGCGACCGGCCTCGACCTTCAAGTCGATCGCCCTGCTGGCCATGGAATACCGGGCGGTCATTCTGGTCGCCGGCTGCGTCCGCGGCGGTGCCCCGCTGCACTACCAGCTGTCGCTGGAGGATGAGATCCTCACCGAAGACTACCTGGACGACCCGGACGCCGTCCGCAAGATCACCGAACGGTTCACTGCCGCGCTGGAGCGGATGGTGCGGCGTCACCCCGGCCAGTACTTTTGGCTGCACCGCCGCTGGAAGTCCCAGCCGAAGCGGCGGGCTCGAGACTATTCTCAATCGCCTCTGCCTCAGGCCGCTTGATGGGCCGGTCTGCGGGCGACGCCGTGGGTTGCGATGGTTTCTACCTGCTGAGTTTTCCAACTGCTCAACTACAATTCTTGCCAACACGCGGCGTCCACTCTGCTCCGATCTCACTGCCGTGGATGCCTCGCGTATGCTGCCCACGGCCAGCATGGTACTGTTCGGCGAGAAGGCGATAGAGTTGGGCAAGAAGGTGGGACGGTCCGGTATTGTCGAGTGCCCGGACGCAAGGTCCGTGAACACAACCCTGCCACCCCACATCACCGAGGCCACCGTCCTGCTGTCCGGCGAGATGGCCACGTCCTCGACGGAGAAGTCATGCAGCTTGCGGGTTGCCAGCTCCTCGCCGCTATGGACGTCCCAAAACCGAATCGTGCCGTCGGGAGAAACGTCCATGCTCAGGATGGGGCTACCGTGATTGACCAGCGGCGTGTTCCGGCTCCGTTGGCTCAGGTACGACAAATGCCACCACTGGAATCCGCGGAGGTCCCTGTCTCGGTATCACTCCAGCAGCCGGACCATCCCATCCACATCGCCTGCTTCCCAGGCTTGGTGGGCCATGTTTATGTCGGCCACGTACGATTGCTCCTCCGCTCGCTCGCGCTGCTGCCGTTCGGCCCGTTCTGCTTCGACGGCCCGGTCCCGTTCGGTTGTTGCTTCCCTCTCGGCAGCAAGCGCGCGGATTGCTTGCCAGGTGCTGACCGCCACGCCCAACAGGAGTGCTGCAGCGACCAAGCCGGCGGTGACCATGGCTGCCTTGTTCCGCCGCGCGAATTTCCCGAACCGGTACGCCGTCGAAGGGAGACACGCCACGACTGGCTCATCGGTGAGGTAGCGCTCGACGTCTCGCGCCAAGCCGCTGGCCGTCTCGTAGCGCCGTGAGCGGTCCTTCTGCAGGGCCTTCATCACGATCCAGTCCAGCTCGCCGCGCTCCCGATGGTTCCAGCGTCTGCCCATCCGGATTGCATGCTGTTCCAGTCGAATCTACGGATGTAAATTTGATATTATCAACTTGCTTGAGCATACGAAGTTGAATTACGGGCCACGGTTGCGTCGGGCGGTCGTGCCGGCTGGCTTGCGCAGCCGGATCGGCCCACAGAGCATCTCGTACTCCGCAAGGCCGATACGTTGGTCGGGGTGCTTGGCCGCGGCTTGCGGACGACCTTCTCTCACGGCCCGAATCATCCCTCGTCCCTGCCGAATGGCGAGGCACGCCCGGCAAACGATCGCAAGGTACTCCCTGCTTCGGGGTCCGACCGAGCCAATGCCCCGACGGTCGGAGTGGTGGATTTCCATCTCCGCTCGCTGGACTTGCCCAAGGCTTCGCGGGCCGGGCATCAGACCTGAGGGAACATCCCCTGGGCCACCTGACCTAAGCGTTCGGGCTCGCGAACGACCAAGTCTCCGGATTCATCTTCGGAAATGAGTCCCGCGTTGCTCAGCCGTCGCAGAGTCCGCGAGAGTGTCTCGCTGGTCAGGTTCAGGTGACTGGCCAGGTGCTTCTTCAGGCCCAGTAAGTGGACGCTACCGTTGGGGCTGTCCGCGCAGTCGAGCAGGTATCGGGCCACTCGTCCGGCCGCGTCGCGTAGGGTGATGTCTTCGAGTAAGCCGACCAGGTGGCGGACCCACCCGGAGAAGCTCACCAGCAGTTGCAAGCAGAGGGGGTGGTCCTCGGACAGAGCTGCTCGGAACGGGTCGTTCGGCAGCAGCAGGCACATCGTCGGCTCGACTGCTTCGGCGGAGGCGGGACAGTCGAACCCGCCGATCGCGGCCACCTCGGCGAAGGTGTTGCCCGGCGCGACCAGGTGCAAGACATGCTCTTTGCCGCTCGGGGCGAGCCGGTACACGCGTACTAACCCTTTGCCGACGATGAACACCCCCGGGCAGGGGTCACCGGCCGTGAAGACCCGCTCGCCCGCCGTGAAGGAGCATAGTTCGGCCATGGCGATGAGCCGTTGTCGGCTCTCCCCTTCGACCGCGGTGAAGAACCGGCAGCTGGAAAGGATCGTTTCCGGGGTCATCAGCGTGCCTCGCATTTCGCCATTATCGTGCCATTTTTCTCGATTTTCGTGCCCGCTTGATCCATGTCAAGGACACTACGGCAGCCGGTGGCGATACTCGGCCATGAGAAAGGGACGTTCCTTTCGGGTGAACTCAGGAGACGAACCATGTTCTGCAACCAGTGCGAGCAAACCTTTCGCGGCCTCGGCTGTGACCACTCCCCCGGCGTCTGCGGCAAGGACGCCGACGTGCAATCGGTCCAGGAAATGATTCTCTACGGCCTCAAGGGGATGGCCGCCTACTCCAGCCATGCCCGCCGCCTGGGCAAGAGCGATGAGCGGGTCAGCGCGTTCATCGAGGACGCATTGTTCTCGACGATGACCAATGTCAACTTCGACCTGGACAGCCTGTTCGGCATCGCCCTAGATGTGGGGAAGTGGAATTTGCGTGTGATGGAACTGCTCGACGAAGGCCACGTGGAGACGTTTGGCAAGCCCGAGCCGAGCGAGGTCCGGCTCGGCACCGTCCCGGGGCCGGGCATCCTGATCACCGGCCATGACCTGGTGGACCTAGCCGAATTGCTCGATCAGGTTACGGGAACCGACGTGCAGGTCTATACCCACGGCGAGATGCTGCCCGCCCACATGTACCCGAAGCTGCGCGACCACCCGAACCTGGTCGGGCACTACGGGGGTCCCTGGCAGAAGCAGAAGACGGAGTTCGCCGACTTCCCCGGCCCGGTCGTGGCAACGACCAACTGTATCCTCATTCCGCCGGAGGCCTACAAGGACCGGGTGTTTACGACCCGTTTCACCGCCGTGCCTGGAGGCACTCGCATCGACGACGGTGACTTTGCAGCGGTCATCGCCAAGGCGAAACAGTGCAGCCCGACGGTGGAGGAGTTCCAGGGGGCACGTACGATCGGCTTCCACCGGGCCGTGCTGCTCGACGCGGCCGAGAAGATCGTCGAAGCGGTCAAGAACGGTGCGGTGAAGCGTTTCTACGTGATCGGCGGCTGCGACGGGGCCGAACCGGGCCGCAATTATTTTAGCGACTACGCCCGGGCCACCCCGGCCGATACCTTCATCCTGACTCTAGGTTGTGGCAAATATCGCATCAACAATCACGATTATGGCACGCTGCTCGGGCTTCCGCGGTTGCTCGACATGGGCCAGTGCAACGACGCTTACGGGGCGATCGCGGTCGCCCAAGCATTGGCGCAGGCGTTCGGCTGTGGGGTGAATGATCTGCCGTTGACACTGGTGATTTCATGGTTCGAGCAAAAGGCGGTGGCGGTGCTGTTGACCCTGCTACACCTCGGAGTGAAGGGGATCACGCTCGGGCCGAACCCGCCGGGCTTTGTGACGCCGAACGTGTTCCGGATCTTACAGGAACAGTTCGACTTGCGGCTGACGGATGATCCCGAGAAGGACCTGGCGATCACGCTGCCAGTCGTGAGTTGACCGCCGAGCAACGGACTGCACTAACCCTGGCTCGCGCAGCCTGATCGGCGAGCAGTGCATATCGTTATTCGGTAAGGCCGGTACGTTCGTTGGGGTTGCCGCCGTGGCTTCCGGGCGGTTCACCCTTCGCGGCTGGAATCATTCTCAGTCCCTTGCCGAATGACGAGGTGGGCAGATGTTATTGAACGAGAAGGCTGACCAGGCCGAAGCGCTGCTGGCCGAGACGGGGCTCGACTGCTGGCTGACCTTCGTACGCGAAACGGACCTGCACCCCGACCCCGGCGTTGAACAGGTCGTTGGGGCTGGCGTGGTCCGTAACTCGGCCTTCCTGTTCGGCGCGGAGGGGATGCGCGTCGCGATCGTGGCCAACTTCGACACCTCGGCCGTCCAGTCCAGGGGGGTGTTTCGGGAAGTGATTGGTTACGATGAGGATATCCGCGCGCCACTACTCGACGTCCTGCAAAGGCTCGACCCTCGGCAAATCGGGCTCAACTACAGCACCGACGATGTGACCGCCGACGGCCTGACCCACGGCCACTGGCTGTTGCTGCAACAGCTTCTGGCTGGCACGCCCTACCTGGACCGGCTGACCAGTGCGGCTCCGCTGCTGGCCCGGTTACGTGGCCGCAAGTCCCCGGCCGAGGTCGAGCGAATCCGCCAGGCGGTGGCGGTCACCGAACGAATCATCGCCCGAATCACTCCCGAGATCCGCCCCGGGCGGAGCGAGCGCGACCTGGCCGCGTTCGTGCACGCGCAGTTCGCCGAGCTCGGGGTGACGCCGGCCTGGCCGGCGGAAGGCTGCCCGATTGTCAACAGCGGCCCAGCGTCTGAGGTAGGCCACACCTACCCCTCCGCAGCGATCCACATCGAACCGGGGCACCTAGTCCACATTGACCTGGGCGTACGCCGCGACGGCTACTGCTCCGACCTCCAGCGCATGTGGTACGTTCGGCGGTCGGGCGAATCGGGCCCGCCCGACGCCTTACGCCGGGCCTTCGACACAGTGGTGCGGGCTATCCAGGCCGGCGCCGCTGCACTACAGCCCGGGGTTCGGGGGTTCGAGGTGGACGCCGCGGCCCGGAGGGTCGTGGTGGAGGCCGGTTATCCCGAGTTCAAACACGGCCTCGGGCACGGTCTGGGGCGCGCGGTGCACGACGGCGGGACCATGCTGGGACCGCCGTGGCCGTGCTATGGCCGCAACGTCGAGGCGCAGGTCGAGGTCGGCAACGTGTTCACTCTAGAACTGGGCGTGCCGACCGAAGCTGGGATCGTCGGGCTGGAGGAAGACGTTCTCGTCACGGCCACGGGAAGCACGTTCCTCTCATCTATGCAGCGCGAGCTTATGCTGATCTGATGATTCGCACCTCACTGCGGTCCCGGCGGCAGGTGGTCGGTAAGATAGCGTACCATGAGCATGCGCATGTGTACTACAGTCCCCCTCCCTTCGCGGAGGCCGTGGTCGCGATTGGGATAGGCCATGTAGTCGAACCGCTTGCCGAGTTCGATCAAGCGATCGATGAGTCCTTCGGTGATCTGGAGGTGGGTGTTGGTTTCGCCCGTCCCGTGGATGATCAGCAGGTCCCCCTCCAACCCTTCGGCAAAATTGATCGGGGCCGCGCGGCGGTAGCCGTCGGGGTTGGTTTCGCGGGTCTCCATGTAGATCTCCTGGAACCACGCGTTATACAGGTGTGGCTGGGGCTTTGGCGCCACGGCGATCCCAACGTGGAAGACGTCCGGCGCGCGAAACATCGCGTTGAGGGTGTTGGAGCCGCCACCGCTCCAGCCCCAGATGGCTACCCGGGACAGGTCCACGTACGGCCGCTGGCGGGCCAGTTCCTTGAGGCCCGCCGCCTGATCCTCGACCGTGAGCGGACCCAGGCAGCCGAACACCGCCCGTCTCCAAGCGGCCCCTTTCGGCGCGGGAGTGCCCCGGTTCTCGATGGACACCACCAGATAGCCGAGGTCGGCGATCATGCGATGATATTCGGCGTGGACTTTCCCCCAGGCATCCAGCACAGTCTGGGCGTGCGGCTCCCCGTACACGTAGACCAGGACTGGGTACTTCTTGGCGGGATCGAAATCTTTGGGTTTGATCATCCAGGCATCCATGAACACGTCGTCGCCGATGTCGAGCTTCAGGAACTCCGTGGGATGACTGATCAAGGACTCCATCGTTTTGCGCAGGGCCTGGTTGTCCTCGAGGATGCGGACGACGCGGTGTCCCGACAACTCGATGAGTTCGGTGACGGGAGGCTGATCGAACCGGGAATAGGTATGGAAGGCCCACTTGGCATCGGGTGAGAAGTTGTAGTCGTGGGTGCCGGGTTGGTCCGCAGGAGTCACCTGTTCCGGCTTGGCCGTCCCGTCCAGACGGACCCGATACAGGTATTTCTGGGTGGCATCTTCCGGCGATGCGTAGTAGTAGAACCAACCCCCCGTTTCATCGATTCGGGCCCGTTCGATGATGTCGAAGTCACCGGGTGTCAGCAGCGCCAGTTGCTCGCCGTCACGCGAATAGACATAGGCATGTCGCCAGCCGTCCATCTCACTCAACACCAGGAAGGCACGGCCACCGCGGATCCACTCGAGGCCGGCGTTCTTCTGGTAGCTGGCGACGACCCACGCCGGGTCCGATTCATGGAAGATCCGCTTGATCGCACCAGTGTAGACGTTGACGAGGAGAAACTCCCGCTCGTCCCGGAATCGGCTCAGCTTCTCGACCAACAGCTCGTCATTCCCAGCCCATTCCACCTGGCCCAGATAGTAACCTTCTGCCGGCAACGGGAATGCCAGAAAACGGGTCGCTTTGCCCGCGGCGTCAACCACCCCGACGCGCAACTTGGGTATGGACTCGCCCACTCGGGCGAACCGGGTCACCCTGACCTCGGGAAAGCTCGGGTCACCCGGAACAAGAGATGACCTCTGTTTCACCTGGGAATCGTCGAAGTGCACGAAGGCGATGTGTTTCCCATCGGGGCTCCATACCGCTCGAGAGTTTCTCCCCGCCCCTTCGGCCCCACTGTTCGTGAGGCGAATGCTCTCGCCGCTGTCTTTTTTACGCAAGTACAGATCCCCCCGTCTGACGGAAAGGACACTCTGGTCATCCGGGGAGACGTTGTCCGACCGACCAGTGTTCCGTTGGGGTGGTGAATCGAGCACGGTTCGTTTTCCACCCGGGAGGTCATACCGTACCCAGACCTGCTTTCCCTCGCTCGGGAGTAACTCTCTCACGGTGAATCCCGAACCATCAGGAAGCCAGTCTGCGCGAAACCTCTTGGCGCGAAACGCACTCCGGTTGTAGATGGCTCGTAAGCGTGACTCCGCTTCTTTGAGGATCTGCTCCTGTGAGGCCCGATCAGGAGCCTCTGGTTCGCCGGCTACGCTAAAGGAAGCGAACCCCAAGAAACAGCAAACAGTAAGACGAACACTCATTCGATCACCTCGCTCGAGTTTTTTCGTTCTGCCATGGCTCAGACCCGCCGCAGCCGATGCTCATCGAGATAGTTTAAGTACTGAAATGAGATGATTGCGGGGATCCCTAAGCCGAACTCGAAAGGGGATGTTCGGAGCAATCGCCTGCAAACGCTGTCGTCGATTGGGTCCACCAGCCCTTACAGGATTCGCCAACTCCGTGCCAAACTCGGTGGAACCGATCAGCCCAGTTCCGAATCAGAATGGGCCTGAAGTGTCCTTTAATATAAAGATAAATATATAACTGTGATCGGCGATGAGCAAGTTGCCCCCTGTCCCATACTGCTCCCGGCTTTACCCGGATTCACCACTGTAGAAGGTCATCGGCCGAATAAACCCGCTGCAGTCCAATGACGGACTTTTGTTTTACCAGGATGCTCTGGCTATACCACCCCTTTTCGTCGCTGTAGATGTCGATCTCATCGAAGGCGGCGGACGAGTTGCCGTTAACCGACCAGACCATGCCGTTCTCACTGGGAGTGTTCAGCGCGATGAAGTGGTGGGAGTTGGCCACTTCGACACAAATATCGCCCGGCCAGATGTCGTGCCAGTGGGTCCGCAGGCGGTCGTTATGGGGCATAGTGATGCCGTGGTACGGCATAAACTTCAACGAGCGTTTCTTGGCGAAGGGCAAGTCCGGCAGCCGGTGCAGCACTTGTTGGTACAGCCAGGTGGCGAAGATGCCGCACCAGTGGACGCCGTAGCGCTTGCCCTTGGCGTCGAACTCCGGCTCCTGCGGGGCGCGGACCCGATAGCCCGGAGACTTGATGCCCTGGCGGCACGACATCACCCTCATGTCAAACGCCCCGCCCCAGGCGGACTGGAAATAATTCAGGAGCCTCTCCCAACCCCGCCGTACCGGCCCTGAGACGGGCCAACGCTGGTCGGGGTCCTTGGGCAGTGTGACCTGATCGCTGACCTTGCCCGGAGCAGGGATGGCTTCTCCCAGGGCCGTGTGCAGGACCAACCAGCGCAGTGTCGTCAGCACCTGTTGCCGCTCATTGCCGGTGAGCGGATCTCCGCCGAAGGCCGTACGGTACCGCGCCCGGGTTCCAGGAATGAGCAGCTCCGAGCCCGTGGTCAGAGCATCGCGCAACTGGCCGAGCCGGGTGATCGACGGTTGCCGCACATCGACCCGGCCGTCCTGCCAGCCGAACTGAGCTCGCTGGAAATGACGGATGGCACCGATGGTATTCGGCCCGATCCAGCCATCCACGGCTAACTTCGGACTAGCACCGCCGAGTTGCCAAGGGACCAGGTTTAACAGAGCTTGGACGGTGAGGACGTCGGTTCGGCGGTTTGCCCCGCCTTGCCCCACCGAAGCGGTCAGCGTAGGAATTTCGGTCATCTGCGGTGATCTCCCCTTAGCTCGGTTGAACGCGGTGTGGAAACGCTTGTTTCGGCTTCCAGCGAACCTCTTGATCGTCCGTCCTGGAGGATATGCCACACGGCATGGGATCGGTAACAACCATCCGCGACCCAACGCAAAAAAGTTGTTCATGGCCCTCGATTTTTTCTATGATCGAAGGCCCAGCAAGACGTCGAAAGCTTGGAACTGGAATCCACTCACGAGCTTCGAAGGGCATATGAAGAATAAATGTAAGAATAAGTACATATTATGTTATAACGAATCTGCTACAGAGTTTTTCCTTGACTTAGGAATGTCGGTCAGCAGAGTAAGCACTTGTCAGGGTCTTCACCAGGCTATTTCCTCTCAATCAACATGCTTTTCTAGCAGTTAAAGCATTTTAATGTTTTGTTATTTTCGTTGCTATTGATTGAATGATTGGTCAGAAATCATTCCGAGGGGAAGTGATCTTTCCGGAGCTTTCTGCTCCTGGCGACTTCCGAGGAACTGAGGGCGAACTCTGCAGTAACCGACACGGCGAAGATTCGTGTGGAGTGCATGGAGGCGGAAATCACGAACCGTCATCAAGTTTCCCCCGACCTTCTTGCGACCGGAACGTCCGTCAAGGTCGGTTGGCCGCTTCATGCCGCACAGCTCCACCAAGGTCGGATACACATCCTGCTGGGGTTTGTACTCGTCCATTTGAAACCATTTGTCGTGCCGTGGTGGCTGAATTATTGTGCCTTCCGGGTAGTCCCTTCCGAACACGCTGTGCGATGGCGATTCCTGGTTGTGATCACATCGCGCGTTTCCGGTCCTGGGTACGGGTTCGATTGAATACAAGTCGATCCGCTGACTGAATGCTGTCCAAATGGAGTTGTCTGACAGTGCAGAATCAGTTTGGATGTCCCTTTCGCCTCTTTTCCGTATTCTCGGTTGGGTTCGGCTGAAATGCCTCGTTTACCGCGAAAGGCTCTGGGGCTCCCGTTGCTTTTACCCAGGCTTTGAGTTCGGTGAGCAACTGTTCGGTGCGCTCGGGTTGCTGGGAAGCCAGCTCCGTGGTTTCGTAGGGATCTTTGTTGAGGTTATAAAGTTTGACGGAGCGGTCTTCGTAGTAAAACGTCAGTTTCCAGTCGCCGCGGACGATCATCGTCGCAGGCGTCGCACGCCACACCATTCGGTCGGTGCCAAAGATCGGAAGCACTGGATGTCCGTTGGCGGACAAATAGAGGGGGAAATGCCAGAAGATCGAACGCTCGGGGAGCGGTTGACCTAGGAACAGTGGCCGGATGGAGACACCATCGACTGGCTGGGTCTTCGGGAGATCCGCGCCAGCCAGATCCACAAAGGTGGGGAGGAAATCCACCGAAGTAATCGGGTCATCACACTCCGAGCCACTTGGGATGGTACCCGGCCAAATCATTGCGGTCGGCACTCGGACACCCCCTTCGCAGAGACTCCCCTTGGCTCCTTTGAGCGGCCCCGTTTTCACCGCACCGCTACTGCCATTGTCTGAGGTCACGATGATCAAGGTCTTTTCACTGAGCCCGTGCTTTTCAACGGTTTCGCGGATGCGCCCGACGCTTTGATCAAAGGCCTCGATCATGGCCGCATAAACGGGGTTCCATTTGCCTTCCCACTTCCGAGCATTCAATTTCGCTTTGTATTTCTCGACCAGCAGTTTCTGGGCACGGTGGGGGGTATGGACGTCCCAATGCGAGAGATAAAGAAAGAAGGGATTTGATTGGTTTTCTTCGATATACTGCACCGCGCGATTGGTCAGGGTGTTCGCCACGCGGATGCTGCCATAATGGTTTTTGTAAGGCCGCGCAGATCCATCGGCACTGAATAGGTCAAAGCCCTGGGTCCGGCGATTCCCAAGGTGCCACTTCCCGAGCATGGCCGTTTTGTATCCTGCCGGTTTGAGGATTTCGGCGATCGAGACGGCCGCTGGATCCAACGATTGCTTGGATGGGAACGCCTTGTTGCCTTTCGATTTGCCCTTGCGAGGGACAAGCAGCTTCATGAAGTCCGGATTGCCTTTGGATCTTCCGCCAGGGGTCCAGATCTGATGACGTGGGGTGTAGGTCCCCGTCATCAGGCAGGCTCGTGTCGGTGAGCAGTTCGGCCCGCCCGAGTAAGCCCGGTTCAACTTCATTCCCTCCGCCGCGAGTCGATCGATATGCGGCGTCTCATAAAACTTCGCACCGTTGTAGCCCACATCACTCCACCCGAGGTCATCGGCCATGATGAAGATAATGTTGGGCTGTGTGCTCTCCGCCGATGCCGTTGTGTGGGTTGCCGTCGAGATGATGGCTGCAAGCAACAGGGGAACAGACGAGTATTTCTGATGCATTGTAGGATCTCTTGTGGCACTCGTGCTGGATGAGACGACCTATAAAACATCGCACTTCGTTCTGGGCGAGATGGATTTCTCGCCCGGTCCCGGAGCTTGATGTTGGTACAGGTCGTCACGATGACGGGTTGCGTTTTCTGCGGGGATTTTTTTCATACTGGTCAGGGAGCTCTTCAACCCAGGTTCGCAACTTCTTGCGGAGGCGGGCAACCACATTCGGATGTTGTTCAGCGACGTTGTTCCTTTCGCTCGGATCGACCGAAAGATCATAGAGCTCGGGTTCCCGATTTCGTCGCCGGTTCTGAAGCAGTTTCCATTTGCCGTCTCGGAGAACCGGAGTACTGCCCGTGGAGCTGGTCTTCCAGAACAGCGGTTTGCCGCGCGGGCGATCTGCTCCGAGCCAGATATCGGAACGATCTTCGCCGTCGAGGTCTGGTGGCAGATCCTCAACGCCGGTGAGCGCACATAGGGTCGGCAGCCAGTCGATGAACGAACAGACGTTTTGGCCATCGACCCGTCCCGCCTTCACGTGCCCCGGCCAGCGAATGATGAACGGAACCCGTGTTCCGCCTTCGTAGAGCGAGTGCTTGCCACCGCGGAATTTCCCGGCGTAGCCCAGCATGTTGTTGGAGTATTTCCGAGCACCCTTTTTACGGAGGATGACCGGGGCGGGTCCGTGGTCGCTGGAAAAGACCACGATGGTGTTGTCCCGCAGGCCGAGTTTGTCGATGACTTTCAACACCCTGCCGACGTTCAGATCAATCTGGTAGACGTCACCCAAGTACTGCCGCATGGATTCGTCGAGATCACCCCCGATCTTCAGGCATTCGTCAAACTTGTGTTGCATGGTATCCGCGAAGTCGGATCGTTTGACCGTAACGTCTCGGAACGTGTCGGCCAACCTCGAGGGCGTGTTGACCGGGAAATGGGTTGCGTGTCCCCAGACGTTCACATAGAACGGGCCGTCCTTGTTCTCGCGAATGAAATCGATGGCGGCCGAGTACAGGTCATGGTCTCGACCGGCGGTTTTGTCGCGGCTTTTGCCGATGGTCCGAATGGTGTCGATGCCGTAGGTTCCGTCTGCGGACTCGGGGCCGATGTGCCATTTGCCGAAGTGTCCCGTTTTGTAGCCTCGTTTCCGTAGCAGTTCGGTGATTGTGACCCGATCTCCGAACCCGAAGTCGGCCGCGTAGTTCGCGAACCGGGCTGGGAACCGACCGGTCATCAGTCCGGTGCGGCTTGGATTGCAGGTCACGCCGGTGACATAGAACTGCGTGACCCGCGTTCCTTCGTTTGCCAGTTGATTGAGGACCGGGGTCTTCGCGTACGGATGCCCATAACAACCGAGGTCGCCGTAACCGAGATCATCCGCGAACAAAAAGACAATATTGGGCGGACGATCCGAGGCCGAGGCCGTTTGCAACCATCCCACCAGCAAGCTGATCAAAATCAAAAGCCATCTCATGAGCGAATATCGATTAAATGTTTGAGCGTTGATTGGAAGAAGTTTGCCGCGGCATCGACGGCCTGGTCAAACCAGTCTTGGCGGCGAAGGAAGGCATGCGGGGCATCGTCGATCACCAGCAAATCCTGTGGCACTCCCAGTTCCATCATGCGACGACGAAAGCCATCGGCATGCGTGCTGGGATCATCGTTCGCTCCGGTAATCAACAGCATCGGGGGATCTGAGGCGTCCAGGTGCGTCAACGGTGAGGCGAGTCGATAGGTGGCCTGTCGTGATTCCTGTGCGCCACCCAGAAATTGCCTCCATATGTGGCCTCGGTCTTTGGCTTTGGATATTGTTCGCGTCCGTTCCGACAGGAGGTCGGTTTGCGCGCCCATGGGAACGGCCGCCTGAATGGTCGAACGGAAGCGAGGGTTGCCGCCGTTGCCCTCCAGTTCGTCCACCCCACCCGACGTACCGAGCAATGCGGTCAGATGTCCACCAGCCGATAAGCCGATGGCCCCAAGTCTTTCCGGATCAATTCCCAGCGTGTCCGCGTGGGCACGAAGATAACGGACCGCGGCCTTGCAGTCGTGGATGGCCGCGGGAAACGGCGCTTCTCCGCTGAGTCGATACGAAATTGTGGCGGTGACAAAGCCGCGCGCGGCCAGTGCCTGTGCAAGCGGCGCGTGGTTGGTTCGGTTCCCCTTCGCCCAACCGCCACCGTGAATGCAGAGGATCGCGGGGAGTCTGCCCCAGGCAGCGCGGGGCCGGTAGATGTCCATCTGAAGTTGTCGGTCACCATCGCTTGCATAGGTCACGTTGCGTTTTGCGTTGAGTTTGTCGCGAACTGAGCGAGAGATGCTGGTGCGGGCCTTGGCGGAAAACGGTGACATTCCTTCACTCGCAGGGCGGGCGTCTGCTCGCATCTCGTGCTGAAACAGGATGGCCATGCCGCGCAGCTTGCGGAGCATGTCGCGATTGCGCACCGGGGTCGATTCGCCTGGGTCTTTGGCCAGATCGTACAGCTTCAAAGACGGGTTCAGGTATAGTTTCCAATTGCGCCACCGCACTGCCGCCAGTGCCCCCTGGGCTCCGTGATAGAAAAACGCGTCGTTGTACTCATGCCGCTTGATGATCGGTGCCCACTCTCCAGGCGGATTCCAGGTTCGTCGCAACGGCACCGAGGCATTCAGGGAACGCTTCAATCTGGGTACGGGCACCCGCTTCGTGTCTCCCTTGAGCAGCGGTGCGATGTCCCGCCCATCAATCACGCGTCCTTCTGGGACGACCACACC
>CAYPIE010000013.1:0-94982 GCA_964410665.1 uncultured Alcaligenaceae bacterium
CCGCACCGCAAGCGCCTCTGCCGCTTCCGCACCGCAAGCGCCTCTGCCGCTTCCGCTCCGCAAGCGCCTCTGCTGCTTTTTCTCGCAAACGCTTTTGCCGCTTCAAGGCGGCCCCCGGACTGACGTCCGGGGGTTCTGACGCATCGCAAACGCTTCGTGTCTTTCATCTGTCGCTCCACCCTCGGACAAGCCGTTCGGAGTGCTGCTTACCACACTTTGCGTTGCCGCGATGATGGGATTTTCAGCATTTTGCGATACTTGGTCACAGTCCGCCGAGCCACGGGATAGCCAGCTTCATTGAGCTTGGTGACCAGATCCTCATCCGAGAGTGGATTGCCCTTGTCCTCTTGGTCGATGAGTTCGAGCAGCTTCCGCTTGATGGTTTCCCAGGCCACCTCTTCGCCGCTGGTCGTTTTGGCCCCGCCGCCGAAAAAGCGTTTGAGCGGGAACACACCGCGGGGCGTCTGCACCCACTTGTCATCCACGGCACGGCTGACGGTAGTGACATGGACGCCCACCTGATCGGCGATCTGTTGCATCTTCAGTGGCTCGATGTGCTCAGGTCCCTGATCCAAAAAGGCACGCTGATGGTCAATAATGGCACGCGTCACCTTTAACAACGTGTTGCGGCGTTGTTCGATGGCGTCAATAAGCCACTTTGCGGCTTGGATTTTTTTACTGAGGTAATTCTTGGTGGTGGGATCCCCCTGACGATCGGCCGCCATGTGGGTGTAGCGAGGACTGATGTGGAGGTTGGGTGTCCATTCATCGGCCAACCGGATGTCGTAGTGGCCTGACTCATCGCGTTCAACAATCACATCCGGAGTTACATAATGGGTGCTCTCACTGGCAAACGCTGAGCCCGGACGGGGGTTCAAGTGGCGAATAATCTCGATCGCTTCTTTGATAACGTCAATATCAAAATCTGTTTCTTTCTGGATGACGGGCAATCGATTGTGCTGAATGTCGTCTAAATGATGATAGATCAAGACCCGGACGACTTCCCGATAGGGAGTGTCCAACTGTAACTGCAGGGTAAGACATTCGCGGAGGTCACGGGCCCCGACGCCCGGGGGATCCAGCTGCTGGACCAAGCGTAGGGCCTCTTCGAGATCTAAAAGCGAAATAGCCTCGGGAAATCGATGTGCCAAATCCTCCAGATGCACCGGAAAAAAGCGATTCTCCTCATCGCGTTCGCCCAGGTAGCCGGTCCAGTCGATATAACTGAGCAGGTACTCAACGAGGGGCCCCAGGCGTGGCGGGATATCCAGAAAGGCTAGTTGTTCTTCGAGGTGCTCCTGGAGCGACTGAGGACGTGAGGGCATATTCTGCATCGCATCATGCTTGCGGTCTCCCTCCTCATCGAGGGCGGCGCGAGAAACGCGATGTTCCTCATCGAACGCATCATCCCATTCGCGATTTAACGCATCTAGACGATTAAAATCGAGTTGAGCATCTTCGTCATGGGTGAGCACACCATCCGGATCGACAGCCTGATCGGGGGTGTTTTCACTGCCA
The DNA here is from genome assembly GCA_964410665.1 of uncultured Alcaligenaceae bacterium. Taxonomy (GTDB): domain Bacteria; phylum Planctomycetota; class Planctomycetia; order Gemmatales; family Gemmataceae; genus CAYPIE01. The sequence goes on from CAYPIE010000013.1 coordinate 1,519, forward strand.
TGCCATTCTTGCTCAAGCTCTGAATCAGCATCCGCCTCCGGGGTGAATTCTTGTAGCTCCAAGACCGGATTTTCTTGGAGTTCCTGTTCGATGCGTTCTTGCAGCGCCAGCACAGGCAGCTGCAGAATCTCCATCGATTGGATCATCCGTGGTGCAATGGTCTGGATCTGAGACTGGGTCTGAATCAGTCCGGGTCGCATGCCTGGGTTCATCGTCCGCCTCGTTCCCTGCTCCGTCCTGCCCGATCGAGCGTGACACCCGTCCTAGCGGCGAAGGCCAACCCGTCAGCCGCCTAGTGGGGGCATCCCCGGCAATCCCAGGCCTCCGGCCAAGCTACTGGACTCCGCAGCCACTTGCTGCTGCACCTTCTCGATCGCCTGGTTGACCGCGGCGACGATCAAATCCTCAAGCATTTCCCGATCGTCCAAGCGCAATGCCTCATCCGACAAGCGGCAGGCCAACAATTGCATCTTGCCATTGATCTTGGCGGTGACCATGTCGCCGCCGGCCTGACCTTCGGCCACAATCTTCGCCAGCTTCTCCTGGAACTCCTCCATCTGCTCTTTCAACTTGGGCAAATTGCGCATCAGACTGGTGAGTTGGCCAATTTCCTTGAACATGTGGGGGATCTCCAAGCCGTGCATCGTGGAGGAATCGCTAAGCGGGTTCACCACGGTCGCGACTGCCAAAATGCGGGTCACAACGTAACAGCTGCGCTTCAAGAACGTCCATGGCCCGTTGGATCATGGGTACCTGTCGAGGATCGACCGCCTCCGATGGGTTGGCTGGCAGCGGCAACACCGCCGTCGGAAATCGCTCCGACGAGGATGCCTCGGGGTCCAACGAGCGTTGTAGACTTAGGCGAACTTGCCATCCCTGGCCGGTGATAGATTGGATCACCTGGCTGATCCGGGCGATCTTCTCGGGTTCATTGCAGAAATCATACGCTCCAGTATACTCGGAAGGAAAGCGGATTTCCAGTAAATTTGGCCCGATAATTGCAGGCAGATTGGCGCAAGCCAATTGACTGGCAAAGATTCCCGGAAGGCGTTGCCGCATTTGCTCCCACGCTGTGGGTAATTCCGTGGGGGAGAATCGGGCCGGAGCGACCGTCTGCTCACTTGTGGGCATAGAATTCCCATTATGAGCGTCCGTGAGGCGATTGCTTACCTCGATGGAGGTTTTTTTTTCCGGTGTCACCGAGCCCGTGGCCTCGGTGACACCCCTACCTGCGACGGCGGTTGGCACCGATCGCTCACTCGCCTGCAGCGCCTGGAGCAATTGAGGCAGCGCGAGCAGTTCCTCCAAGCGGCATAATCGGATCAATGCCATCTCGAGAAGCACCTGTGCATGACTGCTCGAGCGAAGCCGCGCTTTGCTCAGCGTCAGGATATCCAGGCCGGCAAGAATCGTATCCAACGACAACTGCGTAGCCTGTTGCTGGCGTTGTTGACGCACTCCATCCGGAATACTGAGCTCCAACCCCTCATTCCCTGCACAGTGCAATAACATCAAACCACGCCAATATTCGATCAATTGATCGAGCAATTCACCGAGTTGCAACCCTTCGTCCACACAGCGATGCAATAGCTGGATGGTTTGCTTGGCATCATGGGCCAGGATTACCCCAGCCAGGGTACTGACTCGCTCATCGGTTGCCGTACCCAGTAGTTGATGCACCGTGTCCAGGGTCAGCTGTTCGCCGGCAAAGGCAAGTAATTGATCGAGCAGCGACTGGGCATCTCGCATCGAGCCGCCGGCGCGTCGAGCCACGACTTGCAGTGCAGCGGTTTCGGCCTGCACTCCTTCCGCGCGGACAATCGCTTGCAGGCATTGGACAATCTGACTGGAACGAATCCCGGCAAAATCAAACCGCTGGCAGCGCGACAGGATGGTAATGGGAATCTTCTGCACTTCAGTGGTGGCGAAGATGAACTTGACGTGCGTTGGGGGTTCTTCCAGCGTTTTCAGTAACGCATTGAACGCCGGAGGGGTCAGCATGTGGACTTCGTCCACAATGTAGATCTTGGTCCGGGCCCGGCTGGGTCGAGTGCTGATATTTTGACGGATGGCCCGAATCTCATCGATGCCCCGGTTACTGGCGCCATCGATCTCAAGCACATCGATATCTTCGCCTCGACTGATGCTCTGACAGATCGAGCAACGATCACATGGGGTGGAGGTCGGTCCCTCGATGCAGTTGAGCGCTTTGGCCAAAATGCGTGCGGCGGAGGTTTTGCCGACGCCACGCGATCCTGTAAACAGATACGCATGCGCAACGCGATGACTCTCAAGGGCATTGACTAATGCCCGGGCCACCGCTTCCTGGCCCACCAGGTCGGCAAACTGTTGTGGACGATACCGGCGTGCCACCACCGTGTAGGGCGTCTCGGCCGGCCGAGAAGTTTCCTTGGCCATGAGTTGGGGTCTCAGCAGTTTGGGGAGCCCCATATAAAGGGGCTTATTGTTCGTGTTGCAAGCGGATGCCAATCCGCCGCCGAGGCCGTTCGTAGTCGGGATAGACCGTCGTATCCTGGGTAGGTTGGTTGGCAATGCGGCGAACCACGTCCTGACCATCGCTCACCTGCCCGATCACCGTGAAACGCCCATCGAGCAAGGGTGCCGGCCCCAGCGTAATGTAGAGCACCACCCCGGCGCTTTCCGGGTCGATGCCATGCCAGAATCCGACTGTCCCTTCGCCATGCCGCACGCTGTCGTGCAACTCGGGTTTGAGCCAGTAGCCGAGATGGCCGACCGCCGGATCGCCGCTACCTTGCGGACAGCCCAGTTGAATGAGATCCAGCCGACGGACCCCCCCCTGAGCATCCTGCGATTCCTGGTGCACAATCCGATCGACCTGTAATCCATCGTAATAGCCGACTTGGCATAACGTGAGTAGATTGCGCACATGATTCGGAGCAATGGTCGGGTCGAGGGTGATGTGGAAGTCGCCATGCTCCGTGCTCACTTTGACACGCGGCCGTCCTTGCACCACTACCTGATCCCAAGTCTCGCGTACCTCGCGGTACACCACCCCGGTCGACTTCCCAGTCTGAATGCGGTCCGGCGGCGGGACTTGGACCCCGTCCGGAATGGTGGGCACAATCGCCTCGGCAAAAGGACACGCGCTGGCAACGGAGGCCGGTTTTTGAGCCCCCGCAGCGGGTTCGGCGGTATGATAGCTGACCGGATGGGTAATGTCCGCTTCCTGCGCAGCTGGAGGCGGTGCTGCCTCAGCAGTCGACGTGGACACGTCCGTCGGCTTCGGTTCGGGACGACCAGCACAACCAATAACCGCAAGGCTTAACAGCAGAGTCACTCCTGCATTCCGCCTGTTCCCAGCAACCGCCATCGTCGGGTTCCTCCCTAGCTCCGGCCGCATAAATCCTGTCTGCGACCATAGTTCGCCAGCTCAAGTCGGTCAATTGCGATTCCTGCGGCGACACTCAATTGCTCCCCTGGTCAAAGCGGATTATATTGACCGGATCGCACGAACATTCCCTGGTGGCGGAAAATCGGCATGCCAAATCTGCTCGTCTTATGCATGATCGTTTTTACATGTTTATTTCCTCTAACGATCTATTGCCTGATTTTGGCCTATGTCAACCATCGCCCCCGGCCTACCATGGTCCCGGGAGCCTGGGACTTTGTAGGCGTGCTGCTTGGCCTATCCGGTTTTATTTTGGTCGGCGGCCCTCTGCTGGTGGCCGCGGTCGATGATCTGTTTCGCCAGTTCTGGTTTCAGGGCAACTGGGCCGATCTGCGTACCCGGCTGTCGGACTCCAACCTGTGGCTGGGAATTTGGGGGGTGTACTTCGTGTTGTTGATTGTCGCGGTGCGCTGGCAGCTAACAGGGCGACAAGCCTGGACGGCAATCTACAACATCGAACCAAGAAAAACCAAAGAAATTGTTTATGAAGCTCTCAAACAGCAGGGCCACGAGGTCCAGATGCATCCCACAGGTCTTCGGGTCCGCTCCGCGTCCCACCGTCCAGATCATCCGTTTGGCCTGCCGGCGATCGCTGCTGGCGGCGAATCGAGCTGGGTGGAAGTCGACGAAACCCATGCCAGCCATCATGCCTTGTTGCACTGGAACGAGATCCCCCGCCAGCAACGACAGGCGGTCGAGAACACCCTCGATCAACTCCTTGGCAAGGTTGCATCTGCCGACAACCCGGTGACCGGTTGGTTACTCACCGCGGTCGGGGCATTCTTGATTATCATGCTTTTCTGCGTGCTGTTTATCCTCTTGGTGCTGTTTGGCGGATGAACTTGGCGACCTCACGTTCGCGACGACGACGACGCCTCAGGATCAGCCCACCAATTCCCACGCCAATCAAGCCTGACACCATGGTCGCGGGCTCTGGAATGACCGGAGGTGCCAAGATCTCCGGTGGCACTAGGGGCGGGGGAAATTCGCTGGGAGGATACTCATCCTCCCAAGGCCCACCAAAGTCAATCGGCTCTGGGATCTTGGGCGTCAAGCCAGGGGTCGGCGAAGTGACATCCGCACCGGGCCAGGGCGGCCAGTAGAATGCCTCCGCTGGTTCCGCGGCAAGCATCGCCGCAACCAGCGGTACGCCATATCCGCACCGGAGCATCCTTCGCTTCCAACGAGGCCAAGGGAAAAAACGTCCCCAAACCCCGCGCATGGAAATCCGCATGCTCGGGACTCCTTGTGAATCAGTGCCTGGGGCCTCTGTTCCGTCGGTTGATGGGATTCAACCAGGTGGGGAGGAGGGCCAGGCCGCCCTCCTAAAGCAAGCGGTGGGAAAAATGCCAGAAAGGTTCAAGTCTGTCAAGCAGAGGTCCGATACTGATTATTTGGCTTTCGCCGGCCCCAGATACCCTGGAAAAAGGCCGTCCGTTCAGCCCATCGGCAAGTGATCTTTTCCAGGCAGCTGAACCGCCACCGGACTCGCATGGCCCCCTTCAACCAAGCTCACCAGATCGCTGGCACCCACGGGACCGGGTAGTGCAAACAGCTCGCCATAGGCAAAGCCACACCGTGCCCCCATGGTAATGTTGGCCCCGCCGACAAAATGCTTCACCTTGTCAAACCGGGCCGGCTCAAACTGCGATTCATAACAGCGGATGGCCGCGATCTTTTGCTCAAAGGTGTCACTGATATCGATGACAAAGCTGCTATTCCACAATCGCTGCTCGGCATCGAAGGGAAACGGCACGTACACCAGATGCGGTACCCGATACGGACGGGTCTGATCGAAGCGGTCATCCCACTTGGTCAGCTGAGCGTAAAAGCGGGCTGCTTCGGCAAGCAAGTGGCCCTGATGATGGTCGGGCGAAGCCGCAGGAGTGCGACCAGCAGTAGTGATCACCAAACGGGGGTGGTAACGCCGCAGCTCGGTGGCCAGTCGATACCGGGCCGGCGGTCCATCCATCAATTCACGGTTGGGCAATTCCAGACAGAGCCGGACCTGAACCCCTAAGACTTGCCGGGCCGCCTCCGCCTCGCGTTGCCGGGTCTCCTCGTTGCCGCGCGGGGTGGGTTCGCCCGTGGTCAAGTCAAAAATCCCCACCCGGTAGCCCTGTTTGACCAGCTTGGCCAGGGTACCACCGCACATGATTTCTAGATCATCAGGATGCGGGGCAACCGCAACCACGTCGAGCGATTCGATTTCGCAAGCAGCTTCATTCATGGCTAGACGGCACCTGACAAACAAGGAAAATAGGAGAAGGATTTAGTATCGGGAGTCGACTCCCGCACGGGCCGGTCAAACCGCTCAGCAGCCAAGGTTGAGTCAACCGGCCGTACGCCATAGACGATGTCCTATGGTGTAGGAAAGACGTCAGGGCCCCGGCGAGCGGCCTCGCTCGCTACCTTGTCGAAGGGAGCGAATCGGGATGAGCGACTCCAGCCCGCGATTATATCCCCTCCGGTTCGAGCCAATTTTCAAAAGTATGCTCTGGGGCGGCCATCGCCTTCCCCCATTGCTAGATTCGCCCCAGACTAGCGCTGAACCGATCGGTGAAGCCTGGATGCTCAGCGATCACGGCGACCATCCCAGTCGGGTGCTGGACGGCCCCCTGGCGGGTACGACGCTCCGCACTTTGATGGAACAAGCCCCGCAGAAGATTCTCGGTTCTCGTCGGGCTGCGAACCAGCGTTTCCCGCTGTTGTTGAAGTTTCTGGATGCCCGACTGCCGCTGTCGGTGCAAGTCCATCCCACCGACGCTCAAGCGGCCGAACTGGTTCCCAACGGTCAAGATGCTCGCGGCAAAACCGAAGCCTGGGTCATCCTCGAGACGCAACCCGGCGCGGTCCTCTATGCTGGCTTACGTCCTGGCACCAGTCCTGAGGCATTACGCCGAGCCTTGGCCGAGAACACCGTCGACGAGGTGCTGCATGTGCTCGAACCCCAGCCCGGCGATTGTGTGTTTTTACCCGCCGGCACCGTGCATGCCATCGGTGCTGGACTGGTGCTCTTTGAAGTGCAACAAACCAGTGATCTGACTTATCGTCTGTACGACTGGAATCGAGTCGATGCCCGCACCGGGCTGCCGCGAACCCTACATCTGACCGAAAGTTTTCACTGCATCGATTTCACCGCCGGGCCACGGCAACCGGTCGTACCTTCCGCCCGTCAGGGCACCGCCCATGCCTGCCGGGAACGGTTGGTGAGTTGCGACTACTTCACCCTCGATCGCTACACCGTCTATGATCGCTGTCGGGTCGGAGGCAGCGACCAATGCCGCATCCTGGTCTGCCTCGACGGAGACGGACAGCTCGAAAGCACTGCTCAGAGCTATCCGCTCAAGCGAGGGGACGTTTATCTCCTCCCCGCCGAAGTTGGTATGTGCGGCGTCCTGACCTCCGCGCAGCTCACCCTCCTGGAATGCGGCCTCCCCGAAGTCAGCGAACCAGGGCACCTGGCGACCTCGGTGGGGGAACCATGCCGGGTCGCTAGTTAAAGCGATCGAACTTGCAAACGTGCGTTTCTTTGGTCCTGGAAGGATCTTATGCGACCCGTATCCCCCCAAGCTCCGCTATCCAATTGGCGTCGAAAGCTGCATCAGATCATTTTCGAGGCCGATACCCCCGTAGGCTGGCTATTTGATCTGTTCTTGATTGTTTGTATTTTGGCCAGTGTCGGGGTGGTCATGCTCGAGAGCATTGACTATTACCGGCTCGAGTATGCTCCGCTGTTCCATGCGATTGAGTGGGGCTTCACCGGTCTGTTTACCGTCGAATATGTGCTGCGCCTGCTGAGTGTCATGCGTCCGCTACGCTATGCCACCAGCTTTTTCGGCCTGATCGACCTCATCGCGATCCTCCCAACGTATTTGAGTCTGTTTGCTGAAGGCACCCAGTATTTGCTGGTCGTTCGCGTCTTGCGGGTTCTGCGTGTTTTTCGCTTACTCAAGCTCGCCCATTACGTTGGGGAGGGGAATCTCTTGCGGCATGCGCTGTATCGTAGTCGTCGGAAGATTTTCGTCTTTTTGTTTGCCGTGGTTACCTTGTTGATCATCATCGGTTCGGCCATGTACCTGGTCGAGGGGGATGAACCCAACAGCAAATTCACCGACATTCCCACCAGCATTTACTGGGCGGTGGTCACTCTGACCACCGTCGGTTATGGGGACATTTCCCCCCAAACTCCTTTGGGCAAAGCCTTGGCCGGGGTGGTGATGATAGTCGGCTATGGCATCATCGCCATTCCCACCGGGATCGTCACCGCTGAGGTGGTCCACGTCGGTCGGACCGTCACCACGCGTGTCTGCCCCAACTGTGCCCAGGAAGGCCACGATATCGACGCCCAGTTCTGTAAGTTCTGTGGGCAACCATTGCTCGAAGTGGAAAATACGGAAAACAGTCGACCACCCTCCGGCTAGCTTCGTCCCATTGTGGCGGGGAACCATTCGCGGTTGGGCAACGTAGCCTGAGTAGGTATTCGTTCCCAGGGATCTGCCATGAAAATCGATGCCACCCCACCTGCCAGCCCTGCCTCGAGTGCTCCTGCTCACCCACCTTCAGCCAGGGGTAGCCTGGGCCGTCTGGTCGATGGAGCAATTCTGATCAGCTTGTTCTTGTTGGCCTTTTTGCTGGCCTCGTTTGCGGCCAGCAATGCCCAGGTCTGGTTCGATCTTGCCTCGGGACGAGTACTGGCCGAGGGCGCTCATAGCTTCGGCCAAGATCCATTTAGCTTCGGAGCCGCAGAGCGGATCTGGGTCCATCACGACTGGCTTTACGATCTCGGCCTGTACGGCCTCTACCAGCTTGGTTCCGATGCCTGGATGGTGGTTGCCAAGGGACTGTTGGTAGGACTGCTGATGGGTCTATTGCTGCTGCTCAAGCCAGCGAAGCAACCCACCTGGTTATGGGGGCTGCTGGGTCTGGTGGCACTGGTCGCGCTGGCGCCGGCCTTGGAGCTCAATTCCCGACTGATTTCGCTGGTCTTTCTGGCCGGTACCCTGGTGCTTCTGGAACGCGTACCGGCACGACGGGGGTCGTGGCGGTTCCCAGTGTGTTTGGCCATGCTGTTTGCCTTCTGGGCGAATTTGGATCGCTGGTTCTTTCTCGGACCACTGGTAGTCGGGATCGTCTTGCTCGGCACCTTGCTCCATCGCTTGCTTGGCGATGATGCGGATGACGTGGAAAACGAGGTCGGTCATGATCCGCTCGTTTTAACCTATGCACTGCTCATGGGACTGATCGGCACCCTGGCTAATCCGTTCTTCTATGCCATCTGGAACCTGCCGGTCGAACTGGTCTCCTCAGACTTTGTCGCCACGCTCAAAGATGACCCGTTTCACCGTCAGCTGTTCCTCACACCCTTTGAGCCCGAGTTCTATTCCGGGCGACGCACAGGCAACGCGTTGAATCCGCTGGCGTTTTTCCTGTTGGTGGGTGTTAGTGCGCTGGGCATGGCGCTGAACTACCAACGGTTGCACTGGACGCAAATCCTGATTTGGGCCGGTTTTGTCCTGTTGACCTCCATCCATGTGGGGATGATGCCCTTCCTGGTGGTCTTGGCCTATCCGATCGCCGCGGGCAACTTGGGTGCCTTACTCGTGGCCAAGTCGACCCAGGAGCCAACCCGTTGGCAGCGAATCGGCACCGGCATCGGCCGCGGGTTGACATTGCTGCTGCTCCTACTCGGATTGGCGGCCTGTCGACCGGGCTGGCTCAACCGGCAGGCCGATTCCCCCGCCTTGGCCCGACGCGTGGATTGGCGTATTGAGGCAGAACCGACCTTTCAGGCGGCTGCCAAAAAGTTAAAGCAATGGCAGGAACAAGGGCAGCTGCCCGACGATCTGCATGGCTATGCTAACGCTACGGAATTTGCCGCATATTGCGCCTGGTTCGCACCAGGGGTACGCATGTTTTACGATGCACGCTATGACTTCCATGCACCCCGGGCCGAAGCGGTTGCCGAGATCAACCATACTCTGCGTGAGGTCGCCGGTGCCAACCAGAAGACGGCCCTCGAGCGTCTGTCCAAGCTCTTTCACACCCACGAGCTCGACTATTTAGTCCTTAGCCCCGAGAATACACAGCAAAATTCATTTTTATCTCTAATGATCAGTCCCGACTGGGAAATCTGGGCCTTGGAAGGTGGGGTAGTTATCCTGGGCTTCCGCAGTGAGGAACTCCCTGAAACCACCCCACCAGCGTTTGATCCGGTCCGCGAGGCGTTTGGACGCGAGGTCACCCCGATAAGCAAGCCAGCGTTGATCACTCCACCGCGACCCCGCAACTTCTGGGACCGCTACCTGAGCCCCCCTCCTGCGGCACCCATCGAAACCGAAGAATCGCTCCGGTTGCAGCAGCTCGATGCGTACCAGACCTACCTTCAGCAGGAACAACGGAAACGCCGCGTGTTTCTTAGTCTTGTGGTCGCGGGGGGGGCGGGCAACATCCTACGGCTCAACCCGCTCCCTGAGACCGACGAAATGCTCGCCCTACGTTTACTGGAAATCCGTGCGAGCCGCCGTGCCATCGCCAGCCAGCCCGACCACCCTGCGGGCTATCTGGAACTCGCCAAGGTGTACGACAACCCGGCTCTCCATTCGGCACTCCCGCGTTCCCTCCAACAGTGTACGGCACTGGAACGCTATCTCCGCCGCATTCCGTCACCTGAGGCGATCTCCCGCACCGAAAGCGCCAATGCCATTGAGGCGTGTCAGCGTCTGGTGGGGTTGCATCGCAACGCAGGACGCCTGGACCTGGCTCTGGAGCGCCTCCAACTTGCGATCGACTATCTCGAGCAAGCCCCCCCCCGCGAACGCACGCAGGAGCAGAATCGAGAGCACCTGAAATTCCTGACCGAGCAGGTCCGCTGGGACGGGATCATGCCACAGGAAGTAGTCGACAAACTCCTGGATCAGTACGAGAACCGGGCCAGCCAGCAGGAGAACGTCCTCAACCGGTTGAACATCGCCCTGAAGTTGGGCCTGTGGCAGGAAGCGATCCAGGTGTTTGACGCCGCCACCGAGTCCGAGGAACTGCAAGAGGCCGCGGGTCCGACGCAACCAGCGGTGCTAGCCCAAATGATCGACGTCAAAATCCAGGCTGGGATGGTGGATCTGGTCTATCAAGACTTGGTCGAACTCCCACTGGCCAACCTCCCACCTTTGCTCCAGGCTACCCTTCGCAGGCTGTTGTATCGGGCAGCCGTATTGGTAGGCGACTACGAAAGCGCCTGCGAGCAGGGGAGTCTCGGGGCCAACCAGGGGGCCGACCCAACCACCCAAGCCCAGGCGCTGGCCAGTCTGTTGTTGCCCATCGGCTCGGCCGAATTGTGCCGGGAATACCTTCGTGTCCAAATGTTTAATGGGTACGCACGCTTTACCCAGCTGCTTGTCAGCAACATCCAACGTCAGGTTGCCATCGCCCTATTGCGGCTCGAACAGGGCAAGATCCCGCAAGCTCAGGCCCAACTCGAGGTGGCTCTCGATCAGGAAGCCAGCCAGTTCGCCCCAAACGATCGTGCCTTGGCTCAGCGGTATCTGCAGGCGATTCTCAAAGCGAGGCAATAAGCCAGCAACTCGCGGAAGCTTCATCGCCAAGCGGAAGCTGCCGCCAGCGTCTACGTCTGCGCCACACCAGAGCCGATCAGGATCACGCGCAGGTCCATCACATTGGTCCCGGTCAAGCCACTCACCAGTAGACCGTCGGCGGCAGCCAACAGGGGGTAGGCATCGTGCCGCTCCAGACTGCTGCGTAACGATTGTCCCGCGTGATCCAACCGAGCAAAAACTGAGTCATCCACTACCGCGCCCGCCGCATCCGTCGGGCCATCCTCGCCATCGGTGCCGCCACTCAACAGCACTACCCCCGCACAACCTTCCGGGCCCAGCCGATCGAGCATGGCCAAAACAAACTCCTGATTGCGACCACCCCGACCATGCTCGGCAGGCAGAGTCACCGTGGTTTCGCCTCCGCTAAGCAAACAAACCGGTGGCGTCAATGGGAGCCCATCCCGGTGAATACTACGGACCAGGCCAGCAAAAACCGTGGCCACTTCCCGAGTCTCCCCTTCGATAAACGCCCCTAGATTGAGCACCTGATAGCCCAGCGCCTGGGCCCGTTGCGCTGCAGCCGCTAACGCGAGCGTGTTACTCCCCAGGACGGCATTATGCACGGTTTCGGGGACCGCCTTGAGGGTCTCGGGATGCTCACCACGAACGCCGGCCTGCAGGAACACACGTACCGCCGCAGGCACCTGCGACCAGATGCCGAACTGGTGGAGCACATCCACGGCATCCTGGTAGGTCGTCGGGTCGGGAGCGGTTGGCCCTGAAGCAATTACCTCAAGCGGATCCCCGACCACATCGGAAAGAATCAGACTGAATAATGCTTTCCCGCGAAACGCCTGAGCCAGCCGTCCGCCCTTCATCCGCGATAGGTGTTTGCGGACCAAATTCATGGCGTCGATACTGGCGCCGCACTGATGCAACAGTCGGGTCACCGCCTGCTTATCGGCCAGCGTCACCCCCTCGGCCGGAGCGGGCAGCAGGGCCGAACCGCCCCCGGAGAGCAGGCAAATACCAATATCTTCCGGCCCGGCTTCGGCAAAAAGCTTGAGCATGGCCAGACTGCCTTCGACGCCGGCAACGGTCGGATGGTTGCTCCCAGCCGGCCGTGCCCCATGCAGCCGGATGCTGACAAGCGGTCGAACGCTCTCATCAGGAACATTGACGATCCCCTCGATCCGATGCAGCAAGTCGGCGAGACCCGTTTCGAGAGTGGCAGCCATCGCTGCGCCTGCTTTACCACCCCCCACCACCAGGATACGACCCGAGGCTTCCGCCAGGGCCTGGAGTAACGGATGCGTGCTGTCCGCGAGGAATCGCTCCATTAAGGGAGCGGGACGCACGGCATCGACCCCGGCTTGCCAGATTTGGCGAGCTTGCGCAACGGTTGGTATCAGCATGATTCGAGCGATTCCCCGCCGCCCTCGGTGAGTTACCCAGGGTGGGCCCGCAGGTGTTGTAGGTTCTGGACAGCCTCCGAGCGTGACCCGGTTCTCCATACCATTGCCAACTGTTCGATCTGAGCGGCCAAGCCCGGAGTAAACGGAACCGCTGCACCAGGTGCGGGTGGGTGAGGCAAACAGGTGGCCACCAGCCGAGCCATCAGCGTGGCCACCCCTTCGCCGGTCCGTGCCGACAGAACCAGTCCATCAGTAAATCGGCTTCGCGGCCAGGCCGCGGGCAAATCCCCCTTGCTGAGTACGCGGAACAAGCGTTCTGGCGCCACCGTGGCACTCAACAAGGAGTCCGTCTCCGGGCCCACCGGATCGCCGGTGGTGTCAATCAACCATAGACACACATCGGCCGAGCCAAGCACCTCGCGGGCGCGCTGGATGCCCGCTGCTTCAATAGCCTCCCGCGTTTCGCGTAGACCGGCCGTATCGATCAATTCAAACACAAGCCCCTCGAAAGCGACCTGAGTACTCACAACATCCCGAGTCGTCCCTGGTAGCGGTGCAACGATGCTGCGTTGATACCCCGCCAAGGCATTCAGTAGGCTGCTCTTGCCCACATTGGGAGGACCGGCAATGGCAATCCGCCAGGGATGAAGCAGATGCCGGCCGAGCTCCACCTGGGCGGTTAGTTGCTGGAGCTGTTGCTCCACCGCTGCAGTATCATCCCGGAGCAACGCCGCCTCAAGCGCCGTCAATGCCTGCGTAAGTGCGCCCTGCACCTGGTCCAGCAAGATACTGGCAATATGGGCCGTCGGGGCTTGAGTCAGGGCCAGCGTGGCCGCTACGGTCAGGGCATCCACTTCTCCGGCCTGAAACGCCTCCGCCGAACTCCTTTCGCACCCCTGGGCGATTAACTGACCGAGTAAGTGCTCGACCACCTGCACCCCCCCATGACAATGCAGGTCCACCCGTGGGCTCGGTTCGGTTTGCCGCACACACACAATCACCTCATCGGCCAGCTCGCCACCAAACCGACCGACGCGAAAGTGACCAACCCGCGGGTCCGCAGCCAGCGGCCTGCCGTGGGGGGTAAACATGCTCTGGGTTAGCGACCAGGCCCGCGGTCCCCGGATACCGATCGTGGCCACGGCCCCGGTACCTGCGGGCGTCAGCCGCGCCACTAGGGTGGGCGGATCATTCACACCTGGTCTCCGCGGCGACTCAAACGTATTCCCTCGAGCGTCATCTCCGGCCAGACCAATCCCTCGGTAAATACTGGAGCCAACAGCTCCGCATCTCCGCCAGTCAACAGCAGTCGCCACAGTGCCTCCGGCTGCTCCCGCCGATACCCATCGATCAAGGCGCGAATCGCTCCTACCACTGCCCAATACACTCCGGTTTGTAATGCCGGCTCGGTGTTCCGTGCCGGCTGGGCGGGCATGGGCGAGGTGAGTCGCACCAGGGGCAAGCGCGCCGTGTAGGCGTGCAGACTACGGGTCATCAGCGAAAACCCCGGGAGAATCGCACCACCGAAAAAGCCTCCCATCGAGACCTGATCGATGGTCACCGCTGTTCCTGCATCCACCACCACCGCATTCTCATCTTCGGCCAACCAACTCCGCGCTGCCACCGCATTGAGCAACCGATCGATGCCGACACGTGCCGGCTCGTCCACCTCGACCGGCAAGAGCAGATCCCGCCAGTCCCGCAACACCTCCACCGACTCGCCGCGGGCTTCTAACCAGGCGGCCAGCTGGTCACGAGGGCCTGGCTGACTGCCGGCGACCGTCCAGTGCGCTGCGGCTTCCCCAAGCCACGACTGACGCTGCTGCTGCCAAAGACTCGGGGGCTCCATGGCGACGGTCACCACCGCCCCGATTTTATTCCCGATGCAATGACCCCATTTCATCCGGCTATTCCCGACGTCCACCACGATGTGCTCAGCACTCATGGGGAATCCGCCGGGGACTGCCGTGCGCGAGGTGCTGCGGCATCTTCCTGGGAAGCCGGGGCGGTGGAGGATCCCTCAACGCCTCGCTCGGAAGCGCAGGCTTCCGCTTCTGCCAGTTCCCGAAGCAACCTAGTGATCGCACCGATCAACTGATTCAGCCCCTGCCCGGTGACCGCCGAGATGGTCAGCACCTCTCGTCCCAGTGCCTCGGCGAGCCGCTGACACACCCCCGCAGCCTCAGTCAACTCGCTCTTGCTCACCACGACAATTTCTGGCTTCTGGGCCAGCGGCTGACGGTACAGCTCCAGCTCCTTGCGGATCAATTGGTAATTGGCCAACGGGTCGGAGCGATCGGTTGGCAATGGCTCGACCAGGTGCACCAGCACCCGCGTCCGCTCCACATGCCGCAAAAATGCGTGCCCCAGGCCTACCCCGGCATGGGCCCCCTCGATCAACCCAGGCAAATCGGCCAACACAAACGCTTGATCGTTTCCGTAATAAACCATGCCAAGGTTTGGATACTTGGTGGTAAATGGGTAATCGGCCACTTCTGGCTGGGCCCGTGACAGCCGACTGAGCAAGGTCGATTTGCCGGCATTGGGAAGGCCAATCAGACCAGCGTCGGCAATGACCTTCAATTCCAGAGCGATCCAGCGTTCCTCACCCGGGGCCCCCGGTTCGAATTCGCGCGGAGCCCGGTTGGTGGCGGTCGCAAAGGCACGGTTGCCACGACCACCTTTACCGCCATGGGCCACGGTAACCTGCTGTCCGATCTCGGTCAGATCCTTCAGCACATGACCACGTTCCCGATCCCGTACGATCGTTCCTGGGGGCACTCTAATGATCATATCATCGGCAGATCGCCCAGTAGAATGGTTCCCGGAGCCCGGACGCCCCGCTTCGGCCCGCCAGAACTTGCGGTGGACCAACGCGGCCAGGTTGTCGGCATTGGCCACCGCCTCGACGATCACCGAACCGCCCTGCCCACCGTCGCCCCCATCGGGGCCACCGCGTGGCACATAGCGTTCGCGGCGAAAGCTACAGCAGCCACTGCCCCCCTTGCCACCCCGCACAAACAACTCAACGCGATCGACAAACATGATGCCAGTCAGGAAAGAACGCGAATCCATCAACTCCCAGCATTGTACCCGACCAACCCTCCGCTGGGAATCAAACCCCCGGTTTGCGGGCCGCGATCAGCAAGCATGGTCCGTTGCCAAAATCCGGTTCCTCCATGTGGATCCGCTGATCGACAAAGCCAAAGTAGTGTAGACAGTCCAGCAGCTCGTCACGCCGCATCCAGAACGTCGACGGGGTCATGCCACCGCAATAATCGCGGCGGCCAACCGACTCAAGATAATCCTGCTGATACAGCGTGTGGGCAAAGCCGGCATACACGCGGCTGCGACGGTGGCGAAACCGATGAGCCAGGTGCGGTCGCTGGCGAATGACATCGGCATAATAATGCGTCCAGAGCAATACCCGGTCGGTGATCCGGGCCAGTCGGTCGATCAGTTCGGCGGGCTCACGCAGGTGGTAGAGAACGCCGCTGGCAAGCACCAGATCAAATCGCGGCGGCTCATGCCGTAAGTATTCCATGAAGTCGCCGCACAAAAAGCGTGTCCGCTGCATGCCCAGGATTTCTTTGGCGACCAAGCATTTTAGATATGCTCGCGTATTGGCCTCGATCGCCGTCACCGAGGCAGCCCCATAGCGTTCGAGAAGGAAGCTGTGGCCTCCCTCCAGGGGGCCGAGTTCGAGCACTCGTTGTCCGGCGACGCCGCCAAGCTCGGCCATGCCCCAAGCAATGCGCGGATCTTCAAACAGAGGTGCAGTGCCGGCCTTGAGTTCGGGATATTCGCTGGGAAAGCGCGATGACCATTCGCCGCGAAAAATGTTGAGCGCATTTTGCGCGGTGGGTCGGGCCGCAATATAGTCCTCCAGCCGGCCCGGACCGCGGAGCCACAGCCGCTGCCAGCCGCGGTGCCATTGCCGCAAAAGCATGGCCCAGCCGCGTAACAATCCCCGCTTCACTGGACGCCCCAAACGACGTAACATGAAGATTCCCTCCTGGATCTCCCGGACACGCATCGCGGCCGATCATAGACTGCCAGGGCAACTCCGGACAAGCGAAGCCTGCTTGCAGCGCGGGTGCAAATCTGCCAATTTAAACATCAGAGCCATCGCGAAACTGGTCTTCTGCCACGGGATTCCTCCATGCAGGCGCTTCAGCACTTTGTCGTCAATGATTGGTATTTCGC
The DNA here is from genome assembly GCA_964410665.1 of uncultured Alcaligenaceae bacterium. Lineage (GTDB taxonomy): Bacteria > Planctomycetota > Planctomycetia > Gemmatales > Gemmataceae > CAYPIE01. The sequence goes on from CAYPIE010000013.1 coordinate 18,123, forward strand.
CATTCCCATGTTCACCATGTCGCTGATTGCCATTGCTCTGGTAATCTGGCGGATCTTGCTGAACATGAACGCAAAGACCAACGTGGATCGTTTTTGGCCTGAATTCCAGGCCACCCTGCAAAAAGGAGGCCTGGAGCCTGCCCTCAAGATGTGCCGAGCCGAAACCGGCATTATTCCCAAGCAACTGTTAACCGCCGGGCTGGAAGCCCACCGCCAGGGGGCCGCGGCCATGCGCCGCAGCATGGCCAATGCAATCGAACTGGAGATTTTACCCCGGCTCAACTTCCTGCTGGCGCCGATTCTCGCCATCGCCAAGATCGCTACGATGGTCGGCCTACTCGGCACGGTGATCTCGATGATCAACACCTTCAATGAGATCGCCAAGGCTCAGGCCGAAGGCGGTGTATCGGGCCAGGCAGAATCGATCGGCCTGGCCCTGTTCGCCACCGCTCTGGGGTTGATGACCGCCATCCCTTTGGTGTTTGCCCACGTCTTGTTCAAAGACTGGATCGCCCGCTTTGAAGTGCAGATGAAAAGCGCTGCACAAAAACTGCTCGGACTGATGCAGAACTTTAAGCCACCCGCCGCCAAGTCAGCCGCCAGCAGCGCCACCCCTGCCAGCGCACGGCCGGTGACCCAGCCGTCGAGCTGAGTCCAGCGCAGCGGTCCTCCGGCTCGTACCACTCCTTGTGGAAAACCATTATGGCTGAGAAACGTCGCTTGTTTGACGTCTGGTACCTCGCACCCAACACGGTTTACAAAGAAGTGCCTTACGACGTGGTGCTGGACTGGGTCCAGTCCGGCCGACTTGGGTCCGAGGATCTGCTCAAGGCCTCGGGAACGGCCCAGTGGCTCAAGATCGGCAGCTTGCCCCAGTTTCAGGCCTTTGCCCCGGCTGCGGAACCAGCCCGGGCCGAGGACACCGCCGAGTCGCTCGAGCCGGTCGAACTCGGTTTGCAATGGAAACGTCGGGCCGAGGACGATGATGATGACGTCGACATGATTCCTTTGATTGATGTCAGCCTGGTGTTACTCATCTTCTTCATGCTGACCACCACGGTGGCGGCCGTCTCTCGCGTCGCCGTTCCGGAGGCCAGCAACATCCCTGAGATCAGCGATAATCCCGAAGCGGTCTGGATCGGCATGGAACTCGATGACCGGAACTTCGCACGCTTCGCACTGAGCCAAGGCACCATCCCGCCAGCGGCCGAGGATCAGGGCTTGAGCCAACGCGAACTGCTCGATCGTCTGGATGAACGCCTGCAGTCATTGACTGCGCCGGTGGAGATCCGCATTGCCGCGGCCGGATCCACCGACAGTAACCAGGTTGCACGCTTGGTCCGCGCTTTGGAAGCGAAGCGTCAGCAGGGCGTGCAGATTCGCGCGATTCGAGCCGAAGTGAATCAGCGGACGGAAGCCACCCCCGAGAACACACCATGAACACCTGGAACATCCGCCATGCGGGCTCGCCACGCAGCCTAAGCGGGGTGAGCAGCACAACCATCCTCGAAGGCTTACGGGATGGTCAGTGGGATCCTACCGACGAGGTCCGGGGGCCCAACGACGCCGACTGGACTCCCCTGGAACGCCATCCGCACTTTGCCGAGGCAGTCTTAGACCTGGAGCCCGACTTTCCCAGCGAGCGACCGGATGAAACGCGGCTCGATATGAATCCATTGATCGATGTCGCCCTGGTCCTATTGATCTTCTTTATTTTAACCGCGACTTATCAATCGCTTCGCCGAGCCATCGATGTCCCAGGCGTCACCCAGGAAGAACAAGAGGGTGCTGCACAAGTCGTCGAGGTCCCGTTTGACCAGATCAAAGAGCAGGTGATTATCGTGGCCGGTCAACACCGCGATGGCCAGACCCAGCTTCGCATCCAAGAGAAGCCGGTCGAGCCGACCCCTGAAGCCATCCGCAACGCACTCCTCGATGCGGTCGAAGCGAGTGGACGCAGCGAACTCCTACTGTTCCAAGATCATCTCCCCTGGGAACAAGTGGTTTGGATCCTCGACGCTGCCGAGGGAGCGGGGATCACCAAGGTGTTATGGCACACTTCAGAAACGGAACAATAAGAACATCAGCCCGCCAATCGACGGTCCTGCGCCATCCTGGAGTGTATTTTCTCGGCAATTTTCATCTTTTCTTCTCCCCAAACCCCTTCGCCGTGTCTATACTCACCTTGAACATACCAGGCGCTATGCTTGGCCACCGGATGAGTCTCTTCCTCTCCGCATCCGCACCCTTGCACCGCAACGATCGTTCCCTCGGACATCCGGGAGTAGGGACATGACGCATCTTGCCATCACCATTGCCGACCAGCTCACCGTTCTTGGAACCTCCACGCACCCAGACCACCGCCATCCCGATGTGGTCCGCCGGCTGTTAGCCCGCACCCTCGAACGGATGCCTAGTGATATTCGCGACTGGGTGCTTACCAAGACCAACCATGTCTTTGTCGGCAACAGTGAACTGACCTCGACGAGCTTTTTACCCCTCGGTTTACAGCTCAATTCCCTCGCCCGCGAAGCTGAGGGGCATTTCCAACTCCGCTTTATTTTCCTGTCCGAACAGCTGCGGCATATGTCGGAGGATCAGGCGATGTATCAGATCGCCCACTCCATTGCCCACAGCTACAAGGACCATGCGGGGGGGGACTTCGCCGATCAACTCGAGGCCGACGAATTGGTCGGCCGCTGGGGTTTCCAGGCCCACCACATCAGTGACCTCACCTGGCGCTCGATCTCCCTTGATTGAGGCAGCGGCCCTGCATCCCCCGCTGGGTCGACGGTTCTACAATGAGGCGATTGCTTCGTTGCGGAATGGCCAGCTAGGATGACTGTATGGCCGATCTCGACTATGAGCTCTCCGAAGAACCGACCGAGGAAACCTCTTCGGAGAGTGCCGCTCGGGTCCCCACCCTCGTCCCCAAGACCCCGATCGCCATAGATAGCACGCGGCCGATGTGGGCTCGCGTGTTGCTATTGGCCTGGCCGGTCTATCTGCAGCAAATGCTCTTTACGCTGGTGGTTCTCTACGACCAGTATCTCGCCGGGAATAATCAACCAGCCAACCCCGAACTCCATGTCTCCTATCAAGCCGCCCAAACGACCACGAATTACCTGTCCTGGATCCTCTCCAGCTTCACCTCACTGATCAGCGTGGGCAGTATCGCCCTGGTGGCGCGGTTTATTGGCGCAGGTGACCGACCCCAAGCCATCCGCACCACTCACCAATCTATCCTGTTGGCCGCGGGCTTTGGCTGCTTGTTGAGCTTGGTGGGGCTCAGCTTGCTGCCCAGTCTCATCGCTCTGTTGGGCCTGGACGGGGCCGCGGGTGACATGGCGGTACGTTTCCTGAGCCCAATCCTATCCCTGATCGTTTTTCAGATCGTCGAGGCTGCTGGACTCGCTTGTCTAGTGGGTGCAGGCGATACGCGCATGACGCTCTGGGTCCTCGGCGGCGTCGCCCTGCTCAATATGCCTCTGTCCTGGGCGCTGCTGCATGGCTGGGGCCCCATCCCCAAGATCGGCTTTCCGGGCATTACCCTGGGCACCGCCTTAAGCCATCTGGTGGGCGGCTTGGCAGTGGTGTGGGTCTTGGCCCGAGGACGGGCAGGCCTGCAATTGTCACTAGCCGGGTTCAAACCCGTGGGCGATCTGATCCGCCGGCTGCTCCGCGTGAGCATCCCCGCGACGCTCGATTCCGTATCGTTGGGCTTGGGACAGCTGTGGTATCTCGCGCTGGTCAATGGCCTGGGCGTGACCGCGGCCACCGCCCACGGCATTGCCATCCGCTGGGAAGCCCTGGGATATTTGTCAGGCATGGCCTTCGGCGTTGCCGCAGCGGCCCTGGTCGGGCAAAACTTAGGTGCGGGCCGTCCCCGAGAGGCAAGTCACGGTGGCTGGACGGCGACGTTGCTCGGCGGGCTGGTGATGTCCACCATGGGCATGATCTTTTTTACCCTGGCCCCGGCCATGTTTCGTTTGTTTTGCCCGTTTCCAGAGCAACAGCCGGTCATTGATCTTGGGGTTCCCGTCTTACGACTGGTGGCCTTTGCCATGCCACCCCTGGCCGCCTGCATTGTCTTGACCCATGCGCTACGCGGAGCGGGCGATAGCCGGGTGCCGGTGATTTTTTCCTGGGTGGGCTTTCTGGTGGTGCGCATCCCCTTCGCCTATCTGCTCACCCGGGATGTAGTCGACCTGGGGCAATTGGGGCAAATCCCTGGGTATAACTGTGGGTTGTTCGGGGCCTGGATCGCCATGACGGTCGATCTGTACTTGCGCGGGGTGCTGTATGTCTGGCGCTTTCTCAGCGGACGCTGGCAGCATGTGCAAGTGTGAACCGGACTCCGGGGTTGGGCGGCCCCGCCGAGGCTTGTTAAACTACCCGCAAAACGGGCATCTTCGACCCGGTAGGATGACTTCTCATGCGGATCGAGCTCTACGGATTGGCCTTTGATACCCCTGGGGCTTCGGCCTTCCTCTGGTCTCCCTGGCGTGCCAGTCAACTTGAGCACAAGCTCTTCGAGGCCATCCGCCAGCTCGGTCTGGAACTGGACCAGCAGCCTGAGGAATGGCGGTTGGACATTCCCGATGCCCGTACCTGGCGCAATACGCTGGGGACGGTCGAGCGCGTCCTCAAGGGCTGGCAGGAAGAAGCCAGTGATAGCGCCCAGGAACGACGCGTCTGGCGCTGGCTGCTCGAAGCCGACGTGGATACCAGCGGCTATGACCACACTGGTGTTCCTGCTGCCCTCTGGGTCTTCCTGAGACTTGGCATCGATCGCAATCGCCCGGGCGAGCTGGAGAAGGCTGAGGATATCGACCTGGAGGGCTTCGGCCTGAGCATCTGGCCACAAATGGGCCGGCCGTGAGCCGCTGGTCCTACGCTCCCCGGAACGGATCTCCCTTGTCAAGTCTCGGCGGTCTTCCCCATACTGAGAGCATCGATCTTGGCTTTTTTTGGGAGTGCAACGTGGAACCGAGCGTGGCGGTGGTCGGGGCAACCGGTGCAGTGGGCGTATTGCTGCGTCAGGTGCTCGAGGAACGTCAGTTCAAAACCCGGGCCATCAAGTTCCTCGCCTCGGCGAAAAGTCGCGGCACCCCCATCCCTTTCCAAGGCCGCACCTACCAGGTCGAGGCCTTACGACCCGAAGCCTTCGTCGACGTCGACTTGGTGCTGGCAAGTACTCCCGGGTCGATCAGCCGCGAGTTTAGCCCACTGGCCGCGCAGGCGGGTGCCGTGGTCATCGATAACTCCTCGGCCTGGCGCATGGACCCAGAAGTCCCCCTGGTAGTGCCCGAGGCCAACGCCCACACGGTGCATCAAATCCCCAAGCGGATCATTGCCAATCCCAACTGCTCGACCATTCAGATGGTGGTCGCTCTAAAGCCGCTGCACGAGCTGGCCGGCATCAAACGAATCGTGGTGGCCACCTACCAGGCCTCCTCGGGCAAAGGTGCCTCCGGCCTGACCGACCTCGACCAGCAACTCGGTGCACTCGGCCGCGGCGAACCCATGCCCGCGCCAACCGCGCACGCGGGCCAGCTCGCCGGCAATGTCCTGGCCCACGACTGGAAGGCCGGCGAGGATGGCTATACCGAGGAAGAGATCAAAATGATCCGAGAGACGCGCAAGATCCTGGGCGATGACACCATCCAAGTGTCACCGACCTGCGTCCGCGTTCCGGTTCGCGTGGGCCATGCCGAAGCCATCAATGTCGAGTTTCACCAACCGATCAGCCCAGAACAAGCCCGCGAAGTGCTCCTGCGTGCCCCAGGCGTCATGCTCTTGGATGATCTCGCTGCTGGAGAAGTGCCGCAACCGCTGCACGCCGCCGGCAAGGACAGTGTTTTTGTCGGGCGGATTCGCCGGGATCCGGCCGTGGCCAATTGCCTGAACCTCTGGGTCGTCGCGGACAACTTGCGCAAAGGAGCCGCCACCAACGCCGTGCAGATCGCCGAAGAATTGCTCCAACGCGGGATCTTACCGCTGCGGTCCTAGCTCCGCTCGTTCGCCGATGCGTAACCTCAAGCTTGTCCTTAGCTACGATGGTAGTGAGTTTCATGGCTGGCAAACGCAGCCTGGCTTTCGCACGGTCCAGGAGACCTTGGAACAGGCGATCGCTGCAATCACTCAAGAAACGCGCATTCGAGCCAACCCCAGTGGCCGCACCGATGCAGGAGTGCATGCGGTGGGCCAGGTGGTGAACTTCTACACTGCTACCCGGATCCCTGCCCGACAACTGATTCGGGCGATCAACTCCAAGCTACCTCAAGACGTCGTAGTGCGTGATTGTGTCGACATGCCTCAGTCGTTTGATGCGAACAAAGACGCCCTCCGAAAACTCTACCGCTATGTGGTCTACGACCGTGCCGTTTCGGACCCGTTTATGCGGCGATATGCTTGCCATAGCCGCCACCCACTGGATGCAGCAGCGATGCGCCGGGCCAGCCACTGTCTCATCGGGCGGCATGATTTTCATAGTTTTGAAACCGAATGGCCCAACCGACTTTCGAGCATCCGCACCATTACCCACCTGGCGGTGAATCGGGTCGGCGACTACCTCTGGCTGGATGTCGAGGCCGATGGCTTCCTGTACAACATGGTGCGAGCTATTGCTGGTACTTTGATCTATGTGGGTCGAGGTTTTTGGCCCGAGCAACGGGTCGCCGAGATTTTGCACGCCGAGGATCGCCGCGAGGCCGGCCCCACCGCCCCCCCCCAGGGACTATTCCTCATGCGAGTCACCTATGCCTGACTACCCGCCGACCCTCGCCATCAACCCGGTGGATCGGCCGATGATTGCCACCGTCCAAGTGCCTGGGTCCAAGAGTTTGACCAATCGCGCCCTGGTCCTGGCGGCCTTGGCTGGGGATCCGAACCAAGGCTGTCGCCTGGATGGGGCCCTGCACAGTGAAGACACTGAAGTCATGGTCCAGGCCCTTGACCAACTGGGCTTTACTGTGACCGCTGACTGGCCGGCGGGGTCCATCTCGGTGCACCGACCCCAGGGCGATTCGCGGATCCCCAAAGCAGCGGCAGACTTGTTTCTTGCCAACTCCGGAACGTCGATGCGATTCTTGACCGCGATGGTCGCTTTGGGCCAGGGACGCTACCGACTCGATGGGGTCAAGCGGATGCGTGAACGGCCCATCGCCGATCTACTCCAAGCGCTGCATCAGCTCGGCGTTCACGCCAGCAGCGAAGCCAACAACGGCTGCCCACCGGTGTGGATCCAAACCCAGGGTTGGCGTGGCCAGCACGTTCGGGTGCGCGGCGACCTCAGCAGTCAATTTCTCAGCGGGCTGTTGCTGGCCGCCCCCTTTGCGGATGCAGAAACGTTCATCCAGGTGGATGGGCCCCTGGTGTCGGTTCCTTATGTGGCCATGACCGTGGCCCAGCTGCGTCAGTGGGGTTTGACCGTTGAGGAATCGGCCGATCCCACAACCCTGCGCTTCCGCATCCCCAGCCCTCAATCCGCCACCCAGACGAACTATACCATCGAGCCCGATGCCTCAGCGGCGAGCTACTTCTGGGCCTCGGCGGCCATTACCGGCGGCCGGGTCAAGGTGCGAGGGTTGAACCGGCATTCGTTGCAAGGCGATGTCGCCTTTGTTGACCTGCTCGCACAGATGGGCTGTTCAGTCTCTGATGCGATCGATGGCATCACCGTGGAGGGGGGGGATCTCCATGGGATCGACGTGGACATGAACGCCATCAGTGATACGGTGATGACCCTGGCCGCGGTAGGCTGCTTTGCCTCCAGCCCGACGCATATTCGCAATGTAAGCCATATCCGCCATAAGGAAACCGACCGCATCACGGCCATCGCCAACGAACTACGCCGGGTCGGGGCCACGGTGCACGAGCGGGCCGATGGCTTGACCATCATCCCCGCCCCGATGCACGGAGCCACCGTTGAGACCTATAATGATCATCGCATGGCCATGAGTCTGGCTCTGATCGGCTTACGGGTACCTGGGATCGTGATCGATCACCCGGCCTGTGTGGCCAAAACCTATCCCAACTTCTTTCACGATCTGGCCAAGTGGACTTGACCAACGCCTGTCGGCTCAATCCGGCTTCACCTTGTCATAGATCAACCGCACCAATTGTTCGACCAGGCCCAGATACTCGGTGGCCGCGATCACCTCGATCTGCTCGCGCAGGCGGCGTTTCCGCTCGATCAGCTCCACAAAGTGTTCGACGCCGATGCGGGCCAGCGGCCCATCCGGCCCTTGGAGCGACAGCAGTTCCTCGACCTCTTCGGGGCGCAGCCGGCTGGCCCGCTCGGGGTTGCGCGTCACCCAATTGAGCAGCTCTTGCTGCCGGGCCCGCTCGTAAAGATGCTTGTACGCGTCCGATTCCTCGGGCAGCTCACCGCGCATCCGCGGCAACAGCCGCTCAAGTGGCAGGTTACGCAGCTCACTCACCGTTAGCCCAAGGGCCGCGGCACAGTGGCTAATGGTCGCGTTGCGTAGCCGTCGCCTGTCGCCGTGGTGCAGGATCTCACGGACGGTGTGCCGGTTCAGCTGGGCAATCCGCGCGAAGTCCTCTTGGTTCCAGCCCCGTTCCTCGACCAACCGGGCGATCTTTTGGGCCACATCGCCGTTCGGTGGTGTGGCCGGTGGGTTGGTATTCACCGCATTCCACCTCCAAGGCCCGTGATGTCAATTACTCCGGCGGATCAACAGGTCCGGGCGATCATAGTCTTGCTGTTGAATGCGGATCCGTCGAATCGGCCACCCCTCCATCGCGGTCATCAGCAGCGGCACTCCCTCAGCGACCACCACCGTATCGCAAACCAACGCCCCACCAATCCAAGACTGCCAGATCACTGCCTGGCCCAAGCGGAGACGGTCCCCTTCGACGCTCCCTAACAGCGTTTCCACCGGCAGCCGACCGGTGCGATAGCCCGCCGGTGACAGCCGCCATTCATGCTCATAAGGTGTTTGGACGGTCTGGCGACGACAGGTCTCCAGTAACGGATTGACTTCAATTCCCGGGCGTGTCCCAGCAAAAAAAATGGCGTTGATGCGGCAAGCCATGTCGAATTCCGAACGTCGCTCGGCCACCACCGGCTCAAAGGCTACCATTCGACTGGCAGCCGCGTACAAGCCCTCACAGGTGGCCATCGCCTGGAGAATTGCCCCAGTCTGGATCGGGGTCGCCGTAAACCCCGCCCGCCGGTAATGCCGCCCACGATCATCGGCCATCACTTGGATATGGACGGGCTCAACGCCATGATGCAGCAGCCGATGCCCAATCTGACCGGCGACCTCCTCTTCTGGATCATTCACCTGAAACTGGCGTGCCGTCGCCTCAAGGGCATGTGCCAGCTTGCGGCCCAGAATGGCGTAGCGGTTCTGCTCAAATAGGGTTAGCAGCCGGCGTTCTTTGCGCAATAGGTCACGGACCAGCGTACAATCGATGAACTCCTGGTCGGAAGCCACCCGACGCCCGTGGCAAATGTCCGCCAACAGCCGCTCACGACTGCCATTCCACAGCCATTCCTTGAGCTGAAAGCCAAGCTCGTTGATCTCCTCATCGAAGAGCCGCTGAGTATCTACATTACTGCAAATCAGATAACGTTGTTGGGCAGTAAAGTATAAACAAGGCAGCTCCTGGGTGGCAAACAGGCCTTTCGGTTGGCCGCCAGAGGTCAGCCAGGCGAAATTGGCCACGTTGAACACCAACAGCCCTTCGCAGTCGACCTCTTCGAGCAACTGGGCGATGCGTTCTTGCTTTCCCTCGACATCGGCTCGTCGGGTTAATTCGGAGGAGTGGGGGAGAATGATTTCCCCGACCGAGTTGCGCTCAGGCGATCCCATGCCGCTTCTCCGGTTGCGGACGTCCAAACGGCCAGGCGATCTCTCCCGCCGCATATTGCCGGGCGATCCGTTGATACCGGGCGTTGAGCATCCGGGTGTAGGCCACTTCCGCATCGCTGACCGAGCGAACCACCTTGCCGGGAATGCCCATCACCACACTGCGGGGTGGGATGATCTTCCCTTCAGTTACCACTGCACCGGCAGCAATCAGGCTTTCCGCGCCAATCTCACTCCCAGACAGGAGCTTGGCTCCCATGCCAATCAAGGTGTCCGCACCAATGCGTCGGTTGTGCAGAATCGCCCCATGGCCGGTCACCACCCCCGATTCGATCTCCAGGGGCACGCCAAACTCGGTGTGCACGATGCACAAATCCTGCAGATTAACATTTTCCCCCAGGGTAATCCGAGCAATGTCTCCCCGGATGACCGAGCCAAACCAGACATTGACTCCCGGGGCAAGGGCCACATCGCCGGTCACCATCACATCATCGGCGAGATAAACGCCAGCCACGACACGCATCAGCTACCGATCCTGTTCCACTATTGAAAAGCCTCGTTCATTCACTATAGGAAGTGAACGGACTTCTAGCGATGACTTTTCCGCAAGCAGAGTCACTCCAAGGATGACAATTGCGACGAAAACGCAGATTGTAACGGCCCCTTATGATCTGTTCGGCAATCCCGGTACCCGGCGTGGCGCGGAACTGCTGACCGATGCCCTACGTGAGATGCAGGCCGACAATCGCCGCGAAACCCAGCCCATCCGTGCCGAAGCCTATCAGCCGTATCTACGCTTCCAGGAGATTGCTCTCGACACCCCAGCCGATTATGCCAATTGGCCGACCACTGCCAGGAAACTCGCCCGGCAGATCCTCCGCAAACCGGACTTCTTGCTCTGGTTGGGCGGCAACCACCTGGCGGTGTTGCCCGTCTACGAGGCCATTGCCGCGACAGGGCTCACCGATTCTCTGATCGTTCTATTCGACGCTCACCTCGATGTTTATCATCTGGTCGACTGTCAACAGGAGCTTTCCCATGGCAATTTCCTGATGCATCTGTCCGAACCACGCCCGGCCATTATCCAAATCGGCCATCGCGATCTGTTTCTGCCAGAGAACCGGATTGCTCGGTTTTTTCAGGCGACCCATTCGGCAAGCCGCTGCGCGCTGCAACCGGAGCAAGTTCGCCGCGATGTCCAACAAAGCGTCGCCAACGCCCGGAGGGTCTTCATTGACATCGACTGTGATGTATTCGATCCTGCGACCTTTCCGGCTGTCGGCCAGCCTTTGCCGTTTGGCCTGACACCTCGGGAAGTCCTTGCACTGCTGGAGGCAATCGGACTCGAGCGGATCGAAGGCATCAGCATTTCTGAATTTGATCCGGCTCGTGATCAACGCGATCGTAGCCTCGAGACCTTGGTCTGGCTCATCGAGTATCTCCTGCTCAGACGTTACGAGTCCGAGAGCAACGCACCCACTTGAACGAGCACCTCGGTCAGAGCATCCGCCGCCTGACGGGTCGCCCGATGAATGCGCCACAGTTCACCAAGAATACTCGGCTGTCGCAGGACGACCGCCAGCAGTCGGCTCAAACGAACATGTTCCCCCGCGAGGACCTGTAACAATCGCGGCGACACTTCGGTGTGCACATCATCCGAGATGGCTCGAATGGCCGTAAAGGCAATTTGCTGCTCTTGGCAAAACCGAGCCCAGTGGAAAGACTCCATATCGACCTGCACGGCTCCTGTACACTCGGCCAGACGACGTTTTTCCTGGGCTGTCGTAATCAGCTTGGGGGTCGTCACCAGCGGCCCGCGTGCTAGCTCCGGGAGGCCCGGCACGGGAGTGGTCGGGATCCGTTCGCCCTGGGGATCGAGCACGGCATCGGCAAGCACCACCTTACCAACATTCAGGTCAGGCCGCAGACCACCGGAGAAGCCGGCGGCAATCAGCCAGCGGACGTCAGAAAAACTGGGGAATTGCCTTAGTTTTTCGGCAGTAGCCTGGACGCATCGAGCACCAATGCCGCTGTCAAGCACCAGAGGCGAGTGGGGCAAGCGTTGACGAAGACCGCTTGATTCCCGACGAAGCGCAAATACAAACGCGATCATTTTGGTGAATCTATTCTTTCGTAGAAGAAAACTTCATTTCAAAACCAGAGTATTCTCGGTGGAGCCACTTGACAGACGCACATTTTGGGTCCTAGAATTTGTCGGAACCAGAAAAATCACTCAGAAACGGAATTTTGGTATTTCTCATGGTTTTCCTAGGACCCTTCGGTCGTATGATCCCCCGAATTCCCCCAGGTTGCCGCTCAACCGGCAATGTGTACGGGGGTCCGGGCCAATCGATGCGTCTTCTCATTCAAGGAGCGAAAGTTCAAGCCTAGCGTATGTTTTTACGGGAGCAGGAGCTTCTAGGCCAGGCGAATTGGTTCCGTTCGCATTGTCTTGCTGGAGTTGCCTCGATGAACCTGCTTTCCCCCCGAAGTCTTCGCCTTGAACTCCTGGAGGACCGGGCCGTTCCGGCCCAGATCGATACCCTGGGCACCGAATTCTGGCTCGCCTTTACCGAAAATGCCTCGACCTCCACCCTCAGCTTAACCATTACCTCGCAAACCGATGCCAACGGCACGGTGTCCATTCCCGGTCGCGGCTTCCGCCAGGACTTTAACGTGACCGCGGGGACGGTGCGAACCGTCAATCTTCCTCCCGATACTGCCCTCTCCAACTCGGACAGCATCACGGACCAGGGCATCCACATCGTGGCCGACCAAGAAGTCACGGTCTATGGCCTCAACCAGGAAACGCAAACCACCGATGCGTTCGTCGGACTCCCGGAAGATGCTCTGGGCACCGACTATTTGATCACCTCGTTCAACGACCGAATGCCCGACGCCGGCCAAAGTGCACTCGAATCGCAACTGGCCGTGGTTGCCACCCAGGACGCCACCACCGTTACCATCATTCCAAGCGCGACTACCAGCGGGCGCATCGCCGGTGTTCCCTACAACATCACCTTGAATGAGGGGCAAACGTACTTCCTGGGTACTGACAATACCGGGGAGGATTTGACCGGGACCGAGATCAGCGCCGATCAGCCCATTGCCGTGTTCGGCAATCACCAGTGTGCCGATGTCCCGCTTGGGATTGGTTTCTGTGATCACCTGACCGAGCAGATGGTACCTACTTCAGCTTGGAGTACCGACTTTGTCACGGTGCCACTGGCCACACGCACCGCCGGGGATGTGTTCCGGGTCCTTGCGGCCGAAGACAATACCACCGTACGCTTCAACGGTAGTGTGGTCGCCACGCTGAACCGCGGTCAGTTCTACCAAACCGAAGCGAGTACCTTGCAGGAAATCAACGCCGACAAGCCGGTGTCGGTTACCCAGTTCTCGAAAGGCTCCCAGTCCGACGGCGTCACTGCGGACCCATTCATGACCCTGATCCCCCCGGTCGAGCAATTTCTGCCTGATTATGTTATTAGCACACCTGGTTCTCCGTTCACTGACCCTGACGCCAATTATGTCAACCTGACGGTGCCGACCGACGCCATCGCCACCTTACGCCTCGACGGTGCTCCCGTCGATCCTGGCCTGTTCACCCCCATCGGCAGCAGTGGCTTTTCTGGCGCCCAACTCAATATCTCTCCGGGCAGCCATACTTTGAACAACCTCGTCCCCTTCGGTGTGGTCGCTTATGGCTTTGCCTCGTTTGACTCCTATGGCTACCCGGGCGGGGCAGCCTTCGAGACGCTCAACGGCGCCCTCAACGACTTCTATTCCATCGGCCAGGATCGAACCTTAAACGTCGATGAAGTGAATCAGGGATTGCTCACAAACGACCTCGACGGCGGTGCACCACCGGTGACGATCGTCGATTTCGACACGATGAGCGCGTCCGGCGGCACGGTGGTCGTTGAGCCCGATGGTCGCTTCACCTACACTCCACCCACCGGCTTCACCGGCGCAGACACCTTCCGCTACACGGCTCAGAATGCCCGCGGCGAGCAAGACACTGCTCTGGTAACTGTGACCGTCTTCGCTGCAGCACCTTTGCCACCGACGGCCAACCCAGATAACTATATCGCCGCGGAGGATGAAACCCTGAGCATGGACGCGGTCCAGGGCTTGTTGGCCAATGATCTGGATGGAGGGGCTCCGCCAATCTGGGTGGTGGATTATGATCTGCTCAGCGCCCACGGCGGTAGCATTGTAGTCAACCCTGATGGCAGCTTCACCTACACCCCTGCACCAGGCTTTGCCGGTGATGACTGGTTCGAGTACCGTATTGCGAATGAACTGGGCGAGACCGACACCGCGATGGTGGCCATCCAAGTGATGGACACCCCAAACAATCCCAATGAATCGCCGATCGCCATGGACGACGCCTTTGACGCCTTTTGCCTGGTGGGTGTCCATAATAACGTCCTCGACAACGACCTGGACCCCGACGGTGATCCACTCATGGTAGTGGCAGTCGATGGCGATCCGAATGCCGTTGGTCAGCCCACGCTGATCACTGGGGGGACGCTGACACTCAACCCCGACGGCAGTTTTCTCTTCTTCGCCAGCGAGGACTTCGTCGGCCAAACAAGTTTCTCCTACACCATTGCCGATCCTGAGAACGCCGAAGCGACCGCCACGGTGACCCTCACCGTCCCCGAAGTGCCCAACGAACCATCTGTCCGCATGATGGACGATGTACTGGTCATTGTTGGCACCGATCGGGGTGACACCATCCTGATCGACAAGGTGAACTATTATGACCGGCGCACCCGGTCGATGAGCGAGCAGATCGTGGTGCGGGCCGATTTCCTCCGCTGGCGAAGCTACCGGTTTGCCATCGACAACGACGGCGACGATACGATCACCGGCGTCAGCCGCATCATGGTCTACACCAAGGATGGGCACGACATGGTGCTCCAGCCCACCAATGGCAGCTTTGACCTGCCGACCTACGTCAGGGACAGCCACGGCTCCAGCCAACTGCACCTGGGTTCCGGCGATAACATCGTTTGCATGGGCGAGGGCTTTGACAACATCCGCACCGGCGGTGGCAACAACTACATTCTGACCGGAAACGGCGGTAGCCTGGTGGTGACCCAGGATGGCCACGACACGGTGATGGGCGGCGATGGCTTCGATAACGTCGAGACCGGAGGCGGTCATGACCACGTCGATGTGGCCGATGGCGGCAGCCAAATCAAGACCGGCGACGGCAACGACACCGTCTTTGCCGGCGATGGCTATGACAACGTTGAACTCGGTGCTGGCGACGACTACGCCGACATCGGCGCTGGTGGTGGCATCGTCAAGGGTATGGCAGGCAACGATACCCTGATTGGTGGCAGTGGCAGCGACCGCCTGGAGGGTGGTGCTGACCATGACCTGATCCTCGGCCTGGCCGGCAACGATTTCCTCGATGGCCAAGCTGGTAATGACCTGATCATCGGTGGTGTCGACCGAGACGACCTGGAGGGCGGCACCGACAATGACACGCTGATCGGCGATGAGGTCAGCACCACCAACGCCGATGACGATCTGATCGACGAGCTCATCGAAGCCATGCAAACTGGCCTGTTTATCAACCTCGATATCACTTCAGATCACCAGACCGACCAGCTCAAGGGCGAGACTGGCAAGGACACCATCTACTTGTTCCCCGAAGATCGCAACCTGGGGGACAACGAGGATATGGTGATCTTGCTCTGAGGTAAGTGGCACCAAGTCACGGGTTGGGGATGGCAACCGAGTGTTGCCTCCCCTACTGGCGACCTGGTTCGGTGCTGGTACCCTGTTGACCCAGGCCGACGAAGTCGAAGCCGCGGGACTGCAGCGGGCGGCCCTCGACCCGTTTGGTGCCGGGCTGTGCCTGCTCCTGGCCGGGGTGTTCTTTGCCGGGCCGCTGTGGCGGATGAATCGGCTAGCTCGGCAGGTATGTCTGCTCGCCGGTGGGGCTTACCTGCTAATGGGTCTGTTGCCGCTCATGTTCGGCGTAGGCGGGCGGTTGATCCCGGAAGTGGATCCTGCGGCTTCGGTGGTGCTGTCGCTAGCCCGAAAGCTACTTACCTCGCTGGTGGTGTTGATCGTCTTCCTGTTGGCGTTGGTCTCCGCGGTGCTATCGACCATCGACAGTGCCTTCCTGTCCCCAGCGTTTGTGCTCGGCTGGAACCTGTTCTCCAAGATGGGCCGGCTACGCGAGGTTCCCGAATTGACCTTAGTCAAGCTCGCGGTCGTTCTGGTGACTCTAGGGAGTGTCCTCCTCGCCTATGTGGGCGAAAGCGCGTACGAACTGCTGGAGGGAGCATTTGAACTGCCACTGGGAAGCCTGTTTGTCCCAGTGGCGCTGGGACTGTTGCTCAAGCCGCGCGGCCAGGTACCCGCCGTCCTAGCGATGATAGTCGGGACGGGTTTGTAGCTGGGACACTTTGTTTATGGCGCTGTGCAGCCGACCTTGGTCGGCTTTTTGGGGTACGAGGTGGTACCAATGCCCCTGGCATGTAAGGTGTGTAGCCTGATCGCCTATCTGATCGGCTATATGTGGTCAGTGCAGCGGCCTTCTCAGCCACAACCCGATCGACCAGCCGGTCAACCGAAGCCGCAAACCAGTCCGTGATCAGGCCATGCCCAGGTCGCGGATGAAGCCACGACCAAAGGTGATCTGCTGGCGATCAATGAGGTCGCGAACTTCCAACGCCAAGCACGCGCGGGCAGCCCCAAGGCTGCCCGCGCGTGCTTCGGACCACTTACACAAACTATGATAGGATAAACACGTTCTCGCGCAAACCTTCGATCGTCGTATTCTGCTCAATCACGTCGGCCAGAGTGGTCTGCTCGATCGCCTGCAGCAGCGGGCCTGTGTAGACGTTCTGGTACCAGAAGCGGTCACCATCCCGGCTGCGCGTGAACTGGTCGGTGAACACCGCGTTGATCAGCTCGCCGACCACGCCACCGTTGGTCGCATCCTCGGCTAGACCACCAATCCACGGGTCAATGTCATCGACACTTTCGTAGATCGAGGCTAGGGCCTGTTGCACCGCTGGATCGCTAGACACCTCGGCAAAGCTGGTTACCGGTGCCAGACCCATGTCTATCCGCGCCTGGTTGTAGCTCGGGATACCCATTTCGCGGCCACGCTGAATGTTTAAGGAGGCCAAGTCCAGGCCGCTCTCGCCGGGCGGGTCGCCCAGGAAGTTGCGGACATCGTCGACGATCTTGGCATCGAACTCCTGGGCCGGTTGCAGCACGCCGCCCATCAGGTAGGGTTCGATGCCCACCTCGGTTACCAGTTCCGGCTGGAAGAAGGCCGAGCGCAGCAGCAGATTCCCCTCGGGGATGACGTTGCCGTCGTTGTCCAACCGGGCCAACTCCGAGGACAGGAGCGTGTGGCCCATGCGGAACGAGGCAGTCGAGAACAAGGCGTCGACCTGGGCGTTCACGTTCGGGTCGTAGCCGGTGTAGGCCGGCAGCGGGTTCGGCCCCATCAGGGCCGGCAGGAACTCGTTGTAGGTGATCACCTGCTGCTGGGCGATCACCAGCCTGCGGGCGTTTTGGAAGATCTCCTCATCGCCCCAGTCGGGGTTGGCCGCAGAGATGGCATCGGCGATGCGGTTGTGCTCACGGACCCACAGGGTGTGCATCGACAACAGGTTCGTATTCTCGTTGGCCCGGATGTCGCCGGCGACGAAGAAGCCCGGATTCGGACCCCCAAGGTTCTCGATGCCTTCGGTGTTGAACGGCAGCAAGTCGCCATCGCTCACCTTCAGTCGGCCGTCATTGAAGGTTCGCAGGGCGTGGGCCCGCTCCTCATCCGAGCCATAGACGTTTGAGCCGTCGATGAAGCCGGTGATCTGGTTGAGCTGCATGCGTGGGTTGTCCACGCTGGTGCCGGTACTAGTGTCGTGGATGGCCCGGCCCAACGGAATGATCGCTTGGCCGGTACCGTTCGGATCCAGGTCCGGGTCACCGGCGGGCACCGAGATGTTGAACGGCTCCCGCGGCACCATGGCATCTGAGAGCGACAGATCATGGTCGAGGAACTGACCCCACATCCACACCATGTCGCTCAGGCCCATACTGTTAGGCAGGTTCTGGCCGTCCTGATCGACCACGGCGTTGCTGATCGCCCGTGGGTTGGGGCGATCGGCGCCGCTGGGCTCGGAGATGCCGTCAGCGTAGTCGATGGTGCCACGGACCAGTTGGGTAAACGGCGTCCCCCATTCGGGGTTGGCCTGGTTATTCCCGGTACCATCGAAGGCAGCCCGCTCTAGGGCATCCGACTCGAGGAAGGCGGCCAGCTCTGCGGGGTCGGTCCGCTGCTGCGGGGAGTCCAGCGGACGCAGATAGTTGTCAACGATAAACTCGCCGACCGCACGACCGGAGGACAGTCCATCGGTGTTATCGAACTGGAAGTGGATGCCCCCATAAATGCGGCTAACCCCCGCTTCCTCGGCGGCCGCGTCGAAGTTGTCATACGAACGGACGACCCCTGGCATGTCATCGGAGGAAGTTGCAAACGATCGGTCATCACCAAAGAGCGCCGTCAGTACCGCTGCCCCTGCAGCACTGTAGGTGCTGTGCCCGGAGGTGTAGGCGGGGAAGTTGGGCGATTCCCACAAGGGTACCCAGCTCGGGTCGGACTCCGTGGCCGGGTTGCCATCGGTGTCGGCTTGACGGATGGCCGTCTCCGGCCGCCACAGGTCGAAGAAGTACTTGGCATCCCAGGAGGCAATGCTGGCATCGGCCAAAGCCAGGCCCAGCAGGCCCATCAACTGAGCATTCTCGCCCAGGCTCAGCCCTTCCTCACGCGACACTCGCATGGCGATCTGCAGCCAGTGGCCCGGCGGCGTCACACTGTCCCCCGGCACATCGGCCCAGAAGTGCCCGATCTCGGCCTGCTCCTCGGTGCGGATCGTGCTGGTGGTGCCGCCAATCTCCTTGACCGCATTGAGGTCCGCGGCGTATTCCGCACTGTCCAGCGGCGGCGGGCCATCGGGGCGGAACTGGTCGCCACGCAGCATGCCGAAGGGAGTTACCTCCGGCCATTGCGGGCCGACCGGGTCGAGGAAGCCGGGCGGAGTGAGCTGGTAATCCCCGGGTTCACTGCCAGGAGTGTAAGGGACCTCGCGGTCTGACCCATCATCGGCCCGCTCGGCCAGGATCGCCTCAGCGGCGGCGGTGCCCACGGCGACACCATCGGCGCGGGCCTGCTCGCTGACATCCAGCGCCACCAGGCTGGTGGCCAGCTTGGTCGCGTAGTCATCGGCCCGGTCTGGGTAAAGTTCGCTCAGAGCTCGGGAAGCCGCCGCGGCGGCCGCCGCTTCGACCGAGGCTCCTTCGGGCGCGGCAATCATCGAGCGATAGGGCTCATAGCCGCCTTCGATCGAGTTGACCGCATCGTGCATGGCCGTGCCGACAATGGCCATTACCCGGGCGGCCTGTGGCGGCTGGGTGGTAGTACGCCACACGGTTTGCAGCATTATGTTGGTCCAGTCCAGGACGACATCATTGTCCATCTGGGCCGGGCTCCCCATGGTCATCCCGGGCTTGGTGATGATGGGCGTAGACATCGGCTCAAATGTCTGACCATCAAAGCCACGCATCTCATCGCCGACTACCGCATCGATAATGCCGGCGAGCTGCCCGTTGAGATAGCGGACCCCCACATGCACGCCTTCACGTCGCTCCGCGTCAGCTGCGAAGAAACTGCCCATATTCGTGCCGGTCTGACCATCGAAGACACTCACATGCGGACCACCACCCATGCCCGCGCCGGTGACGATCTCGGCCACACTGTTGCCGTCCAAATCACCTGCCGCGACCTCAACGCCCATGCGTAGATCGGGGTCATAAGCGAAAAACTCATTGACCAGTGTGCCATCGGCCTCGAACACGCGGACATGGGCGCTGCCACCGACACCCGCCCCGGTGACGATTTCGGCCAGCTCATCGCCGTCCACGTCGGCTGCCGCGACCTGTACGCCACCGCGAAATGCGGCATCGTAGGCGAAGAAGGCGCCAAGATCGTTGCCTGTCTGGCCGTCGAAGATCCGGACCACCGGCCCGCCACCGCTTTGGGCACCAAGGATCATGTCCGCATGCGCATCACGATTAACATCGGCCACAGCCACGGACAAGCCGCCCCGGAAGTCCTCTGCTAGGGCCATGAAGCGACGCTCCTCATCGCCGGTCGCCCCATCATACACCACCACCACGGGCCCACCGCCGGCCCCCGCGGCCACGACCAGATCGGGCACACCATCGGCGGTCACATCGCCCACCGCTGCGGCCACCGGACCCGTATAATCGGCGCCAAACGGCTGGACGCGGAAGCGTTCGGCCGAATCCGCATCCAGCAGCAGAACTTCGGTTCCTCCTGCACCGCTCGAAGCCACCGCCCAGAAATTCGCCGCTGGCACAGAACGATCTTCCAGCGCTTCACACCGCAGTCGTACGGGGAACGAACGACGCTTGAACATGTTTCAGACTCCAGGGGAGGATGGATACCAGTATCAAGGTTGTGGTGCAAACCAAGCCCATGGGGTGAGGCGAGTCGGCATGAGGTCCGCCCAGCGACCGGACGCGAGGGTCGCCAAATACAGTTGACTCACCGCTACTATTAGTATGGATTACGCATTTTGACGCAAGCCGGAATCTGCTCAGGATGAACGATTATTCTATGGAATGAATCCTGTGGTGCTAGAACGGACGAACCATGGTTTGTATTGTCCCGCCGGCGACTTCTATGTCGATCCTTGGCGGCCCGTGGAGCGGGCAATCATTACCCACGCCCACGCCGATCATGCCCGCTGGGGCAACCGTCATTACCTGACCACGCACGAAGGCTTGCAAGTCGCCCGGGTTCGCCTCGGGGCCCAGGCGAACCTTCAGGCAATACCCTATGGAGAAGTGATCTCACACCAGCAAGCCCGGGTGTCCCTGCACCCTGCTGGCCATATTATCGGTTCTGCGCAAGTGCGGGTTGAGGTAAATGGCGAAGTCTGGGTAGCCTCCGGTGACTATAAGGTGGAGCCCGACCCGACCTGCACTCCCTTCGACGTCGTCCCCTGCCATACTTTTATCACCGAATCGACTTTTGGCCTGCCCATATACCGCTGGCCCGATCGGCAACAGGTGGTCACCGACATTCTCCGCTGGTGGCAAACCAATCGCGATGCTGGCAAAGCCAGCTTGCTACTGGGCTATGCTCTGGGCAAATCGCAGCGCTTGCTCGCCGGACTGGACCCGAGCATCGGTCCCATCTACACCCATGGCGCCGTCGAGAAGCTGACCCAGGCCTATCGGGCGAGCGGCTTCGGTTTACCGCCCACCACACCCGTTGGTAATCTATCCCGAAAACAGGACTGGGCCGGCTCGATCATTCTGGCGCCTCCCTCCGTCCAGGGGACGCCGTGGACCCGCCGGTTTGGCAACCTGGCCACCGGGCTCGCCTCTGGTTGGATGACCATCCGCGGCACTCGGCGACGCAAAGCGGTCGACCGCGGCTTTGTGCTGTCAGATCATGCCGACTGGCCGGGCTTACTCAACACCATTGCCGCGACCGGCGCGGAGCGGGTGCTGGTCACGCATGGCTACACGGCCGTCCTGGTCCGCTGGTTGCAAGAACGAGGCATCCAAGCTGAGACGGTGGCCACCCAGTTTGAAGGCGAGCGGGATGATGCCGGTGCCGAAACCCTGCTGGAGACCGAGGAGTGAAGGCGTTCAGCCAGCTATTCACTGCCCTGGATGAGACCAACAAGACCAACGAGAAGGTCGCGGCGTTGGTGAATTACTTCCAGCAGTCCAGTCCCCGTGATGCTGCGTGGGCCGTCTATTTTCTGATCGGCCGCAAACCTCGTCAGGTCATCCCAGCGCGGCAACTGCGTGCCTGGGCCGCCGAGCAGGTGGGCCTGCCCGACTGGCTGATGGACGAATGCTATCATGCCGTCGGCGATGCCGCCGAGACAGCGGCTCTCGTGTTGCCACGATCAGAGGGATCCAGCGAACAACCCTTGCATGAGTGGATCGAACAACGTCTACTTCCTCTGCGTGATCAGGACGAGGCTGCCCAACGGCAGGCCATGCTGGATGCCTGGGCAGAAATGGATCAACGGCAACGCTTCGTGTGGAACAAGCTGATCACCGGTAGCTTTCGGGTGGGTGTGTCCCAACAACTGGTAACCCGGGCTTTGGCCCAGGTGTCCGGCCTGGAACCAGCCCTGGTGGCTCACCGGCTGATGGGCGACTGGGAGCCGACGCCTGGGTTCTACAGCGAACTCCTCGCTGCGGATGCCGCTCAGGCGGATATTAGCCGCCCATACCCCTTCTTTCTGGCCCACCCCTTGGAGAAAGAGCCACACACCCTCGGCGACCCCAGCGACTGGCAAGCCGAGTGGAAATGGGACGGGATCCGCGCCCAGTTAATCGTCCGCCAGCGCCAGGTGTTCCTCTGGTCGCGCGGCGAGGAGTTGGTGACGGACCGCTACCCCGAGATCAGCAGCGTCGCCAGCCACCTGCCCGACGGCATGGTCATTGACGGTGAGCTCCTGCCCTGGCGGGAAGAACAGGTGTTGCCGTTTGCCCAGTTACAACGCCGCATCGGCCGCAAGTCGGTGACCAAGAAGCTACTCGAGGAGATCCCGGTCATCCTGATGAGCTATGACCTAGTCGAGGCCGACGGGCAGGACCTGCGCGAACGCCCGCTGGCCGAGCGGCGGCAACGCCTGGCCGCGTCCCTGAGCGAGTTACCCACAGGGAATCCGCTCCGGTTATCCCCCGTGCTCGCCGGCAACAGCTGGGAGGAACTGGCTGCCCTGCGGCAGCAGAGCCGGTCATTCAACGTTGAGGGCATGATGCTCAAACGTCTGGTGTCTCCGTACCGCGTCGGCCGCGTCCGCGGCGACTGGTGGAAGTGGAAGATCGAGCCGCTCACCCTGGACGCCGTGCTCATCTATGCCCAACGTGGCAGCGGCAAACGGGCCAGCCTGTACACCGACTACACGTTTGGCGTCTGGTCCGATGGACAACTGTTGCCCATTGCCAAAGCCTACTCCGGTCTGACCGACGCCGAGATCCGGCAAGTCGACGCGTTCATCCGTCAGCACACCGTTGAGAAGTTCGGCCCGGTCCGGACGGTCAAGCCGCAGCTGGTGTTCGAGCTGGCCTTCGAGGGCATTCAGCGCTCGACCCGGCACAAATCGGGCATCGCCGTCCGCTTCCCGCGCATGCTCCGCTGGCGGCACGACAAGACCGCCGCCGACGCCGACACCCTGGCCGCCGTCTGGGCCATGCTCCCCGAGAGGGAGGGCACATGAGTCCGCAACGGCGCGGCATCCCGAAGCCAAAAACCGACGCGAAACGGAAGTGCGCGGCCCCAGCCACAGAGCCCAGGGCCCAGAGTATCGCGGACTGGTTTGCCCAGCGCGGCTGGACGCCGTTTCCGTTCCAGCGTGAGGTGTGGCAGGCCTATGCCGCGGGCGAGAGCGGGCTGATCCACGCCGCGACCGGGACCGGCAAGACGTATGCCGCGTGGCTGGGCCCGATCCAGGAGTGGCTCGACACCCACCCTGATCACGCCACCTGGAAGAAACTCCCCGCGCAGCCGCTACATGTGCTGTGGATCACCCCGCTGCGGGCCCTGGCCGCGGACACCCTGGAAGCCCTGCAGCTCCCGCTGGCTGCCCTTGGCTTACCCTGGACCCTGGAAACCCGCACCGGCGACACCTCCTCCAGTGTCCGCAACCGCCAACGCAAACGCCTACCAACCGCCCTGGTGACTACCCCGGAGAGCTTGTCACTGCTATTAGCTCGGGACGACGCCTTTGAGCTGTTTGCGAACCTCAGGATGGTGGTAGTCGATGAGTGGCACGAGCTGCTGGCCAGCAAACGGGGCGTGCAGACCGAACTCGGCCTGGCCCGGCTGCGCTACTGGCGGCCGGGGTTGCGGGTCTGGGGGTTGTCGGCCACGCTGGGTAACCTCGATGTCGCGCTGCAGGTGTTGAACGGGTCGTCCGGAAAAACGGTTCGGATGGTCCAAGGGCTACTACCCAAAACAACGCAGATTGACTCCTTGATCCCCGAGTCGATGGAACGCTTCCCCTGGGCCGGCCACCTGGGGTTGCGGCTGTTACCCCAGGTCATCGAGTCCATCGAAGAGGGAGCGACGACCCTGGTGTTCACCAACACCCGGGCCCAGACCGAGATCTGGTACCAACAGATCCTGCAAGCCTGCCCCGACTTCGCCGGGCTGATGGCCCTGCATCACGGCTCGCTCGACCCCAAGGTCCGCGATTGGGTCGAGGAAGGCTTGCGCACTGGTAGCCTGCGGTGTGTCGTGTGTACTTCAAGCCTAGACTTGGGCGTCGACTTTTCACCCGTCGACCGGGTGCTGCAGATCGGCAGCCCCAAAGGAGTCGGGCGGTTACTCCAGCGTGCCGGCCGAAGTGGCCACCGGCCGGGAGTGGAAAGCCGCATTACCTTTGTGCCGACGCATGCCCTAGAGCTGGTCGAAGTGTCGGCGGCCCGGGAGGCGGCCCTGGCCGGGAAGATCGAGGGGCGGCAGCCGATGGAGAAGCCACTCGATGTGCTGGTACAACACCTGGTGACGGTGGCACTGGGAGGTGGTTTCGAACCCGAGCAGCTGTACCAGGAGGTCCGCTCAGCGCACGCCTACCGTGACCTGACGCCCTTGGAGTGGGGTTGGGTGCTGGACTTTGTGACGAAAGGTGGTCGGTCGCTGTATGCTTACCCAGAGTATCGACGAGTCGTCGAGGTCGAGGGCCGACACACCGTCACCGATCAACGCATCGCCCGCCGACATCGCATGGCTATTGGCACCATCACGAGCGACCCCGCGATCCAGGTCCGCTACCTTCGCGGGGCGAAGCTGGGTACCGTTGAGGAAACGTTTATTAGTCGCATGCGCCCCGGTGACCACTTCGTCTTCGCCGGTAAACTGCTGGAGCTGGCCCGGGTGCAGGACCTGACCGCCTACGTCCGCAAAGCCAAGGGCAAGCCCGGCACCGTGCCTCGCTGGGTGGGCGGCCGACTCCCCCTGTCCTCTGAACTCAGCGCGGCCATCCGCGGCCGGTTGGACGAAGCGCGGCAAGGCATCTTCGCGGATGCCGAGATGCAGGCAGTGCGGCCGATCCTGGAGTTGCAAGCGGACTGGTCGCTGATCCCAAGCCAGTCCGAACTGCTGATCGAACGGCTCAAAACCCGCGACGGCCACCACCTGTTCATCTACCCGTTCGCCGGCCGGCTAGTGCACGAGGGGTTGGCGGCGTTGTGGGCCTACCGCCTGGCACGGCGGCAGCCGATCACCTTCACGCTGACCTTCAACGACTACGGTCTGGAACTGCTCGCCCCCGAGCCGGCACCGTTGGAGAAGGCCCTCGACGAAGGGCTGCTCTCCCCGGACAACTTGCTCGACGACATCCCCGCCAGCCTGAATGCTACCGAACTCGCTCGGCGGCAGTTCCGCGAGATCGCCCGCATCTCGGGGCTGATCTTCCCGGGCACCCGCGACAGTGGCAACAGCATGAAATATCTGCAGGCCTCGAGCAGCCTGTTCTACAACGTCTTCGCCAACCACGAGCCGGACAACCTGCTGCTCGACCAGGCGCACCGCGAAGTCCTGGAACGCCAGCTGGAGTACAGCCGCCTGTACCAGGCCCTGCAACAGCTGGCGGCCAGCACCATCCGCATCGTTGAACTGCGGCGACCAACACCATTCGGCTTCCCGCTGATGGTGGACCGGCTACGCGAGCGAGTCAGTTCGGAGACCTTGGCTGACCGGGTTCGCAAGATGCAACTCGACTTGGAGAAGGCTGCCGGATGATGCCAACTACACAGACCCGCTTGGACGCCCGACTCACCCTGGAAGGTGAGGAACTTTGCTTGCTGCCTGAACGCGCTATCGCCTGGCCCGCACAGCGAACGCTCTTGATCGCCGACCCGCACTGGGGGAAAGCCGCCCATTTCCGGTCCGCAGCCATCCCGGTGCCCGAGGACACGCCCCACGACCTGGCCCGCCTGGACCGAGCCTTGGCTCGCAGCCGTGCCCACCGCCTGATCATCCTGGGCGACCTGTTCCACGCCCGCACCAGCAAGTCGCCCGAGGTGCTGAACATCTTGCAAGCCTGGCGCGGCCAACATCCCACCCTGGCCATCGACCTGATCCGCGGCAACCACGACCGCCACGCCGGCGATCCGCCACCGTCCCTGGGCATCCGCTGCCTGACCGAACCGGTAGTGGAGGGCCCGTTCGTGCTGCAGCACTACCCCGGCGAACACCCCAACGGCTATGCCATGGCCGGCCACTTGCACCCGGCGGTGACCCTGGTTGGCCGCGGCCGGCAACGCGAACGCCTGGCCTGTTTCTGGTTCGGGCCACGCCACGGCATCCTGCCGGCTTTCGGCAGTTTCACCGGGCTGGCCCCGCTGCGGCCAAGCACGGGCGATCGGGTGTTTGTGCTGGCGGGGGATGAGGTAGTGGCGGTGGGGTGAATCTCGTTCTCAGGCCGCCTGATAGTTACACAGTCACTTCGCCCTCGCCCTCATCATCAGCCGGCCGGTAAACTCCCGGGATGTCCTCCCATGCCGCGTGCTCCTCGCCGTCGACTTCTCCTTCGCCCAGCGTGGTGAGCCGGCTAAAGCGCAGCCCCTTGGTCCCGTGGCAGTCGGGGCAGCGCAGCACCTCACAGCGAATGCAGGGGAACTCCGGCTCGTCGAGCGGGTCGAGGCCGGTCAGGTCGTTGAGCTCGATGGCGTCAGCGGCCAGGGACCGCAGACGTTCCGTCGGCCTCAGGTAGCGTTCCTCAGTGGTCTCGCACCACGCTTGGCAGGCCTCGCAGTACAAGTCGCGGTGGACGGTCAGGTAGGCCTGGACAGGAATGCCGAGGAGGATGACTACAGCCTCGAGCCCCCAGGACAGCCACAGGACGATCCCGGTCGGGGTCCAACCAATCAACGAGTAATAACCTATTCTATTGACGTGTAGCAGCCGCTGCCACAGGGCATCCGGGGCCATGAGCTGGCTCAGGTTCAGCACCAGCCCGACCCGCTGTGATTGGGCAAAGAAGAACATGACCCAGGCCCAGTACAGCACCACCAGCCCGCCCAGGAAGCCGACCCAGGCGACAAACGCCCGGTTGCGACAGCGGCCGCGACGGGCCAGGTAGGCCAGCGCGTAGCCGAGCCCGCCGACCATGACCGGCAAGGCCATCACGCTGAACAGGCCGCGAATGTCGATGGTGGCGTAGGCGTACAGCGTGCTCAGCACCAGCAGCAGGGGCAGCCAGAGCAGCCCCAGAGCTACCAGGGCTTCCCCCAATTGGCCCGAGGGTCGGTAGGGCACAAGTGCATAGCGGCTGGACATGGGCGGCCTCTCGAATCGTTCGCCGGTGGAGAAAGTCGCACCCCATTATGGCAAACGGATCCGAGAAGCGTGAGAAGATTTGAGCGAACTGCCGGGCTTTTTGCTTACGCCGGCTGCTGGGCCTTCCACTCGGCCATCCACTCGTCCATCCGCTGTTTCATCACTTCTGGGGAAACATCTTCGATGTGTGTCGACAGGGTCCAGGTGTGACCAAACGGATCCTTGAAGGTACCCGAACGGTCGCCGTAGAACTGGTCGACGACCGGACGCAGCTCGGTGCCGCCCGCGGCAATTGCCCGCTCAAACGCGGCGTCCACATCGGCAAGATAGATCATCAGGCTGCCGCCAGCTCCGCCCAGCGTCGAGGGGCTCAGACAGCCCCACTCCGGGTTCTCCTCGCTGAGCATGATCTTCGAGTCGCCGATCTGCAACTCGGCATGGGCAATCGTGCCATCCGGCGCAGTTAACTCCATCACTAGGGTCGCCCCAAGCGCCTTCTGATAGAAGTCGAGCGCTGAGCGGGCGTCGCGGATGGTCAGATACGGAGTGATTGAGTGATAACCTGCCGGGATCGCCGAAACCGTCATGGGCAGCCTCCTGTGAACGAGAAATAGAACCAAAAGAGCTAAACCTTTGTATCGGTCCTGTACCATAATGGCTTGAATCGATTCAAGCTCGGTCGCCAACGAAAACGGGCACCCGGTTCGGGTGCCCGCATCGACGGAGCCAAGCGTGTTGTTGGTAGCACTCGTTGAAAGACTGCTTATTTCCTACTCCTGGTTGGTTGACCCGATTCTAGCCGTTACTGTGCGCTTGCCGCGATACAGTAGAGGAAGGCGTCCGAGCGCATGAACATCTCACCGTCGCTCACCGCCGGAGTGCCGGAAAACGAGCTGTCATCGCCAGGAAACACCGGGTTGTGCGCCAGCACCTTGAATTCGTCGCGGGCCTCGATGACATAACTCTCGCCGTCGCGGGCAAACTGGATGATCTTGTTGCCGACCGCCACGGGTGAGGAATAGGTGGCGTTGCGGAAGCCCCCGGTCGGGCCGCCGAAGCGGGGCAGCCGTTCCCGGTAGACGTACTCGCCCGTCTCCAGGCTGGCGGCGTAAAACAGGCCGCCTTGCGACCAGTACATGTTGTCACCGACAATGACCGGGGTGTTGATGCCAGAGCGGAGGTTCTTTTTCCAACGAATGTTGCTGTCGGTGACATCCCCGGAGCCGCCACAACGAAACGCCAGGGCCCGGCCGAGGCGGCTACCCATGATGAAGCCCTGGTCGCCTTTGAGGATGATGCTGCCACAGGTAGCGTCATTCAGCGGCGTGTCCAACCACCAGAGCTTCTTGCCCGAAGTCGGCTCAACCGCGATCACCATGTTGGGAACCGTGAACAGCAGCTGCGGGCGGCCATCGACTTTTACTACGGTAGGGGTCGACCAGGAGTTGGTATAGGCGGGGTCGGCGACCTCCCAGGCGATCTTGCCAGTCTTCTTGTCCACCCCAACGAAGTGGTTGCCGAGCACGCCGGCGTTGACGATGACCAGATTGCCGACGATGATCGGACTGGAAGCATCGCCCCAACGGGCGGGGTCGGACTTCTGGCCGAGGTCGACCTGCCACAACTTCTTGCCGCCACGATCGTAGGCGAACAAGCCCGACTTGCCGAAGAGCACATAAATCCTATCGCCGTCGATGACCGGGGTGCTGCTGGCGTAACCGTGCTCGGTAATGAAGCCGCGGTACGGATCCTCATTCAGCTCCGACTGGACCGAAGCCCGCCAGAGTTCCTTGCCGGTGTTGCGGTCGACCGCGATCAGGTGGCGGACCAAGTCTTTCGCCTCGCCCGGGTTGTCCCGGCTAATGCCGTAGCCGGTGTAGCAGGTGATGTAGACGCGGTCACCGGCGACGACCGGGGAGGATGAGCCCTTGCCGGGCAACGGCAACTTCCACTTCAGGTTCGTCTTCGAAGACCAGTCTTCGGGAATCGGCGGGCCGGCGATCACCCCGGAGCCGTTCGGGCCGCGGAATCGGCTCCACTCCTGAGCATTCACGATGGGGGTGAGGGAAGCGGCCAGAACCAGGACGGCGGACAGCAAGGCTTTTCGCATGCGTTGCCTCAGTGCAGTGGATAAGGGGCAGAGAAAATGTACGGATCCATTCCAACTAGCGTATTCGCAAATTCGGAGGCTTTGGATTCACCTTGGCCGAACCTCCGTGGGAATTCGACCAACACGCTGAAAACGTCGCGGCCGACCAGATCTGGGAATATGGGAGCAGGGTGGTTAACGTATGCTGTAGAGCTCCCAGTCAGTCTTGGCGTAGGCCGGGCCGTGTCCGCAGATGATCCCCACAAATCCCCGCAACCCCGACCCAAAGAAAAGTCGCGATTTTGCCCCAAGCCGAGTATATATAGATTGGCAGGATATTTTTGTATAGCAGCTAGGAAGAGATTAACACGCTAGCAGGCAACCGATCAGTCTGTTTTGTTCCGGACCTTTTCCGGACCTTTTTCGGGCTTCTTGGGGACAAAACCGGGGTGATCCGGGGACCAAGGTGAGGCGTTTTGGCCGCGGCAGGGGAGTCATCTTCTGGACCGGTTGGCCACTGGAACGATGAGCAAATTGTTTTTGATCAAGCACTTACGTCCACACGGCCCGCTCCGAAGTGGAGCCCCGGACATGTGTCCGGGGATGGCTGAAGTGCCGCAAGCAACGCATTTCTATCTTAGCGAGGCAGCTTGCTCTGCAGGAGCGAGTGGACTTCCGCGGTTTGCCGCACCACCAGGGCCTTGAGTGGGGCCAAGTAGCGGATGCTGCCCAACCCTCCCTGTTCACGCCAGCTTTGTGGGTCGATCGACTGCTGGATGAGGTTCACGATCTGGCGGGCGTTTTCTTGTTCCTGCAGTTGGCTGAGGTAGGGTCCCCATTGCACGGCATTGCTGAAGGTACCGCCCTGGAGCAGGTCGCCCAGATAGTAGACGCGGGTGACCATCATTTGCTGCGCTTTGAACTGCGAGGTGACCAGGATGGTTTCGTTTTTGATGATGTAGGCCAGACCGAGGTCGCTGAGGATTTTCCGGAGGGCGGTACGGACACTAATCTTGCCGGCAACGATCGAGACAGGGGCATTCGAGGCAATTTCGGACGCTTCCAGAGCAGCCTTATCGACAATAATCGGCTGACCGATCGTATCAGAGAGTTGCTGCAGAACCTGAGTAAATGGGGCCGCTTGGAATTTTAGCGTGACAGGTTTTTCCAGCGCCTTCAGTAAAGCCCGTTCCTTGTCCGTGAGGGTATCCTGAGCCCGCCTTGCCGTCTTTTCTTGCCAATCCTCGGGAAATTCCACATCCCCGTTGGCTGGCAGAGAAGACCGGTCGACATCGCGCAAGGCTTGTTCGACACGGCTCGCACTATCTTGCACAAGCTTCTGAGCATCTTGGATGCGAGTGGCTAGCGAAGCCCGTCGAGCCAGAACTTGTGCCAGCGGATGATCGGGATACTTGGCGAGCAAGCTGTTGACTTGTTGTTCTGCTTCCACATACCGACCTGCCCTTTGCAGTTCGGCTAGTGAACGCAGTGCTGCTTGGAAGTCAGCATTTGCCTGGGCAGTGGATCGGGGCATTGGAGTAGCTGACGACGTGCCAAACTGCGGCGTCTGGGTCTCTTGGTTCGCCGACGTCCGCGCAGGAGGCTTGGCTGCTCCCAGAGCAGTTTGGATGCGTCGGGTTAGTTCTCGACGCTTCGCCGGGGAGATGGTGGTGTCGCGGTCGAGCTGCTGGCGGAGTAACTTCAGCGTGATCCGTGCTTGCCGCGCTGAGGTTCCCGGCACGGCAAGCTGTTGCAAGGCCCGATTCACCTCGAATTCGAACTTTTGGTCAGCAACCTTCTGCAAACTGTAAAATTGTTGAAGCGTTGGCGAGGAAGAGGATTGTCCGGCCGCTTCCGACAAAACGAATATTGCCAGAGAGACGAGCAACCCGGTAGAGCAACCCAGTTGGATTGTCGTTCGCATCCTTAAACCTCCCTCGGGGTTGTTCGGTAACAAGTAGGCCTTTCGAATAACGTATCCAGGGAGCTTGCCGTTTGCCAAATCGAAAGCAGCTCGGGAGGAGTCGAAGTGGGGAACATGGCATGGTGATGCCGGCGTAACCTGTACAAGATGTCGAGCGCACCCGCACTGAGTTGAAAATTACATGCCAAACATCCCAAAATAGTCCGCGAGGGATCGCTTCGATGCTTGACGCGGATTCTACTGGCCGATACAGTAAAATGGTGTTTCAGCGGATGAAATGATCAACCCAGCGCCCCATTTACTGGGCTGAGACCATCATTCAGAAACACCTGGACATCACACTAGGTAGAGTCACTGACTGCCTAGTGTAAGGGTGCTGCGATTCGATGCGTTGACTCCAACGCCGATGGTCACTCGGTTCAATGCTTAGAAACACCCTGATTTATGCTCAAGGTATGCTCGGTAAGGTTCATTCGGTAAGGTTCATTCCGAATGGACCAACTCCCATCAACGCCCTCAGGCATACCAGCCATAAAGCATCAGGATATGAAGCATCAGGACACGTGTTATCAAGCGATCCATCGTGAGGGAGTGTCAAGGCAGAGTTGCACAGGAAACGATCGGCTAACTTTGGTTGAACACGCCTTTTCCTAGTCCCGATCGGGTGAAGGCACCAATCCCCCTCCAGCAAAAGGATAGAGAGCGATGCTCGTACTGTCCAGGAAAAAAAACGAGAGTATCGTGGTCAACAACGACATTGTGATCACGGTAGTCGAGATTCGAGGTGACAAGGTGCGATTGGGAATCGTCGCCCCAAAAGATGTCCCCGTCCATCGCCAGGAAGTCTACGATGCGATTCGTTTGTCCCAGGGTGGACCCGATGATCCCACCATCTTAGGTCATGTCGACGAAGACAACGACTGAATCCACGCTTCCCCCGTATCCTACTATTTATCCTTACCTCCCGTCTTGCCAGAGACCGGGTTGTTCGATCTCCGCTTTCCTCGCTAAGCTGATGCATCTCGCCAGGCTGTTCCCTCAGTTTGATTAGATTATGCGACCTCAAGCGGAGAAACCATCGTCATGCCCCCTCCCACTGTAGCCATCCTCGGGGCCAGTCCGGATCGCCAGAAATATGGTAATCAAGCGGTTCGTGCCTATCACCTGCATGGCTACATGGTCTACCCAATCCATCCGAAGGAGACCATGATCGAAGGTTTGATAGCCTATCGATCCATCCGCGAAATCCCGACGGTTCGCATCGATCGCGTCAGCATCTATCTACCCCCAGCCATTGGCATTCAAGTACTGGAGGAATTGGTCGGGCTGGATATCGGCGAAGTCTATCTTAATCCTGGCGCGGATGCCCCCGAAGTTGTTGCCCGCGCTCAAGAACTCCAACTCCCGATCATCACGGGATGTAGTCTGATGGCGGTCGGTGTGGTCCCCGAGTCCCCAGCTTCCTAATGCTTCGTGTAGGGGACCGATCGCTTTCAACTACTAAACTCGGGACGTCGCTTGGCCAGTTGGGCTTGCAAACGTGAGACAATGCTGGAATGCATCTGGCTGACCCGCGATTCGCTCAGATCGAGGGTGGCCCCGATCTCTTTCATCGTCATGTCTTCGTAGTAGTAAAGAATGATAATGAGACGTTCATTGCGATTGAGGCCACGGGTGACCAGCCGCATCAGATCGCGATTTTGCAGACGGTGGGTAGGATCTTCGGCTTTCTTATCTTCGAGGATGTCAATTTCGCGGACATCTTTGTAGCTGTCGGTTTCGAACCATTTTTTATTAAGCGAGACCAACCCGACTGCCGTGGATTCGCCTACCAATTCATCGAGTTGTTCCAAAGGCACACCCAATTTCGTGGCAAGTTCCTCCGGGCGGGGAGGGCGGCCCAGTTCCGCTTCGAGAGCCTTGCGAGCTTCTTCCATTTTGCTCGCTTTGGAGCGTACTAGACGGGGTACCCAGTCCATGGTGCGTAGCTCATCCAGCATGGCTCCACGGATCCGCGGCACACAATAGGTTTCAAATTTGACACCACGTTCGAGATCGAACGCATCAATGGCATCCATGAGACCGAAAACGCCAGCACTGATCAAATCATCCAATTCGACTCCATCAGGGAGGCGTTGCCAGATTCGCTCAGCATTATACTTGACCAGCGGTAAGTAGCGTTCCACCAAGCGATTGCGGAGTGGTACCGCCCGAGTCGCCTGATAATCCCGCCACAGTTGCTGAACCTCATGTTCGAGCTGACTCACCATTGGGATCCTCCCTGATGATGAGAAATTCTCCTCCACGCCAGAGAGGTCGATCGTGATTGCGAATCGGTTTCCCGACCCGGAACCACGCCCCCGGCCTCTGCTTATCGAGCCAGCGAGCCCATTGGCCAGCGTGTTCCCCTCACGCATTGGCCAAAGCCATCGCTGTCCACAAGTGGCGTGAAGAAGATCCCCCAATCCCCCGGAGCGGCCGCTATCCTGAAACCGCTGTGCTGATGGTTATCGACACGACCGCGCGGGTCGCTACAACCAAAGCCACATTTTGCGGATGCTGCGTTTCATTCCCTTCCGAAGTCGTCGCAGTCCCTCGCCATGGGCGGGGGATTCGGCAGAATTATGTGGTCGTCGAGTCACATTTCCATTCAGAGGCATGCCCTTACCTGGCGCGGGAGATTTTGTCTAGGCGAACTCCTACGCCAGGGCTCCGCCCAAATTACCTAGTTGATTCAGTTTAGGCATGATTTCCGGGCAAAATTGAGGGAGGATTTTTGTCAGAAGTAAAAAAGAGGTTTGACGGGCTTGAGAAATTGAACTAGAGAAAAGTAAAATACCTCCAGTTCACGTTGGAGTAAAACTCAACCGTCACAATTCGCCAACCTCCGCCTGCGTTGAGATCCTTGCGAGGAAAAAACCGTGCCGACCACAGAAGCTGTTACCCTTGAAAGCGCGGTGAGCTTGTTCTCGCGATTATTGTCCGCGTCGACGGCAATTCGACCATTGCGCGAACTCCTCGCCGAGCTCTCCACCTTGTTCGGCCTGGGAGGCGTTGCAGCCCGCTGGCCCTTGGAAGGATCCGCTACGGTATTGATCTCCAGTCAGCGTTCCCCACTGAATCCAGACATTTTTGCCCTGATCAATGGCAATCCCCAGGAAGTCCGTCGGGCGCTCAGTGAAGGACAAACGGTTCCGGTGGAAACCACCGATGGTCGTCATTGCTTGATCACTCCGCTGGCGATTCCCGGCCGCGAATCGGGCGCCGTCTGGCTGGAACAGTTTACGCCCGTGCAGTGGGCCGAGCAGGATCATCAACTGGTCATCTTCCTTAGTCAGTTATTGCCCCGCACAGAGATTCTTGCCCAACAACCCGGCGCAGCCATCGACCAAACCCGGCTCCTGCAGCGTCTCCAAGACGCCTCGATCGTTGCCGGACGGATGGCACACGATTTTGACAATATCTTGACGGGCATCCTTGGATTCACCGATTTGACCCTGGCCATGCTGCCTCATGGCTCTCAACCGCATCAATACCTCACCGAAGTCAGTAAGGTGGGGCAGCGCGGCATCGTGTTTACCCAACAGCTACACCAACTGAGTCGGAGTGGTCAGGCCCGACCACAAGCCTCGCACCTGCACGAAGTGTTGCGTGGTGAGGAGGCTCGCTTGCGGCAAAATGGTCGGGCCAATGTTCAGCTGCAACTGCAAATCCCACCCGACCTGCCGCCCATTGCCGTGGAGTCGACGCCCTTGTCGGTGGTGTTTAACCACATCATTGATAATGCCGCTGAAGCCATTCCCAATCAGGGGCAAATTACGGTCCGCGCCAACCCGATCCAGGTTTCGGCCGGACTAGCCGGCTCGTTCCTGGGCAAGGTCGCTCCCGGGGAGTGTGTCGAAGTCCAGGTAATCGACTCTGGTACCGGCATGACCGCCGAGATTCGGGCCAAGCTCTTTGTCGAGCCCTTCTTTACGACGAAGGTTCGTCACCGTGGGCTTGGACTGGCCATCGTGTACCGTATCCTGCATGCCCATCATGCCGGTATCCAGATCAATCCTGCCTCGCCCCATGGAACCAATGTCCGGATGATTTTCCCGATTGCGCAAAATCGCTAGGCAATCTTCCTCACGACGTCTAGAAAAACATACATTGAACTTGATTTCATCGGCTGAGGAGACGGATTGATGCCACCCCCGACCAATGATGCCTTTGCCCCTGCTCCGGCCGCGAGTGCTTTGCGTAGCCCCACCAGCGGACTGGGAGAACTCCAGTCTGCGGGCGAGATCCGCATCCTAATTCTTGACGACGATACCTCAACCTGTGCGTTGATTCAGGCCGCCTTGGCCAATAATGACTTTCGCATCGATTCGATTTCCGACCCTACTCTGATCGAGATGCAGCTCCGTTCGAAATCCTCAGTCGATGATCCCAACAAGAAAAAAGATGAGGATGGTTACCACCTCATCATCATGGACTATGTGCTGCCCGGACTCGAGCCTGACCAGGTTTTTGGCTGGATTCACCACTATCATCCCGATGCCAGTGTCATTGTGGTGACTGGCTATCCCTCGGTTGATAGCGTCTTAAAGAGTCTCCGCGCCCGCACCTATGACTACCTGTCGAAACCGTTCCAGATTGACCAGTTACGCGAAATTGTCATCCGTTGCCTGGAACACAAGGGCTTGCTGCGAATGACCGAAGAGCGGCTCAAGGAATCGCTCGGTGCGGCCATCCGCGATCGCCGCAAGGCACTGGGGCTGACCCTACAGCAGATGTCCCATCGCACCGGCGTATCACTGGGGTATCTGTCACAGATTGAACTGGGCAAAAACTCTGCCTCGATCGAAACGCTTTATCGCATTTGCCTAGCCCTAGGCATCAAGATGGCGGACCTATTTCAACATGTGCAGAATGAGCGCGTCTGAGTCGCCCAAGGATATGCTCCGCGAAGCGTTCGCGTCTTGTCACAACCGCCCGGAAGCGGGTAGCGGTATGAGCGTCTCCGCTTCCGGACGATGAGATTTGTTAGGCCACGAAGACAGCAAACAGCCCCTCTTCCTCGTCTTCGCCCTCCTGTGCACCGCTTTGCCCGATCAACAGCTCATCCTGAGCTGGAGTCGCCCAGATCAGTGGTGCTGCGGACGAATCGAGCTTTCCCGTGGGCATCAGCGTCGTCTCCGGTTCCTGATTGCCCAAACCCATTCCGTGATTGCCGTTCGTCGGTGTGTTCACCAGGCCAAAGACCAAGGCCGGCCCGTCCTCCGAGCCCGATTGTTCGGCAACCGAAGCTCCCTCAGGAAGAATGGTGACTCGACCATCGACCGCATCAATGCCATTGGTCGGTGCCGGGATCAGGATCAACGACTCGCCCGCAGCGTTATAAAGCGCGGTGGTCGTCCCTTCAAACGCCATGAGGTTCAAGTAGCCATCGCCCGTCGCTCCTGGGTTTACCGTCAGGTCAAAGCGGAACAGTTCCCCAAGTGCACCATAAGCCAGATCCAGCCCAGGTCCAAAGGCCACCGCTTGGAAGATCACCCGCCCAGGAACCTCCATATTGAAGATGCTCGCGAAGCCATCGCCGAGCAGCGTCCCCAGTTGAGGTGCGGTAATCGTAAACACGCTTGGATCGTAAGTGATTACCACGGCAGCACTACTCAGATTAATCCCCGACCGATCGGTCACCTCCAGCTCAATTGGAACCGAGATAGTGCCTCCCGGGACGGCTTGCAGGTCCTGAGCAATGTAGAGCTTCGGATCCGGCCCTTGTGCCGTGGGTAGATCGAGCAAATTCGGAATCGCCGGGATCTCATCCACAACGCGTTGGGCTGCCTGCTGCAACACCAGAATTACATCGGAGACTTGAACCCGCTGATCGCCGTTGATGTCCCCAATGATATTGGGATCGACCAGCGGTGCGTTGACAAAGCCACGGGTTCGCTGCGCGGCGTAGTTGAGCTGCAAGGAGACGTCATTGACCTGGATCTTGCCATCGCCGTCGATGTCGCCCAGATACTGCACCATATGCACCGCATCGTCGGCGCTGGCGCCAATTTGGCCGTCGTTGATCACCACTTCGGTGATGTCGAGGATCTGCTTGGCCGCGTAAGGAGCATCCTCAGGAATGGTCGCGATCAGCCGCCCCAGATCAAGAGGACCGGCCGGCAAGGGAATTGGGCTGGTGAGGGTCAACACCATTTGTCCCGGCTGGCTGCTCTCGGTGCTCAACGCCGCTCCTTCGGGGAGCGCTGTTCCCGGCAGCACGTCGTTGATCGCTAGGAGGGCCGGGTCATAGCTCAGCGACAGGCTCAGGGTAGTGATCCCCGCCCCATTACTCAGGGACAGCGGGACCCCGGTCGTGTCCGCGGGGTAGTTCACGGCCTGACCGGTTCCACGAACCAGATCAGGGATGCCGACCACCACCTCGCGGGGCCGTTCGATGGTGAACAGCGAGCCGTAGTCGCCTCCGGGCAGGCCATCGTCATCGCCATCGAGGAGGGTGCCATCGGTCATACGAAATCCATCTGCGGCACTACGGAGGGTCAGATGATAGAATCCCGACGTTGGAATCCCGCCGGTGGCCACGAAAGTCAGCGACTTGTAGTCCTCCGCCAGGAACACGGTGCCCCGCAGTGGCATACCGGTCTCATGCGACATCACCGTCAAATCGGCTAAGCCATAGGCGCCATTGGCGTCGTAGAGATTCAGTACCTCCGGATCGAAGGGTTGGCTAAAGGTCACCGTCACTCCGGTGCTGGTCGGCACCAGGTCCATGACTTCCAGCATCTGCGGCGCGGCGGCCTCAACCGTGACGGTGGCGGTTGCCGTCGCCGTCATCCCGTTGCCGTCGTTGACGGTATACATAAAGGTGTCGATCCCGGTGAAACCAGCATTCGGGGTGTACTCCGCATGGTTGTCGACCATGCGAATACGGCCATTGACCGGCGTGCTCACGGTGGCCAGTTGCAGGCTATCGCCATCGGGATCGGTGTCGTTGGCCAGTACATCAAGGCCGTAGCTTTGACCTGTTGCGACGGTGAACGCATCGTCAACAGCGATCGGCTGCTCATTGACGTTGGTGATGGTGATGGTCAGCGTTTGGGTGGTTGTGGCCTCGCCATCGCTGACTTCGATGATCGCGACATAACGGTTATCGCCGTCCGCGTCGACGGGAGCCTCGTAGTCCGGTGCCTCCGCAAAGGTAACCGCCCCGGTATCGAGATCCATGT
Source organism: uncultured Alcaligenaceae bacterium (assembly GCA_964410665.1). Taxonomy (GTDB): domain Bacteria; phylum Planctomycetota; class Planctomycetia; order Gemmatales; family Gemmataceae; genus CAYPIE01. The sequence continues at coordinate 56,587 of CAYPIE010000013.1, forward strand.
TGAACAAGTCAGCATCCGCCCCAGAGAGGCTGTAAGTCAGCGTCTGGGTGATAGCGTTGGGGTCGCTGGCCAGCACCGTAGTGACCGCCGTGCTATTCTCGGCGATACTGAGCTCAACCTCGGGGACGCCGTTGTTGCTTAGGATCCGCGGCGGAGTGTTGCCTAGGTTGACGACAAACACATCGGTCCGCTGGTTAGTATCGTTGGCCACAAAGTTGCTGGCTTCACTCTGAAAGGTGATGAACTGGCCGTCTGGACTGATCATTGGCCCGAACGAGGGGGCATTGCCCACAGAGTCTTCGGCCTCATAGCTGATCAATGTGATCTGGCCGGTGGCGTCGAAGAGATACACATCACTCACCTGGTTGGTGTCGCCAAGCTCCGGTTGGTCGAAGGCCGTGGTGTAGGCCAAGAAGTAGCCATCATAGCTCAGGGCAAGGTCCTGAGCCCCCGGCAGATCCAGTCGAGTGGTTTGGCCAGTCACCAGATCGCGGACGAACACATCGGCAGCGTCGTTGGTGTCGTTGGCCACCAGATTGCTGGCCTCACTGATGAAAGCGGCGAAGCGGCCATCCCCACTAAGGGTAATTCCCTGGGAAGCCCCGTCACTCGGCTCACCTGTGGGGGTCTGGCTGATCACCTGAAAGGTCTGCGTCTGGGTATTGTAAACACCGACCTCGGTGGTCAGATCCTCCCGAGTAAAGGTGACACCGAGATAACTGCCATCGAAGCTGATGCTACCGATCGACTCGTTGCCGATCACCTCGGTGGGAGGGCTGAAACGCTGGATTGCTCCCGTTTCCAGATCGCGGAAGAAAAAGTCGGGGCGATTGTTGTCATCGTTATCGGTCAGGTTGCTGGCCGCGCTGATGAAGGCAATGTAGCGACCATCCGGGGTAAATACCCCCTGGCTGGACCAGCCGTTTGCCTCGATACCATCAGCACTGGTGCTGACTCGGATCGTCGTGCCTTCGAGAATATCGCGCACGAACAAGTCACGGACAGCGTTATTGTCTTCGGCAATCAGGTTTGCAGCATCGCTTTCAAACAATACATAGCGGCCATTTTGGCTGATGGCGAGTACATATGAACCAGCGTCGGCGGGAATGCCATCAATGCCAACACTCACCAGCGTCGTGGTCTGCGTCTGGGTGTCATGCACAAAGGCATCAACCTGGTCGTTGCGGTCGCCGGGAACCAGATTACTGGCCGCGCTGTGGAAGGCGATATAGCGGTTGTCGAGGCTAATCACCGAACCGAAGGAGTCGGCGTTCCCCTGGCTAGGCATGCTCGCCGCGGTGATCAGTTCCAGTGTTTCGCCGGCACGATCGACGGCAAAGATGTCGGCCACACCATTGCGGTCGTTCTCGATCAGGCTAGTCGCTTCGCTGGCGAAAACGAGCACATTCCCATCGTCACTCATGTCCAGGGCCAGGGTAGCGCCGGTTTCGGCAGGGCCCCCTTCGCCGGTGACCAGCTCCAACTCGCCAGTGTTCAGGTCCATGATGGCGACATCGATGGCACCGGGCGGGGTGGCCTCGGTCAGATTGGTGGCGGTGGTACGGTAAGCAATCACGCTGCCATCGTCACTCAGGGTGGGCATCATGGCGGAGCCGTTGGCCTCGCCACCGGTAGCAGTCATGCTGACCCGCTCAATACTAGCTAGCTCGCGATCGACCAGGAAGATATCGCTGACCCGGTTGCTATCGCCCGGCACCAGATTGCTAGCCGCGCTCTGAAAGGCAATGAAGCGGCCGTCACGACTAATCACGGGAGCCGCAGAGTGGTTGTTCCCTTCGGTATCATCGCCGGCCTCGCTGACCCGCATGGTCAGGTTGCTCTCACGCTGATGCAAGTAGACATCCTGGAAACCATTGGTGTCGCCCGCGGTCAGGTTATTCGCTGCGGTCTGGAACACGACAAAGCGGCCATCAGTACTAATCTGCGATTGCTGCACAGCGGCATTCGCGCTAACGCCAGCGGTGGACACGCTGACCTGCTCAGTGCTGCCCAGCTGGAGGTCGCGGACGAAGACATCGCGGAGCCCGTCGGTGTCCTCTGGCACCATGTAGTCGGCACTGCTCTCGAAGCTCACATAGCGGCCGTCGCCGCTGATATCGGGGGCGAACGAACTGGCAAACACCTGAGCCCCGGTGCTGCCCACGCTGACCCGGGTGACGCTGGCCGACTCCTGGTCGTAGACAAAGATGTCGGCGACACCGTTGGTGTCATCGGGCACTAGGTTGCTGGCGTAGCTGGCGAAGGCAATGTAGCGGCCGTCGCCGCTGATGGCCGGGGTGAACGAGCGGGAGTTGGCTTGAGTGCCGTCGCTGGCCACGCTGATCCGAGTGGTCATCCCAGTGTCGCGATCGCGGACGAAGACGTCACTGACGCCGTTGGTGTCGCCGACGACCAAGTTGCTGGCCTCACTGGTGAAGGCGACATAACGGCCGTCACCGCTGACCACCGGCTCCGAGGAGATCTGGCCGGCCTGCTCAGGGTTGCTGTCGACACTCACCCGAGTGATGACCGATGGGGTGACCCGCGCCTCGAGCACCTCATGCTGGAGGCGTGCCGTCTTCCGTGGGCGGCGACGAGCCTGGCGTGAGCGGCTGGGCATCTGGCAGGAAATCCATTTCCACAATCCACGCATGGAACACACCTCTTGGTTACGGGGGCCTATTTCCCCCAAGGAACGGAACCACCGGGATCCTCCCCCGGAGCCACGGCGGAACTTCCGAATCAGAACAGACTCGTTACCAGGCATCCCCCCCTGCCCACTGGGGACAAGGGGATCCATCCTGCGAGCAGGAGTTCATTCCACGACCACCGTCAAACTCGGTGGGAACAGCTGGAACGAAACCTCCAGCTTCGGCCGCTTCAGCTCGGCCTCTGGCGGATCAGCCAGGGTCTTCGACTGGCTGGAGATCCGGTCAGGCAAGGGCGCTGGGGTCATAGTGGGACGCCTCTCTCGTCGTTGCGGTCCCTGGCAGACGCCCTGGGTCGGCAGGTCCACCAGGTGGGGCGTCACCAGGATGACCTGCTCCTGGACGGTGTCGGTGAACGACGTCCAGCGGAACAGCGGCCCGATGACGGGCAGATCGGCGAGGACCGGGATCCGCGTCGTCGATGCTTGCCGCGCCGGCTGGTCGAGCAGGGTGAGGGCGTAGGTCTGGCCCGGCTCCATGACGACCGAGGCGCGCAACGACTGCTCGTCGAAGCCCGGGACCGATCCGGAGGCGGTCATGATCCCGAGGTCGGGGTTGACGTTGCGCGCACGCGGGCCGACTTCGAGGTGGATTTTGCCGTTCTCGAGGACGACCGGCAGAAACTCCAGATCGGTACCGACTTCTTCGTAATCGACCGGTCGCGCCCCGGTATTCGGATGCACGCCCGGCACGGGCACCTTCCCTCCACTCGAGAATCGCGCCGGTTTCTCGCTCTCGGTGATGAGCAGGGGCTCGGCGAGGAGCTTCACCATCCCTTCGTGACGGAGCGTGTATAGCAACGCCTTCCATTTCGCCGGCACTAGGCCGTGCTCGATCCCTGACGCCAACGAGAGCTGCCCGGACCCAGCCATCCCGGTCAGACCGCTCAACACCGAGTGCGGCTTGCCGTCCGGGGCGTACGCCGGGTCGAACCAACCCCGCTTGCAGGCTTCGCTACGGCTGACCTGGGCGAACATCACGTCGAGCTGCACTGCCTTCGGCTTCGCCTCGACGCGCATGGCGTTGATGACGTTGGTTGGTTCGTCGGCGGCACCCAGGGCGCTGTGGACCAGCCGGACGATCGGCTGCATGTCTTCCGCCCGGGCGACGGTGCCCGTGAGCACCACCTGGCGGTCTCGGCCCATGACAACCTTCACATGGGTCGAGGGTTTGAGGTGCTCGATCACCTGGTTCAGCACTTCCAACTTGCTCAGCTGCTGGAGCTCTGATCGTGGAGTTATCGGGACAATGGCGTTCGGAGTGACCAGGACCACCAACTCCTGTTCGGTCTGCCGCGTCATCTTGACCTTACACAGCGGCCCCGACGGGGTGAGCCCGCCCAGGATCGGCACCGTCACCGGGGTCGCCCGTGCCATCGGGTGATCGAGCAACGTGACGGCACAGGTTTGACCGGACTTCATCTCGATCTGCGCAGGGAACGATCGCCAGTCCCGATCGGGTGTGCCACGGACTCGTGGTTCCACTTCGAGGTAAATCTGCCCGTTGGGGTAGACGATGGGGAGCAATCCCAGTTGGACGCCAATGTTCTCGAAGTTCAGGCGGGCCGGACGGCCGCTCTGGGCCGCGAGCTTCGGGTCAGCCAGGATCCTGGCAACTCCTTCCGCATGCAGGCTTTCCAACATTTCTTTACACTTTGCCGGGACAATGCCGAACTTGGACCCACCGGGTGTCTGCCCACCGAAGCCGAGCCTGCCAGCCGCGGTCTTGCCGATGACCTCGAGGGAGAAGCCACGCTCACGGGCTCGTGTGACGTCCACCAAAGCCACCATCACATCCAGCTGCACCTGTTGTCCATGCCCGGAACCGACGGTAACCGGGTAGACCTCCGAGTTGCCCAACTCATCGATAACAGTCACCCGGGTTTGTCCAGCCGTCTTGCCCGTCAGGGTGACTGCTCTGGGGTCGCTCGAGTCAGCCGCAACCTGTACCACCTTGTCGTCGGCGGCAACGACCTCGCAGACCATTCCCCCACTGCCCATGGTGAACGATGCCGTACCATCGAGCGGCACCTGCAGACCCCCTCGGGCGTCGAATGTCACTGAGATCGGCGGCGCCTGGATCGCCTGTGGGATCGGGTCCGGCAACTGAGCCGGTACCGGCCCCCCGAGCAGGCAGGCGGCCAGAACCGCCCAGGCACAACGCTGGGGTGTCAACCGTGGCATTGAATTCCCTCCACGCGAACGTCGTTCCAGCGAATAGTGAAGTGAGCGAACCCGAGGGGTGGGCCACCCACGAGTCGAAGGAGCTTCGCGAACAGTCGGTGATTCTGGGTTAAGCGCAGCCAGGAGGGGTGCATCCTTGCCTCGGAGCGAGAAGCCAACAAGGGCCCATCCGTGACCCTAAATGAATGGTGAGGATGATAGCCTTTGCGAAATCGGCAATGCAAGAGGGTTTCTCGGCGGGGCGTTTTCCCCGCCGGGGCGCTGCGTGCCGAACTGGCATTCCCGAAGGCCAAAAAAAGATCCGTGTGGAATTCGATGTGCTTACTCGATCAACAAATCAACCGACAAACACGCCGCCGAAGCCCCAGTCGTAGGCCATGAAGGCGTCCAGCGGCTCAGGGCTGGCCTGAGTCTTTAAGTCCCAGCCGCGGTACAGGTGCACCATGGGCGGCTCGCCTTCGCCGCTGCCGGTGACCAGGTCGGCCAGCCGGTCGCCGTCGAGGTCCTTGGCGATGATGCGGACGCCGCCGCGCGACTGCGGGTCTTCCACGAAGAAGTTGACCATCGGGACGTGCATCTGACCATCGCCGGCCAGCAAAGATGGTCCGTGTAAGCCCAAGACGCGCGGTCCGCCCCCAGGCCCGCCAGCCGCGATCAGGTCGCCGAACCCGTCCCCGTCCAGGTCCCCGACGGTCAGATAGACGCCATTGCGAAGGCTGGGCTCGAAGACGAAGAAGTCCGCAACCAGTTTGACGCCCTGGTTTTGCGTCACCATAGCCTTACCATCGAACAGGGCCACCCGTGGTCCGCCGCCGTAGCCAGCGCCGACCGCCAGGTCGAGGAAGCCATCGGCGTTGACATCCCCCAGTCCCACGCGAGCCCCGCCACGGAAGTTGGCGTCGTCAATCCCAAAAAAATCCGCGGTCACCATGCCAGTGCGGCCATCAAAAATGCGGATTCGCGGCCCGCCCCCCTGATCGGGGGAGACCAGGATGTCGACGAAGCCGTCACGGTTCATGTCGCCCGCGGCCAGGAGGACACCGCCCTGGTAGCTCTCCTCGTAGGCGAAGAAGCGGTCGACGAGTTGACCACTCGCACCATCAAACACCTGGATCAGTGGTGCAGCTCCAGGGCCGGAACCGGTGATCAGGTCGGGCACGCCGTCACCGGTGCAGTCGCCGGAGGCAACGCGAACGCCGCCACGGAAGTCGGCCGCGTAGGCCATGCCTTCCAGGCGGACGTCGGCTTCGTGGTCCAACATGGTGGCCATGGGCATGCCGCCGGACCCAGCGCCGGTGACGAAGACGGTGCCGCTCAGGGTCGGGGTCAGCGGGGCGGGACCGGGGAACAGCTGGCCCGGGAGGGGGGCCGGCGCAGGCAGCACCGGGCTGCCTTGCCGCTGATCGTCCTGGTCTTCAACGTCGGTCACTTCGACCGACAGACTGGTTGGCACGCTGGCGTCGATCAGGACATCGTCGACATCGTCACTGCCTCGGATGGTCAGGCTGCGGATCAGGCCCAGATCATCAGCGTGCAGCAGCTCGCCGTTGACCGCGATCGCCAACTGTTGCCCGTCGAGGTAAACGTCAATGCCATCGTCCTGACCGTCGTTCCCCGGCATCTGGCCGAACATGTCGATGACCAGGTCGTGAGGCTCGGCCAGCACGGCGTCGATACTGTCAGCAAAGGCGGCCACCCGGGTGTAGCCGAACACATCACCGAACGACTGGTTGTCCAAGGTGGGGCGGCCGAAAGTCGGGTCAACGTCCGCAGCCTGCCCGGACATAAAGAACGTGGCAATCCCAGCGACGGCGTAGCCATCGTCTCGAAGCAAAAACGCCGGTCCGCCTGAGTCGCCCAAGCCGATGGCCGCCTCATCCTCGCCGAGCCCTCGGTCCCAAATGCCCGCATGAACATCGAACGCATCGTGGGCTGCTTCCCCGCTGTCAAAATCGGCCAGCAGGCCCAGCCCAGGCGTGACCACCGGCCCACCCAGGTTAAGTTCGTCCGCATCGAACCGGTTCCAGCCCGAGCGCTTAATCCCAGCGCTACCTGACTGGCTGCCTGACAAGCCGGTACCGCTCTGGCCGTAGCCGACCAGTTGAAAGTCCTGTCCCACCTCATCGAAGGCGCGATACAGGTCGTAACGCTCGGCCCCCTGCCCTGACGGCCCGGAGGGAGCCAGAACCGGCAACCCCAACAGGGCAATATCTTCACCAGCTTCGGCCAGGTACGCCGCGTTGGCCGGGACGTCGACCTCGATGGCGACACCGGGCATGTCGAAGCGGACCTGCACAGGGCCATCAGCCACCCCGTCGCCATCCGCATCAACACAATGGGCCGTGGTCAGGATGTGTCGCCCGGTGTAGAGCAAGACCCCCGAACAGGTCGAGCCATCGGGGTTGGTGATGGCCACGACGCCATCGAAGCCAGTTCCGGGTGCGACCAAAGCTGCCTCAGAAAAGGCACCCACGACCGGGCAGGATCGGGCTTCCAGGGACTCTAGGGTGACAGGAGTGGGCATTGGCGAGCCTCCACAGCGTGAGGAATGCCAGGACGGGCCATACATCTGTTCCCTGGACGCAGCCAAGGCTTGAATGTGCGCTCGTTACCGAAAAAATGGAAGAGGAATTGGGCGATTCAGCCGAGGCCTCTGCCACCCGGGTCATCGCGATGACTTCAATGAAGCAGTTGGCAAGGACGCCGGATGGGGGGAGCCTTCGCTTGGTTGCTCACTCGATCGGCTTAGCGATCCGCGATCCATTGCTTGCCGTAATCATTGGAAGGATCGCGATAGATGGCATGGGTGTGATCGGTGGGGTCGCCCCCCAGGTGCTGGGGTGAATATTCAATAATGACCGAAGGTCCCTGGATGCGAAAGCCGGCCGGCTTGCCTTTTTCCGTAGGGCCAAACCAGGCAAAGTAGGTGCGGGGAAGATCTTTTTCAATCTTCTCCAGAGCAATCTGGCTGTGCGTATTGTTCAGAATCCCGATGCGTTCCTGGATCAGTTGTTTCACGAGGGCCTGCTGCTTGGGATTCAGCTTGTCGATGCGGATCCCTTCGGCTTTGGGCTGGATGGCCTTCGCACTGGGTCCATAGGCCAGATTGACATGATGATCATCGAGGACCGCCTGTTGCCGTTGCTCCATAGATAGCGAACCGGCCAGGGCGAAAGCCAGATCCTCCTCTTTGCCGAGTTGCCGCACCCGCTTGCCGTTGAGGACATAGTCTACCGGTTGGCCACCGGTCAGCGACGGAGACAGGGTGATCTGGTCGTCGACAATGGTGGCATTGATCGCGAGGTGGTGGCCGCCGAATTGCCACATCCACGGCTTGGAAACCGATGGCTCGCCGAGGATCGACACATAGAATTCGTCTTTGCCGAAGCGAATCCGCCCGGGGCTGCCGCGTTGGTTGAGGATCTCATCCCCGGTGATGTTATCGATGACCTGCTGATACCCCACCTCGCTGAGGGTAGCCCGCAACAGCTGCAGAACGGCGGCTTTTTGTTTGGCGTTCAAGTCGCCCATGCGCAGTCCTTGCCGCGGAAAGATCCCGGTGGGCAGGTTGGACCAGCGATTTCGCTGTTCTTGATCGTCGAAGGCGAACAGCAGTTGCTTTCGTTGGGCGGGTTCCAACTCCTGAAGCAATGCCTCGGCCGCTTTGACCACCTCGGCGACCACCGCCTCCGGGCTCGGCTTCGCGGCCTGGCCCCAAAGAGGATGAGCGATCAACACTGTCAGCGTGACGCAAGTAAGCAAGCGAGTCTTTTTCATCGGGGAGCCCTGGTGAATCGAATGGAGAGAGTACTTGCCCGGGCAACGGTACCCCCTTGCGGACCTCATCGGCAACCAGCACGCTCGCAGCAAAGAGGAAAACATTCCCGGCCAGTGCTATGAAAGCAATTTCAGAGTGTGGCGGCAATCACCTCTTGAAGCCAGGGACGAGCCATCTGGAAGAGGTGAACCTGCTGGCTGGAACAAGTGTCCATTGGAAGTGGGCAAGTGAGTCAACTTGACAACGGCTTGCCCAACCATTAAGAACATGGGATGGAAAGGGCGGTTAGCTCAGTTGGTTAGAGTACTACGTTGACATCGTAGGGGTCACTGGTTCGAATCCAGTACCGCCCAGTCTTATCTTCTGCAGAATCTTGCAGCAAGTCGCAACTAACAGAACTAACCTCTTCTCCTATAACCCTTTGCGGCAATTCCTTCTGTTCCGTGCGACTCGCTGCGGCTATTTGCTCCGCCGGATTTTGCGCCGCCAGTGAGCCCCGCGGCACGACGGTAAGCGTCTAACCAAGCTCATCTTGCAAGGTGTGGGTACCTCTTGGGCAAAGCAACGGCCTTCGCACGGAGTTGCAGCATGGCCCACAAGATGTCCTTGGGTAGACGGTTATGCCATTCCTGAGAGTGTAAGTAGTCGAACACCTAGGCTTCCGTCTCGACAAAGCCCTTCTTGAAATCAAAGACGCTGTACTTGTACATATCGGGGGGACCGGGTGCGATTTGGATTCGAGGGTCGCCCGGGTTCAATTCCATGATGACGCTTTCTAATGTCGGGAACGTCGGGTCGGTCTGGTAATTCTTTAGGATCGGCCGCGTCCGAAAGATCCGCCGAGCTGCGTTCATGTCGATCTGTTCAACCCGCCCTCCGATCAACTCCTCCAGCTTCGCAAGGCGTTCCGGGCTCTTGGAGAGTTCTCCGGGTTTCATATCCGGCGTCAGGTCGAGCGGATGGTTGGAGTGCGGGACAAACTTCTGTCCCTTGTAGCTTTCGTATACTTTAAAAAACCCTTCACCCGTCTCGACCGCGGATACTCCCGTGGGGTCCCCGATGATATAGTTCATAGGACCGGCATATTTACCTACGTCTTTGACGAACTCCACCGCCTCCGCACGGCTCCGACGTTCGAGGATGCCGCGGACCAGATACGGCATCGGCAGGCCGGCCAAGTCGCCCTTTAACCGGCCGGGCATGATGTTGATCGTGCACCCCACCGGCGCATTGTTCAGCCCGTTGTTGGCGAGCAGCCCGGCGAAGGTGAAGACGTACGTCTCATGGCCGCCGGGCTGTTTTACCCTTAGAAGGGTCTGCGTTCCGTCGAAGTAGCGCGGCAGATCGTTGTTTTGGCCGATGATGTTGGGGGCCTTGGCCCGCCCGTAGACACCGAAACCGGTGCAGAATCCGAGACGATATTTCGAGACAGTGAACGAGACGAACTCGTCGAACATGTTGTACGCGTACAGGTTGTTAAAATCGACATCCGCCCCTGCGGCAATGCCTTGCAACTCCTTGTACAGGTCGGGCGTATGCTTGCGGATAGCCGCGATGAAATCCGTACCCTGCACGAATTCTGCCACTTCGATCTCGGGGTGGGCCTGTTCGAGCACCTCGCTAATCCACTGCTTCCAACGAGCCATCCCGCTTCGGATCACGTAACGAAGGGCACGCCCGTGCTGATACCCGCGCTGGTACGGTGTCCCATCTACAGTCAGGAAATACAGCCGGTTGTCGATCTTCTTTGTCTTGGGATCCTTCTCCTGGGCTTCCACACCCGAAAGCATATCGCTCACCGACATGCCCCCCGCGGCGATCGTGGCGGCCGCAGCCTGGGCGAATTGCCGGCGGTTCAGTCGGCAGTCGTCGGTGCTGGTGATGCGATTGCGCATGGGATCATTCCTCTGTAAAATGAAGGCGCCACAATTCACACGATCAATCCAGCCTCCGCTCTCGCCCTTACCGCCGTTGGGAATCCGCGCTACCGTGTGAACCGTTTGAGTGCGGCACTGATAGAACCGTCTCCCAGACGCCGATCGCACCGGAGTAAGGCAGCTGATGCCATTCCAGGTGATCCTCCGACCTGGGTCAAGCAAAAACAAGTTGCCTGACTCGGTCGTCAAGAAGCAACCTTGCGTCGCCGATTGCTGTTCCACACGCCGTGGCCCGGCCACTTCCTCCAGATCCACGGTTCCTCTCGACTCGACCAACTGCCACGGCGTGCCATCATCGGCATCGCCGGGCTGGTCGACACCCACGATGCCGTGTCGGCTCCGTGGACCATGGGGCAGACCGACCGCCTCATGTGCCCTTGTTCGCCCCAGAACTGCCTCGGGGAGTTCGACCACGCTCTTGACCACGCCCGCCAACCGCCCGATACTCGTGCCAACGCTATCGACCGAACACCTTCAAAGGACACTCACCATGCAACTCATCACCCGCCTAGCCGTGCTCGGCTTCGCTGCCATGTGCCCGGCCATCGCGACTGCCGCCGACAAGCCCAACGTCATCCTCATCTTCACCGACGATCAAGGCTACGGAGACATCGGCTGTTACGGGGCCGAAGGCTTCCAAACGCCCAACCTCGACCGCATGGCCGAGCAGGGCACGCGCTTCACCGACTTTTACGTCGGCTGCCCCGTCTGTTCCGGGAGCCGTACCGCATTGCTGACCGGCTGTCACTACAAGCGTCTCAACGTCCCGCCCGTGCTCTTCCCACGCAATCGCAACGGCCTCAATCCCGACGAAACGACCGTGGCCGAGGTGGTCAAACCGCTCGGCTATTCCACCGGCGTCATCGGCAAATGGCACCTTGGCCACCTGCCGCCCTTCCTGCCAACGAATCAAGGGTTCGATTATTACTACGGCGTCCCCTACTCCAACGACATGTGGCTCGATGCCGAGAATGCCGTGCTGGCCGACGATTGCACGTTCCGTCAGGGCATGACCGCCGAGAAGGCCAAGACCGAAAAGTACAAGCGGAACTGGGTGCCGTTGATGCGAAATACCCAGGTGATCGAGTACCCGGCCGATCAGACATCACTTACGAAGCGCTACACCGAGGAAGCAATTCAGTTTATCAACGATCACAAGGACGGGCCGTTCTTCTTGTACTTGCCGCACACGATGCCGCATTTACCGATGGCGGTGTCCAAGGAGTTTGCCGGGCGAACCAAGACGCTCTTCGGGGATGTCATGGAAGAAATCGACTGGTCCGTCGGCCAGGTGCTCGATGCGGTGAAACAAGCCGGCATCGACGACAACACGCTGGTCATCTTCACCACGGACAACGGCACGCGGATGGGTTCATCGGGGCCGTTGCGCGGGCGAAAGGCGAACCTCTACGAGGGTGGTTACCGGGTGCCGTGCATCGTGCGTTGGCCCGGCAAGGTGCCGTCCGGTAAGGTGTGTGCCGAAGTGGCCGCGAGCATCGACGTATTGCCGACCGTTGCGAAGATCACCGGCGGTAAACTCCCCGAGAATACGATCGATGGCAAGGACATTTCGCCGTTGATCTTTGGCGAACAGGGAGCCAAGAGCCCGCATGAGTATTACATCCTCGCCCACCAACGCGGAGCCGTACGGCATGGCAAATGGAAGTTCTACCCCTGGCCCGAAGGCAAGAACAATCGCCCGGCGAAGAAGCCTGCATCCGGCAAGCCGGCAGTGCAGTTGTACGACCTGGAATCGGACCTCGGCGAGATGAACAACGTCGCCGAGGCGAACCCAGAAGTGGTGAAGAAGTTGACCGCCGCGTTCCAACGACACGTCGCGGACTTGAAGGAGAACGGACGCCCAGTCGGGCGTGCTGGGACAAAGTGACCAGGTGACAAGGTCGTCGATGGTAGATCCTCGGGCTCAGAAGCGGCCGCTGGCGGCACATGCCCGAGCGGTTCCACCCTGGCCGACCGTCTACGGCCGCTTCGGCAGGTGGTGCCAGGACAGCACCTTGGACAAGATCTTTTGCTGGCTGACGGAGTTCTGTAGAAACGCCAGAAACGCACCTATCCGTCTTCCGCTTGAACCATCGCCAGAATGTCCGCTCGGATCGGCTCGGGCAACGGAGGCTAGGCTTCAATCACCAAGGTCAGAGCAGAGTCGGGGCTGGCTGACTGACCAACTGCGCCGGAAAATGCGTCCCCCAGTCGAAGAGCGTCATTTTCCCAGGGTTTTCAGGGATGGCTCGAACCAGTACTGCCCATTTCCGATCCATCGTTGCCCGAAGCTTCCTGATGGATTCACTCTGATGGATTGTTTGTTTGCTCTTGCAACGAAGAGCCCGTCGGTGGGGTCTGTGACAAGCCTTGAAGTTGACGTTGAAGACAGGTTGGGCAAATACCGTGTGTGGTGGTTACGCCCACACAATTCTGCAGATAATCCTCCACCCGAAGCCAATTGCCAGCATCATCGCGTATTCCCTTACACCAGGAACACATTGGCAATAAGCACCTTAGGGTATGGATGGTCAAATTTCCCTCTGCCAGTAAATGACCAATTCGGTGCCACTCGAGAAGTCGCATCACTTGATCAGCTAGCGCCTGCAAAGCAGTAAGCTGTTCCGAGGACAGCTGGCGAGGCTTGTGGTCCATCACACACAAGGTCCCCAGGGCATGACCGGCAGGAGTAATCAACGGTGCCCCGGCGAAGAAGCGAATGTACGGATCGGCAAGTACCAGCGGATGATCAGCATAGCGTGCATCGGTCGCGGCATCCTCAACCACCAGCAGTTGCTGCCTCAACACAGCATCGGCACAAAAGACATCGTCGCGCGGGGCTACCGCAGCAGCTAGTCCTAGCCGCGCTTTGATCCATGGACAGTCTCGATCGAGCAACGAGATCCATGCCATGGGCGTACTGCAGACAAACGATGCCAGCCGAGTAAGTTCGTCATAGGCCTCTACTGCACCGGTATCCAGGACCTGATACTGCCGCAAGGTGTCAAGACGGGCAGCCTCATCGATTCGAAGCAGCTTGTTATTCTGAAGTGTGGTTGCCACAGCCTCACCAATCGTTTCGCGTTTGCAAGCAATCTCTACAATCCTACCCCCGGTTTCTCCCTCAGGAGAGGCGAACTGGGGCAAAACCAAGTTAACTCTCACGCTTCGCTTCTAATTCTTGCCACCGAGCGTAAAGTTGCTCGACCTGCTGTTGGGCTTGTTCAAGTTTCTGGCAGGCAGCGGTCAGTTCCTCGTGCCCCGCACTAGCGGCTTGTTCGACGCGCGTGTTGGCGGCCGCCACCGCGTCCTCGGCCTGCTGGATAGCGGCTTCCATCCCCTCGAGTTCCCGTTCCTCGTGATAGGTGAGTTTTTTGGCTTTTGCTTTGACCGGGGCCGCGGACTTTTTAGCAGGCGTGGCAACTGGCTTATCCTTACTCGTCTCCGACTGGGCCTTGTCGTAGGCCCGCAGCCACTGCTCGACGCTACCATACAAAGCTGCCCCACCCAGACCATCCAGACCCAACACTTCTGTACACAACCGATCCATCAGCTCTCGATCGTGGCTAACCAACACCAGAGCCCCAGGAAACTCGGCCAGGCTCTCCTCCAAAAGCTCCAGAGTAGCAATGTCCAGGTCGTTGGTGGGCTCATCGAGCATTAACAGGTCTGCGGGCCGCACCATCATCTGGGCAATGCGAACTCGTGCCTGCTCGCCTCCAGACAGATCCCCAATCGGGGCATCAAGTTGTTCTGGACGAAACAGAAACTGCTTGGCCCAAGCGGCAACATGCAAGGATTTGTCTCGGTACGCGACCATATCACTGTTCGGCGACAGAGCACGCCGCAATGTTGCGTCAGGATCCAAGGCGGTGCGTCCTTGTTCAAAGATGACCGTGTTCAAACCCTCGGCGCGGGTGATCGTGCCCGCATCCGGCTCAAGTTCGCCCGCGAGGAGCTTCAGAATAGTACTCTTGCCGCTGCCATTGGGGCCGAGGAGGCCCAACCGTGTTCCCGGTGCCAGGGTGAGATCGAGGTTTCGAAACAACCATCGACCGCCGAGTTCCTTCCTCAGCCCACTGGCGGTTAAGAGCTTCCGCGTCTGGCGGCCGGTGCCAACAAAGTCGATGTTGCTGGTGCCGGTGCCCGCGTTGCGGGCAGCCAGATCAGCGAGCTCGCTTCGACGCTGATACGCGGCCTCAATCCGGGAACTGGCCTTTCGAGTCCGTGCCCGCGCCTTGTGCGCCAACCATTCGGTCTCGCGGCGTACCTGATTGGCCACCGACTTTTCCTCGGCAGCTTGTGCTTCCAGGAAGGCTTCGCGTCGCTCTGCGAATTCCTCGTAACTGCCCGGAGCCCGGAAATAACCACCAGGGTAGCTGGGGCTCACTTCAATCAACTCATCGGCAACCCCGCGTAAGAAGGCCCGATCGTGACTAATCACCAGATAGCCAAACGATGAGGAACGCAATAATCGTTCCAGCCAAATCACACCGAGTACATCGAGGTGGTTGGTCGGCTCATCGAGCAACAAGAGATCCGGTTGACGGATCAGTTCGCGGGCTAAGGCCAGCCGCTTCCGCCAGCCACCCGAAAGCGTGGCTACGGGTTGCATCGGATCGGTGAAGCCCATCCGGGTGAGCATGGCTTCAACCTGCGTATCCCGTTCGTAGTCCTCGAGTGGTTCATCGGCCAGAGCAGCCAACAACACCGCTTGAACGGAGAGATCGGGCTCGAAGCGATCATCCTGTGGCACATACGCGATGCGGGTGCCGCGCGGCACGGTACGGGTGCCTTCATCAAACGGCTCAATCCCCGCCAGGATTTTGAGTAGTGTGGATTTCCCGGCTCCGTTTGGGCCAATCAGCCCGACCCGAACGCCAGCCCGGAGCTCGAGCGACAGGCCATCGAACAGAGGCCGGTTGGCAAAAGATTTGCTTAGATTTTGTATCCCCAGCAGTAAGCTCATGGCAGTCCCGCCCGCAGCGATGGTTCCGAGTCCAAAGCATGAGTTTAGCAGATTGTACTTGGACCCAATCGCTGGCGGGAATGACCAGGGAGCAATCCCTCAAGCGGCCGAAAGGCTGAGCGGAAACGATGAAAAATCGAGGTTCCCACCCGAGAGCACCACGACCACCCGTTTCCCGGCAAACCGGTCCCGATAATGCTGCAAGACGGCCAGAGGGACGGCACCCGAGGGTTCGACCACGAGCTTGGCCTCGGTCAGAAGGTGCCGAGTTGCCTGCGTGATCGCGTCTTCATCAACGAGCAGAATCTCATCCAGCAAAGCCTGAATGATGGGAAAGGTATTCGAGCCAAGAGGCGTCCGCAGCCCATCGGCAATGGTATCGTAGCGGATCGGCATCTCAATCTGCCCACGCTGTAGGCTGCGATACGCATCATCGGCGTGGGCAGGTTCGGCGGCAATCACCTCGACCTGGGGGGCCAGCGACTTGATGGCCACCAGGCAGCCCGAGAGCAGCCCACCACCGCCAACAGGAATGATGACCACGTCGGGACGGTCGACCTGTTCGAGCAGCTCAAGCCCCACGGTCCCCTGCCCGGCCATGACCCGGAGATCGTTGTAAGGATGGATCATGGTGGCCCCGGTCTCCGACTGAATCCGGTCGGCCATGGCCTGACGCGAGCCAGCATCCGGCTCACACAGAATCGGCTCGATGCCAAACTGGCGTACCGCCGCCATCTTGTTTGCTCGAGAATTATGCGGCATGACAATGTGTGCAGGAATCCCACGCAGGCGAGCGGCACGGGCCAGCGCCGCCGCATGGTTCCCCGAGGAGTGGGTGACAACCCCAGCCTTGGCCTCAGCGTCGGTCAGCGCAAAGACCGCATTGCAGGCGCCACGTGCTTTGAAGGCGCCCACATGTTGCAGGTTCTCACACTTGAAAAACAGGTCCACCCCAAGGGTTTCACGCAGTCGCGGGCACGCAATAACAGGAGTACGCAGAACCCAATCACCGATGCGTTTATGGGCAACCCGGATGTCCGGCAGATCGATCGGAAGAACCGCGGTGGTGGCGCTGGTCATGATCTGGAATTCCTGGCTCAAGATTCTGGTCGTCAGAAATCCCCGGGGACTACCTCGCCGCCGGCACGGGTCGCCAGCGCCTGCCAGGTGGCCGGGGCGATTGACTGTCGCACCGTGCGAACTGAGCCATCGAGCATGGCGGCGTTTACGACACCGGGGTGATAACTACGGGCCGTCACCGCCGCATAGGTTGGCAAGGTCAGCGTTTTCCCCTCACGGAAGGAGACAAAGTCCACGTCGTAGATCCGCCCGTTGACGCTGTAAGGCACCACCGTGTTGGGAGGAAAGACCGCTGTGAAGCCAGTATGGTGCACCCGGGCATCGACCCACTGAACATGCCCACCAGACTGGACAAAGATCCCACCGTAGCTGGTGACCTCGGCAGGAGTGCTCGGCAGCGGCGCATGCAAATTACTGGGGTTGCCACCATCACACAGGTGGGAGGTGTAAGCCTTGACCTCGGCAAAGGCGAGGGTGGTGCTGGTGCCATCGCGCATGCTTTGCAGCCGGGTCGGGCGATTAATGGTAAATGCCCCATCGTTGTTGGCTTGATGAACCGGTTCGTAGAGGAACCAGGTACCAAAGTTGGCCGCATAGTTTAGCGGGTAGTGCGGTGCGCCGGCGATGGTCACGGCCTGGTCATAAAGCTCGCTCGGACACAGATAGATCGGGATCCGTGTCTGGGTGATATGGTCCTGTCCGGTGTAGGGGGCGGTGAACTGGATGGTCTGATGTAAACTGCCCTGCTCGATGTAGGGAAGGATCGAGGACAGCACCGACCAGGACACCCCTGCGCCCATAACCAGGTAATAGCCCCCGGCCGGGAAACGCTCGAAGTTATCGTGGTAATTGTGCGTCGCCAGCACAATCTGTTTGAGATGGTTCTGACATTGCACCCGTGCCGCAGCTTCGCGGACCTGTTGTACTGCCGGCAACAGCAGGCCGATCAGCACGGCGATAATGGCAATCACCACCAACAACTCGATCAGAGTGAAGGCACGACGTGGTTGACCCATGACAAACACCCGCAGTCAGAATTCGGAGCCTCGGCATTCCGGACGGACACCCGCTTCCTGCTGGACGACCACCTCCCGACCAACGAGAGGTCCACGGCAGCGTTCACCCCGGGCAAGCTCATTCCGCAAATGTGGGTCGCTTGGTGTGCCAGTCGGTCGCTTGCTCGAACATGCGTGCCACGCGGAGCATCTTCTCCTCCTCGAAGTGGCTGGCATGAAGCTGCAGGCCGACCGGTAGCCCTTGTTTGGTAAAGCCACATGGAATACTGATGGCCGGGACGCCCGCCAAATTCGCCGAAATCGTGTAGATATCGGAAAGATACATCGCCAGCGGATCATCGGACTTCTCACCGATTTTAAAGGCCGCCGTCGGTGAGGTAGGACCCAACACCACATCACACTCGGCAAACGCAGCATCAAAATCGTTTTTGATCAGCCGACGAACCTTTAAGCCTTTGAGGTAATAAGCATCCTTGTAGCCACTCGACAAGGCGTAGGTGCCAAGCATAATCCGCCGTTGCACTTCTGGGCCAAACCCTTGGCCACGGGTACGCGAGTAGGTTTCGATGAGATCCAGTTTCTCCCCGGCGGCCGGCTTCACCCGATTGCCATAATGCATGCCCTCATAGCGAGCGAGATTGCTCGAAGCCTCGGCCGTGGCCACGATATAGTAGACCGCCACCGCGTACGGCGAATGCGGCAAAGACACCTCTTTGATGGTGGCGCCAAGATCGGCGTACACCTTAATCGCCTCGCGGATAATCTGCTCGACTTCGGGGTCAAGCCCTTGACCGAAATATTCCTTGGCCAGGCCAATGGTCAGCGGCTTGACGGGCTCATTGAGAGACTTGGTGTAAGACGGCAGCGGATGATTGACACTCGTACTGTCACGATCATCATGCCCCGCAATGACTTCGAGCAACAAAGCAGCGTCACGAACATCGTGGGTGCATGGGCCAACCTGATCCAGCGAACTCGCAAAGGCCACCAGACCATAACGTGAGACGCACCCATAGGTCGGTTTGAGCCCGACGATCCCACACAAGCTGGCCGGCTGACGGATCGAACCACCGGTGTCCGTACCCAATGAGGCCGGAACCAAGCATGCGGCCACACTGGCTACCGAGCCACCCGAAGAGCCTCCGGGGGCCCGACTGCGATCCCATGGATTCAGTACAGGGAAGAAGGCACTGTTCTCGTTGGAGGAGCCCATGGCGAACTCATCCATGTTCAGCTTGCCCGGAAAGACGGCATCGGCCGCACGCAGGCGTTCGACCACATGGGCGTCGTAAGGAGGTCGAAACCCTTCCAAGATCTTACTGGCACAGGTTGTGGGCATGTCGTGGGTGCACAGAATATCCTTGAGCGCAATCGGCACACCCGCGAGACGGCCAAGCGGTTCGCCCTTCTGTCGTTTGGCGTCTACTTCCGCTGCCTTTTGACGCGCCCCATCGGAGTTGACATGCAAAAAGGCCTGAATCTTCGGGTCGCGTTGACCGATCGAGTCCAGAAAGGCCTCGGTGATGGCCGTGGCGGTTACCTCGCCCTGGGCCTGCAGCTCGAGCAAATCCGTAACGGTGCGTTCAATCAAGTTCATGACGTTGGCCAAATCCCTCAGGGATCGGTAGATTCTGAATCGCCGCTCTCGAGCACCGCTGGCACGCTAAAGTAATCGTTGATCCGTTGGGGAGCATTGGCTAACGCCACATCCACCGGCAGCGATGGCCGTGGTTCATCCGGGCGAAACACATTGCGTAACGGATAAGGGTGGGCCAGTGGTTCCACCTCCTCGGTATCCAGCTGTCTGAGCTGATCAACGTAGTTTAAAATATCGTTCAGCTGAGCGTTGTATTTTTCAACCTCGGCTTCGCTGAGTTCTAGTCGCGCTAGACGGGCCACCCAGCGAACCTCCTTGGGAGTAATCGACATGTCAGGCTCCAACCCAATCGGTTCAAGGAAAGCGGCATGGCCTCTACCCGCGGGCTGTCTCGAGGGACCCAGGGCTGGCGGGTGAGCACTAAATGGATGCAGGATTGACCATAAACGGCTTGCGCTTTAGGGGGCGTTGCACCCGACCGCTGCGAATGCACTGCACGCAAACGCGACGACGAACCGTTTGACCATCCTCGATGACTTGAATCCGTTGCAGATTGGGCCGAAACACGCGCGGGTAGGTACTGGTGACCTTCTTACCAACGCCGCCCAAGTATTTCGCCTTCCCGCGATAGCAAATCTGATTGCCGCGCGATGGTTTTTTCTTGCAGATCGCGCATTCCATCCCCATGACCAACTCCTCCGCCGCAAACACGCTCAAAAGCTCGAAAGTTGCATGATAACGATCCCAACCAGGTTGACAAGAGAGGCAGGCGCACGATCGGGGCATCTCCTGCTTGTCAGGTGGAGCTCACAACCTATCAATAACCTACGCAGAGCCGATGACGGATCGGCCCTTCCCCGAACCAAATTCGCACCCTGGAGACCCTTCCATGGCTCACACTTTGCCGCCCTTGCCTTACGCATTCAATGCTCTGGAACCGCATATTGATGCCATGACGATGGAGATCCACCACGACCGTCACCACAAGGCCTATGTGGACAAACTCAATGAGGCCTTGGCGGGACATGCTGAACTGGAGGCCATGAGCATCGACCAGCTGCTGCGAAACATCAACCAAGTTCCGGAAGCCAAGCGGCAAGCGGTCATCAACAACGGTGGCGGCCATGCCAACCACAGCCTCTTTTGGCAAATCATGGGACCAGGAGGCGGTGGTGATCCCAGCGGAGCGGCGGCTGAGGAGATCACCAAGGCATTTGGCGACTTCGCCAAGTGCAAGGAGACTTTTAAAGCCAATGCTTTGGGCCAGTTTGGCTCTGGCTGGAGCTGGTTGGCCTGGGATGGCACGAAGCTGGTGGCGCTAAAGACGCCGAACCAAGACAGCCCGTTGATGCAAGGCTTGACGCCGATTCTAGGCATCGATGTGTGGGAACACGCGTACTATCTGAAGTATCAGAACAAGCGTCCCGACTATGTGGATGCCTGGTGGAACACGGTGAACTGGACAGCGGTCAATGAGAAACTAAGCACCGCCAAGGCCTAAGCAGTCGCTCTTGCGGATTCGCGGTCGCATGGTATTGCACTTCCTCATGACCCACGCAGTTTCGGGGGAATCCAGGGGGATTTGTCATGCGTGCATGGATGTTCGTGGGATGTGTTGCTCTTCTGGGGATCGTGGGCCTGGGCTGTCAGCATAGCGAGGAAATGCTAAGGCCTCCCCAGATGGAAGAATACAATATTCCGCCGAAGAACGATGGTCGGTTTGCCAAACCCTTTGACAACTATCCGGACCGGAAATACGAAAGTGCCACCCGACGACCCGCGCCGAACATCGGTATGCCCAACATGGGTGGACCCGCCGGTCCTGGCATGGGTGGAGCGGGCATGGGTGCTCCGGCCGCCGCAGGTGTCAGTGGCTTCCCGCAGTAGCCAACATCCTTCGACCCGCTCCGCCGTAGGTCTGGCTGGGAAGATCGCATCGTCGTGGAGTGAAGCTGTGCCCAACCCACGACGATGCGATCGCCTTCGCCTTGGAAGATGGAACGTTGCGAGCGATCTGTGAACCTCAGTCGAGCAACAGGCTGGGGTCCCAACCGACCCGCTCAGCAGAACTCCGGAGTTTTTCCAGTGCTCGGTTCTGAATCTGACGAACACGTTCCTTGCTGATACGCAACAAATGACCAATCTGACGTAGGCTATGCGCTCCACTACCGGTGAGCCCAAACCGCAAGTCCAACACCCGTCGTTCGCGGGGCCGCAAATTATCCATCAAGAAACGCAAGGCTTCCTGACGCTCATTATTCTGCTGCAGGGTCTGGCTCTGGGTATCCGGCATTGCTTCAGTGAGCTTGAAATCGCTGTCATCATCGAGGACGGCGTTCAGCGACACTGGCGTCCGCGTAGCTGTTTGCAGGTGAGTTAGATGTTCCAGGCTGCTACCGGTCCGATTGGCCAATTCCTGAGGACTGGGCAGATGCTTGCCACCATGGGCCAGCGCCTCGGACTCTTGTTGTAACAGCCCCAGTTCTTGCAGATGATGGGGCGACAAGCTGACCAGATGGCTCTGACGTGCCACGGCAATCTGCAAGGTCTGACGAATCCACCAGGTGGCATAGGTCGCCAGACGTGTGCCATGGCTCACATCAAAGCGATCGATGGCCTGCATTAGGCCACAGACTGCTTCCTGCAAAAGATCGGAGTAGCTCAGCGAGTGATGACGGAAGCGTTTGGCGACGTGAGCGGCAAGGCGAATATTGGCCGAGGCCAGGCGATGCTTGAAGTGGACATAGCGATCATTCAGCCGACGGATCGCGGGGACCTGGATGGCCATCTGATCTTCGCAATGCTCGCGAATGAACTGCGCCATGGGCCAGGGTTCGAGTGGTGGCCGATGGGCGCGTAAGTGCGGATAATGGCGGATGAGCACGCGGACCAGCTCACTTTTACAATCCCAAAAGCTGGTAAGAAGCTCGCGTTCCTCTTCTGGAGTTAATAAGTCGGAAGAAAAAGTGTCAAAGGGCGTTTCCGGCGCGGAGGTCTTGAGCGTACTTGCCGATCGCTTACGCCGCAGGGTTTTCATCAGTTGTCGTCCTTCCCCGAATTTGTATAGTACAACTCAGTCAGCTTACAGTGGGGATGGTCGGACTGGGGCTCGGCTGCCGTGCGACAGGAGGATTGAACCAGTTTCGTCAATGCACTGCGCGCGGGGCGCATGCATCAGCGAAAGTTGGCATCGTGAAGTTTCTGTGCTAGAGTACGCGCGAGTCCCAGAATCATTGTTGCCAGTCAGGAACATGGTGGCAGGACGTCCATGTGCGCTACAACCAGAACCTTCCAAGGCCAAGGCCTGCAGAGGATTTCCCCCCCTCATGCTATCCTCTGCGAAGATCACAGCCCTTGATCGGGCCACATAGACCGCTGGATTCTAAATCTCTCGTGCCCAGGATTCAAGAGGGCAAACCAATAATCGCGCCGCTACAACCGGTATTTCCGGTGAACGGCGGCTTTGCTCTGCGGTGTCTTCACCAAGCACACAATCTCCAACCTGGCTTGTTGGCCGAGTAAGGCTTCCCTTCATCTGCCTGTTCTCCGCTCAGAATGCGATGGCAGACACACCAGGGAAATCCCCTCCTGCGACCGCGCATTTGGCGAGTGTCACTTGCGCGTGTATACTGGCACGACGGAGTTTTAGGCCAATCAGGACTCCTCCATGAACGGTACCTCACGTTCCCAGCCATCTTCGCAAAGCACTTGGCAGTGCTCGATCCTCGTCGTGGATGACGATCCGGTCATCTTGGGCATGCTCAATGCTCTTCTCCAACAGGATTTTGAGGTGCTTCCCGCCGCCTGTGCTGAGCAGGCACGTCATCTTTTCGAAAATCGTCCCATTGATATCATCTTAGCTGATCAGCAGCTGCCAGGCGAATCCGGGGTGCAATTACTCGAGTGGGTCCGCATGCGTTCGCCGAGTACGGTGCGGATGCTGATGACCGCGGGCGCCCGCGTGGAAGATTTGGTCGATGCCATCAACAATGGCCAGGTCTACCGCTACATCTTTAAACCCTGGCGAAACGACAATCTTCTGGAAATCCTCCGCGACGCGGCCCGACGCTTTTTGCTCGAACGAAGTCACGAGCAACTCTTGGAAGAGTTACGTCGACTCAACGTCGAACTTGAAGAACGCGTGCAGATCCGCACCCGCCAACTCCAAGAAGCCAATACGCAATTGCAAGATGTCAACCGACAATTGCATCAGCGAAACACCATGTTGCAGAAGATGGCCATAACCGACCCCCTCACCGGCTTGCTGAACCGGCGGGGAATGGAGCGTCTGGCCCGTCATGAATTGGACCGTCGGGCCAAGGGACCGCGACCGGCTCCGATCACCTTGGGCATGATCGACGCCGACCATTTTAAACAGATCAACTCCCGCTATTTGCTCTCTGGCGGCGATCATGTGCTGGCTTGGCTAGCCCAAACCTTGCAACAATCAATCCGTACCGTCGATACCGTCGGCCGGGTGGGGGGTGAGGAGTTTATGCTCATTGCCCCGGAAACAGGGCCGGAAGGTGCGCGGGTTCTGGGCGATCGCATTCGCAAAATGGTCGAGACCAGTTCGACCGTGTACAACAGTGAAGAAATTCATATCACCGTCAGTCTTGGACTGGTGGTTGCCGACGAAAAACTGTTGGTCAATTATGACGAATTACGTCTGATCGCCGACCAAGCTCTCCAACAAGCCAAGCAGGAGGGCCGTAATCGCAGTGTGCTGCGCGTGCTGAGCACCGACGATCCGTCGCCACGACCTCCGCCTCGCGCCATGGCCACCCCCACGGTCTATCCACCCAGCAATTCTACTGGCGCGAATGGACAGCATCTGTCGTCTCCGTTAGATTAACGTTATGACAGGCAGTGTTGATTCCTCCTTACACATCGATCACCTTCGCCTGGCACCTGTGCTACGTCCAAGCGACCTGGCCGAGTTGCAGCAGGTGGTCGAGCAGGCGCGGGCCGATACTCAGCCGCTGTATCCCTTTGGCGGGCAAACCGCCCTCCATGTGGGTTTGCCACCCCACCATCCAGGAACGGCGGTGGATCTCCGAGCCCTCCATCAGGTCGTCGATTACCCCGCCCGGGATCTCACCATCACCGTGGCTGCTGGTATTCGCATGGCCGAATTGGCTCAAACGCTGGCCCAGGAAAATCAGTGGCTTCCCTTGGATGTGCCCCAACCGGAGGCAGCCACCCTGGGTGGGACCTTGGCCCTGAATCGGAGCGGCCCGCGTCGCTATGGCTATGGTACCCTCCGCGACTATGTGATTGGCATTGCCTGGGTAAACGACCAGGCTGCCCAGGTCAAGGCGGGTGGGCGAGTGGTGAAAAACGTCGCCGGCTATGATTTGGCCAAGTTGCTCATCGGTTCGCTCGGCACACTCGGCATCGTGACCCAAGTCACCCTGAAGGTCTTGCCGCGCCCGGCAACCTCGCGAATCCTGGAATCTCCCCTCCGCTTGCCCCAACTGGCCACGATCCTGGATCGGGTCCATGCCTCACGAACCCGGCCCGTCGCTGTCGAACTAGGTAAGCAGCAAGCATCGGGCTGGCGATTGTATCTGGGCTACGAAGGTAGCGAACAAGCCGTGGCTTGGCAGCTGGACCAAATCACCCAAGAGCTGGCCGACCTAGCCCCGCTTACTCCGGTGGCCGATGCGACGGCCACTTGGAGAGAACTGACCCAGTTCCCGGCAAACGCCCAGACAACGCTCAGCTTCCAGGCGACCCTGCCACCCAGTCGATTGGCAGAATATCTTGGCGAGATCGATGCTCTACCCCTCGACGTCCAGGCCCATGCCGGCAATGGCATCGTCCGCGGACACTGGCAGACTCCGGCAGAAGCAACGCTTGAAGCCGCCCAGCAGCTGGTTGCTTCGTTAGAGCGATTGCCGCTGGCCAGCGGGGGTGCCTTGACCCTGCCGCGTTGCCCAACCCCGTGGAAAACGATCCTACCCGTTTGGGGTCGCGAACGGCCTGAGTGGCAACTGATGCGCGTCGTGAAAGCCCAGTTAGACCCCCACGGCCGCTTCAATCCCGGTCGCTTTGTGGGCGGTCTTTAGTCCCTCCCCGCCAAATGGATAGCGTATGAACTCGGTCACCTCTCCTTCCACGCACCTGCCGATGGTCGATGCGAAACCGACCGGGCCGGCGATTGACTATGATCTCATCCTTGATTGTGTCCACTGTGGCCTTTGTACGGCCGCCTGCCCCACCTATACCGAGACCGGCAATGAAGCCAGCAGCCCACGTGGTCGCATCTACCTGATGCGGAATGTAATCGACGGGCGATTGGAGCTTGATTCCACCGTTGAAAAGCATCTCGATGAATGTTTGAATTGCCGTGCTTGCGAGACCGCTTGTCCTTCCGGGGTACAATACGGCAAGTTGATCGAACCATTCCGGCTGCACTTGGCGGAGCGCGATCCGGGCCGCCAGCTACGGCCGTTGAGCCGTTTGCAACGGCTGATGTTGATGCGCATTTTTCCGTCGCGTTTCCGCACCCGGTTGGCCCTGTTCCCGGTGCGACTGATGCAGTGGACCGGGATCGATTGGCTCCTCCGCAAGTCGGGTATGCTGCGGCTGCTGCCAGCGCGGCTGCGGGAGATGCATGGGATGTTACCCTCCCTACGGCCTCACTACGGCCGTCTCCCAGAAGTATTACCCGCTATTGGCCCGCGTCGTGCCCGCGTGGCTCTGTTCCTAGGCTGTGTAGCCGATGCCCTGTACCCAGAAACGAACTGGAACACCGCGGAAGTGCTGCAACACAATGGCTGCGAGGTGTGGATTCCGCGGCAGCAAGTCTGTTGTGGCGCCCTGCACTACCATGCCGCCTACGAAGAACAGGCACGCGACTATGCCGCTACTAACCTTGAAGTGTTCGGGCTGACCGGCGCGGCCATCGAGTCCTGCGATGCCATCATCACGAATGCGGCTGGTTGCGGAGCCATGCTCAAAGACTACGATCATCTCACCGCGTCTACCCCACTGGCCGAGGCAGGCAAAGCATTCAAGTCGAAGATCCGCGACGTCACTGAGTTTCTCAGCGAACTCGGCCCAGTCCCCCCGCAACATCCATTACCCATCCGCGCCACCTACCACGATGCCTGCCATTTGCGGCATGCCCAACAGATAGCGACCCCGCCACGTCAATTGTTGCAGATGATCCCCGAACTGGAACTGGTCCCCCTGGTCGAGAGTGAGTTATGTTGTGGGGCGGCGGGCAGCTATAACCTAACTCAGCCGGAAATGGCCAGCCGGTTGGGCCAGCGCAAAGTACAGCATATTCTAGAAACCCAGCCCCAGGCCGTTTTCACCGGCAACGTTGGCTGCCTGATGCAGATCCAACGCTATTTACATCAAGTGGCCCCCGAACTCTGGGTGGCCCACCCAGTGGATGCCCTCCACGCTGCCTATACCGGCAAGCGGCCTGCTGCTCTATCCATCCACCAACGCCGCCCTGTCCCGGCTGACTGATGGCCCGGACCCGGGTGCAGAGGGATGCAATCCAAATTCGGAAACAATGCAATCATCTACCGTTCCAGGCATCGGCCAGGCTGTGCATAAGCCCAATTGACCCCCTTCAGAACGAAGGAACCAAAGACCGCCGAATCACCGGGAACCGCGGATGTCTGGCCGTTTCCCAGCAGGCAACGCACAATAGCTGGCAACCCTCGTTTCACCCTCCCCTGGAGCGCATGCCATGCTGTTTCACGGCATCATTCCCCCGTTGGTCACTCCGATGCAAGGCAATGAGGATCTCGATTTGCCTCGACTGAGCATCTTGATTGAGCACCATCTCGCCGCAGGAGTCCATGGGATTTTTGTACTGGGAACGACCGGGGAGTTTTACGCCTTGGATACCTCAGAAAAGCAGGCCGTGATCGCTGCCACCGTGGCCCAGGTCCAGCGTCGCGTTCCGGTGTTCGCCGGTACGGGGGCGGAGACGACCCGTGAAGTGATCCGCCTCACCCAACTGGCGGAGAAAGAAGGCGTGGATGGGGTATCGGTCATTACTCCATACTACATCATGCCCAATCAGAGCGAGATCGCTGAGCACTATCGCCGCATCGCCGAGTCCACATCCCTGCCGGTCATGCTCTATAGCAATCCCGCGACCTGTGGTGGCTTGCGGATTGCTCCGGAGACCGTCGCTCGCTTGGCCGAGATCCCCAACATCTTGGGGATCAAAGATTCCACTGGCGACCTTCAGGCTTTGATCGAAACCCTCCGGCAGGTTCCAAGCGACTTTGCGGTGTTGCAGGGCCGCGATACCTTGATCTACCCCGCCTTAGAAATGGGAGCGCATGGGGCTGTGCCGACCACTGCGAATCTCGCTGCCCGATCCTATGTGGACTTGTACAACGCATTCCAGGGTGGGAAGAAGGAACAGGCCAAAGAAATGCAGTTCCATTTGAGTCCGCTGCGGCAAAGCCTGACCATGGGCACGACACCCGGAGTGCTCAAAGCCGCGATGACTCTGATCGGGCTGCCTATGGGTCCGAGTCGCGCCCCGCTTGCTCCCTTGTCGGTGGCTCAAGAAGGGCAAATGAAACGCGTACTCGAGCCTCTCGGACTCCTGGCGAACTAATCTACCGCTCACCATCAGACGAGGCTTTCGAGCAAGTACTTCAACTTGCGAACTTCCGGCTCGACCGGGAAAGCGGCCGTAGGAACATCGCGGATATCGACACACAATACCCGTTGATAACGATGGCGTTGCAGCTGCGCAATAATGCGGCCATATTCCACGATACCCTGGCCGATGCGCACCTGGAACTGGCCCGGTTCGCTGCCCGTATCGCGCAGACGTACGTGTGTCACCATCGGATATAGAATGTCGAGACTCTCGGGGCGATGAGGACCGACCAGATAATGACTGGGGTCCAAAGTGATGCCGAGCCCAGGAATCCGCTGACACAACTCCACCGCACCCATGGGGTCCGCGGTGATGGTTTCACCATGCGTCTCCACCGCCAGAATCACTCCCTCGACCGTGGCAATTTTGCTCCAGTCCTGCAAGCGTTCAACCTCGGCGGCAAAATCACTCCCCCGTGGCGCAGCAGGCACACTGATGATGGGCACCGCCAGATGGCGAGCTAGTCGGCCGATGCCGTGCAAGATGTGGGTGGCCTGGGCGAAATCATCATCGGTAAGCTCCAGATAGATCGCCGCCAGACAGATGTTCGCCGAGCGTAATAGGTTGGCGAAGCGACCCAGATCGGCCAGCATTTCTCGTGGCCCGGTGTGCGGGCCGTGCGTGCGCACCGCCAGTTCCACCTTTTGGAAGCCGAGTTCGCGAATCCGCCGAATTGCTTCGGAGAGAGTCTCGCGACCATAGCATAGCGTCGAACAGGCGACGTACACGGCAGCCTCCCCCCTGACCGATGAATGCTGCGTTGCAGGCGTGGAATGATCCGGCGTCCCCCGACTCCGTCTCCCCTCGGGTGGCTCAAGCCATCCAGGGTGGGCCGGTTAGCAGAATCTCTGCGATAATGCAAGGCGAAGCTCAAAAAAATTGTCCCAGCCCGACCCCTCTCAGGCCCCCGGTTGGCCCGCCCTTCCAGTAGCGTCCCTCCGGAACGTCCTCCGTTGCGTGCTGGGCCGTCGCCCCTCTCCCGCCGGTTGGGCCACACTCGCGGATCGGTTATCCGGGAAGTGCGGATTACAAACCCTACCCTTGCCTTGCTCTAGATGGGAGCAACACCATCTCAGCCGATTGTATGGCTTGTAGGGTTTGCGTCAGGGAGGGCTGCTTCAAAAATGGGTTGTTTAGGAAATTCAGGTAAAGACAGCCTTGCGATCTCGTTCTTCCATTGCATATTGTCTTGCGTAAGTCGTTTGCTTGCCCTGCTGAATCCCCTCTCGCGAGCTCCGCGCGAGCCATCGAGACTCGAGAAGTATTCCGACCCTGGAGATTGCATCGATGCGTGAGAAGAATCGTTTCCGTCCAGATCTGCAAACCCTGGAAACCCGCTGGACGCCGGCCACCGCCCGGCTGCTCGGCGACCTGCTCCTGGTCGTCAACCCTGTCGGCGATCTGACCCTTGACTTCCAACCCGGGAACGAAGTCACCATCACCGACAATACGCTCAACGTGACCCTGCCCGCCGGCAGCCAGATCATCGTCCAGGGGACCAACGGCAGCAACAACGTCCTGCTCAAAACCACCAATCCCTACACCGGCGACCTCCTGGTCGACACCCGCGGTGGCCAAGATGGCGTCAGCATCGACGGCGATGAGAACATGGCCGGCGACATTACCATCTTGACCGGTTCGGGAAGTGACAGCGTCAGCTTGATGGCCACCGGCGGCGGCGATTTCCTGGGCAACGTCTCGGTGATCGATAGCCGCGGCGATGATAGCATCGACATCGGTGTGGCCGCCTTGGCCAACGACTTCTCCGGCGACGTCTCGGTGGTCGGCTTCAACACGGTCGACCTCGGCGAAGGCACCGAGACCGATACCTTCCTTGGCAACGTCGGCATCAACAGCTTCCAGGAAGGCGCGGGGCTGGACCTCGATGTGGAAGATCTCACGATCTTCGTGGGCAACGTGGACATCCGCTCGGGCATCGGCAGTGATCAGATCACCCTGAAGAATGGCGATGGTCTGGGCGGTGAACCTGCCTTCGCCAACAACCTCACCATCAACACCGGCTCCTTGGGTGGCGGTGCAGATCTGGTGGAGTTTGTCTCCGAATTCCCGCAAACGGTTGGGGCCAATCTGAACGTTTCCTTTGGCTCGGGTGACGACACCATTGCCGTCAACACCAACCTCATCGTCGGCAACAACTTTGATCTCAACATTGGCGAAGGCACTAACGACTTCCAGTTGGGCACCACCGCCATTGGCCCCGGGCCGTTCTTGGTCGGTGGAGACTTCAACATTACCTCCGGCGCCGGCGACGACCTCGTTGTCGACATGAAGGTCGATGTTGGCAACAACCTCAATGTCGACCTCGGTTCGGGCAACAACACCTTCACTCCGTCGACGACGCCTGGCGAGTTCGCCGTCGGTGGCACGTTCAGCTACGCCAATGGCAACGGCGATGACACCATTGTCGTCGAGGGCAACCTGGGCGATGTGGACGTCAACCTGGGCAACGGTGCCAACTCGCTCACCCTGGGCGCTGCATCAGGCCTTGACCTCATCGGCGGCAATGTTGACATCACCCTCGGCAACGGCGGCAACACGGTGAATATCCTCGCCGATGTCGCGGGCAAGCTCGATTTCCTCGGTGGCAATGGCAGTGACGCTTTGATCCTGGGTGTGGCTGGCATCGGCCAGTTCTACAACGTCGACCTAGACTTCGGCAATGGCAACGATGCTTTGACCTACGAAATGGGCATCTCGATCAGTGGCAAGGTAGATGGCGGAGCTGGGGTCAACCTGGGCACCGACAACGGGGCGACCATCGTAGCTCCCTACACCATCAGCAACTTTATCTTCGTCTGATCCATTCCTGCCTCACTCCTTCCCGTCTCACACCACCGCCGGTTTGCCGGCGGTGGTTCTCTCGTTCCAAAGACTTCGCTCAATCCCCGCGGTAGTAGCGGTCTTGGAAGTAGTACGCTGCCAACAACAGTCCGATCACGATCACACCCAAGCGAACCTTCGGAGCGGAGATGCGGCGGGCCAGCCGGGCTCCAAAGTACCCGCCGATGATGGCTCCCACCGCCATGCTCAAGGCATACGACCAGTGTACCCGTCCTTCCAGGACAAACGTCAGGCTGGAAATCGCATTGATCAAAGCCGCCAGCAGGTTCTTGAGCGCATTGGCGTGGTGAATGTCCTGCAGGCCCAAAAACCCAAGAGTGGTCAGCATCAAAATGCCAATGCCCGCCCCGAAGTAGCCGCCATAGACCGCCACCAGAAACTGGGCGGCAATCGCCAGAACCTTCCCGGTGGGACTGATCGGTGTCCTACCGGCAGCCTGAGCGTGCCCGCGAAACCAGCGTGCCAGCGGTTGCTGCAGCATCAACAACAGCACCGCCGTCAGGATCAGCCACGGCACCAGCCCGGCAAAAATCGCTGGGTCGAGCCGGGTGATCAACAGCGTCCCTAGCACACCACCAATCAGACAAGGCACCAGCAGAAACAGTACCAGCCCCGAGCTATGCCGCAATTCCTGGCGGTAGCCCCAGGCACTGGCCACGGAACCCGGCATCAGCGCAACTTTACTCGTGCCATTGGCCAGGGTCTTGCCAAAGGCATCATCGGGGAGCACCCCGAGCAAAGCCGGAAAGGTAATCAACGTGCCTCCGCCGGCCACCGCATTCACCGCACCCGCCAGCAGTGCGGTGAAGCCGAGGATTACGACTTCCATCGCACCAGAACGCCAAGATAGCGTTCCTTTTCCTGCAAGAGTCCTTCGTAAGCCACACCTACCTCCTCAGGAGTGATCGTTTGGGTTATCAAGCCGGCCAGGCTGAGCCGTTCACTGGCGAGCGTGTTAAGCAACCAATGTTGCGCTTTATCAATGTCCCAGGCACCGGCAAGTCGATGGTGTGCAGGTTCGAACAGCATGTTGCCATGGGCTCCGAGTACCTCGATATAGCGGCGATGCAAGTCATCGTAAAAGTTGACCTCCTTGGCGATGCCGCGTGGGCTGCCCACCACCACCACCTGGCCCGCATCACACACAAGTCCCATCGCCGTGGGTACCGCCGCCGGCACCCCGGTGGCATCGACCACGATTTCCGCCCCCCGCGTCCCCAGAAATTGCTCCAGTTGGGACTTCACCTCCGCAGCACGGCTGTCGATCACCGCATCCGCCCCTGCCGTCAGCGCTGCTTGGCGACGCATGGTGACCGCATCAATGCCGATCACCGGAGAAGCTCCGGCGGCAATGAAGCTGCGTAGTGCAAACTGCCCAATAATCCCCAACCCTAACACCGCCACCGACCGGCCCAGAGTGAGACCGACCCGGATGGCCGCGCCTAGGCCATAACGGGCGATACAAGCAACCGCGGCCCGCTCGGCAGGTAAGTTGTCCGGTAAGCGCCACCAGCGACCCCGTTCATGCCCCACACTCAGCAGCTCGGCCGAGGCATGGTTGCCCGGATAGCTAATCCGATCCCCCGGCTGCCAGCCACGGATGTCCGCGCCCACCTCCAGGATGCGACCGGCGGCGCTGTACCCCGGCCGAAACGGAAACTTCCAATCGGGCAGGTTTGGGTCGTGTAACCACTGATGCGTTCCGGTGTACACCGCCAGTTCGGTCCCGGCACTGATCGCACTCACCTCGGTCTCGACGAGAATCTGATGCGGCGCTGGACCGGGAAGGTCCACCTCGCGTACCTCGACCTTTCGGGGCTCGACCAATGTGACTTGGCGGACTCGCATAATGAATACTCAACGACAGGAAGGCAGCATCAGTGCGTTGGAGTGATGGTAGTGGGCGAACCAGCACGGTCAAGCAGTCTCGACGAACGGTTTGGTGCCCGCGAGCCCCGGACGCTCGCCCGGGGCTCGCCGATGAAAACAGATCGCCCAGCCGGACGAGCTCCAAGCTAGCGACCCGGGGTCCAAGGAGCGCCGGCCTTGTCCAAGGCTTGACGTAGTGGTGGCAGCGCCTTCTCCAGCGCCGTCTGTGCCTTGGGCAACAGTCCTTCGATCCCAGCTCGAGCCGTGGTGTAGGCCTGC
Source organism: uncultured Alcaligenaceae bacterium (assembly GCA_964410665.1). Classification (GTDB taxonomy): domain Bacteria; phylum Planctomycetota; class Planctomycetia; order Gemmatales; family Gemmataceae; genus CAYPIE01. The sequence continues at coordinate 89,512 of CAYPIE010000013.1, forward strand.
CGTTGTGTGTCGGTGGGGGCCGATAGCCCACCGACGCTGGCATAGCGCAAACGATCTCGGAGCGAAGGCATCCGCGGACGGTTGTATTTCCCCGGCAGCGGGTCCCCACCCAGCTTGCGTTGCCAGCCGGCGACCTTGGCGCGCAGCTGACGGATCTGCTTGCGCGTCGCTGCCGACACGCTTGGGGTCACGGCCGCGGCCTTGGTCATCGACGCCAGTTGCTCGCTCAGCGTCTTGAGTGTTTCCTCCAGGGTATACACCTCTTTGGCGAGCGCCTCGACCTGCTTGGCAAACACATAGCGGGCCGCGTGGTTGCTTGGCTTCTCACCTGGCAACTGATACGCGCGAACCGCAAACTCGACCGGCCCCGCCAATGGCGTTTCCTTGCCTCCGAAGCGGCGGCTCAGGCTCACCTGGTATTTGCCGGGTGGCACTATCACCCCTCGGCCAGAATTCAAGCCCGCGGGGGTCTCGCGGTAGTTCCAGGTCACACGGTGCATGCCTCGCCGGCTGGCTCCAGTCAGGACCCGAATCGCTTCGCCTTTGCTGTTGGCGATGGTAAGCAGAACCACCGGGGGTTGCTCTTCCTCCTCCGCACGCAGCTCCGCGTTCGTGGGGATAGGCGGCTGCTTGCCCGCCTTGACTGCCCGACGCTCCTGTTCCCGACGACGTTGCTTTTTGGTCTTGGGCGACTGCTTGACATAGTAGGTAAAGGTCACCCCATAGGCCGGGTTGTTGGCCGTGTAGAAGTTGCTGCCTTGAAAGGCCTTGCCACCGCCACCATACTGGGCGGTCCGGTGATACATCAGGCCAGGCTTGACCGGAAACAGTTCGGCCTCGGCTTTCAGCGTCTTCGACCCGAGTTCCCGCAGCGGTGAGTAATCATCGAGCACATAAAAGCCCCGTCCGAAGGTGCCGACCACCAGATCGTTTTCTTGCGTCTGAATGGCCAGATCGCGGACGGCGATCGTGGGCAGCCCTCGCTGCAGCGGATACCAGCGTTTGCCACCATTGAGCGTGACAAACAGCCCAAACTCGGTCCCGACAAACAACAGGTCGGGCCGCACCGGATCCTCGGCAATCGCCAGGACACTGCCCCGCTCCGGTAAATTGCCGGGAATGCTCTCCCACGTCTGGCCCAGATCGGGACTCCGTAACAGATACGGCTTGAAATCACCCGATTTGTGGTGGTCAAACGCGGCATAGACGGTTTCGGCGTCATGCTGCGAAGCCAGAAGCCGCGCAACATAGGCGAGCTTGGGCACCCCAGGAAAGCTTGCAATCTTCCGCCACTGCTTGCCGTCATTGGTGCTCACCTGGATCAGACCATCATCAGTTCCTGCATACAGCAAGCCCTGACGTAGTGGGGATTCGCTCAGAGCCACAATGTTGCCATACGGCGAGGTCGACAAGTGCTTGGCGACCGCATCGATCGGCCAGGTGCGGCCCATGATTTCCAAAGTGTCACGGTTCAGTTGACGGGTGAGATCGCCGCTGATCGGGGTCCACGAATCGCCCCGGTCATCGCTGCGGAATACCCGCTGCGCTGCAAAATATAAACGCGTGGATTTGTGTGGACTCAATACCAACGGCGAGTCCCAGTTCCAACGGAGCGGGGCCTCGTTTTCCGAAGCGAGCGGCTGGATATTGACCATCTCGCCGGTCCGCTTATTAAACCGACCCAGCACCCCGTATTGCGACTCACAATAAATGATGTTCGGATCGGTCGGATCCACCTTACATTGAAAGCCATCGCCTCCCTTGCAAACAAACCAGTCACCGTTGGTGATGCCATGGACACTACGGTTCTTGGCCGGTCCCCCCAGGCTGAAGTTATCTTGGGTGCCACCATAGACGTGATAGAACGGTCCATCATTGCCCACGGTAATGTCATAAAACTGAGTGATGGGCAAATTGTTGATAAACCGCCATGACTTGGCTCCGTCGAAGGTTTCGTACAGCCCGCCGTCACAGCCCGACAGGATATGCTGGGGATTGTCCGGATCAACCCAGACCACATGGGTGTCAACGTGCTTGTTACTTTCGCCCAGCCGGCGCATGGTCTTGCCGCCGTCATCAGAGACCATGGTGTAGGTGTTGGGCACGAAAATCCGATTGGCATCGTTGGGATCGACAAAGATCTCGCCGTAGTACTGGCCCTGCACGTCAAAGTCATTTTGCTTGGTCCAGGTCTCACCCGCGTCGGTCGACTTGTACACGCCCCCACCACTGGCGGCCTCGACCAGGGCATACACGGTCTCCGGCGCACTGGGGGCAAAGGCCAGGCCGATCCGACCGAGATCACCGCCGGGCAACCCCCGGGTCACCTTCCGCCAGTTGTCGCCGCCGTCGGTGGATTTATAAATGGCACTCTCCGGCCCGCCATTGATCAGCGTCCAGACCCGACGCGCCCGTTGATAGGCCGATGCGAGCATGACCTCCGGGTTGCCCGGTTGCTGCACCACCTCGTTGATACCGGTGTGCTTGCTGATGTCGAGGATACGGCTCCAGTTCTGACCCCCGTCGGTCGTCCGGTACAGCCCACGTTCCCCGCCCGAGGCCCACAGCGGGCCTTGCGCGGCGACATACACCACATCGGAGTCGCGTGGATCCACAACGATCTTGCCAATATGCTCTGAAGTCTTGAGGCCAACATTTTTCCAGCTGCGACCCCCATCCAATGACTTGTACACCCCATCGCCATACGAGACGCTCCGCTGGCTGTTATTCTCGCCGGTGCCCACCCAGATCACATTGGCATCCTTGGGGTCCATGGTGATACAACCAATCGAATACGAGTCCTGACCATCAAACAACGGTGTCCAGGTGGTTCCGGCATTGGTGGTCTTCCACACCCCTCCCGAAGCAGTGGCCACATAAAAGTGACGGCAATCCTCCGGGTGAACCGCCAGATCCACGATCCGACCCCCAGTCATCGCTGGGCCGATCGAACGCAGTGAAAAACCGCCAATCACGGCCGACAGATCCGGATCCGCTTTCTTTGCCGCGGCATCGGTCGCATCCGCGTTCTGTTTCTTCTGTGACGAAGATTCTTCGGTAACCCCGGACGCTTGCCCGTACGACGGAGCACTGCTCAACCCGCCAAGCCCGATCCAACAGATCAACCAAGCCCAGGAACGAAATAGGCAACGCAAGATCAATCTCCTCAGCATACTCATGATGTCATTGCGAAAAGTCCCTCCAGATTAGTCAAATCCTCTGGATTATCGGGAATTTTTTTCGCAAAATTGGTTGACCGGTCGGACCACCAACGCCCTATAGATGGAAATGTCGTGATGATTCGCGGCCGCGGGTGGTGTGGGCGACACCCGCGTAATAAATGGCCGCGGGTGGTTGGGCGACACCCGCGGCTTTTGCATTTTTCAATGCGTCTCTCTAGACACTTTTAGTTTTCTAGACCTCATGCTTGACCAAACCGCGATTCTGAACTCTGCCTGGGATCACCTGACCACCGGCGCACGTGATCGCCGACATCCGATGCACCTGGGCGTCGTGGCCACCGTCTCCCCAAGCGGGCTCCCCGATGCCCGCACGGTGGTTTTACGCCAGGCCGATCCGGAACAGTGGACGGTGCACTTTCATACGGACTGGCGGGCGCCGAAAGTCACTGCCATCCGACAGCAACCGACCGTGGTCCTGTTGTTTTACCACCCCGAAGCACGGATCCAGCTCCGGCTGCACACTCAGGCGACGCTGCATCACGAGGATGCACTGAGTCGCACCATTTGGGAGCAAACCCCCACTTATAGCCGCGAATGTTATCTCACCCCTCATCCACCCAGTCACCGGGCCGAGACGGCTCCCGGGGAACCGAGTGTCGATACCCAGTTGACCCAAGAAGCCAGTGAAGCGGGTTATGTCAACTTTACCGTTGTTCGCTGTCAAATTGAGGCTCTAGATTGGCTCCATCTACGGGCGGGGGGCCATGAACGTGCCTGCTTTCACTGGCAAGCAGAGCAACAGACCTGGCAGTTTCACTGGGTGCACCCATGACCCTGCCCGGGGTTACTTTTCATCAAACAAGGCCTCGACAAAGGCGTCCGGATCGAATGGTTGCAAGTCATCGAGCTGTTCGCCAACCCCGATGAATTTCACGGGCAGACCGAGCTTCTGTTTGATCGCGAAAATCACTCCCCCTTTGGCCGTTCCATCCAGCTTGCTCAAGATAATGCCAGTACACTGAATCGATTTCGAGAACATCTCGGCCTGGACCAGGGCATTCTGCCCAGTGCTCGCGTCCAGCACCAGCAACACTTCGTGCGGTGCCCCGTCGATCTGTTTGCTGACAATGCGGTGAATCTTCTCCAATTCCCGCATGAGGTGGGTCTGTGTGTGCAAGCGGCCGGCCGTGTCAACAATGACCAGATCAAACTGACGTGCCCGGGCTTTCTCGCAAGTGTCATGTGCCACGCTGGCAGGATCGGCCCCCGGTTGGTTCTTGACAATGTCACAGCCAATCCGCTCACTCCAGATGGTGAGTTGCTCGACCGCCGCCGCCCGAAAGGTGTCGCACGCTCCCACCAACACTTTTTTGCCTTCCGACTGGTAGCGATGTGCGAGTTTGGCGATGGAGGTGGTTTTGCCCGACCCATTGACACCCGCCACGACCACCACCGTCGGACCACTCGCGGCAAAGCGAATCCCTTCCGAAGGATCGCTGAGACGATCCCGCAGTTGTTGTTTGACAAACTCAGCGACATCCTCGCCGACTTCCTTGTCCTTAAAGGCCTGACGCACCTGGTCAACGATTTCCGTGGTCGCTTGTCCCCCCACATCGGCGAGATAGAGCCGCCGTTCGAGTTCTTCAAGGAAGTCCTGATCGACCCGGCCACGTAGCCGCAACAGCTCGGCCACCCCGGAGAACACGCCCCGAGTTTTGGACAAACCTTGCTTGATCTTCTGAAAGATGCTGCGAAACACCATGCCTTGTCCTCAAGACCACGAGCCTGCCGTAGTGAAACGCCTGGCTGGCTGCCCCAAAGGTGCCTGGTCAGGCGTGTGTAGAAAGTCGACCCTTGTCGTTGGAGTGCGTTGCCGTTCCAGCCGCTTCTGCAGCGAACTCCCGAGAGTCCTGGCTCCAGCCATCGGCAGACACGAACGCTGGTCAACGCCCCAAATCGCGGCCGACCATCCCTTCTAGGAATATATGCGGACCACTCGAGCAAAACTGCGGTTTTTTCGCGAGACAGAGGCAGAGGCGGTTGCGAATGCGGAAAAGGCAGAAGCGGTTGCGATGCGAAGTGGCAGCAGCGGTTGCGATGCGAAGAAGCAGCAGCGGTTGCGGTAAGTCAGAGAGGCAGAGGCGCTTGCGGTGCGGAAGCGGCAGAGGCGGTTGCGGTGCGGAAGCGGCAGAGGCGGTTGCGGTGCGGGGAAGAAGCAGAAGCGGTTGCGGTGCGGGGAAAGCGGCAGAGGCGCTTGCGGTGCGGGGAACCCCCGGACTGACGTCCGGG
>CAYPIE010000014.1:0-83764 GCA_964410665.1 uncultured Alcaligenaceae bacterium
TCCTGGTCAATGGAGCCACCGTGCTCGATGACTTCGCCTTCCAGGACGCTTCCCCGTTTCTCGACGTGACTGCACTTGACAAGGACAGCAATCTGCTCAACGGGGTCCAGCTGGATATCAGCGTCACCACTGCTGATGGAGCCACCGAAGTCTTCGCCACCTCGGTCGACTTAGGAACCGGTGTCGACTATGTCGCGGCCGCCGTGGGCGAGCCATTCAACGGCTTCGGTCTGAGTGTGTTTGCACCGGCCCAGACCACCGGAACCATGGCCGGCAACACCGACCTACTGGTCCTCCACGGCTCCCCCGATGCTCCCACTGTCGACATTGTCGCACGTGGCGTCGCCACCCTCGTTGATGACCTCTCCTTCACCGAGTTCTCCGATGGCTATGTCTCGGTGCCGACGGATGCCTACACCATCGATGTTACCCTGGCCGATGGGAAGACCCGAGTCTTTACCTTCGACGTCGATCTGGCAGCGCTGAACCTTGATGGGCAGGCACTGACGGTCGCGGCGAGCGGCTTTCTGTTTCCGGAAAGCAACCAACCAAGCTTTGTTCTTCAAGCCGTCCTAGCAAATGGCGACACGGTGGTGATCGAGCCCGAAACCAGCGAAATCATCGACGGAACCGATCGGCGCGACCGTTTCTCGGTGAGGCTCGATCGATGGGATTCCAATATTGCCAAGATCTCCACCCCCGAAGGTAGGGTCCAGTACTTCGTGCCCACGGCCCCCGAGATTACGCTGAACGGCTTGGATGGGTCGGACACCCTCAACCTGTACCTGCCCAAACCCGGCGAGAACCTGCCGTTCATCAACTTCGACGGTGGCGCGGACCATGACCACATCAACATCTACGGCAGCCGCCGTAATGACAGTATCAGCGTTAGTGAAGAGTCCTCCAAGTTCGTTCTGACACTCAATGGCAATACCCTCGCTGCCACGGATATCGAGGGCTTGTCGGCCTTCGGAAACCGCGGCCACGATGAGATCGACCTCTCTGGGATCCAGAGCTTCGGGGTACACGTCAATGGCGGCTCGGGCAACGATACGATCATCGGGGGAGCCGGCAATGACGTGCTCTTCGGCAGCTGGGGCAATGACGAGATCCGAGGCGGGGACGGCCACGATTCCCTCTTTGGTGGATTCGGCAAGGATAAGCTGTTCGGCGAAGAAGGCAATGACGTGCTCTTCGGCGGCTTCGGCAAAGACACGCTGGATGGTGGGCCGGGCGACGACTTTCCCCACTAAACCCACCCTTGCTCAACAACCTCTCGAGCGGGGGTGTTCGTCTTAACCGATTAGGGCGATCTCTGCCACCAACCCTGGACCGAATCCCAGCATGACGCAAGGTCCAGGGGGGTTTGACTGTTGTAGTCGCTCTAAGATAAATAGCACTGTTGGCGAGGACATATTGCCATACTCGGCCAGGACCTGGTGAGACACCGCCGTGACTCCCCGGTCCAGGTCGAGACTTTCTTCCACACTGGTCAAAATGCGTGGTCCCCCGGGATGGACTGCCCACGAACCAACCGCGGACAAGTCCAGCCCTTGCTGCTCGAGCCAGCTCGCCAGCCAGGGCCGTAGTTGCCGCCCGATGAGTTCCGGAACCTGACTCGACAGCGTCATCTCAAAACCATGATTGCCGACCCGCCAGGTCATCGCCTCCGTGGAGTTGGGAAACACACACGACCCGGTCGCTCGGACCTGCCAGGCCTCGGGCTGAAGCTCTGCTGCTGCCAGGACCATGGCAGCGGCCCCGTCGGCGAACAGAACATTCCCTAAGAATCGTTCGGGATCCCATTGAAAGCGGTAATGCAGACTACACAGTTCGACCGCACAGAGAAGGACCCGTGCGGAGGGGTCCGCGGCGACAATCGCCCGAGCCACGCGCAGGCCGTTGATCGCACCATGACAACCCATAAACCCGACATGGACCCGTTCGGTGGTCGGGCGTAACCCCAAACGCTGGATCAGATGAATATCTACCCCGGGTGCCACAAAGCCGGTACAGGTGACACAGATCAAATGGGTGATCCGAGTGGGATCTCCCTCTGCCGCAGCAACCGCTTTCGCCGCAGCTTCCTCGGCCAGTGGTAGGGCATGTTCCGCGTAGTAGTCCATGCGAGCTTGGGTACTGGGCCCCTCTGGATCGGCGGGGATGACTTCCTCACCCTGAACCCGGGGGGCAAGCCAGTCATACGCCGTGGTATAAGGCACTACCGTATGACGCTTCCGGACACCCGATTTGCGATAAAGCACGTTCAAGAGTTTGCGTTGTCGCTCGCTGGTACAGCAGATGTCACAGGCCATCGTAGTGGCCTGTTCCTGGGACATGGTATGATCCGGTACCGCAGTACCCAGCCCGAGTATGGCAACACTCATAGTTAGCAACTTCCTGATGCAAGATGATACGGAGGGGTCGGGCAGGGCGCATTAAGCGCTGCAATAAACGGTCGGGCCAAGCCTGGGTACCAAGATAGCCCGTGACCTAGGTAGTGTGCAAGTCGCCGCGAGCGTAATCCCTGACGCATAAGCTTGCATATCCGTTGACGTCGACCGACCAAACGCTCGTGCCGGTGTTCCCAGGCGGCCACCAAACTCGGGCGCCAGCGAGCAATCGCCTGGATAGCCAGATCCACTACCTGGGCCCCGGCCAACAGTGCCCAGGCCATCCCCTCACCTGTGAAAGGTTCGACATATCCCGTTGCATCACCAATGAGCAGTAACCGCTCGGTACCCAGCCGTTGTGGTCGGCGGGTTAATCGTGGCGTTCCCTTCCAGCAAGACTGCGCCAGTCCCGGCAAATCATCGGCTCCCACCTCGCCAAGCAGTTGCCCCACGGCTGCCGCGGGACTTCCTGCCTGCCGCAGAACGGCAGGGGCCATGGCCGCGGCCACATCCAGTCTCCCATCGCCGAGCTGGACCAGACCAACATACCCAGCCGAAGCCGCATGCATGACGATCACCCCGGCTGGCACGGATTGATCGGCTTCCGGGAGCAAGGTCCCCAGTCCGATGTAGGCATCCTGACGGGGCTGCCCGGTTAACATGGGCAGCTCGGCTGCAAACGGGGGAGTGAGCCCGGTTGCCAACAGGACCACTTTGGCACGCAGCTGCCACACCTGTTGCTGCCAACGGGCCCTGACCACCCGGTGCGCATCGGTCTGCTGCGTCCGCTCCACCAACGTCTCGGGCAAGAACGTGGCCCCGGCCGCCACCGCAGCCTCAACCAAGGCCATATCGAGTTCCGCTCGAGACACCGCTACTCCCGCCGGGAGCGGTAAATGGGCAGTACTATGTCGTTGGCGCAAGATCAGTCGGTGGATCCTGGGGGCGTTGAGTTGCTCGACGAGTCGTCCCAGACCACAGCCGGCCAGCACGCTCAGGCCAGCACCATTCAGACACCCTCCGCATACCTTGTCGCGTGGGAAGCCGGCTCGGTCGAGGAGCAAGACCGACACCCCCGCTTGGGCTAATTGTCGTGCCGCCAGACTTCCCGCCGGCCCTGCTCCGACCACGAGTGCATCCCAAACCTGCTCCGCCGCCGCCTGGATCATGACTTCTCCCAGAATAACCGTAGCCGCGCCGGCCAATGACAAGTCACTTGAGCGCCTTCCAACCCGGCCGCCGCTGCCAGAGTGACCAGTTCGCTCCGAGTGTACGCCGCCAAGACTGAGCGTGGGCCATCGACATGCACAATCTCCGACCGTGTCAACAGCTGACAAGCCGTTTGTGCGAGCAGATAGGCATAGCGACTGCGCCGCAGGTCATTGACCAGAACCAGGTGGTTGGTCGCAGCGGCCATCTGTGTCAGCAGATGAATACTCTGGGCATCATTGAGGTGATGCAGAAACAGTGAACAAGTTACGATATCGAAGCCTGTCGGCAGAGACTCGGCAAGCACATCTTGGCGGTGAAATTGCACCCTCCCTCCGGTAGCACCGCTGTTGGTTTGCGCGAATCCGACTGCCGTGGGGCTACAGTCCAGCCCAACGATCTCCACAGCAATCTTCGCCCGTTGAGCCCGCCAATAAAGGCCCAGGCTGACATCACCTCCCCCGCTGGCGACATCTAGAATCCTCCATGGTTTGGTCGTCCTTAGGGGCATGTGGCGGCGGATCGCCCGCCACAGCAGGCCAACACTATGACTCCAGCGATTGATCCGGGCCAATCCGCGCAAAGCCCGCTGGTGGCATTCGCGTGCCAGCTGCGGATCATCCATCAGCTCGCCCTGGAGATGACGATGGGAACAATCAGGAATCGATATCATCGGCTGACCTTCATGCGGCGACCAGGCTTGGGACATCCTTAGGCAAGCCGGTTCCCTCGTCAAGCGGCTTACCTAAGGAATACCGGGAATCGCCGGTACCGAACGTCCCGCTACCTTGGCCAACAGCAGACTCACATCTCCGACGGTGAGCCGCCCATCTCCGGTAACCTCGCCCAGAAGGTGTGGATCGGTGCGCGGCCAAGCCGCACAGCCCGTCGCACGACCCGCCACCAGCTGGAGCAATGCGACCACATCTTGCACAGTGTGCCGACCATCGCCATCGCTATCGCCTAGGTAGCCGATGCGATGCACGGCGGTATCGCCTATCGCTGGTATGTGATTGACTTGGACTTGCTGGAGCACCAGCCGATGCGCCACTCCAAGGGTCGCTGTTTCCGGGACACTCACCGTGAGCCATACGAGCGGGTTGGCAACACCATCCAGCGGCGCTGGACTCTGCACGTGCAAGGCAGCAGTCCCTGGCGTGGTGGTATCGAACTCTACCTGGGCCCCTTCCGGTAACTCCTCCGAAGGCCTGGCCCCTTCGATGTGCAGCAACGCCGGGTCGTAGGCAATCTCAAGGCGGACACTCGTCACTTCCTGAGCATCCCTCAAGCTTAGCGGTAGTCCGTACCCAGTATTGGGCACCTGCACCAACTGGCCGGGTCCGCGCGTGAAGTCGGGCAGACTCACGATGACCCCTTCTGGGGCAGTTACCGTGAAACGCATTTGGTAGTCATCCCCTGGCGTACCATCGGCATTGCCGTCCAGGAGATTCCCTTGCTGGTCGGCAAAGGCATCCTCCGCACTACGTAGCCTCAGGGTGTAATCCCCTGCAGGCAGCGGTTCGCCACTAGCAATCCAAGCAAAGTCGCGGCCAGCCAAATCCGCAACCAGCGAGCCGTTCACGAGAACCTCGGGGCCGTCAAGGCTCAAATGCAACACCCCTTCCAAGGCCGGATGACTGAAGGCAATCGTCAACACATCGCGGAGATAGTCCGCCTGCAGTTGCCGGTCGGTGGTGTCGACATCTAGCTCGGTGATTTGCAGTCGCGGCAACCGCTGTGCAAAATGATCCAAGCGGCGAGCGAGCTCCGGGATCCCTGTGAGCGTACTTTCGCGGAAATGGCCTTGGAATCCAATTCCATCGACCGGTGCATCCCGTTCCAGCATCCGCTCGATAAAACCGGTGTAGGCATCGATGCGGCTCCCCCCAGGAAGATTCTGATCCTCATTGAGCCAGAATTCTCCCTGAAGATAGAGACGTTTCATTTCCTTGATAATGCTTGCATTCAAGTCTGCGCCATAGCGAGTCTCGAGCGTGTCACCCGACCAGCCAATCGGATGGTTGATCCCATCCCATTCTTGCACCCGAGCGCCGATCGCCGGGAGTTTGCGACGGAGATGCTGCATCAGGCGTTGGTCCAGGCCGTCAGAGGTATCTCGGTTGTGGTTCCAGTCATCGGGACCTTGGATATTGCCCCAGGCTCCATAGTGGCCGCGCACCTGGATGCCACGTTCGGCCAACCAATCCAATGCCCGGTCGGTCCAGGATTGACGAAAGCGGTGATGATCGTTCGACTGAGCCTCCTCCCAAGCAGCCCACTTCAGATCGTTCTCAAGGACGACCTTGTTAAAGTTGGCCGCAACCATGGCCCGGTAGCGCAATAGATCCTGCCAGGTCGTCTCCCCTTTGGCCCAGTTCGGCAGGGCCTGCCACTCTTCCTCGGTGATGCCAAGCAAACGTGCCTTGACGGCGGTGCCAAAGCCAAAGGTATGCTGCTGCATGGCCAGTCGGACCTAGGCATCGGCCAACGGGTTGCCCTGGGGATCGACCACCTCCATGGTGGCGGGTGCCATCCGGTGCTCGACAATACGGGCTTGGGCTTCGGCACGCCAGGGTGCATCCGCGCCCCGTCCAGCATACGTGCTGCCGGTCCGGGGCAACGCGTCGACGCGATACGGATCCCGATAATTGAGGATCTCGAGCCCACCGATCTCGATCGTCTGATCAATGGCTCCAACAAAGACCACAAAGTTGTGCTGCCCATCGGACCATGTTTCCGTCATCGCGAAGGGAACTAGAAACTGTTGCCAATCCGCTCCTGCGTGAACGGCCACCTCGCATCCTTGGTCCAGGGAGGGGCATTCTCCTGCAAAAAGCCTGTGGCACGAGACAATCCTTCCGGGTCGGAGGAGGTACCTCGAGCAAACACCTGGATTAGCAGGACATCTCCTTCGACAAGATCGCCCAGCGTATCCAGCCCAAGTTGCACTTGCCACGGATTCGGGGTTGCCTCAGGCACCTCGACTCGGACAGCATGCGAAAACGGCAATGCCCCGACTTGCACCACGCTTCGAGTGGCGGCATTGTTCCGATTGGCGATCAAAACCAGATCATCGTGCGGCGTGTCATCGGGCAACAGGCTGATCCCCCCGCTTGGCAAGTCAATCCAAGGCACCAGCCGTCCCTCGAGCAACTCGAGAGCGAGCAAGGTTGACCCAGCCTTTCGTGTACCGAAGTGGAGTCCAGCCAAGTCCAGGGGTCGCCTTGCCATCATCGACTCCGAATGGCTCGAGCATTTCTTGACGAATGCCAGCGACACAAAAGTTGCGACCCAAGAGATCGAACCAGATATTTAAACTAACGCTCTAGATTTTCGTTCTCAATAGAGCAGAGCTTTCCCACGAAGTTTGGATTCCTTCGGTCCCCCGTGAAAGCGGATCCGCCGACAGCGGGTACTTGGCCGGGCGGGTTTTACCGGGTCAGCGCGGTGGACAGGCTTGCTCCAAGTCCGGACAATAGTGAAGGATCTTCGAGGAGATGACTTTATGGCCGCCAATCTGACGCCGCAGTATCTCGACGCTGAGGAGGCGTACCGCAGGGCGCAAACGCCCGAGGAACGCCTTGCCTGCCTCCAGAAAATGTGGACCCTGCTACCCAAGCACAAGGCCAGTGAAAAGCTGCAGGCAGAACTCAAAACCAAAATCAGTGCTACCAAAAAGGAGTTGGAGAAGGAACTCACCTCGCCCAAAAAGGGGGGCGTCAGTTACAAGATCCCCCGCCAAGGTGCAGGGCAGATTTTGCTTCTGGGCGCCCCGAACGCGGGCAAGAGTGCCTTTTTGGCCAAGGTCACCCGGGCCAAACCGGAAGTGGCTGCGTTCCCCTTTAGCACGCGGGAACCGCTGGCTGGGATGATGGATTGGGAGGATGTCCGGATCCAGCTCATCGATATGCCGCCGATTACCAAGGACTTTTTTGAACCTTACGTTTCCGATATGCTGCAAGTCGGCGATGCGGTCGCCCTGTTTGTTGATCTCGCCAATGACGATGCGCCATTTGAGACCGAGGCCGTCCTCGACCAACTGGCCAGTGTGAAGAAACGACTGGTTAGGGCGGAACCCGAGGAGCCCGACGACTGGACGATCTGCTATCGCAAGACCCTCCTGGTCGCCAACAAATGCGATGCGCCCGATGCGGATGCTCGATTAGAAATCGTCCGCGAGATGTTCGCCGAGCCATTTCCCATTGAAGTGGTCTCGGTGGAACGTGGCGATGGTCTGGAGGCGTTACGCACCGCGCTGTATCAACTGCTGGGGGTGATGCGCGTCTACACCAAACTCCCAGGAAAGCCTGCGGATCGAACCTCCCCATACACTTGCCCGATTGGCAGCTCGGTGGAAGTGCTCGCGGGCAAGATTCATCAGGATTTTATTGAGAAACTGAAGTCGGCCCGGGTCTGGGGTACTGGTGTTCATGACGGGCAAACCGTCAAGCGTGACCATATCCTTCATGACAAGGACGTGGTGGAGCTGCATCTATGAGCTTGACAGGTGAAGATGCGTCGGGGGACACCTATCTGTTGCGGCATGGCGCCATGCGATTTCTTGGGGAGTACCGCCCCGAACGGGCCGTCGAGGAGTCTGCCCACGCTTCCCAAGCGACAGCGGCCGCCGCAGGGTATCGTCGCGGCGATCAGGTGATTGCCCGGACCCCTCGTGGGCTCGAGGTCGGAGAGATTCTGTGTCCCTGCCGTCCTGACATGCTCGCCGCTCTGCCCGAACCGACCACCGGCACCATTGTGCGGCGACTGAGCTCCGAGGATCACGATCGCCTGGCAGCCATGCAAGCAAATCGCCAGAGCGACTATGCACTTGCCACACAATTAATTGAATCGCATCAGCTAGCCATGCAGCTGATCGATGTGGAGCGGCTTTTTGGCGGCGAACGGATTATCTTTTACTTCTTAGCCGAGAAGCGGGTTGATTTTCGTGAACTGGTCAAGTCGATGGCCCGTGAGTTCCAGACGCGGATTGAACTACGGCAGATCGGCGTGCGCGACGAGGCCAAACTCCTTGCCGATTACGGCGATTGCGGCAAACCGGTGTGCTGCAATACGCACATGGTCGTCATGCCTCCGGTGTCGATGCGCATGGCCAAGTTACAAAAATCCACCCTGGACCCGGCCAAGATCTCTGGCCGTTGCGGTCGCCTGAAGTGTTGCCTTCGCTTCGAGCAGGAGGTATATGAAGAGTTCCAGCGGGAATTACCTCCGGTGGGCAGTCGCATTGTCACCCGCAAGGGGCAAGGCAAAGTGCTTGCCCAGGAGATTCTCGCGCGAAAGCTATTAGTGGAATTCGAGGACGGTCGGCGTCTGCCGGTTCGCGTCGACGAAGTCTTGACCCGCTTGGGCAAATAACTCCACCCGGTCGGCCAGCCCCATGCCTGCGGCACACGAAGGACCCTCACCCGTGAGCACCCAGAGCCATATCGAAAAAACGATCCACGCCATCGTCCGCCAGGATCCACGCTATCCTTTCCAAGCATATTTATTTATGCTTCAAGCCCTCGAACATACGCAAAAACGGCTGGGACGCGGTTCGTCGCTCGAACCGGAAAGTGGCGAAGCGCAGGAAGAAAAGCACGTGAGTGGCCTGGAATTACTCGAAGGCGTTCGCGATCTGGCCGTGCGTGAATTCGGCCTGATGGCGCGCGTGGTGTTCAAGCTGTGGGGCATCCGCAAAACCGATGATGTTGGCAACCTGATTTTCAACCTGATTGAGGCGGAACTACTTAGTAAAACCGACAAGGATACTCGACAAGATTTTCACAACCAGTTTGATCTGGAAAAGACGCTGGTCGATAGCTTCTCCATCGAGCTGTCCGAAGTCCCTTGGTTGCAGCGAGACAATGAATGAGCGGAGCACGAATTCGCCTTGGCGTGGCCTTGTTCCTGTTCGTCGGCTGGCTAAGCTATCTGGCCATGCTCGCCACCCAGGCACGCAGTATCATCGTGTCGCGTTCGCAACTGGCCGTGGCCACAACCATGGTGATTGCCGAGGTCCAGGTCGATGCGGATGGCCGACCTACCGACGAAGTGACCATTGTCGAGATCCTCAAGGCGGGTCCGTTGAACGACCTACGCCCGGGCCAGCTCCAGGTGATTGCCGACCTGGACAACAGTCGCGTGCCCTATACACCAGGCTTTCCTGGTTCCGATCAGTATTTGTTGTTACTCCGCGGTGACGCCGAGAACGTACATTTGGCCAGTCCACCACCCTCGCCAGGCCATCGTTCCGCCGCGCGGCCGTGGATTTATCCCTGGAATGAGCAACTCCGCAGCCAACTCGACACGACCAGCTCCTCGTGAACCTTGCCCGCCCCTCCGGCCTCCCTATGTGTAAGCAACGATGCGTTGCCCAGCCAACTAGGCGAGCGACCTGGTAGTTGTGGGAGGAATTTCGGCTTGTAACGACCCGATCCGCTCTCTATCTTTATACATTCCAGAGCATGACCCTGAATGCTCGCGTAGCTCAATTGGCAGAGCAACGGTTTTGTAAACCGTAGGTTGTGGGTTCGAGTCCCTCCGTGAGCTCTGCCAACCAGCTGGTCGCGCGTACCTGGAACGGTTGAGACGGGTGGTTGTTCCTGTGACGGGCAGGTGGCAGAGCGGTCAATTGCATCAGACTGTAAATCTGACGCCTTCGGGCTACACAGGTTCGAATCCTGTCCTGCCCAGTGGTCCTCTTGAACCATGATCGAGCGTCTTATACGCATAAGCATCTATTTATTGATCCTCTTACAGCCTTCTAACAGGATCTTGTTGGACACTTGATCGTTTACTTACGTTTATTCACAGGACGTCTGCCTATAGAACTCCGAAAGCTCGCTTGGCATTTGCGGGTGTAGCTCAATGGCTAGAGCGTCAGCCTTCCAAGCTGAATGTTGTGGGTTCGAGTCCCATCACCCGCTCTGTGAATCCGGTGGTTGCCTTGGCGGGTCTCGATGCTGGGTGAGGCAAGCTCCCACACCCGTCGCTGGACCCAAGGCGAATCGGCCGTCTGCGAGCAGGCCGCGGCACCAGATGGGTGGACTCGATTGGGTAGAGATTGGGTGGACTCGACGCGTGGTCCAGGCACTTGTCTGCTCCGGGCTGTTGAGATGGATTCACGCTCTGGGGTAATCGCTCCCTGGAGAATCGATGCTGCTGTAGCTCAGTGGTAGAGCACTTCCTTGGTAAGGAAGAGGTCATGGGTTCAAGCCCCATCAGCAGCTTTCCGAGAGGATGGGCCTCTCGTGACCTGGATCCGGAGACCTTGATCCGGAAGGATAACGCGAATGAAGGGAGCCGCTTTTTAGGGAACGCGCTCCCCTACAGCTGGAGCGTGGCGAACCTGCGGAGGAGCGATGGCTAAGGGCACTTTCGAGCGAACCAAACCGCATGTGAACGTGGGCACTATCGGTCACATTGACCACGGCAAGACGACCACGACCGCAGCGATCCTGATGCGGCAGGCGCACAAGAACAAGGTCGATAAGGTCAAGTCGTACTCGGAAATCGCCAAGGGCGGGATCGTCCGGGATGCGAACAAAACCGTGACGATTGCCGTCTCGCACGTGGAATATGAGACCGAAACCCGGCACTACGCCCACATCGACTGTCCTGGCCACGCCGACTACATCAAGAACATGATCACCGGCGCAGCCCAAATGGATGGTGCGATTTTGGTGGTGGACGCCGCGGACGGTCCCATGCCGCAAACCCGTGAACACATCCTCTTGGCCCGCCAGGTCGGTGTGCCACGGATTGTCGTCTTCTTGAATAAGGTCGACTTGGTCGATGACCCTGAATTGCTCGAACTAGTCGAGATGGAAGTCCGTGAACTGTTGAGTAAGTACGACTTCCCCGGCGATGACATTCCCGTAGTGCATGGTCAGGCCAAGGCCTGCCTCGACTGCGAAGGCAAAGACGACGACAACCCAGGCTGTAAGTCGATCGATGAGCTGATGAACGCGCTTGACACCTACATCCCCAACCCCGAGCGGGCGGTGGACAAGCCGTTCTTGATGTCGATCGAGGATGTCTTCTCGATCAAAGGACGTGGTACGGTGGCCACGGGCCGGGTCGAACAAGGCAAGGCCAAAGTCGGCGATGAAGTCGAGATCATCGGGCTGATGAAGGAGTCCAAAAAGACGGTCATGACCGGGATCGAGATGTTTAACAAGACCTTGGACGAAGCCCAAGCCGGCGATAATGTCGGAGCCTTGCTCCGTGGAATCGATCGGGAAGGCATCGAACGCGGTCAGGTGCTCGCCAAGCCTGGATCGATTACGCCACATACTAAGTTCGAGGCAAATATTTACGTCTTGAACAAGGAAGAGGGGGGACGCCATACCCCGTTCTTCTCCGGGTACAAGCCCCAGTTTTACTTCCGGACCACCGACGTGACTGGGGCCGTGGTCGAATTGTACTCCCAGGACGGAGGCAAAGCCGACATGTGCATGCCCGGTGACAACGTCAAGGTGAAGGTCGAACTGTTGCCGGAAATGCCCGTCGCCATGGACGAAGGGCTGCGTTTCGCCATCCGCGAGGGTGGTCGAACCGTCGGTTCCGGGGTGGTCATCAAGATCCTTGAGTGACCTCCTTTTGGTGGGATTCTTTGAGCACGCTGGGGCTTCCCGGTTCCCACAACCATGGGAGGTGAGAATCTGGAAGTCCCAGGGTGCGAACTTGGCGAGCCCTACGCACACGGATGTCCCATTCTACGGGTATAGCTCAATGGTAGAGCACCGGTTTCCAAAACCGGCGGTTGGGGGTTCGAGTCCCTCTGCCCGTGATCCTCGCACGGCAACCAATGAGCCTTTTCTCCCCCACCTCGCAGGAAGGATCCATCGTGGCTGGTCCTTCGCCTCGCTCACGTTGGGTCCTGGACCTAACGATGAGCGCCTAGGCTTGCCGACCTGCCCATCGAATGCCCGGTAGGCGTGGTGAATTCGCACGACAGGATGACCTTCATGGCTGTAGCCGTCAAGAATGTCTCGGAAGCCAAAACCGCCGCCTCTGCACCCAACCTGGCCTGGCGTGGGCTGTTAGGAGCACTGTATATCACGGCCATGGTGGGAGCCGTGTTTTACTATCTGCCGATGCTCTGGGCAGACTCGGTGACGCCGCTGCTCGCCGGACGCCCCTTCCTAGATGGCTCTTTACGCGTGGTGAGCCAGCTGCTCACCCTGGTGGTGCTCAGCTTTGTCGGCATCCGCATGGGAAGAAGCCAGCCACCAGTCGGAACTCGGGGAAGCATCTTTCTGACCTTTTGTGTGTTGTTTACCGCGTTTTTCTTGACCCGCGCTGTGGCATCCTGGGTTCAACGCTTTGCATATGAGAACTCTGTTCCGAGCGATTCCCAGGGCTACCTCATCCTCGCCGGGATCGGCGTAGGATTCCTGGTCTTGGGCTGGACGTTTCTTCGTTCGCCCCGAGCCCGACGCTGGATGGTCAGTCTGGAAGAGCAGGGGTGGTTCTCCACCGATCCGTATAAAAAAGCCCAAGGCCTTAAAGTGCGGCGGCTGACCATGCTGGGGGTACTCATTGTATTAGGCTGTGGTGTTTATTCGTTGATGAATAGTAGCCTCCTCACCACCGGGCCAACAAACTGGGAAGTTACGATCCCATTGGTGCTGGATAACGCGGGCAATACCCTGCGCATCCCCTTGATTCCCGATCGCCAGTTTAGCATTCCGCTGCTGTTGATTGCGGCAACCTTGTGGTTTTCCTATCGTCTCATCAACGTCCCCGCCTTTGCAGATTTCTTGGTGGCCACCGAGGCCGAGATGAACAAGGTGTCCTGGAGCACCAAAAAACAACTCATCAGTGATACCATTGTGGTGCTCGCAACCGTGATCTTGATGGCCCTCTTTTTGCTCCTGGTGGATATGTTCTGGGGGTTCCTCCTCAAACGGATCGATGTGCTGCCCGAGGGGGCATCACAATCCCAGCAGGAAGCCGTCAAGACCCTTGAATGGTGAGTGACTGGCCATGACTGACGAAAAGGACCCCCTGCCAACCCCCGCAGACGACCACGATCCTGCGGACGAGGAGCTTGACACGTCCAGGCTGGACCCGCAGTCCAGCCATGCGCACAACCGTTCCTCGACGGACGAACTTATAGGCGAGCAGGTTTCTGACCAGGCTGAAGCAGATCAGGATCAGGATCGGGAAGTGATCGCCTCAGGCAAGCCTGCGCCTGACGAATCGGCGTCTACCGAATCAGAACCCACGGAACCCGAGTCCACGGTTCCTGAGATCCAAGAATCTGCGGAGCCCCACCGCATTGCGGATGCCAGCGTTTCTGATCACTCGATCGACGATCACTCGGAAGAGGATTCCAGCGAGGACGCCGCCGCAGCTGAGGAACCTTTCCCGGAGGAAGATGCCGTTCCAACCGAAGCGTCCGTGGAAACCGCTGCAGAAGCCACCACCGAATTCACTGCCAGCGCGGCACCCAAGCCTGGTGAAACCGAGCCCGGGGCCCCTCCCGTCGACAGCAACGACAGCAACGACAGCAACGTCGATGAAGCGGCATCGGAACCAGAGATTCTCCAAGAAGCGAATCTTGAAGCAGAAGAGTATCTTGAATCATCGTCGGTTCCAGCAGACGACCGCAAAGAAGCTGATGAACAAGCCGATGCCACAGGGAACGATGCCACAGGGAACGATGCCACGGGAAACGATGCCGAGGCGGAGATCCCGGCGGACGTGGGCGATGAAGCAGCGAATGCGGACGAGCCTGACACTCAGGCCACGACGACGGACGAGGAAGCCGCCAGGGCCAATGGCGTAGCGGCTGAGGCTGCCGATGAGAACGCAGAATCTGAACCCAACAACAAAAGCTGGTATGTGGTCAAGGTGCAAAGCGGTCGCGAGGAAACGATCCGCAATGCGATCTTACGCAAGATCCGCATTGAGTCGCTCGAAGACTACTTCGGCGAGATTTTGATTCCGACCGAGAAGGTCACTGTGGATAAGAAGGTCACCGTGCGTCGGAAGAAAGGTGATGAATTCGTTAAATCCACGGAAACACGCCGCGTCGTCAAGGAACAGAAGAAATATCCAGGCTATTTGTTTGTCGAAGTCGAGTTTAACGACGATGTGCTCTATTTGTTCCGGGAAACATCCGGGGTCGGCGACTTTGTCGGGGGCAATCCGAATAACCGTATCCCGACACCGATGAGTGAGCACGAAGTCAACGCCATGCTGCGGGAACAACGTAAATCCGATGGTGTGGTCGAAGATGCACCACCGTTTAACCTAGGCGACCCCGTGCGGGTCAAGGATGGCACCTTTGCCGACATGCAAGGCGAGGTCAAGGATCTGGTCAAACCCAAAGATCCCAAAGAAGGCTATAAGATTCGTGTGGAATTGACCATTTTCGGGCGTCCGGTTTCCGTCGAATTGGAGCCGTGGCAGGTTGAACCCGTCTGAGAAGTCCCTATAATTCTACTTTCCCAAATTGGCAGCAAATCCGGCCAATCAGACGGTTGGTCGTGCAGCGATTTGCATGACAGGGTCGATCGATGGCGAAACAGGTAACCGCTCAGATCAAACTGCAATGCCCAGGCGGCAAGGCCACCCCGGCTCCACCCGTCGGCCCCGCGTTGGGTGCGCATGGGGTCAACATTGGCCAGTTTGTCCAGCGCTTTAATGATATGACCAAGGACAAGCCGGGTATGATGATCCCGGTCGTCATCACGGTCTATTCCGATCGTAGCTTTGAACTCAAAACCAAGAGCCCACCGGCAGCGGTCCTGTTGAAGATAGCCGCAGGGATTCCGCATGAGAAGAAAAAAGGCCGGGATGTGATCCCGGCCGAGGCGAAGCGACAAGGCAAATACACCAAACACAAGGTGACCGCTGAGCAGGTCCGCAAAATCGCCGAGGATAAGCTTGCCGATCTGAATGCGCGGGATGTAGATCATGCCATGCGCATTATTGCCGGCACTGCCCGCAGCATGGGCCTGACCGTTGATGGGATGTAAAGCCGCGTTCACGGCTTTCCTCAGCTGCCCGAATCGAATCGCACATGCACTTGTAGACCTCGCTCATCGGCCCGTCGTGCTGTGTAGCTCACGAGGTCAGGAAGCTTCGCAACCCAGTGATAGGCAGAACAGGGATCATGGCGGACCAACCGAGTCAATCCTCCACCGAAGCCAACCAGGCTGACACTGCTGCTCCAGAGGGAGTGGTCGACAGCAAGAAACCCAGCCCGGAACAGCCCAGCCCGGAACAACCCAGCCCGGAACAACCCAGCCCGGAACCCGAGGCCAAATCTGCCGCAACGCCTGAAGCCAAGGCCAGTGCCCCTGCCACCGCACCAGAGGCAACCTCGGTGGAAACCCCGGTGGAAACCCCAGTCAGCAGCGGCCGCAAACGCGGACCGTATGGCCAGTCACCGAAGCCTGGCAAAAAGATGCGTAACCACCGCAAAAGCGTCTATAACACCTTGCGGAAGGAAACGCCTATGCCGCTGGAACAGGCGATTCCACGCCTTAAAGAATTACGGGCCAGCCGCATGAAATTACGGAAAAAAGGCGGCTTCAACGAGACCGTCGAGTTACACGTCTGGCTCGGCATCGACACCACCCACAGCGACCAGATGGTGCGCGGTAGCGTTTCGTTGCCGCACGGCATCGGCAAATCGGTGCGTGTACTGGTTTTCTGTCAGGGCGACAACATCGAAAAAGCCAAAGCGGCTGGGGCCGATTTTGCCGGCAGTGACGAGCTGATCAAGAAGATTCAGGGGGAAAACTGGCTGGATTTTGATGTAACACTGGCCACCCAAGACATGATGGGCCAGGTGAGCCGCTTAGGGAAATTGCTCGGCCCGCGTGGCCTCATGCCTACCCCCAAAGGAGGTACGGTGATTCCCGCTAGCGGCGATGTTGCTCAAACCGTCCAGGAGTTCAAAGCTGGGAAGGTGGAGTTTCGCGCGGACAAGGGGGGGAACGTCCACGCCGGTGTGGGCAAGATGAGCTTTGAAGATCAACAGCTCTTCGAAAATATCAAGGCCTTCGTCGATCAGATCAAGGCGATCAAACCCTCGGGTGTTCGCGGCAACTATGTGCTCGGCATCAGTATCTCCGCGACGATGAGTCCAGGCATCCGCGTCACCATGCCCGCGGCCTGAGGCTTCTCGCGATCGACGGCGAACCCTCAGACCCCGCATCCTGGGAAAACGTGAACCCGCGGGCAGGGCATCGCCTCTTTAATCGACATACCAACCACCACGAGTGACCAAGTAGCGAACCCCTAGGCGGCGGATGGCGTCATGAAGAAGCGGGAAATTAAGGACCTTGAACTGAATGCCTTAAGACGGACCTTTGATGGGGTGCGTGATCTGCTGTTCCTGGAACCAAACCGGATCGACTCGGAACTCGATTACGAGTTCCGCAAGACCCTGCGTGAGAAGCAGCTGAAGGCCCAACTGGTCAAGAATACGCTGTTTCGCAAGGTGCTCAAAGACCAGGGAATGCAGGTCGATGGCGATGGCATCTGGGATGGCCCCACCCTGGCGATTTGGGGACCTGACAATATCAAGGATCTCGCCAAGGAACTGGAAAAGATTCTCGATGGGATCCCGCCAGACCCGAAAACGGGTCCGAAGTTTCAGATCAAATCCGCGGTAGCCGATGGGCAAGCGGTTACCCTAGAAGAAGCCAAAAAGTTGCCCACCCGCTACGAGGCGATCGCCGACCTCCTGGGCGCGCTAGTCGGCCCGGCCATGAATCTCAGCGGAGCCCTGCAGGGGCCAGCCGCGAACCTCGCCGGCGCGCTTCAGGGCCCAGGTGGCGAACTTGGCGCCTTGCTCGAGGCCATCGAGGCCAAGCGCAACGAGGCGGGCGAGGCGGGCGAAGCAGGTTAAACCCAGGCAAATGGTTTCAAGGATTTGCGTTCTCGTACGACCGCGCTGCAGCACGCGGAAACCCTAGGTTCTTCAGCATAAGGATACATATTTATGAGTGATGACAATGGAGCGACCGCGGTCGCCGATGCTCCAGCCACCGAGTTCTCGCCGGAAATCACCGAGATCGGCGAAAAGCTGGCCAACTTGACCCTGGTGCAGGCGGTCCAGATCAAGAACTACCTCAAGGAAAAGTACGGCATCGAACCCGCCGCTGGAGGCGGAGGCGGCATGATGATGATGGCTGGCCCCGCCGCACCTAGCGAAGCGGCCGCCGAAGAGAAGAAAGAAGAACAGACCGAGTTCACGGTAGTGCTCGAGGGCTTCGATGCCGCCGGCAAGATCGGCGTCATCAAAGTGGTCCGTGAAATCACCGGGCTGGGCCTGAAAGAAGCCAAAGAACTCGTCGAAGGCGCCCCCAAGCCACTCAAAGAGAACATTCCCAAAGAAGAGGCCGAGGAAATCAAGAAGAAGCTCGAAGGCGGGGGTGCCAAGGCTTCGATCAAGTAACTCCTGGCGGGCTTGGGCTTCCAGTCCACTCGAGAAAAATTCGGCAAAATCGGCGAAAGGGACTTGATTCCTTTCGCCGAGCTCGCTATTCTGATTATATTTCGACCCGTTCTCCTAGCACCCAGAGTTTGCGGAAACGGTGTCTCTTGTCTCCTACCGCGAAGCGAATGGTGACATGCAAACCACGCGATGGTCAATTCTAGGACGTACAACGCCTCGACATTTACCCATCCCGTTTCCCTCTCCACGACAATTGCGTGGTCAGCCCGTAAGAATTTCACAACCATTAGCGACCCAACAACGAGTCCCCCAACACAAAAGTGCCAAGCCCGGCTCGACCAGACAGTACCCAACCTTGCGCTCGATGTGCAGCACAGACTTGAGCACAAGCAGCGGGCATTGCTTCAAAAACTGCATTAGGGATCAATGGAACAGAAAAACGGTTTTGTGGCTCGTTCGGGTGGCTCATGCGAATGGCGCTCATGAGGTGGACGCAATCATGCCTGGCGCTGCGTCTCAGAAGACAATCCATGCTCATGCCGCTGATCGTGGTGTTTGTAGTGCGAACCATTTTGGGGATCCTGAGACACAAACCGTTGCGAATCCCAAGATGGCGACTCCCAAGATGCCGACTCCCAAAATTCGTTTTCAACAATATTTTTTTGTGAAATCTCTTGCTCGGCAATGTCGTTTTTTGGGCTCAGGACGTCGCATGGTTCGGAACCAGTTCCCCGAATCGCCATGCGGCTGCCAATGCGGGGTGAATAACTGCGGTATGGATAACCTGACCATGGACCTGGTGCAAGCGCGATTCTTCAAGATGGGACGGTTTTTCCGTTCTTTCGGATCCCTCGAGCCACATAGTTCACCGCCACGCACGGATGGGTCCAAACCCCAAGCTCGATTAACCCGACATCCGCCGATCCCGCTCCCCTGGGAAAACGCCAACTGGGAAAACGCCGACGCGGCAACCTGATCGCCGATGACAGCGATCGGATGAATCCGACGCGGCCTCTAAACTGCCCAGAATTCGCTCGACCCAGGCAACCAAACGACACACTCCTTGATCTCCAGCAACCAGGATATTCCCGACCGAAGGTCACGCGACGCTCGGGTTCGCGTGGGTTCCAATCCTGTCCCTTCACGGCGGGACTTCTCGGATTCATGGACGACCGAACGCTGTTAGTTCATCCAAGTACACGCTATCCCCGCTCTGGGAGGAGCAACGATCCATGCCCATCCCGGCTACTCGAATTTTATGTCCCGACACCATTCGTGACTTTGGCCGCTTCGGTGACGCCGTCGAAGTCCCGCCTCTCACCGATGTGCAGACCGCCTCATATGCTCGGTTTTTGCAGCTTGACAGCCCACCCCAAGAACGCGAGCCGATTGGCCTTGAGGGAGTCTTGCGTGAGATTTTCCCGATCGAGAGTTACGACAAGAAATCGGTGCTGGAGTATGTGCAGTATGAACTTGGCAAGCCCCGCTATGACCCCGATGAATGCCGCACCCTCCGTCTAACCTATGGTCGGCCGTTCAAAGTGAGTTTGCGACTTCGTCGGCCGGACGGTGAAGTTGTCCCTGATGAGGTCTATTTGGGTGATATGCCCATCATGATTGGCGGGGGCGAGTTTATCATCAACGGGGCCGAACGGGTGGTCGTCAGCCAACTCCACCGCTCGCCGGGCATCGACTTTCCCGAACCTGACCGCGAAGGTGACCTCAAGCTGCACTCTTGCCGGATCATCCCCGAGCGGGGCAGCTGGATTGAGCTCAACGTCACCCGCAAGAACACCCTGGGCGTCCGCATCGACCAGACCGGAAAGTTCTCAGCCATTACCCTGTTGCGTGCTCTAGATGAGGCCTACAGCTCGACAGCGGCCATCTTGCGTGAGTTTTACCGCACCGAGGTGGTGAATCTCCAGACCGGCGATGCGCGGCAACGGCTACAAGGTTCACCCGACCACAATCTGCCCGCCGCCTATGCCGAGGATGACGTCATCGATCCGGAAACTGGTGAGGTTTACGTCGATGCTGGGATGCAGTTTACGGCCGAGGCCCTTGACCGCATCATGGCGAGCACGTTGACCGAGGTTACCGTTCTCCAACCACCAGCCGACCCGATCATTATCGAGTCGATCAAAGAGGATGGTACCGAATCGCATGAGGCAGCGCTGCTGAAGATCTACCAACGGCTCCGACCGGGCAACCCTGCCCAGCTGGAAAAAGCGAAGGAGCTGTTCCGTGAGAAGTTCCACGATCCGAATCGCTATCGGCTGGGTCGAGTGGGCCGTTTCCGTATCAACCGCAAGTTCTTGCAGAATGTGCCCGAAGAGGACATGACCCTGCACTCGGTGGACATTGTCAACGCAATCAAGTATTTGTTGCGTTTGCGTGCCAACGAAGAGGGGGTACAAACCGACGACATTGACCACCTGGGCAACCGTCGGCTGCGTACGATCGATGAGCTGGCAGCCGATGAATTGCGGAAGGGGTTCCTGAAGCTTCGCCGCACCGTCCAAGAGCGGATGAGTATGCGGGGAGAGTTGAATGACATCTCGCCGCGAACGCTGATCAATCCGAAATCGGTGTCCGCAGCCATCGAGTACTTCTTCGGCCGCTCCGAGTTGTCGCAGGTGGTTGACCAGACCAATCCGTTGTCGCAGCTCACCCACGAACGACGTCTGTCGGCCTTAGGTCCGGGAGGTTTGAACCGGAAGCGGGCCGGCTTTGAAGTCCGCGATGTGCATATCTCACACTATGGTCGAATCTGCCCGATCGAAACCCCCGAAGGAACCAACATCGGCCTGATCTCGAGTTTGTCGATCTATGCCAAGATCGACGATTATGGCTTCCTGATCACGCCGTATCGCAAGGTGGTCGACGGCAAGCTGACCGATGAGATTGTCTGGTTACGCGCCGATGAGGAGAACAATGAAACCCTAGTGCCAGCCGATACCCCGACCGAGAGCACCACGATCGCCGGTGACAAGGTGATCGCCCGGCTGAAGGGAGACTTTAAACCTGTCGAACCCGGCAAGGTGGGCTACATCGATGTGTCGCCCAAGCAGATGGTGGGGGTTTCGGCCGGGTTAATTCCGTTTCTGGAGCACGACGATGCCAACCGGGCCCTGATGGGTTCGAACATGCAGCGCCAGGCCGTGCCCCTGCTGGTAACCGAGCCGCCGATTGTCGGCACCGGTTTGGAGCGTGAGGTCGCCCGCCACTCCGGGATGGCGCTGCGGGCCGACGAGGAAGGTCAAGTCACCTATGTCGATTCGGAACGCATCCGCGTCGATGATCGCGAATATGTTCTTCGGAAGTTTGTCGGCCTGAACGAGCGGACCTGCTTAAACCAGCGTCCCTACGTCAAACCCTCCTATCATCCCGATGGGTCCGCGGAATACCCCAAGGTCAAAAAAGGGCAAATCCTGGCCGATGGAGCCGCTACCCACCAGGGTGAGCTCGCCCTGGGCCGCAACGTGTTGGTCGCGTTTATGTCCTGGGAGGGCTACAACTTCGAGGATGCGATCATCATCAGTGAGCGGCTGGTGAAAAATGACACCTACACTTCGATCCACATCGAGGAATTTGACTGCGAGATTCGTGAGACGAAATTGGGCAAAGAAGAGTTCACCCGGGATATCCCGAACGTGAGCCCCAAGATGTTGTCCAACCTGGACGAGTTTGGCGTCGTCCGAGTCGGTACCTTCGTGAAGCCCGGCGACATTCTGGTCGGCAAGGTGTCACCCAAGTCCCGTAGCGAACTTACCCCCGAAGAGAAGCTGTTGCATGCCATCTTCGGTCGGGCTGGGGAGGATGTCAAAAACGATAGTCTAGAGGTCCCCTCCGGCATCGAGGGGATTGTCATCGACACCAAGCGTTTCACGCGCCGCACGGTCATGAGCGAGGACGAGAAGAAGATCCTGGACAAGGAAGAAAAGGACATCCAGACTCGCTACACCAAGCTTCTTGCAGACCAGTTCCGTGCTTTCCTTGGCGAACTGGAAACCGTGCTCGAGAAGAAAGACCTCAAGGATCTGGAATCGGGCAAGCCGCTGACCTCCGATAGTCGCGACGATAAGCTTCTGGCCAAGGTGGCCGAGACCTTTGATCTGGACAAATTGGATCTTCGTTCGCCAGACAAGCTGGACAAGGCCCGCAAGCTCCAGCTGAGGCACCGTGAACGCATCCAGTTCTTCCTGGATGACCGCGAGCGAAAGCTGAACGCCCTCAAGCGGGGTGATGAGTTGCCGCCCGGGGTGCAACAAATGGTCAAAGTCTATATCGCCACCAAACGACAGATTTCGGTCGGCGACAAGATGGCGGGTCGGCACGGGAACAAAGGGGTCATCTCCAAGGTCCTGCCCGAGGAGGATATGCCGTTTCTGGCGGATGGCACCCCGGTGGATATTCTGCTCAATCCGCTGGGCGTGCCCAGCCGGATGAATGTGGGTCAGATCCTCGAGACCCACCTGGGTTGGGCAGCGTCCAAGCTGGATTTCCGCGCGGTTACCCCGGTCTTCGATGGGGCTACCGAAGAAGAAATCCACGAGTGTCTCAAGGAAGCCAATCTGTCGCAGACGGGCAAATCCTGGCTTTACGATGGCCGCACCGGCGAACGCTTTGAGCAGCTGGTAACCGTCGGCTACATCTACATGCTCAAGCTGCACCACCTAGTCGATGACAAAGTGCACGCCCGGGCGACCGGACCGTACTCACTGATCACCCAGCAACCCCTGGGTGGAAAGGCCCGCTTTGGTGGTCAACGCTTTGGCGAGATGGAGGTCTGGGCGCTTGAAGCTTATGGTGCCGCCTACATCCTGCAAGAGCTGCTCACCGTGAAGTCCGACGATGTAGATGGCCGGACCAAGATCTACGAATCGATGGTCAAAGGTGAGAATACCCTGGAAGCCGGGACGCCAGCGAGCTTCGATGTCTTGACCCATGAAATTCGTGGGTTGGGGCTCAATATGCAATTAGAACGGAAACGGGTGTAATCCAGTTGCCGACCCGCATCGGCTCGGGAACAAATCCGGGCCTTTTCCGGGACTTTTCCGGGACTTTACCGGTCCCGACCGAACGGATTGAGTCAACTTGGCAGTTTGAACAGAGAAAACGCTGAAGCAAAGGGGTCGTGAGCTCAGCGTTTTCGGCGATTTGCGCGACCACGCCCCAAACCCATGCAGATGGCACACGCACACGACGGGGAACAATCTGGAACATCAGGTTCGTGGTGACATCCCGATGGGTCACCACGAACCTTCTCTCTGGAATCGGTCCCTTTCTCTGGGTGAGCTTGGCAATCTGCTGGCCATGACCATGTAGGGAGTTCGTCAATGAGTTCCGCCGCGAGCGATACCAATACTTACGACCGCATTAATGACTACGGGGCGGTACGGATTAGCCTTGCCAGCCCCAAAGAAATCCGCGAGTGGTCCTTTGGCGAGGTCAAAAAGCCGGAGACAATCAATTACCGTACCTACCGCCCGGAAAAAGATGGGCTCTTTTGCGAACGGATCTTCGGCCCGGAAAAGGACTGGGAATGTGCCTGCGGGAAATACCGCGGCATGAAATACAAGGGCATGGTCTGTGATCGCTGTGGCGTGAAGGTAGCGCATAGCCGCGTTCGACGCAAGCGGATGGGCCACATTGAGCTGGCCGCTCCGGTCGTGCACATCTGGTTTTTCAAAGCCATGCCCAGCCGCCTGGGCACTTTGCTTGACATGAAGACCACCAGCCTGGAAAAGATGATTTACTTCCAGGATTTTGTCATCGTCGACCCCGGAGTCAATGACGGGCAGAAAATCCCCGATACCAGCAAGGTGATTCGCGAACGCGAACTCTTGACCGAGGAAGAACATCGCAAAGCCCGCGAGCACTTTGGTGACTCCTTTGAGGCCGAGATGGGGGCGGAGGCCGTCCGCAAGCTGCTCGAGCGCCTCGATCTGGTCGAAGAATCCAAACAACTCCGCGAAAAACTCGACCAGGAAATGGCCAAAGGTGAGAAGGGCTCCAAGGCCAAGCTGAAGGACTATGTGAAACGGCTCAAAATTATCGAGTCGCTACGCGATAGCTCCAACAAGCCCGAATGGATGGTGCTCGAATGCATCCCGGTGATTCCACCCGATTTGCGGCCGTTGGTGTTGCTCGATTCGGGGAATTTTGCCACCAGTGATTTGAACGATCTTTATCGACGCATCATCAACCGGAACAACCGGCTGAAAAAGTTGGTGGACTTGAACGCACCCGAAGTGATCATCCGCAACGAAAAGCGGATGCTCCAGCAGTCGGTTGATGCCCTGTTTGACAACAACCGCTGTAAGCGACCGGTGCTGGGTTCGTCGAACCGCCCGCTGAAGTCACTGACCGACATGATCAAGGGCAAGCAGGGCCGCTTCCGAGAGAACTTGTTGGGCAAGCGGGTCGACTACTCCGCCCGTTCGGTGATCGTGGTGGGTCCAGAACTCAAGTTGCATCAGTGCGGTCTCCCCAAGAAGATTGCCCTTGAGCTATTTCAGCCGTTCATCATTCGACGCCTTAAAGAGCTGGGGCATGCCGACACCATCAAGTCGGCCAAGAAGATGCTTGAGCGGAAAGAGGAAAGTGTCTGGGACATTCTCGAAGAGGTGACCCGCAATCACCCGGTGTTGCTCAACCGCGCCCCGACCCTGCACCGCATGGGGATTCAGGCCTTTGAGCCGGTCCTGATTGAGGGGAATGCCATCCGGCTACATCCCCTGGTGTGTAAGGGGTTTAATGCCGACTTTGACGGCGACCAGATGGCGGTCCACCTGCCCTTGTCGATCGAGGCTCAGGTAGAAGCAACCGTGCTCATGATGTCGACGAATAACATCTTTAGCCCGGCCAACGGCAAGCCGATTATCACGCCGTCGCAGGACATCGTGATGGGCTGTTATTATCTGACGGCCTCGCGTGGCGAAGAGGGTGAGAGAGTAGAGGCCGGCGACGGCATGATCTTCCATAGCCCCCGAGAGGTCTTTGCCGCCTTTGGCCAGGGTAAGCTCGGCGTGCATGCCCGAATCCAGGTTCGCCTACCCATCGACAAGAAGGTCATCAGCGAGATCCCAGTCGACAAGGACAAGATGAGCGTCGAAGAATTACCCCGAACCCCCAACGGCCTGGTCAAGACGACCGTAGGTCGCGTGATGTTCAACGACATCCTCCATCCCAAGATGGCCTTCTACGACTTGTCGTTGAGCTCCAAGCACCTCAGCCGGATTATTGCCGACTGTTATCAGCTACTCGGTCGACGCGAAACAATTGCCTTGCTCGACCGCATGAAGATTACCGGCTTCCGCGAGTCGACCCGCAGCGGCTTGAGCTTCGCCACGTATGACCTCAAGACCCCAGAGATCAAGGAAAAGGTCTTGCGCGATAAGGAGAAAGAGGTCGACGGCCACCGCAAGAACTATATGCGCGGGATGATTACCGGCCCAGAACGGTACAACCGGGTGATCGAGACCTGGATGCAGGCCCGTGACCTGATCACCAAGCAGATGATGCACGATCTGCGGCATGACCGCCGCGATGGCAAACCCTATTTGAATCCGATTTTCCTGATGGCCCACTCCGGGGCCCGCGGCGGGGTCGAACAGATCCGGCAGTTGGCCGGGATGCGTGGCTTGATGGCCAAGCCGAATGGCCAAATCATCGAGACACCGATCAAGTCTAACTTCCGCGAAGGCTTAACCGTGCTCGAGTACTTTAGCTCGACGCACGGGGCGCGCAAAGGTTTGGCCGACACCGCCCTCAAAACGGCCGACTCGGGGTATCTAACCCGGAAGCTCGCCGATGTGGCCCAGAACGTGGTGATCACCATGCACGACTGCGGCACCACCCGAGGAATCACCAAGGGCATCCTCTACAAGGGGGATGAGGTGGATCGACCGCTCTCCGAAGCGATCCGTGGACGGGTCAACCGGTCGGCGATCTTACACCCGACCTCGGGAGATCCCATTGTTGATGAAAACGAGATGATCACCCCGGTCAAAGCCCGACAACTGGACAAGCTCGGCATCGACAAGATCCAGGTGCGTAGCCCGATGACCTGTGAAGCCTCGCTGGGGGTTTGTCGGCTCTGCTACGGCGAGGACCTGGCCACCGGTGCGCTGGTGGAAGAAGGGATGGCGGTGGGGATCATTGCCGCACAATCGATTGGCGAGCCCGGGACGCAGCTGACCATGCGAACCTTCCACATCGGCGGCGTGGCCGGTGGTGCCAACATCGAAAGCGAAGCGAAGGCGAAAAAGGCGGGGATTGTCGCCTTTGATCGGATCACTGCCGTGCAACACGTCGACGGTGATGATCGCCAATCCGTCGCTCTGTCACGAGGGGGACAACTGCAGATTCTTGGCAAGGATCAGCGTGTCCTTGAACAATATCCGGTACCCAATGGGGCGGTGTTGTCGGTCCAAGAGGGGCAGGAGGTAACCCCTGGCACCTCGCTGTGTAAGTGGGACCCACACTCCATCTCGATCATCGCCGAGGAAGGCGGTCGGGTTCGCTTCGTGGACATCAAAGAAGGCGAGACGGTCCGCCGCGAGAAGAGCTCTACCGGTGCCGATACCTTTGTGATCATGGAGCATAAGGGGGATCTGCACCCGCAGATTGTCATCGAAGACGAGCGAGGGCAGAGTAGCCGGGTTTACTTTATCCCCGAGCGTGCCTATGTGCTGGTCAAGCATGGAGAGACCGTGTCGGCGGGTACGGCTCTGGCCAAGACGCCGCGTGAACAGTCCAAAACCCAAGACATCACCGGTGGTTTGCCCCGGGTGACCGAGATCTTCGAAGCACGCAAGCCGCGCGAACCAGCGGTGATGGCGGAGGTGTCTGGTCGGGTTCGCGTGGGCGAGCGGAAACGGGGTAAGCGACTGATCTATGTCCAGCCGGTCGATGAGCAGGGCAATGTCTTTGGCGATGAGCGCGAGCATCAGGTCCCCCAGGGCAAACAGCTCAAGCACCAAAACGGTGAATACGTCAAGGTCGGTGACCCACTCACCTTTGGCCCCCAGGTACCGCATGACCTGCTGCGGATTAAGGGTGTGGAATCTGTCCAGGACTACCTGGTTGGGGAAATCCAGGCCGTTTATCGGCTGCAGCGGGTTGATATCGATGACAAACACATCGAAATCATCGTGGCTCAAATGCTCCGCAAGGTCCGCGTCGAAACCACCGGGGACACCGGACTGCTCCCTGGAGCCGTCATGGATCGTTTCGAGTTCGACAAGGTCAACCGCCGTTTGGAGCACGAGTGCATCAAGGTCAAGGACCCCGGTGACTCCGACTTCCGCGGCGATACGATTGTGAACCGCGAAGTGTTCGAGGAAGAACGGGCCCGCTTGGAGGCCGCTGGCAAAAAGCCGCCGACGTTTGTTCCACCGGAGCCGGCCACCAAGTCGGTGGTGCTTTTGGGCATCACCAAGGCTGCCGTTCAGTCGGACAGCTTCATCTCCGCAGCGAGCTTCCAGGAGACCACCAAGGTCTTGACCGAGGCAGCTTTGGCCAGCAAGGCGGACTACCTGGTTGGCTTAAAGGAGAATGTGATTCTGGGCCACCTGGTGCCGGCCGGCACTGGCTTCCGCCTGTTCCAGGACAGCGAGGTGAAAGTCAATCCAGAGTTGCTCGAGCAACTGCAAGCACATGAGGAAGTGCCTGGTCTGTCGGCGGAATCTGTGGAAGAGGCCGAAGCGCTGCCACCGGCCCGGGCGCTGACGGAGTCCGGCAAGTAAAGTATCGCCGGGCAGTCGTTGCTTGGTTTTGCGACCACGGACCGGGTCGTCCGATCCGTGGTCCCGAGAAAACTTGATTCTTCCCTAGAACTCAGACATCCAATTTGCCACAATATTTCCTTGCTCTTCGGATGCCGATGGTAGCGACCGAATGGAAAAGGGTCTTACAGTCTATGCCGACAATTAACCAGCTCGTGGCTAGCCCACGGCGGGTGCAGCATTCGCGTTCCCGCCACCCGGCCATGCAGGGCAACCCGCAGAAGCGCGGGGTTTGCTTGCAAGTCAAGACGATGACGCCGAAAAAACCCAACTCGGCGCTACGGAAGGTGGCCCGTGTGCGGCTATCCAATGGAATCGAAGTGACGGCTTATATTCCGGGCGAAGGACACAACCTTCAGGAACACTCGATTGTCTTGGTCCGTGGTGGTCGTGTGCGTGACCTGCCGGGTGTGCGCTACCACATTATTCGGGGTGTCCTCGATGCCCAGGGCGTGCAAGATCGTAAGCAAGCCCGCTCGAAGTATGGCACCAAGCGAAGCGGCAAGTAGGAAGTAGGAAGGCGTTGGTTCGGGAAGAGGCGTGAGCTACCATGGCGGGAAAGATTACTGCAAGCAAGACGATGTTGAAGCCTGATGTCCGCTTCAACTCCATTCTGGTCAGCAAATTTATCAACTGTTTGATGTGGGACGGCAAAAAGTCGGTGGCCACGCGGATTTTCTACAACGCGATGGATCAGATCAAACGAAAGATGCCCGACGCCGATCCCTTGGAAGTGTTCACCGAGGCGGTCGAGCATGTCAAACCCACCGTAGAGGTCCGCTCGCGTCGGGTAGGGGGTGCGAACTATCAGGTGCCCATGCAAGTCCGCCGCGAACGGCAACAGAGTCTGGCCTTGCGCTGGATCCTGAACGCCGCCCGGAATAAATCGGGACGGCCGATGTATCTTCGCTTGGCCGATGAGCTGATGGCGGCTTATCGACGCGAAGGTGAAGCAATGTCCAAGCGAGAGCAAACCATCAAAATGGCCGAGGCCAACAAGGCGTTTGCCCATTTCGCCTGGTAAACGTCGTTCGCTTTACCTGCGGGGTCGTGTGAACACCCCGAGTTGAACATATGCCGCTTCGGCGGATGATGGTTCTGCTCGGCGTGGTCGCACGACCCCGTTTCCGTGCCGCGAAGAGGACTTCGATCATGGCCGCGACTTCCGATGTCGACCTCAGCAAACTCCGCAATATCGGCATCATCGCGCACATCGACGCCGGCAAGACCACCACCACCGAGCACCTGCTGTTCTATGCCGGCGAAAAACACAAACTCGGCGCTGTCGATTCCGGTACAACGGAAACCGACTATGACGCTGAAGAGCAGCAACGTGGCATCACCATCTATAGCGCCTGCGTCCCGCTGCACTGGCAAGACTGTACCATTAACCTGATTGACACACCGGGGCACGTCGATTTTACCGCCGAAGTCGAACGCAGCCTGCGCGTTCTCGATGGCGCGGTGTGTGTGTTTGATGCGCAAAAAGGGGTCGAGGCCCAGTCCGAAACCGTCTGGCGTCAGGCGAACAAGTATCATGTGCCGCGCATGGTATTCATCAACAAGATGGATATTGTCGGTGCTGACTTCGCAGCGAGCTTGGCCGACATCCGTGAGCGCTTGGAGGGCCATCCGGTTCCTCTGTTTGTCCCGATCGGCTCTGGATCGAGCAAGGACAGCGCCACACCGTTCGCCGGGGTCATTGACCTCCTCGAACAGCAGGCCCTGTACTTCGAACCGAAGGATGCGGGACGGACAATTCGCTACGAGGCGATCCCTGCAGAGCTCACCGATCCGGTGGCCGAATGGCGGGAAAAACTCTTTGATGCGCTGACCACCCACGACGAAGAAGATCGCATCACTTCGGCGTACCTGGAAGGGCAAGAGATCGCTGGGGAGACTTTACGTTCCTTCATCCGTCAACTGACCATTCGCGGCCTAATCCACCCGGTGTTTTGTGGATCAGGCCGCGAACACATCGGCGTACAGCCCCTGCTGGATGCAGTTTGCTGGTATCTGCCCTCACCACTGGAAGTCCCCCCCGTGGTGGGGATCCATCCCACCAAGGACAAAGAAGAGAAACGCAAGGCCGATCCTAAAGAACCTTTCTGCGGGCTGGTCTTCAAGGTGATCTCCAGTGATCATGGCGATATGTTCTTCATCCGCATCTATTCCGGCCGACTGAAGTCTAACAGCAAGGTGTTGATCGCCGACAAAAACAAGAAAGAAGCCATCGGCAAACTGTTCCACGTGCGTGCCGACCCCAAAGCTGACCGCGAAGACCTTGATGAGGCGTTTGCTGGGGACATTGTCGCCACCATGGGCCTGAAAGAGGCGGTGACGGGGGACACGCTGTGTGACGCGCAGCACCCGATCGTGTTGGAGCGAATCACCTTCGCCCAAGCGGTGGTCACCCAGTCGGTCGAACCACAATCGTCCGCGGACAAGGATAAGTTGCTCGATGTGCTCAACAAACTGCAGCGGGAAGATCCTACTTTCTTGGTCAAGCATGATCCAGAAACCGGGCAGATGGTCATGTCCGGCATGGGGACGCTGCACCTGGAGGTGAAGCGGAACCGAATGGAACGGGACTTTCGACTGAAGATTCGCGTGGGCAAGCCACGGGTCAGCTATCGTGAGACCATGCGCGATGCGACCAAGACCACTGGAGAGTTCATCCGCACCACGCCAACACCGATGTTTGCCCGCGTAACTGTGGAGTTCTCGCCAGCGGCCAAAGATCAAGGGATTGCGGTCCGGAGTAAACTGAAGCCGCATACGATCCCGGAGGAGTTTGTCGTAGCGGCTCTGGAGGGACTACGCTCAACTCTGTCCTCCGGAGAGTTTGGCTACCCGATGCTCAGTGTCCAAGCGACGCTGCTTGATGCGCAGATGGATCAGGAAACCTCCAATGCCAACGCCTTCGAGGCCGCGGCAGCAGACGCGGTGGCCAAGGCTATCCATGACAATATCACCCTCCTAGAGCCCATTATGCGCCTGGAGGTAGCCGTGCCCGAAGAATTTGTGGGCAATGTCACAGGCGATCTGTCCGCGCGACGCGCGGAGATCCAGTCGATTGAGGCCGGAAAGGTCAGTGAGATCGTGGCGATGGTGCCTCTGGCGAAGATGTTCGACTATGCCGATAAAGTACGGAGTTTGACCCAAGGCCGGGCGAGCTCAGCGATGGAGCCATCCCATTATGCCCCCGCCGGGGAAGATGTTCTCCGCATGCTGCGAGGCGACGATCTCGATTGAGCTGGGAGTCAACCGGCTGCTTCGACATTTCTTCGACGTTCCAGGGCCAACGTTGACCGTGGAGCCTCCGAAGCTACTACAGGAGCATGCAGTGCATCAATCTTCGCCATGAACCAGGGTCTCCTCTTCGAGCTCCTGCTCGCCTTCCAGGCGTGGCTTGCGCCAGATGTGTGGTCGAAATAACGGCTCGATATGCAGCGCCTCCTCGCCCTGCTGAAACACGCGGACCGAACCCGATGATTGGCTCACACAGAAAGCGATGGCCTGAGTGCGCCGGCTGATGGCAGCCGCCGCACGATGTCGACTGCCCAACCCGCGGCCCACAATCACTCCATCGCCACTGCCAAGCACATCCAGATACAGACACGCGGCGATCGCAATACCATCGCGACCAATCAAGATCGCTCCATCCATCTGAGCAATATCTTTAATCTGCTCGCGGACGCGACGATCACGCAAATCACGTTCAGCACGGCTGTAGCCTCGAAAGGGATTAAAGTTAATTGGCCGTGACATGCTTAACACACGCCGAGTGTCGCCAACGACAATGATTGCCCCGACCGGTTTCCCTTCGCGACCCTCGCGGCCAACTTCGGTGGCGAGGGTCGATACCAGTCGGAGCGTCTCAAGCGGGATATTGGTCTCGAGTCGCCGCAGATCCTGGGCGGTCATCCGCTCGAGGTGTTCGCCGAGGTGGATAATACTCAAGCTATCGATGGCCTCGGGCAGATTCTCGGCATCGGTGATGCCGTTGTAGACGACGATCACATCCGAACCCGGCTGCAAGATGCCCATGCCAATCGCCCGCAGAAGCGGCCAGCTCATCCGCTCATGCGAGGGCATCGGATCGGTTTCGATATCGAGGACAATCAGATCGTCTTCTTCTTTCAACCGTTGGTTCAAGGCACGATCATCGGTGGCAACCAAAATCTGCCGACAGCCCGCCAGGGTCGTGCGGACCTGGCTCCAATTCAAATCGACCTCGGTTACGATCAATACCGCATCTGCCGGAAGGGAATCCACCAGCTGGCTCGCCGCCTGGAGCAGTGCGACGGTCTGTCGAGGTAGCTTCATCGGCATCTCCGAGAAGGTGTAGGTCGATCCACAGGGAGCAAACGGTCTCGATCGGCACTTCCGAGCGTAGCCTGTCTGCCAGATTGTAGCAATGCAGGCAAGCAAGTAGAGGGCGTGAAAGCGACTTGGTTCTGCCAGCAAAACCGCCGACAATGGAGCAAGAGACGCCCCCAGCAAGTGAGAGTATGAACATGTTCACCACAGTCCTGCGTTCGATTGGCCATACCCCTCTGATCGAGTTACAACGCCTCACGCAGAACGGGCCAGCACGACTCTGCGTCAAGCTTGAGTCGGCCAATCCTGGTGGAAGCGTGAAGGATCGGGTGGCCCTGGCGATGATCCAGGAGGCCGAGAGCAAGGGTCAGCTCAAGCCCGGTGGGACCATCATTGAAGCCACAGCCGGGAATACCGGGGTCGGCCTGGCCATGGTGGCTGCAGTCAAAGGCTACCGCTGCATCTTTGTGCTGCCCGACAAGATGTCGAGCGAGAAGATCGCCCTCCTCAAAGCCTACGGTGCCGAGGTGGTCATCACGCCCACCGGGGTCCCCCCCGATTCGCCGGAAAGCTATGCAGGGGTCGCGGACCGCCTGAGCAGTGAGATTCCCAATGCTTGGCGACCCAATCAATTCACCAATCTGGTGAACCCCGAAATTCACTATCGCACCACCGGCCCAGAGATTTGGGACCAAACCGAGGGCAAAGTCACCGCCTTTGTGGCTGGGGTTGGCACGGGCGGTACCATCTCGGGGGTAGGTCGCTACCTCAAAGAACGGAACCCGCACATCCGCATCATCGGCGCGGACCCCGAGGGCTCGGTTCTGTCCGGAGGCACGCCGCGACCCTGGAAAGTTGAGGGGATTGGTGAGGATTTTGTACCGCAGACCTTCAATAGCCAGGTGGTCGATGAGTGGATCCGCATTGGCGATGCGGAGTCTTTCCACACCGCCCGGGAATTAGCTCGCCAGGAGGGGCTATTGCTGGGCGGATCGAGTGGGACAAATGTCGCAGCGGCTCTGCAGTTTGCCCGACGGCTGGGACCAAACGATCTGATCGTTGCCCTGGGATGTGATACCGGTCGGAACTATCTTAGCAAGTTCTTTGACGATCGCTGGCTCAGTGAGAACGGCGTGATGTTTGTCGAGACAGCAGCCCAGTCGGTGGGCGACCTGTTGGACCGGCGGGGGCCTCGGGAGTTGGTCACGGTAGGTCCCGAGACGACTGCCGCCGAGGCAATCCGGCTACTGGAAAATCGCGGCATTTCCCAATTACCCGTTGTGGAAAATGGCAAGCCGGTGGGGAGCATTCAAGAGGTCACGCTGGCGCGACTCCTGCACGATCACCGCCATCCGGAGGAGGTTCGAGTGGCGGAGATCATGGCCCGACCATTGCCCGCCCTGGACGCAAGTATTCACCTGGACGAGGCCTATCGTCTGTTACTGGCCGGCAACACCGGAGTGTTGGTCACGCAGGGCGATCGCGTTGTCGATATTGTGACCCGGATCGATCTGATCCACTATTGGAACCGGCAAGCCGATTGAACCGCCTCAGGGCTGCTTGGGTTGAATCCGTTCAGAGATTTCGCGGGTTGTTTGGCCAAGCTGTTGATGGAGACGTTGCCGATCTTTCTGAGACTTGAGCAGCTCAAGGACTGGTTCGAGGGTTTGCAACATCTTCGACCGAAGGTCCAGCAGGCGAACCTCCTGAGCCGAACCCGCTGTGACCTCGCGATGGGCATCCGTGAAGTTCGGCATCACTCCGTTCTGGAGGAGATGGCCAATATGCTCGCCAAGCTCCAGCACCCGTTGTGAGGCCTGAGCTTGACCAGCGTGTTCCATTTCCTCACTCAGTCGCTGAATCAGGTGATGGCTGGCTTCTACACGGGCCAGTGGATCGGTCTGTTCGGTGAGTTCCAGACTGCGATGGACGAGCTCTTCGAGCAATGAGCGGTTTTGCTGGAAAAACCGCAGCCGATCCACAGGGGTCAGCGGGCTCGGTCCAGTCGCGCCAACCCAGGCGGAAAGGCTAGCAAACAACAGTCCAATCATACCCCAGCGGATCATCCGAGCTTCCCCGTGAAACGGCGTAAACGTTGATCCCCTTCCTGGGCACTATCAGCCATTTTTTTCAGCGGATCAATCGAGGCCGGTGGTGCCTCTGCCAGTAGCTGGCGAAGCATGGTTTCGCTGCTCGCCAGCTGCATGGCAATTTGGCGAATACGTTCCGGGGTGACTTGAGCAAGCTGTTCGGCCTGGGGCACCACCCCGCGTTCAATGACCTGTTCATACAAACTAGCCAAGCTGGCTAAATCCTTGGCAGGAGCAACAAATACGAGTTCCTGGGTCCGCATCCGCAACTCCTCAGCCAGAGCAAGCAAGGGAACCAGACGGTCTTGCGCGGAGCTCGCGACCGCCAGATCCACATGTTGACGAACCAGTTTGTCTAGCAGGGGATCCGGTCCCGCTTGTACCACAGAAGTCTGTGACTGCGAGGGACCGCCCAGATGCCAGACTCCCACGGCAATGCCGATGAATAGCACCGCCGCAGCCAACGTTCCTGCCAGCTGCCAGGGAAACGGCGACTGCTGACGGAGTAGGATCGGCAGTGGCAAGTGGGTGGTGACGTCGCCATCAAACTGTGCGATCAAGGCATCCCGACGTTGTGGGTTGGGGATCGGGGTCGGCAATTGGGCCAACAGACGATCGAGTTGCCGCACCCGGCGGAAGGTGCTCCGACAGCTGCCACAACTCTGAACATGCGCCGCCAGTGGTTCAGGCAGACCCACCGTCGTGCCCAGGGAAAGCAGCTGCTCTTGAATCGTTTGACAGTTGGCCATGGCTAGTCGATCCGCTTCTCAGGATTGCCCAAATCACGGGGCGACCGGGGAGGCCTGGATTGCGGCTTCACGGTCGGCGGGACGTCGGGGGGTGTCCCGGTCTCGGCTTCGGAATCCTCATCATTTGCCAACACTTGTAACAAACGCTGCCGTGCTTTGAACACCCGCCAGCGAGCAGTTTGCTCCGTCGTGCCAAGAATCCGTGCAATCTCCCGGAAGGAGAGGCCTTGGTCCACGCGGAGCAACAAGGCAGCGCGAAATTCGCTGGGCAGTTTGCTCACCGCATCGGCAATCAGAGTGAGCATTTCCTGCCCCAGCAGGGCTTCCAATGGCTCGATGCTTGTTTCGGCGAATTCACTGGGAAGCGGCTGCAGCGCGTGTTGCCGTTTGCGTCGCTGATTGATGAAATTATTGTGAGCAATTCGAAACAACCAAGCCCGAAAATTACTCCCAAGCTGAAAGCTATGTAGAGCGGCAAACGCCTTCATGAACGTCTCTTGGGTCAGGTCCTCCGCCATATGTACATCCCGAGTCAGATGATACAGGAAGCGAAACAAGCGATCCCAGTAACGCTCAATTAGCCGTGCAAAAGCGGTTCGGTCTCCCTCTTGCGCATCGAAGATCAAGTCGGATTCTTCGTGCGGCGGTGGCGTGGACTCGAACGACACGCGTAGCTCTCGCCTCCTCAGCGCTGGTCGGTGCTAGAGAGCCGTGCGGTCTCGGTTCCCCAGCAAACCGCCCGAACTCCAGGCCATCCAGGCACGATACCGGGCGCTGACGCGTTCTGTCCACCACGAATGCGAGCAAGGGCCCACTCCCGATTGGAACGGCACTCCACTACTGCTAACAATTCCCATGGGACTTTGTTGGTGACATTTCCGCCCAAGGATTCCGCCGCATCGCAGCGATTGCGCCTGTTTCGCTTGCCCAAACCCTCGGCTTTGGCTCACCCGAACCAGCGTCATGGTTGGATGTCCTGGGCTCCATCCGGTAGGATTCACGAAAAGATCTTGCTCGACCACGTTAATCGCTGAGGCAGTTTCCTATGGGGCAACGACGCACACTCGCCGGGCTACGCGTGTTGATCACCGGGGCTTCCCAGGGCATCGGTCGTGCTCTGGCACTGGCGGCAGCACAACGCGGCATGCAAGTTCTGGCGACCGCACGCTCCAAACCCTTGCTGGATTCCCTGGCCGAAGAAGTAGCCCCATTGGCTGTGCCGTTCTATACCCAAGTCGCCGATATCTCCGATCCCAACGACCGTCAGGCCATGGTCGAGGCTGCCACCCACCATTTCCAAGGACTGGACATTCTCATCAATAATGCCGGCGTTGGAGCCACCGGTCAATTTATGGAATCCACCCCGGAGACCTTGCGGCAAATCATGGAGGTCAATTTCTTTGGTACAACCGAAACGATCCGGGTTTTCCTTCCTCTTCTACAGGAAGGCACCACGCCGGCCATTGTGAACATTTCTTCAGTACTGGGCAAACGAGCATTCCCGGGGCGGGCACTCTACTCGGCCAGCAAATTTGCCATTCAGGGCTTTAGCGAGGCCCTACGTGCCGAATTGTACAAGGATGATATTGATGTTCTGGTGGTCAACCCCGGCCTTACCCAGACCAATTTCTCGCAAAATCTCCTCGAGCGCAAAGCACGGATGTCACTGGACCACATGCGCGGTATGACCTCCGAACAGGTCGCCAACGCCACCCTCAATGCCTTAGCTCGCGGCCATAACGAAATCACACTTACCCTCAGCGGGAAGGCCCTAGTCCTGGCAGCACGCTTCATGCCTCGAGTGGTGGACTTCTTTGCGAAAAGGAAGGTCCGCAAGTTGTACCAGGAAGAGATTGCGAAGCGTCGTCAACAACGCGAAGGACAACCCCACGACCACGAACCCAGCGAGGCTACCCACAAACCGAATCCGGTCGGCTAGGCGAATCCAGCAATCGGCAAGCGCATTCATGGCTCCCAGCTTCCTGATTGGCGGTTGAGCTTGTCCGAATCGTCCTTCTTGACTATACCCCTTACTCCAGCCGGAAGGCCTTGGCATGGAGGATGGGGCGGTGGTCTTCAGTTCGCCGATATTTCTCTTCGGGTTCCTGCCTCTGGTTTTGAGCCTTTACTACCTCAGCCCCCGAAGCGCTCGTAATCTTCTGCTGTTGGCTATGAGTGCTCTGTTCTATGCGTGGGGGGAGAAGCTCTATGTATTGGTACTCTCCGCATCCTTACTTGTCAATTATATCAACGCACGCTGGATTGCTTGGGAACAGCAACAAGGACGCAGTGGCCGCTGGGTATTAACACTGGGAATTGTGTTTAATCTTGGTCTCTTATTGACCTTCAAGTACCTAGGCTTTGTCAGTGATAATGTGGCGACGGCCTGGCACGGACTAGGCGGCAACCCCTGGCAGGCCCCTCATCTGCATCTACCCATCGGCATCTCTTTTTTTACCTTCCAGGCCATGTCTTATGGCATTGACGTGTTTCGCCGCCAAGTGGCAGTGCAGCGGAATTTCCTCGATTTTGGCTTGTATATCTTCTTGTTTCCCCAGATGGTAGCCGGTCCCATCATTCGCTACCGAGATGTGGCGGAGCAGCTCCACAGTCGCAGCCATTCGCTCGACAAGTTCGCGCTGGGCGTCCAACGCTTTATCCGGGGGCTGGCGAAAAAGGTCCTGCTGGCCACCCCGCTCGCCGCCACTGCCGATGCAATCTTTGACCTGCCACCGTCCGAATTGGCTGCCTCCGCGGCCTGGCTTGGTTTAGTGTGTTATACCTTGCAGATTTACTTTGATTTTTCTGGTTATTCGGACATGGCCATAGGCATTGGCAAGATGCTCGGCTTCGATTTTCTTGAGAACTTCCGCTATCCTTACGTCGCGCGCTCGGTCACCGAGTTCTGGCGGCGCTGGCACATTTCGCTCTCCAACTGGTTTCGCGACTATTTGTACATTCCCTTGGGCGGCAATCGTCACGGTCCCTGGCATACTTATCGCAACCTCCTGATTGTGTTTCTGCTCT
Source organism: uncultured Alcaligenaceae bacterium (assembly GCA_964410665.1). Classification (GTDB taxonomy): domain Bacteria; phylum Planctomycetota; class Planctomycetia; order Gemmatales; family Gemmataceae; genus CAYPIE01. The sequence goes on from CAYPIE010000014.1 coordinate 38,005, forward strand.
GTGGTCTGTGGCACGGTGCCAGTTGGGCCTTCCTCGCCTGGGGCCTGTACCACGGCCTGTTTCTGATTTTCGAGCGCCTCGGCCTCGGAACATTTCTGGAAACGCAGTGGAAGCCAACTCGACATTTATACACATTATTGGTGGTGATGGTAGGCTGGGTCTTTTTCCGCTGTACCTACCTGATGGATGCTCTGAGCTATTGCTCGGCCCTGGCCGGAGGCACCGCCGGTTGGTACCAGGCGAGCGCGTTTTGGACTTGGGAACTGGCCATTGTCTTACCCTTGGCTATCCTGGCGGCTTTACCGATCCGACCTTGGTTGGAAAACCAGCGTGAACGACTGTTGGCTCGCCTGCCGGCAACCCATGCCCAATGGGTCGAGCTTGGGTTTGCCCTCCCAGCATTGCTGCTACTGTTGACAATGTTCTGGGGTGCCACCCTACGACTCACCGCTGGTACTTACACACCGTTCATCTATTTTCGCTTCTAGCCGGATCGGGCTGGCACTAAAACGGTCGAGGATGCTGCCACGGAGGCAACCACATGCGGCTAAACCTTTCGAAACTCCCACGTTCCCTCTGGCAGCGCCGGTCGCTGGGCCAGCCAACACCTCACCGGAGCGACCATGGTGGGCGGCCCTACACTCGTTCCGTTGTCAGCTCCCTGCTGGTGATGAGCTTTGTACTCACTCTCGTCGGCTTGCCGCTTTGGGGGCTTCTCGTCCAACCGCTGCCGGACCCTCAGCAGGAGAATCGACCCGTGCATGCCTGGGCGCCGCTGACAACCAAGAACTGGCGGTACTTCCCCAACATGGTCGAGGCCTATCTCCGGGATCGACTGGGCTTGCGCGCATTCAGTCTTGAGTTGCAACGAAAAATCCGTGTCGAAACGTTGGGCGTTTCGACCAACCGATCCGTTATCCTCGGGGAGGATGATTGGCTCTTCCTGGACCCGGATAGTCCGTTCGCGGGGCCGCACCACAGCCATCCAGACTTACCGCAACATATTCGACGTTGGGCCGCCATCTTTCGCGACCGACAACAACGACTTGCCGCACGCGGCATTCATTACCTGTTGGTCATCGCTCCGGAGAAACAGTCGATTTATCCCGAGCACCTGCCCAAACGTTATCGTCGACATGCGTTAATGGAAGCACAAGATCGGTTGTGTCAGGAACTGGCACCTGAGCGTTTTTCCCTCGATTTGCGGCCCAGTCTCCGGGCTGCCGCGTCTGAACGGGAAGTGTATTTTCGTAACGACACCCACTGGAATCAAGCAGGTGCCTTCTGCGCCTACCATGCGATCCTCCGGAGGTGTCGTGAGTGGGCACCGGAGTGTCAGCCCAAGAATGCGGATGCGTTTGTCTTAGACACACGCTCTTCCTGGCATGGGGATTTAGATCATATGCTCCGGCGACCTGCGGATTGGCCGGGACCAGACTATCCGCATTACGCGCCTACCAATCCACCGCTCGAGCCCCGACCTCTCCCTCTCCAGCAGGCCATCCACTGTCAGCTACCACATCTGCCGATACTCGAATATCAAAATTCACAGGTGAAAGGGCCGGCCGTGGCGCTCTTACACGATTCCTTCGCTGCCGACTTGCTACGCTTCTTGCCTGCCCATTTTTCGCATCTGGTCTGCTTACCCACACACGGATTTCCGCTGAAGGCCATTGATATGGTCAAGCCACAGATCGTCATTCAAGAGTTTGCTGAACGACTGTTGATCTCGCCTCATATCAGTGATCGTCGCCTAGTTTGGCAGTCTCCTTGAGAAAGCTCACCCAGGCGACGAAGAAGGCCGAGCTGTCTCGTCCCTAGAAGAATCAGGCTGCTTCGGGGCAACCTTGGCTTCGAGCCGGCGAACCTCCAGAACGGTCAGCACAAATGATGCCGCTACCACAAGGGTGACGATCACGCCAGAGATGAAAATGCCCGTTACCATTTCACACCTTTCGGATACTCGCCTTAATGTAGCCTCCCAGGGCGAGGATCGATGGCACCCATAGTCCCACAAACAAGCCTTCATCGCGGTAACCGGAGAACCACAATGAAATCGAAAACACAAACGAGGCAAACACGGCGAGCAACAGTAGGTAATCGCTGGTTTTAAACATATGCTCCTCTACGGATTGACAGTCCAAACGAGTTTTGATCAAAATACGTTTGATATTGAAAGTCTATCTCTTAGACTTCCCCCCATTCATAGCCGATTCTCAGTCTCACGTCCAACTCTCCACAGGCAGGACGCCTTTGGGGAAGTCATGCTCATCATCCAATCCCTTTGCCACCCGGCTGAGGATCGCCATGCCTGCTTCGACCACCCGGCGACGCCAAGCCGAATCGCTCGGACAGAACAATTCCATGAGTCGGGACTTAATCCGGTCGGCGGGCAGCCCTTTGGTCGTCCCCCAGTGATGGGCCTGGTTCTCAGCCCTGAGCCCACTGAGCACCTTGAGACCCGCATAGGTGCCAAACTCTGCGCAGACGTAGAGATAATCCCGTCCCGGTTGTTGTGCAACACACCAGGGTCCCAGATCGCCGTGCACTGCATAAGCGACTTGCGGCCGATCGGCAGTCTCAATCGACTCGGGACCAAACCAGTGTTGGAATGCCTGGCCCCAATGGGTCTGCTCGGGCAAGCTCACCAAGAGCTTCCAAGTGCCCCAATCGCCGAGACCTGTATGAAAATCGATGTGTGCCACGCGTTCCGACGCCCCTAACCAGGTGGTCAGTTGCCCGGCCAAGATCCGCTGTGTCCAGCTCGGTGCATGTCCCCCAAAAAACAGGCTCCGGGGGAAATCATATTGTCCTTGCACGATCGCTTGTTGCAGAGGGCGGAAACCATAGCGTAGCGTCAACCACCAGGCGTGCAAATGAAAGCAGTCCGTTTGGGTCGGTGGGCGTCGAGGGTTGAGCACCGGGTCCAGTTGCGCATACAGGGCTGGAGCGCCGTGATAAGCTTGGTGAGCGAATAGGAAATTCCGATTGAGATCAACGTTCTCTTCATTAAAACGACGTCGATACGCCATACCGTACGGGTTCAGTGCATGGAGCAACACGAGCCGGGTGGAGCGTGTCAATCGTTGCAGTTTACCGAGTCGCTCCAACCAAGCAAGTTGCACCGCCGAACCGAATGGCCCTTCCACCCCATGGAGACCACTCGAAATGACCAGTGCGGACCGGGCAGAAGATGGCCCTGTCCAGCCGACATCGAGCGAAAGTTCTTCGCCCTGGGGCCCACAAAAGCCGGACAAAGGAAAAACCTCATGCCGCCAGCCCAATCGTCCGAGGCTCGCGCGAAAGCGCTGGCGTGCTCGAGCATAGTCCGGGGAAAAATACTGTGCCAGGTCCATGCCGACTCCTTCACATCCCCAAGGGCCATCGGGTGATGTGTCGTTGCGCGACTCCACTGGTCCAGCGCCGCCTTTGCGACGACATTCTCAATCGGAGTGGGACGCCAGGACAGAGCATCGATGGTATGCTCAAGACGATTCTCTCTCCCCGAGCTGTGAAAGGGCCGCGCATGCAAGCACTCTCGAACCAGCCCCCGCCAGATCCTTATCTTCTCAATGCCAGCGATGTCCAGGAACCTCCCACCTCACTCCGCCAGGCTTTCCGGGAGATTGGCCCCGGACTGATCCTGGCCGCGGCCATCGTGGGCACCGGGGAACTGGTCGCCACCACGCACGCGGGGGCCACGGCGGGCTTTGCGATCTTATGGCTGGTCATCCTTAGCTGCTTCATCAAGGTATTTGTGCAGATCGAACTGGGCCGCCAAGCCGTCGCCAACGGAGAGACGACCCTGTCCAGCTTTGATCGTGTGCCAGGAGTCGGACGCATCGTCGTTTGGTGGTGGTTTTTGATGATGCTGGCCACTCAGGCGCAGATCAGTGCCATGATCGGTGGCGTCGCCTACACCCTGACCATGGTCCTGCCGGGTCTCACCGCCGGCCTCGAACGACCCGCCCTGCCCTGGGCCGTTGGTATCACCATGATCACCGCTTTGCTGCTGATTCGCGGCACCTACCGACGCATCGAGCAGTCGATGACCGTGCTGGTGATTTTGTTCACGATCCTGACGGTCGGCTGTGTCGCACTCCTGCCGTTTACCCAAGACTATGGCTTTGGCTGGTCGGAGTTGGCAAGCGGATTACAATTCCACATTCCTGCCGATCAGACCGTGGTCTTGGCAGCAGTCACCATGGTTGGCATCACCGGGGTTGGGGCGAGCGAACTGGTCGCCTATCCGTACTGGTGTATTGAGAAAGGGTACGCTCGCCACGTCGGTCCGGCCGATCCTTCCGATGCTTGGCTGCGACGTGCCCAGGGCTGGCTTCGTGTGATGCGCCTCGACGCCTGGGTGTGTATGACCGTCTATACCTTGGTGACCCTGGCCTTCTTCATTCTGGGAGCGGCGGTCCTGCATAGCGGAGGCACCAATGGCTTGCCCGATTCCCTCTCGGGCATGCTGGACAGTTTGGTCGGCATGTACACCCCGGTGCTTGGGCCGAACACCGCCCAGTTGTTTATTGTACTTGGCGCCTTTGCCGTGCTCTATTCGACCCTGATCGCCTCGACCGCTTCCAATGCCCGGGCCAGTACCGATTTCCTTCGCGTCAATGGTTGGGTTGCCCTGGACCAACCCGGTGAGCGGTTTCGCTGGATCCGACGCTTTAGTGTCGGCTATCTACTTTTATGCTTGATGTTGTTCATCTGGATGCCAAAACCCGTGTTGATGGTTATGGTCGGTGGGTTTGCCCAAGCTCTGTCCTTGCCGATGATCGCTGGAACAGCCATCTATCTGCGTTATCGTCGCCTGGACCGTCGCCTGACGCCAGGATTGATCTGGACTGCCTTTCTCTGGCTTTCCTTACTGGCTTTTGTGGCCGCGGCGGGATACGGCGTTTGGAGCCAGCTCCGCTCGCTGGTGGCATGATCCCCGCCGCCGATTCAGGGAGCGTGCATGCGTCACCGATCGGCCGGTTGTCCAAACCTCCGTGATCCCAGACTAACCGGCACGATTGATGAGATCGATCAATATGCGCAAACGACCATGATTATGCCGATTGAAGCGAAACAACAGTCGCGGCAGATGGCGAATATGTTCATCCTGTGCTTCGCCCGGGTGAGCTTCGGTCAGTTGCCGGAAGGTGCCATTTTCGACGATGTCGGCAAACTCGTCGCGAATCTGCTCCAGTAAGGTCTCGGAAAGTGGATGGTGCAACCGCAGAGCCAAATCCTTGCGAACATAGCGCATACTGTGGAACACTCGGTAGAAACGGACAACCTCTTCGACCGCTTCCGCAACCGAATGGGTGACCGTGTAGAGTGCCGTATCCTCCGCAGAAATCATGCCGCGATCGAGCAGCTCATGCTGGACAAACGCCGTCCAATGTTGCCAGTAGGTGCCTCCGGGTTCCTCCAGCAACACCAAAGGAATGATGGGATTTTTGCCGGTCTGAATCAGTGTGAGGGCTTCAAACCCCTCATCCAGCGTGCCAAAACCGCCGGGGAAGAGAATGACCGCGTGCGACTCTTTCATAAAGAGTAATTTACGCGTAAAAAAGTACTTCAGATGCATCAGCCGATCCTTGTCCCCTTCAATGACCGGATTGGCCTTCTGCTCAAAGGGTAAGATAATGTTCAGTCCGATGCTCGCGTCGCGGCCCGCGCCGATATGTCCGGCTTCCATGATCCCCGAAGCTGCGCCCGTAATGACCATAAAGCCCGCCCGAGCAATCTCCCGCCCAAAGGCGACCGCCGTTTGATATGATGGATCTTGGGCAGGCGTCCGCGCGGAACCAAACACCGACACCTTTCGGCGATGGCGGTGTTTGGCGAGGACTTTGAAGCTATAGCGAAGCTCCTTCAGCGCGGTTCGGACCAGTTTGACATCGCCACGGCTACTCCGGTCGCGTACCAGCTTGTCCAGCGTCTCACGCATTTCCTGAAGAAATGGCGTGATGTCGGCAAGATAAGGATCGATGGGATCACCCGTGGTCTCCTCCAACCATTGCTCAGTCTCATGAGGCGTCGGGGGTTGAGAATCGGGATTGGTCGCAGGAGGAGAGACCGGAGGCCGGTCGGAAGATCGCTCGTTTGCCGCCATGCGGGAGGCATCCTGTCAGGCAAAGGGAGTTTAATGATTGATCTGAGCAACTGGCGGGCCAATGCGAAAGCACTGCAATCGGAGAGTGCAGCCAGGAGTCCCGGCGGCTTAATCGGACCCTGCCAAGGCCAGCATAGCCTCTTTCCGAGTATCGTAGACTGCCCAAAGCGTATCCAGGGCGGTGTTGCGAAGTAGTTCGCGGCACGCTTCGGAGGCTCCGGTTAACACCAGCTCACTGCCATGATTTTTCACGAACAAATGCAGCCGCAACAACAAGGAAATAAACGCCGAGCCAAAGTAGTTCACGGCGGAGAGATCCACCAAAATACTCCCCGGGGGATCTTGTTTTAACGGTACCAGGATCATATCCGCAGCTTGCCGGATCAGGTCTTCTGGGAGGCGTTCCACTTCCGGGGATGGGACAATGACCCCGATATCGCCGTGCCGGGTAACCTGGAAATATTCCGTGGATGCCGAGGGGTTCATTGCCATGGGTAACATCCGCTTCCTATCGTCCGAAGAATGAGTGACCTCTAAGCTACGCCAGCGCCTGCGAGAATACAAGCACTTGCCCCGCAGACGCTGCCAATCTCCGGGATCAGCCGTTACATTATAGGCCGTGACTCGTCTATTTGGATGAGCCGACGCATGCAGAGGTTCAGGAAACCATGCCGGGTCGGAATGACGCGGAAAAACGCAACCATCCATCGCCAGCATCTTCGGGCTTGCCTGAGCAAGTCCGCGTGGATACGTTTCCGCCGCAAACCAGCGCCACAAGTTCGCCCGCAACCGAGGGGCCCCCATCCGGGCCCCAGGCATTTGAGACTCTGTACGCCCAGCATAGTCGTGAGGTCTGGGCCATCGCGTACGCACGTTGGATGGATGCCGATCTGGCTCTGGACATTACCCAGGAAGCCTTCCTCCGCTTGTGGAAGCACTGGGAGTCCGCCAGCGAGGTCATTCAGAACCCGCGTGCTTGGTTGCTGCGGGTCGCCCGCAATCTGGCCGAGGATCAGGCAAAAAGTGCCTTTCGACGCAATGGCACTCAGGCCCCTCAGTGGATGCATAGCGTTCAAACCAGTGAACGCCCTCCCTTGGAGCAACTACTCCAGGCCGAAACATTCGCCCGGCTACGGACGATTCTGGAACAAATGCCACCAGGCGATCGTGACATCTTGACACTCCGTTATGCACTCGATTATGACGCCAGTCAGATTGCAGACTTGCTGGGGATTCAGGTGACTGCGGTTCACATGCGACTCAGCCGAGCCCGACAACGCCTGGCTGAGCGATTAACGGCCGAAGGGGTAGACGAAGCGTTATGAGCGAAAAACACGTTCGTACGGGTGGTCTGTCCACTCTCTCCTCCCATTCAGATCAGGATACTGAACTGGATTCGCTACTACAGCGATTCTTCCGGGCCCAGATGCCCGAGCCTTGGCCCGAACCGCCTCGGCCCGATCAATCGCCATCGGAGCACCTGGCTGGGCCGTCCTTGATACCCGCGGCTTCCTCGGAAGCCGCGAGACCCACTCACGCACCGAGAACCATCCCGGAGACGCCATGCAAATCACTCACCCAGAGCCGGCTTGCCCTGGCCACTTCCATGGCCATTCTTCTCGGGAGCTGTTGGTATCTGCTCCAAGGAACCCTTGCCAAGGTTTCTACGCAACCCTTCGCACCTTCCCTGGCCGTTGATGGCGAAAAACTCCTCGAAAACTCCAAGGCTCGCCTCCCTGGGCTCCCCGAACAGCCCCTCTTCCCGGGATTCGGACCGTTACCCATTCCCAAGGACCAGCCTTCGCCCTGATCAGCTGCTCGGGTTCCCCAGCACCTCATTGGTCGCACCGACCACGCAAACATTCGTGGCGTTGAGGCACAATCCTCTCGGACAGCCGATCTGCTTGCCGAAAGGCCCCCTGAACTTCCCAAGTTCTCCGCAAGGCAATCTGCCCAGAACCCCCATCCTTCAACAGATGGAAGGAACTCCCCCTGGGACCGTTGCCCTAGCGCGTGCCAATCCCTGGCTTCAACCAGCAGCCAAGCCAGGTCATCCGCACTTCAGACGCGGTGTCAAGAATAAAACCTTGTGGCTGAAATTGACCCTACCCCTGGCAATCCCGTATACTCCAACTCATAAATGTCTTAGGAGTTCGTATGAGTTTCGGGGAAGATGCGGGAACTGAGTTTGCCACTGCACGGGGACGTGACTGGCCGAGTGTCCGGCAATTCAACGTCTTCTTAGAAAATCGTGTAGGCGGCTTGATGGATGTGGTACGGCGCTTTGAGAGTGCCCGGATTCGTATCGTCTCCCTGACGGTGGTCGAATCCGCCGATTGCGCCATCATTCGGATTGTCTTGTCCAACCCCGAACGCGCTTATGAAATTCTGCGACTGGCCAAACTCCCTTTCACCGAGAGTGATCTGCTCGTGGTGCAGATCCCTGACGGTCCGCAGCCCTTGCTCGACATCCTCAAAACGCTCCTGGCCGGTGAAATCAATATCCACTACGCCTATCCCCTGCTGGTCGGCGTAGGACCTATGGGCTACACGGCCCTGGCCTTGCATGTCGAGAACCATGAAGACGCGGTGCAGACGCTGCAGCGCGAGGGCTTCACTATCTATACCGACAGCGACCTCGAAGAAATCTCCGAATGACCATCACGGAATCGACTTCTCCGACCGCGTTGCTATTGATCGCTCATGGCAGCCGGATCATCCAGGCCAATTCCGATCTGGATCATGTGGCCGGGCAAATCCTTGAGCGCGGCAACTTTCCGATTGTGCAGACGTCCTACTTAGAACTGGCAGAACCCGATATCGAAACCGGCGGCGTTTGCTGTGTGGAGCAAGGGGCCACTCGGGTCATCATGCTCCCCTACTTCCTGTCTGCAGGAATCCACGTCCGCCAGGATCTTGAGCAAGTCCGCGAGCGTCTGGCGAACCGTTTTCCCGCCGTCCGCTTCATCCTAGGCGAACCCCTGGGACGTCACCCCTTGCTGATCGACATTGTCGCCGCCCGCGCCGCCGAGGCGGATACCCAATCCTAAGCGCCCTCATTCCCCAATCGCTTGCCGATACTGCGTGAGCAACTTCTCGGCCAGATCAGGCCTTACCATGCGGACATAGGCAATTTTGCCACGCAGCCAAGCCGCGAAATGCGGCTGCTCGTCACGATTCTGTGCCTCCAGGCCGGTCTTGGCGGCCTGGTGCAGGATCGCTCGTAGCCGCCGGAGTTCGCGACGGGAAAGATTGACTTTCTCATTGACCACCACCCCCGTCACCGTCTGGGCGGTGTTGCGGCGTAATACCCGCGTCTTCTTGGAATTGATCCGAAACCCTTCTTCGCCGGCAATGTGCCGTACCCGCGCCATTAAATAGCCCACCTTGCTGTTCAGCTCTGCCGGGCCGGACAGGGTCAGATCATCGGCATAGCGGGTATATACCAGCCCCATCTTGTCCGCCAAGCCCTTCAGTCGGCGATCCAGCCGGCGGGCAATTTGGTTCGACAGCGCCGGCGAGGTCGATGCCCCTTGCGGCAATCCACGCGGTCCGGTGGCCACATAGTAATGCGTTCCAGCGTACTCCACCGCCTCACGGGGGCATTCGGTACACAGCAAGGCAAGGATGGTCGCCACCGCTCCCGAGTACCCCAACCGCTGAAACAAGGCCCGAATGCGAACCCAGGAAATGCTAGGAAAGAAGTTCTCCAGGTCCAGGTTCAGGATCACCGGTTGACCGACATGTGGCTGAGCATTGGTCAGGACATTGCGACCACGCACAAAGCCATGAGCCATCTCCTCGACCGGTAGTTTGTTCAGGATCTCACGGAAGATCCATTGCTGCGTCTGGGCCAACGACGCATGCGGTGCGCTTAACCGCCGGACGCCACCGGAGCGTTTGGGTACCTCGAAGTGGACATAGTGCAATCGAGTCGCCACCTCGGTATGAAACGCCAGCCAACGGAGCCGGGGGACCTCGATTCCCAATGCACCAGCCAGTTCGGCTGCGGTGGCCACGACGGGCAGTCCAAGTTGCTCCAGCTTCGCCACGTCGCTCTGCCGATCGTTGAGCCGTGCCGAAACGCCCTGGCCGAGAAAAAGAATGTCATTGGCTCGCCGAAAGGCGACAGCCTCGGCATGCAGGCGATTCCGCTCGGCCGCGGCAGCCTTTTTCTCCGCTTTGAGCCGTTGCCGGGCTTCTCGGTCGGCCTCGACCGCCGCCTCACCAGCCTTGCCGGCCTTCTCCTCGACCACAACCATGGCCTTTTCCAGACGTTCAAACTCGATCGCCGTCTGCAGGATCTGGTCGAGCTGTTCGGGAGTCAGATAGCCCTGAGTCAGCAAGGCGCGGTTGATCAGCCGAGTTCGTTCATCAGCGACCGGGATGGTGCCTCGAAAAGTGAATCGCCAGTCACCAGAGCGGATAAGCGCTTCGAGGGAGGTGCGTAGCTCATCGCTGGTAATTGGTAGCAGTTCGCTGGCATCGAGTTGGAGGTCTTGGGCTGCTTTGGGGCCTTGGCTGTCCGACTTGGTGGCACTTTCTGCAGCCTTCTTCTTGGGTTCCTCCTTGGTCAGCCCCAGAAGCTCAATGAGGCGGTCCAGTGCATTCATTCGCTCATCCGATCGGGGTTCGGGGATTGTGATCAGCGCAGGCTCCAGACGAATGTCCGGAGCAGGTCTTCAACCCATTGACGGGTTGACCTTCCGAGTGCCGAGCTGTTGCAAAGTATGCGAAGTACGCGTTCGGCAGTCCGATCCTAGCGAATTGTTTTCGCGCAGTGTCTGGCGAAAGTCAATCAGATTTCGCGTCGCTCAGCTCAGTCCCGCATAAACCGTTTCCGCTGCCGCCACCCCCACGCCGGGTTCAACCCGGCTACCCTGATGCCGCAAACAATGCTCCAGCCCTGAGAGCACCTGGTAGACTGCATTGGGTCGACTGTTTTGCCCCATCAGCCCGATGCGCCAAGCCTTCCCCTTAAACTCGCCCAGCCCTCCGCCAATCTCGATGCCAAACTCCGTCAGCATCATCTTGCGCACCGCCGCGTCATCGATTCCTTCGGGGATCCGGACCGCATTCAATTGCGGCAACTGATACCCCTCGGGAGCGAGATAGTGCAAGCCCAGGGCATTCAACCCCGCCTTGAGGGCTTGATGGTTCCGCTGGTGTCGCTCCCAGCGCGCCGGTAGCCCCTCCTCCAGAACCAACCGACAGCCCTCCCGCAGCGCATAGATCATGGTGATCGGGGCAGTGTGATGGTACATCCGCTCAGCACCCCAATACTTCATGACGATGGTCAGGTCCAGATACCAGCTTTGCACCTTGGTCTTGCGCTGGCGAATCACCTCAGCAGCCCGCTCACTAACACTGACCGGTGACAGCCCGGGGGGACAAGCCAGCCCCTTCTGCGAGCAGCTATAAATGGCATCGATCTCCCAGGCATCGACTTCGACGGGGACACACCCCAACGAGGTGACCGCATCGACTAATAACAACGCCTCATGGGCATGACATAGCTTGCCTAACTCCTCAATCGGTTGCCAGGCCCCCGTCGAGGTCTCGGCCTGGACAATCCCTACCACCTTGGGACGGAACTCGGTGATGGCCGCACGGATTGCGTCCAGGTCAATCACCTGCCCCCAGGGTCGCTCGAGCACCTTGAGCTCGAGGCCGATGCGACTCGCGATCTCGACCATCCGCGCACCGAAGAACCCCTTCTGGCAGATGAGCAAGCGATCCCCGGGTTCGAGCAGATTCACCAGGCACGCCTCCATCCCGGCCATGCCGGTAGCACTGACCGGGAAGGTCAGGGCATTCTTCGTGCGATAGATGTCGCGCAGCATCTGCTGCGTCTCCGACATCATCTCGAGAAACTGCGGATCGAGGTGGCCCAATAAGGGCGTCGTCATCGCACTGAGCACGCGCGGATGCACATCACTAGGACCAGGCCCGAGCAAGAGCCGGGGCGAGGGGTTCAGTTGACCGGGGATTACCATGGATGGACTCCAGAGGCCGTTAGCGACCCGTTCTCGCGAAGACGGTTATACCTTGGACTCGGACTCGGGCGGCCGTTCCGCGGCCGGCCTGGACTCGGACTCCGCGGCAACCGCTGCGTCCGCCTGCGCGCCGAGCACCAGGAGCTCTGGGTCCTCGGCGATCGGCTCGCTAGTCGACGGCGTCGCCCCCGGTCGAGCTGGCTCGGTCCGGAAGAACAGCAGGAAGACCACGCTGATCACCGCCGCCATCAGACACGGGATCAGCCACACCTCGGTCCAGTTGGTCTGCGTCCCCAAAGTGTAGTGGTTTTTGACCAGAGCCGCCAGGTAGTTGCCGCTCAGGAAGCCCACCCCCGTGACCGAGAAAACCATGATGCCTTGGGCGCTAGCCCGCAAGTGCGGCGGCGCCTTTTGATCCACGTAAATATTGCCCACGATGAAAAAGAAGCTAAAGCACAGCCCATGCAGGGGCAGCCCGATTCCCACCACCAGCGGAATGGCCCCGGTGGCAAACAAGGCATTGCGTAGAACCCAACCCACGAGCCCCAACAACATCATCCCCTTGATACCCAGCCGCGGCAGGGCCAACGGGAACAGCAGCATGCACACCACCTCCGCCGCCTGCGACAGCGCCTGGACCGCAGTCGGCTTGGGCGCCCCCAGGTCGGTCAGGAACTTGTTCGCGTACAACGCGTAAAACTGCTGCACCGCCGACAGCCCGATGGCACACAGCACGAAGACCGCGAACGGCACCTCACGCAACAGCTTCAGCGCCGGCAACCCAAGCATCTGCGTCAGTGTCGTACCCCGATTGATCGGCGGCGTGTTCGGCAGGAACAGCGCGTAAGCCCCCATCCCTAGCGACACGGCCCCGGCCAGCCGCAGCGGCTGTGCCGAGATTGGGTCCAAGACCAAGCCGATCAACAGCGCGCTGACGATCCAGCCGATGGTGCCCATGACCCGCACGCTGCCGAAGCTCCGCTTGGGGTCGGCCAGGTTGCGCAGGCTGGTGACGTTGCACAGCATGCCGCAGATCAGAGTGACGATCGAGTAGAACAGCATGAGCACGAACAGCGGCCCGAAGGTGTTGCTGACCACGTGCAGCATGGCCGGGTCCTGGTTGACTTGCTCGACAACCTCCTGGGCCTGGGCCCGCAGCACCGGGTCGCCCGACTCAAGCGCCTCCGCTGCGGTCACGCCGCCGACCTGGTGACCGGACAATAGCTCGGTGAACGTCGCCTCGATCAGAGGCGCCCGCTGTTCACACCACCAAGCCGCCGCAAACATAAACAGGCCACCGCACACGTAGAACACCACCATGATCCGCTGGGCCGAGAACAGCCGGTCGGCGAGCAGGCCGACCAGCAACGGGGCCAGCAGGCCGGCCACGGCAAGCGTCGAGTAGATCAGGCTGTTTAGGCTGGCGGAGAAATTCAACCCCCCGTCGAGTGGGGAGCTCATCAGGTAGGTGGCCAGGGTGACCATCCACGACCCAAGAATCAGGAAGTGGAAAAACATCATGACCGACAGGCGCAAGCGAATACTGTTCATTGGGCCCCCACGCTCGAAAACTCATGGGGGCATTCTACTGGCTGCACCGGCAGCGGGAAGGTGCCCGCTTCGGATCCCCGGTCAGTCCTTCTCGGCCTCGGCTGCGGGCACGCTCAACAGCAGCGGCGTCTCGCTGCTCAGCTGAGCACGGTCCAGCTTTCCGGCCACCCGGACCTGGTATTCCGACCGCTCGGTCGGCTTGGCGTTGTCCTTCGCCTTGAGCTTGAGCTCGGCCCGGTTGGCATCCGCAGCCACCTTGACCTTGGCCGCGCTGACGTCCTTGTGGTCCTTGGCCGCCACCAGTTCGACCACCAACTCCCCGTCGTAGCCGTGCAGCCGCTTCAGCTCGACCATAAGACCGACCTCCTGGCCCGGGGCAACGCGGACCTCAGCCGGGGCCAGCACGACGTCGGCAAAGCGGTCATACACCGTCAACTTGACCGGCGGCGTCGACTGATACACCGTAACGTTTTCCTTCTTTTTCTCGGTCCGCTGGTAGGGGAACTGGGCGAAGCCGCGGAAGACCAGGTTGTACTCGCCAGGAAGCGTGTCGTTGGGCAGGTTGAATTGCACGGTCTGTTCTTTCTCGTCGGCCGGCAGGTTGAAGTTGGGCATGTTGACTTCCTGGCCGTTTTTGCGGCGTGCTTCGCTCACCCCCTGACATTGCACGTTGGCCTTGAAGTCCTTATCGTACTTCTTCAGCTGATACTTCAGCTGCACGCGACCGCCAACCGGCACAGCAACCTCGGGAGTCTTGCTACGGATGGCAAACGGTCCCTTGGGTGCGACGGCCACATGCAGGTTGCCAGCGAGGCGACTCGGTGCAGGGATACGAATATTGTTCTGCTGATTGGTCCCCCAGACCTGGCAGCCAATCCGGGCCGTACGACGGATCTGCTGACCATTGACCATGGCTTTCCCTGTCACCTGCAGGGGACCCGTCCAAGGGGGAGCCTCCTCGGCTGCGGTTAGGACCAGCCGGGTGTCGCGTTGCCGTCGACCGACCACCTGTGGGGGGCAATCCACGCCTTCGGGCAACCCAGCAACCTCGACGGTTACCGGACCCTGAAAGCCGTCCTGGCGGATACAAACAAGTTGTAGATCTTCACTTGCCCCCTGGCGGACAATACAACCCACTGCTGCGGGGTTTGCATTGCCAACAACCAACAAGCGAAAATCTGGTTCGGGTGGGCATAGTCGGACTCGATAGATGAGTCGGGCGGCAACACGCCGGTCCACGGACCGCGTGCCCACCATCAGTTGGTACTCCCCGTCGGCTGGGACGGTGACCAGCGCCTTAGGATCGCTGGTGTAGGTAAAAAACATGCCCGCCGACTGCGGGATCTCTGGGTGGTCATCATACTCGCCGAGAATCTGCCCGTTCTCCACCCGCCTCAGCACCAGATATAGATTCAGGGCGGAGCCCAGCCGGTCGGCGAATCCCTCGATGCTCAACACCTGGCCCTTGGCAGCAGTGAAGCGGTACCAGTCCTGTTCTCGCGAGGACCCCAACCGCCCGCACAGCTCACAGGGCAAGTCTACCGTCTGGGCGGTGTCCATACTGCCGTTGGCTTGGTTGTCCAGGCGAACCGGCGCCTTGGCAAAGCCCAGTAGCACCGGGTTGGAGGGTCCGGTCTTGCCATCGAGACGAAATGGGAATCCGTCGATGCTGGCCGCCGCCGGCGGTAGACTTCCGGGGAATGCCGTAGGAGATCCCGACCACTTCGGAGCCGTTACCTGGGTCGTGAGCTTCTCGATGACTTGACCGTCCATCGTCTCGATTTTCCCTCCGGGCAGATTGCGGCCAATCACCTCGACTTGGGCCGTCTGCCCCGGTGCGACCACCGGGGGATAGACCGCGTCAATCACCGGGCCGCGACTGAGAGACAGGCGATAGAAGTATTCCGGGCCGCCGTGTAAATAGGCTGTCTCACTGAGCCTCAGTAGGTAATCGCCATCGGCTGGCAGTCGACAGTCGAGCAACACATCCCCGTCGCTCATCGGCCGACCCTTAGCCACCAGCAGGTCGTGGTCATCGAACAGCCGCAGATCAGGCGTCAGCCGGCTGTCGATGCTAGTCGCTTGACAAGTGGCGAGCAGTCGCTCACCCTTGCGGCCAGAGAAGCGATAGTAGTCTACGTCGGTTCGGTTCTGAATGTTGCCGGTCACAGTGCTGTCGGACTCGATGGGTTTGGCCTCAGGAACATCATTATTCGGCTCGATTTCCTGGTGTTCGCGGAGGGTGCCAACGACAAATAGCCGCGGATTGCTGACGCCCCATTTACCCATCACACGGACATCATAGGCCCCCGGCGGAGTGTCTGGAGCAATGCCGATGGCATAACGGATCGGTGGCGGAGGGGCTTTGGGATCGGGTTTTTCCGGTGCTGGCGGATCGGGAAGCCGCTTGGCCGTGAGTCCTGGGTGACTGAATACCACCGTGTCCAGCTCATCGAGATCGTTGCCGAGCATGGTGACCTCAACGGTTGTCCCGCGCTGACCACCACAAGGACTGAGGACTTGGAGATATGCCGATGGATAGACCTTTTGGGCCCAGGCGGGCGTGGCCATACCAATGAGAATGCAGGCAACACAGCCGAGCACACGCATGAGCTATTCTCCAAATGCGGGGCCAAATAACGCTGAATCGCAGGGAAAGCGGGGCAGTTCGGCAGGTAAATGTACCGTAGCCGAGGCATGCACGCCTCGCAAGCAGATTGTTCGGGACAATCCGTAGGGCTGCCGGCGACCCGGCGACGATCTGCGAGCAAGTCCTGGCCTGCCGCCACTCCACAAGTCCGCTATAGTAAAGGAGGAATGATGAGCTCGACGATCTTAGGAGTCCCGCAATGGCCGGTATGACCTTGACCGAAAAGATCCTGGCCCGGGCGGCCAGGAAAGATCACCTCGTCCCGGGCGAGAACGTCTGGGTCGATGTCGATATCCTCATGACTCATGATGTCTGCGGGCCGGGTACGATCGGCGTGTTCAAAAAGCACTTTGGCGAGGATGCTCGTGTCTGGGATCGCCACAAGGTGGTGATCATCCCGGACCACTACATCTTTACCCAAGACACGATGGCCAACCGCAATGTCGATGTACTCCGGGCCTTTGTCAAAGAACAAGACCTCCCCTACTACTACGACGTCGGTACTGAGAAGTACAAGGGGGTCTGTCACATCGCTCTGCCTGAGGAGGGGCACACCCGCCCCGGCGAGATTCTCTTGGGCACCGATAGCCACACTTGCACCGCTGGGGCGTTTGGTCAGTTTGCCACCGGCATTGGCAACACCGACGCTGGCTTTGTCATGGGTACCGGCAAGACTTGGCTGAAGGTCCCCCCCAGCATGCGTTTTATTTTCCATGGTAACTTGCCGCCATATCTCATGGCCAAGGACCTCATCCTGGCGGTCATCGGCGACATTCGATGTGATGGCGCTACCTACCAGGCCATGGAGTTCGATGGCGATGGCGTCTACGCCCTGAATATCGAAGAACGCATGACTTTGTGCAACATGGTTATCGAGGCCGGGGGGAAAAATGGGGTGATCGCCCCGGATCAGGTGACTTTGGACTTTGTCAATGCCCGCAATGCCCGCAATGCAACGCAGAAGCCCTACACCGTGATGCACCGAGATCCCGACGCCCGTTACCTTTTCGAAAAGGTCTATGACGTCACAAAATTGGAGCCAATCGTCGCCAAACCCCACTCGCCCGACAACAAAGCACATGTCTCCGAAGTCCGTGGCACCCGGCTGGATCGAGCTTACATCGGCAGTTGTACCGGGGGTAAACTCACCGACTTCCGTGCTGCTGCGGCGATTCTACATGGCAAAACCGTCCGCGTTGATACCTTTGTCGTCCCCGCGACGACCGAGGTGGCTGCCCAACTCAAGCAGGAAACGATTGGCCATCAGAGCTTGGAAGAGATCTTCCTAGCCGCGGGTGCGAAGCTCGGCGATGCCTCGTGTGCAGCTTGTTTGGGCGGCCCTGCCGACACGTTTGGCCGCCTGCACGAGGCGATGGCTTGTATCAGCACCACCAACCGCAACTTCCCCGGCCGGATGGGTCACAAAGAAGCGCAGGTCTACCTCGCCAGCCCGTTGACCGTAGCCGCAAGCGCCGTCACCGGCCAGATCACCGACCCCCGCGAGTTCCTCTGAGGCCCGCTCACCCCGCCGGATCGCCCTACCGCGGGTTCCAAAGCCTTACTCGGCAAAGCGTAGACCAAGATGGCGCAGCCGCTGGGCAGTGTCCGCCATCAGAGCATCTTCGGCCGACTCATCCTCGGCCATGTAGGTCACCGAGAAACGCAAGAACGGCCCAGCATCGTCCCAAGGGACGGTGCAGATGGACTGCTCGTGGATAAGCAATTGCGATGCTTCCTCGGCGTTCGCAAACGTCCGCTCCCCCGCACCCACCGGAGCGGGGACGTACAGAAAATAGGTGCCACCGGGCATCTGTGCCTCGAACCCTACTTGACGCAGCACCGTCACCAATTTCTCCAACCGCCGCTGGTACTTTTGCCGCGTCTGGACTGGGATGGCGGGGTCGCGCAAAGCTGCGGCCGCGGCATGTTGGATGGCCATGAACTGGCCCGAATCCGTGTTGTCCTTGACATCAGCAAAGGCCTGCACAATCTTCGGATGGCCGCTGACAAAGCCCATGCGCCAACCGATCATGTTAAAGCCCTTCGACAGCGAATGCACCTCGACGCCGACCTCTTTGGCCCCCTCGACTTGAAGGAAGCTCAATGGCTCGCCTTGATACGTCAACAGGATATGCGCGGCGTCCTGAACCACCACGATCTGATTGCGCTGGGCAAAGTCGATGACCCGGCGATAAAAATCCCGCGTGGCCACCTGCCCAGTCGGGCTGTTCGGGTAGTTGAGCACCAACAGCTTGGCGGACTTACGCACGTCGGTGGGGATCTGATCCAGTTCTGGATAGAAATCGTTCTCAGGCCGCAACGGCAGTGGGTAAACCGTCCCGCCATAATAGCGCGTGTGCGTCCCGGCCACCGGATAGCCGGGCACGGTCATTAAAGTGACATCCCCCGGGTTGATGAACACCGCCGGCAGCATCGCATAAGCCGGTTTCGAACCGATCGCATGCACTACCTCGGTCGCTGGATCGACGCGCACGCCAAAATGCTGCTGCATATAGTCGGCGGCCGCTTCTTTGAAGGCTTGGATGCCGTTGTCGGCATAGCCCCGATTCTCGATCCGATCCACTTCTTGTTTCAATCGGATGCGGATCGAAGCCGCGGCCATGTCATCGTTTTCGCCAATGCCAAAGTCGAGCAGAGACCGTTCAGGGTGCTCCGCTTGGGCGGCTCGCTTGGCCCGTTTGATCTTTTCGAACTTGTAAATCGCAGTCTGCTTGCCATATTCCTGCCCGCCAATGCGGTCCGCAAACAACGACTGAAACCAGGGTTCGGCCGGTCCGGCCGCCATCGAGGCATCCGACATCAATGCATCCTTTCCAGAAGTGACCGTAGCCCCACCAACCAGGGAATTCTAAAGGCCAGAAGCACGCGGAACCCACCGTTGGGGTCAGGAGTTCCGGTATTCTTTGCGATCCCGCATTTTCCCTTCGGTCCGCCACTCACGAATTCTCGAGTGGATGGTATCGCGGGAGATCCCCAGGATGGTCGAAGCCTGCGAGATATTATGGTTGGTTTGCTGCAAAACCTTCTGATAGGCCCAGAATTCCACATCCTTCATGCTCAGGCTGGCCGGCATGTCGGATGGATCGGGGCTCAGCAGATCGCTAGGTAGCTTGAGGTGTTCGGCCTCGATTAACTCTTGGTCGCGGGCCCAAAGAGCCACCGCGGTCTCCAGGACCGCGCGTAACTGCTGGATATTGCCCGGCCAGTCATAGGTTTGCAGCTTACGCATCCCGCCCTGAGTCAGTTGCAGATGGCGGTGATAGGTCGTGCGGAGTCGTCGCAGGATCATCTCGACCAAGGTCGGGATGTCCTCGGCCCGGCGTTCCAGGGCCGGGATGCGGATCGGTCGCCGCGCAAGTTTGCGCCACAGCTCGACCCGGAAGCGACCCGACCGCACTTCATCTTTGAGATCGACGTTGGTCGAGGCAACTATGCGAACATCGGGCTTGATTTCCTCGCTACTGCCGAGCGGGCAAAACGGCTCGCCGAGCAGAATGGGCAACAGCCGGTCCTGCAACTCCAGAGGAAGTTCTTCGATACTTTCCAGGTACAGGATGCCTTCCTGGGCCAACTCGAGCGCACCGGTTTCATCGGTACGTCCGCGGCCTGCCCCGCGCCGGGCCCCAAACAGCTCGACATCGAGCCGCGTGGTCAAGGCAGGATCACAATTGACCGCAATAAATGGCCCCAGCGCCCGCCCACTTAGGCTATGTAGCTTGGCGGCAATCTGTTCTTTGTCCAGGCCTGCCGCGCCCGAGATCAGCACCGGGTTGGGAATCGCCGCAACTTCTTCGATCCGTGTCCGCAACTCCCGAATGGCTTTGCTATCACCGAGCAGTTCTTCGCTACCAATCTGGCGATTCCGTAGACGCTGATACTCGGCCTCGAGCATGCGTTGCCGACGCAACTGATACAGCATACTTCCGCAAAACTCCGCAAGCGTGCGGGAAAATTCCACCTGGTCTTGGCTAAACAATCCTTCGCGGCGATAGGCATGCAATTCTCCGAGATACATGCCATGATTCATCAAAGGCAGCCCCAGTGCATCCTGAAGTCCTGCCAAGCTCCCGCCCGTGGATGCGTCGAGGGGATGATCCTCGGACAACCAGATGGGTTGCTGGAGGCGACGAATACGCTCACTTAGTTGTCGACTCAAAAAAGCGTTGACGTTTTCGGAGGCAGGGAGCACCATGCGCGGTTCGGGATCACTGGGATCGTTACTGACGTAACCAACCAAGGAGGCCTGACTCTCCTCGCGAAGCAACTCAAGGGTGCTTTGGAGGAGCTGACCGACCTCCTCAATCCGCACCGCCTGCAACATATATCGACACAGGTGATGCAGCGTGGTGGCCGGTGTCTTCAAGTCGGTGTCCGAGGCCCCGGCCGCTGGGACTGCAAGGAAGTCGGGTGGCGTTTGTACCCCCGAGCTGGCCAAGCGATTTGCTTCGAGCGACGGTGTCGTGAAACGAATCCGGACCGCGCCGATCTGCACCACCTGCCCAGGTTGGAGCGACACGACGCCGCGAACGCGTTGATCGTCAATCTTGGTGCCATTGAGACTTCGGTCCCGAATGAACCAGCGATCCCCCTCAAAGAAAAATTCCATATGGGTGCGGGATGCATACTCCTCACGGCGTAACACCAGATCGCAGGCCCGACTTCGCCCAATGGTGTAGCGACGTTCCGGCAACAGTTCCAGACGATCCGGAAGGGCGTCGCCAGTATCGACAATGAGAAGTGCATTCATGGGCGTCCCTTCACGCGAGGATGAACCAGAAACGATGCGAGTACACTTCAGATATTTTGTAAATATCTCCGCCAGTCTTCAAGAGGATTAGTGGTATCCGCCCAGCAGTTTTTTACTAAAAACTTGCTACCTCAATCCTCAATCAGGCCAAACGTCGATATTACCTACAAAATGATCGATATTACTCCTCGATCACTCAATTTTTATCGCTATCTATTCGTGGATTTTTCAACTATTGTTCTTCGCTTTCCCCTCTTGTGTCGTTCCCGCACGACCGCGATAATCATGACTTGGATGGGTCTGAGGGTGAGATCGATTTATCATGAATGAGCCGTTTCGCTATGTGGTCGGGCTGGAAGTCCATGTCCAGTTACTCACGCGCACTAAACTGTTCTGCGGTTGCAGCACTCAGTTTGGCTTACCTCCCAACTCGGCCACTTGTCCGGTTTGTCTCGGCATGCCGGGTGTGCTCCCGGTCATGAACCAACGGGCCTTTGCCTTGGCCCTGCGCGCAGCTCTCGCCCTCAATTGTACGATCAGTTCCTTCACCAAATGGGATCGCAAAAACTACTACTACCCCGATCTGCCGAAGAACTACCAGATTAGTCAGTATGACCTGCCGTTTAGTTCCCATGGCTGGCTAGAAGTTCCAGGACCTGAAGGTCAACCCAAGGCCATTCGCATTACCCGGGCCCACCTCGAAGAAGATGCCGGCAAATCGATCCATGATGAATCCGGCCGTGGCGGCGACTCACGCGTGGACCTGAACCGTACCGGAACTCCCCTGGTCGAGATCGTCAGTGAACCAGACATTGCCACCCCTGAGGAGGCCCGTGCCTACCTCGAAGAACTCCGCCTGATGCTCCGCGAACTCGAGGTCTCTGACTGTGAAATGCAGGAGGGTAGTCTCCGCTGCGACGCCAACGTCAACATCCATATCCCCCAAGCGGATGGGAGTCACATCGCCACTCCCATTGTCGAGGTCAAGAATCTTAACAGCATCCGCGCCGTCGAACGCGCCATCAAGTACGAGGGCCAGCGACAATACGAGCAGTATCAAAAAACCAAGCAGAAGTTTGGCGATGTTCCCAAGGAAACCCGTGGCTGGGACGATGCCCGTGGCAAAACCTTGGCCCAACGCCGCAAGGAAGAAGCATCGGATTATCGCTACTTTCCGGAACCCGACCTGGTTCCAGTCCAGGTCGATGAGCCTTGGGTGCAGGAGGTTCGCCAAGCCATGGGCGAGCTCCCCGCCGAACAACGCCAGCGTCTACAACAAGCGCCTCATCAACTCTCCGACTATGATGCCCGGGTGTTGGCTGCACAGGGACGAAAATTCGTCGCCTTTTATGAGGAAGTGGTCCGCCAAGCCGGAGACGCCAAGGCCACGGCCAACTTCCTGACCAATACCCTGTTGGCCAAGCTCAACGCCGAGGGCCTGCGTTTGACCGATAGTCCCATCTCGGCTGAACGGGCGGGGGATCTGGTGACCTGCATCCTGCGTGATGGCCTGAACAAGCAAGCGGCCCAGAAAGTGTTTGATCATATGTGGGAGCATCCCGACGCCACGGCCGCCGCGGCCATGAAAGCGGCCGGCCTGGAAAAACTGTCGCCCGAGCAAATCCGCGATCTGGTCCGTCAGGCCATTGCCAACAACCCCAAAGCCGTTGAGGATTTTAAAAAGGGGAAAAAAGCGGCCGCCAATTCCTTCAAAGGCCCGGTGATGCGCCAAACCAAGGGGATGGCCGATGCCGCGGCCGTCGATCAGATGATTCAGGAAGAACTGGCCAATCTCTGACCCTGCACGCAGGAGATGCACCATGTCAGATGCCGAACGTCAACAACAACGCCTCCAGGAGTTCATGAAACTCCTCCCCCTCACCATCGAGCTGGCCGGCCTCCCGGAAGCCGAGCATGGTAAATACTTCACCGAAGGCCAACTCGAAGTCCGTACGAACGCCTTGCGTCATGCGTTCAAGTACGCTCGCCAGCTGGCCGTGGAGATTAGCCGCGGCAGCGCCGACAGCTGAGCAGACGCTTCGACGAACCATGGAGCCTTACAAACCGTTCGATCCGAGTGATTCGATCCATCATCCATGGATCGAATCACGCTTCCATACTGGCGTTTTGCGCTCACAACCACTTATCGGCGACCAGCTCTAGCATCGGCACGGGGCTGGCTGCGAACGACTCAAGGAAAAAGTCAACCGACACGTCCTTCGTATGGTTCCAGCCACTGATGGCCACTACACTCGAACGGCTTACTCGTGAACGCACCTTTCATGACCGCCAGGCACGGGCACGAGCACGGGCTTTTGCCGCTGGGACACACGACCTCCGTTTTGCGGACGTCGACTATCTCCGCCATGAATCCTGGATCGAGCCCGCTTTGGCTTGCCTGGGCGACCTCTCAGGCAAGCAGGTACTCGACTATGGGTGTGGCCATGGCATGGCCGCGGTGGTCTTAGCCCGACGCGGAGCACAAGTCACTGCGTTCGATCTCTCCGGGGGCTACGCCGCCGAGGCAGCCCGGCGCGCACATGCCAATGGCGTCCGGGTCCAGGTGGTACAGGCCAACGCGGAACAACTCCCATTTGCGCAAGCCTGCTTTGATGCTATCTGGGGCAACGCCATTTTGCATCATCTCGACCTGCGACAGGCCGGTCGCGAGATCCACCGGGTGCTCCGGCCGGGCGGTGTCGCCGTCTTCTGTGAACCCTGGGGCGAAAACCCGCTGTTACGCCTCGGCCGTCACTTGGCCGCCCCAGGCGAACATCATACTCCCGACGAACGTCCCCTCCGTCGCGAGGACCTAGCCTTCTTACAGGCGATCTTTCCCTACCTTGAAACCCACGGCTTCCAACTCTTTGACAGCCTGCGGCGACTTGCACCGATGTTGAGTCGACGCTTACACCTTGTGACCTTGGACCGGATGTTGCTCGATCGGCTGCCTTGGTGTGCATTCTGGTGCCGGTACATGGTGCTTGTCCTCAAGCGTTGATACATTAAGAGAAACCTGCTTTCCTCGCCCCACGGTGTCACGCCTATGGCCTGGTCCTCATCGGCCCCCACTGGCTTTCCCTGGCCTGCCTCGGCTCAGCGGGTCCTGGGGATTGTCCTGGGCCTTGCCTGTTTGCTGCTTGCTGCGAACTGGTTCCGACTGCGGTATGCTACCTGGCCGACCGAGTACTTGCCTCATCCAAGCGAGGTGGCCTATCGAGTCGATCTCAACGAATCGCCCAGCAGCGAGCTGCAGCTGGTCCCCGGACTGGGCCCGATCCTCGCCCAGCGGGTCGTCGAGTACCGGCAGCAACATGGTCCCTTCCGTCAGATCGAGGACTTGACGCAAGTCAAAGGGATTGGCGAGGCCACGCTCCAACGCCTTCGACCCTGGGTGGTCATCGGTTTGTCTCGCCCACTCACACCACTGACCACGCCCTCTCGGGATCCGGCTACCTTTCGTACCCCCCAGTTGGTCCGCCTGGAGCGCAAGCCAACGCGTGCTCCGGTCGCAAGTGGGCGATTGGCCCAGAATGTCCAACGAGTCGGTACCCCAATCGACATCAACCATGCCTCGGCCGCCGAACTGGAACGACTGCCTGGGATCGGCAAGGTTCTGGCCCAACGGATCATCGAAGAACGTCAGCGTGCACGCTTCGATTCCATCGACGCCGTCGATCGCGTGCGTGGCATCGGCCCCAAACGTCTTGAACAGATTCGCCCCTTGATCCACATCGGCACGGAATAATCCGGCTTGGCTAGATGAGCGACGTAACGCCGCCACCGACCATTCTGTTTGTCACCGGTAAGCTGGCCGAGCCTGCCCTGCGACGGCTACTGGCCGACCTGGCTCCCCGCGCCGGCATTGACGCCCGGGTTGCCGTCCTGCCGATCACCGTGGCCGCCCTGACCTCTAGCCGCTGGGTCGCCCGCCACTTACACGTTCCCCGGGGCATCGACCGCATCATCCTTCCCGGCTACTGCCGCGGCGACCTCGGAATTCTGGCAGAACAGACTGGAGTGCCGGTTGAACGCGGACCCAAGGACCTGCGTGATCTGCCGGAATACCTGGGCCAGCGTAGCGGCCCACCTCCCGGGTATGGGGCGTATTCCGTCGCCATCCTGGCCGAGATCAACCACGCCCCACAGCTCAGCCTCGAGTCGCTGGTTCAGACAGCTCAACGTTATATCACCGATGGCGCTGACCTGGTCGACCTGGGCTGTGACCCCGGAACCACCTGGGCCCAGATCGGCACGGCCGTTCGCGCCCTGCGTGAAGTGGGGGTACGTGTCTCGGTCGACAGCTTTAACCCGCTGGAGGTGGAAGCCGCCCTCGCCGCCGGGGCCGAACGCGTTCTCAGCATCAACCGCGGCAACCTTGACCAAGTTGCCCGCTGGCAGACCATTGCCCCCGAAGTCGAAGTCGTCGCCATTCCGGACACGCCCAGTGACCTGGACAGCCTGGCTTATACCGTCGCACAGCTCGAGACGCTAGGGGTCCGCTACCACCTGGACCCGATACTCGAGCCGATCGGCTACGGCTTCGCCGCTAGCCTGGGCCGCTACCTCGAGGTCCGCCGACGCTACCCCGATGCCCCAATGATGATGGGGGTAGGCAACCTAACCGAGCTGACCGACGTGGACTCGGCCGGCATCAACGTCCTGCTGGCTGGTTTTTGCCAGGAGTTAGGCATCGGCAGCGTGCTCACCACCGAGGTAGCCAACTGGTGTCGTAGCGCGGTGCGTGAGTTCGACCGGGCCCGGCGGCTCGTCTATTACGCCGTCCAGGAAGGCACCCTGCCCAAACGCCTCGACCCCGGCCTGGTCATCCTTCGCGACCCACGCAGGCACTCTCTCGGCCCTGAAGGTTTGGCTGAGCTGGCCCAGCGCGTGACGGACCGCAACTACCGCCTGTTCGCCGAGGACGGGGAGTTGCACATCATCAACGGGCAAATGTACCTGCACGGCACCGACCCCTTTGCCTTGTTCGCCGAGGTCTGTCGCCGCGACGCCAAGATGGACCCGTCGCACGCCTTCTATCTGGGCTATGAGTTGGCCAAGGCGGTCACCGCGCTGACTCTGGACAAGCAGTACACCCAGGACCAACCGCTCCGCTGGGGCATCCTGACCCTACCCGAACCCTGGAGTCGCGGCTCGGAGACCACCGGCTAGTCGATCACCTTCATCGCAGTGCGGCAGCGGGGCCATGCGTTGACTTTTCCGAGCGGTGGGTGTTAACCCACCGAGGTTGCGCTGAGTCATGGTCGGGGATTAGCTGCTGAATGGCGGCTTCTGGTGCAGGAGGCAGCTCGACATGGTGGGGGGATCTGCCCGGCTGTCGGATTCAGTGTCTTCAGGAGGAGTCGGTGCATCGCACATGCGGGCGGACATCCGCCGATCAGAACGAAAAGCCGATGACCAACCTTCCACCCACAGGGGTGCTGACCACTAAACACACCGAGCCTCTCGCCGAACCCTGGAGCCACTGTTCGGGAAGGTCAGAAATGGGGAACGCTCACAACTTCGCCTGCACCAGCTGCTGCGTGTAGGAGTGCTGTGGAT
Organism: uncultured Alcaligenaceae bacterium; assembly: GCA_964410665.1. Taxonomy (GTDB): domain Bacteria; phylum Planctomycetota; class Planctomycetia; order Gemmatales; family Gemmataceae; genus CAYPIE01. Next base: position 64,644 of record CAYPIE010000014.1, read on the forward strand.
CTTCCAGGATCTGGTCGGTTAGACCGGTCTCGATCTCCCGGCCGTGCCGCATCACCATAACCCGGTCGGCCAAAGTGCGGATCACCCCGAGGTCATGCGAGACTAGCACGATGGTGATCCCAGTTTCCCGCTGCAGCCGCTTCAGCGTATCCAGCACCAGCGCCTGGACCGAGACATCGAGCCCGGTGGTCGGCTCATCGAGAAGTAGCAAGCGGGGCTTCAGGGCCATCGCCTTGGCCAGTTGCACCCGCTGTTGCATGCCACCCGAGAGTTCCGCCGGGAGGTCATCCATCCGTTCGAGGGGAAACTCCGAGGCGTCGAGGCTCGTCTGGGTCCGGCGACGCAGATGGGCAAAGGTCCGCTCGCCGGCAATGATCAGCCGCTCGGCCACGTTGCCGCTGGCGGTATGGTGCATCCGGAGCCCAAGCCGCGGATTCTGATAGACGATGCCGATGGCATGCGTGCGTACCTGCCGACGGGCGAAGCGATCCAGAGTGAACAGATTCTCGCCTGCATAGTCGCCGCCGCTTATGGTGTATCGGCCCACATCGGGCGTCTCCTCCAGGTTCAGCAAGCGTAACAGCGTCGACTTGCCCGAACCGGACTCACCCACCACCCCCAGCACCTCCTCGGGATACACCACCAACCCGACCTCGACCACCGCAGCGATGCGACCGTAGGACTTGCTCACCCCGGCCATTTCGACCAGCGGGGCGGTGCGAACCAGTCGCGGCCGCTCAAGTGTTGGTAGTTCGCTCGGACAAGTAGCCGACATGATAGAAGTTACCCTCGCCATCGTAATAGGTAGGCCCCAGGGAGATCTGGGCACCCGCGCCAACCTGTTGCAGCTTGAGTAGGTAGCTGGTGTCCGACACCTCATAGCGGACACCCCCCTCGGGAAGTGGGATCTCGTTCATAAACAGATGCCGGGCCCCGCTGCGGGAGCAGACCCAGTCGCCCTGGTCCTCGACGGCAAACGGGACGTCGACAAACTCCAGAGGCCGCACCTCGGTGTAAGGGGGGATGGCGTACAGGCGTTTCTCCCGTCCAGCCGAGAGCAGCGTTAGATGCTCCGCCTGGTGCAGCTTGGGTGTGTCCCAACGAGGGATCGGGCTCGGTGCCATCACATGACGGCGGTTGACCAGTACTGGATAATCTGCCCCCTGGGTGTAGCGGCGGTGCCGCACCAATTGTTCGTACAGATGTAGCCACAACAGCCCGTAATCGGCCAGTCCATGCATCGTCCGGGCCTGGTCGATGTTCGGCTCCACCTCGCGCAGCGGCTCGGGGTAGGGAACCTGCAGGATCAGGGTTTGCTTTCCGGTCAGGCGTTCCTCGGGGATGCGGTGACGGCTTTGGATCAGCGTCGCTTCCAGCGTATCGGTTGTCGTGCTCGCCCCAGACATTCCGGCGATAAAGCGGCGAAGGTTGACTGCATTGACGGAGTCATCGGCCCCTTGGTCAATCACCTTGAGGACATCGTCGGAGCCCACCAGGCTCAACGTCACCTGCAACCCCCCAGTCCCCCAGCCGCGGGCGATCGGCAGCTCGCGGCTGGCGTAGGGCACTTGATAACCTGGGATTGCCACCGCCTTGAGCACCCGGCGGCGGATCTCCCGCTTGGCCAGGGCATCTAAGAATGCATAAGAATATCCTTTTGCATTAGGGGCTAATTCACGCAGGCTCACGCGGATATCTCCTCGGCTACTTTTTGGGCACCGACGCCGCGAATCACGTCCAGGATGCTGGCGAAGGTGACGTAGTGCGGCAGCTTGTAGTGAATACAAAAACCCGAGGCATCGACCGGCTCGCTGTGACGGAGCACAAAGTCCTCGGTATGTGCAGGGTGCGGCTCGGGCTGGTTCATTGACAGGTCGAGCATGGCCCCAGAGATCGTCTTGACCTCGTTCCAGCCGAATGCCGCGGTGAAGCCCAACTCCAACTCGGCCGGGGTAGCCGCGGGGCTAACCACCTCGGCATGACTGACCCGGATCCTGCCCAGGCTGAAGGTCACGCCGGTGATGGGGTGATGGATGCGGACTGGGGCATAGCCGAGGCGCACCTCATTGACGGTGGGGTGGCTCGTGCTGTATTGCCGCATCCCGGCGTAAGCGAGCGTGAGTACACCGCCACTGTCGGCCCGGGCGAGGGCTTGCAGGCGGTGGTGCCGGCTGGCAGGAGTCCGCATCGGCTCGCGAGTCAGGTCGGGGATCTCCGGTCCCTCCGGCTGGGGCGGTACCTCCTGCGGCGGCAAGTAGCCCTGGGCCCGCTGCCAGTCGGTGACCGCGGGGTAAGCGAAGGACACCGGCTGCAGCTTGCCCGCCGGCTCTGGCGGCTCCGGCGGCAGCCCGCCGTCGAGTACCTCCAGCGGCAACAGACGGTGGCTGTAATCTAACGTCGGCCCAAGGATCTGCCCACCGGGGATGTCCTGGAACGCCGCCGAGATGCGGCGAATGGTCAGCAGGTCATCGATGCGGATGGCCACGGCATAGGCCAGGCGGGGCTGAGTAGAGCGGAAGGCACGCAGGATCAGAGTCGCCTCGTACAGGTCACCCCCGGTCTGGGCTAATGCCAAGGCTGCCAGCCTCGGGGCGTACAGCGAACTCTCCGCCATCAAGCGATCCAGCAAAAAGGGGAGTTGCTGTTCCAGCGCCGCTACCCCCTCCGACGTCAGCGGAGAATGAAACTGATGGTACAGCGCCTCGGCCTGTACAATTGCCTGTTCACCCCCGCGCGCGGCGACATAACCCATCTCACTCCTCCTGCAAACGCACTTGACTACTTCGGGGGATTCCGGAAAGTCGCAGCCCATCAACCAGGAACAGGTCCCACCCAAGCGGGTAGCGACTGAACTGATTGCGTAGCTGCCACAACCCGGCGGGCAACCCCGCCACCTGTAGTGTCCGTTCCCCGGGAACGCCAGGTCCCGAGAGTTCGAGTCGCGCCCCTTGATCGAGCGTCACTCCCAGGATCAAGGTCGCGGCCTGGTCCGGGTATTCGAGCGTCCCCACCGATGCCTCCCGGAGGGTTTCCAAGTCACCCGGCATTAGCCGAGGAAACAGGAGATAGTCCGCCTGCGGCAGTGGCAACGGTCGACTCCCCAGTCGGGTCAGGTTCTGGCGCAAAACGTCATCAGGAGTGTAAAAGGTCGTCTCCAGATCCAGGAGTGTGGCCGCAATCGCGTGCATCCCTGTCTCGCCCACCTCCCTGGAAAGCGTGTGCACAGTACCCGGTTGGCTCAGCGCTTGGAGCAGGGCCAGAAAGGTCAGCCGCTCGTACCGTTCCCGGGTCGATTCGATCGCTGGCATTAGAACGTTTCCATCTCCACCCGTGTCGCTGCCACCTGCTCGAGTAGCGCGCTATCCTCGGCCTGTTGCCGGGCGCTGGCCTCGGTCAACCAGAGCGCGATCCGGTCGGCCTCCGCTCCCTTCTGGCGGGCGGCATCGACAATGGCGATGGCCAGCGCCTGCTCCAGGTCGCGACCCAGACAGGCGCCGTAACCCTCCACCCCGTCCAAGCGGATGTGGCCCTCGGCGATCAGGACCTCGCCGAGATGGAATACCGTCCCCTGGGCGGTGTCGGTGTAGGGCTGCATCACCAGTCCGGTGCGGTTGGCCAGTACCTCGACCTCGGGCAGGCGGCCGAGCAAGTCGTCGACAAACCCCTTGAGCTCGTCGGCCGGGATGCGGGCCAAAACGCTCAGTGCTTCCCCCTGCTCCATCATGCCATACCGCCTCAGCGTAAGCGGCCACGCAGCCAGCCGGACAACAGGTCGACCAGGACCACCGTGGCCATAATCATCAAGATCACCGCGGCCGCGCGGGGATAATCGCGGAAGCCCAGGTGCTCATACAGCAAGGCGCCGATCCCGCCAGCCCCGACCAGCCCGAGCACACAGGCCATGCGCACATTCCGGTCGAGGATGTATAGGGTTTGCCCGGCCGTCTCACGGAGGATCGACGGCCAACCGGCAAACATCAGCACTTGCAGCCGACCCGCCCCAGTCGATGTGACCGCCTCGAGCACCCCAGGGTCGACCCGCTCGAGGTATTCGGCGAGCAGCTTGCCGAGGAAGCCGCCGGTGTGTAGGGCCAGGGCCAGCACTCCGGGGAGCATGCGGGCCTCGACCTGCAGGCCCGCCACCAGCAGCAGGGCCAACAGCGGGTCGGGTAACGCCCGCAGGAAGTTTGCCACCATCCGGGCCACATGGTAGGCCAGCGGGTGGGGGGTCAAATTCCGCGCTGCCAACGGCGCCAACAGCATGCCCAGCAGCAGGGCAAGGGTCGTCCCCCACAACGCCATGCTCAGAGTGTCGCCTAGGCCCGCCAGGTAGAGCCGCCATGCCCCGAAGTCCGGGTCGGCGAAGCGGTCTAGGAAGTCACCCAGACCAGCCAGGTTGTCCGCACCAAGCTCCAGGTCCCAAGCCACGAGCACGAATAGCGCCACCAACCCCACCATCACCAAGGGCAGCCGGCTTAGTGGCCGCGGCGGCAGCTGGGCCATCAGATGACCCTCCGCCGCACCCAGCCGGACAGGTAGTCGATGCTCGCCACCAGCAGGAACAGGCCGACGATGATCAGGCTCAGGCGGTCATAGCGAGCATGATCGATGGCTACCTTCAGGTCATAGCCGATGCCGCCGGCCCCGACGATGCCGACCATCGTCGCCGAGCGCACGTTGTGATCGAGCAGATACAGGCTGGCACTGAGGTGGTCCGGAAGCGCCTGTGGCAACAAGCCGAACATGCGAACCTGCAGAGGGCCGGCCCCCTGAGCCAGAATCCCTTCCACCGGCCTGGGATCAACGACCTCTAGGTTCTCAGCAAAAAACTTGGTCAAGATGGTGGTCCCGACCAGAGCCAAGGCCAGCACCCCGGCCGTCGAGCCCAGCGACACCAGGATGACAAACACCCACGCCCAGACCAGCTCCGGGATCGCCCGCAACAGGCTGAGTAGTCCACGCAACGAGAAGCCGAGCACTGGGTGCGGCGTAGCGTTGCCAGCTACCAGCAATGACAGCATGAGGCTCAACACCACCGTCAAGAATGTGGCCGCAAAGCCGATCTCCAGGGTGGTGAGCAACTGGCGCAGGAGGTCAGGGACGTAGGACCAGTCCGGCATGACCGCAATGCGACCGAGATAGCCGACCAAGTTCCGAGGGGCGGTCCAGAGCTCGCCCGACACCAGGGCCACGGCGTGACGGCTCAGCAACAGCATCAGCCCCAGGCTGCCCAACAGGAGCAGTACCCGCCTGGGCGGGCGGCCACTAGGTGTGGGCCAGCGACATGGCATGGTCGGTGGTTCCCTCCGATGGCGGCATGTAAATGGCGGCCCGACAGTTCGCCGTTAGCTCCGCCGGCGTCCCGCGAAAGACCACCTGACCGCCGCGCAAGCCGATCAGGTGGTCGGCAAATTCCATGGCCACCTCCACCTGGTGCAAGTTCATCAGCACAGTAATGCCCGACTCCCGGCACACGCGGGCCAGCAACCGCATGATTTCGCCACCGGTGACCGGATCTAGGCTGGCAATCGGCTCATCAGCCAGGATCAGTTGCGGCTCCTGCACCAGTGCCCGGGCGATGGCCACCCGCTGCTGCTGGCCGCCAGAGAGTTGATCGGCCCGGACCCAAGCCTTGTCCGCCAGCCCGACCCGCTCGAGTGCCTGCCCGGCCTGATCAACGGCATCGTTGGGAAACAGGTGGAACAAGCTCATCCAACCCGGGCAACTGGCTAGCCGGCCGGTGAGCACGTTGGTCAGCACGTTGAGCCGGCCGACCAGGTGAAACTGCTGAAAGATCATGCCCACCCGTTGCCGGATAGCCCGGTAATGCTTGCGGACCACGGGCAGACCGGCGACGGTGACCTGACCGCTGCTGGGCTCGACCAGGCCGTTGACCAGCCGCAACAAGGTCGACTTGCCGGCGCCACTGGGACCCAGGATCACGGTAAACGAGCCCGACTGCACCTCGAGCGTGACCCCGCGCAGTGCGGTCACGCCGTTGGCGTACTGCTTGCTTACCTTGTCGAAGACCAGGATCGGCCCGGGCATGACTACTCCAGCACTTCCTCGCGCTTGAGGTTCAGCTTCTTGACCAGGTCCCGGATGATGTCGTACTCCGCCGGCGTGGCCGCGTCGTAGCGCTGCGACTTGCCCAGAGCGCTGACCTCGATCTCCTGGTGGGCGTTGAGGAAGGCATCGCGGATCTGCCTGCGATAGGCAGGATCGAGGTTCTTGTTCCAAACGATCGGGATCCCCGGCAGCGGCTCCGACTTGACCAGGACGCGCACATCATCTGCGCCAAGCACGCCCTGGCGAGTGAGTTTTTCGTAGGTGATGGTGTTCGACGCCCCGGCGTCGACACTCTTTTGCTGCACGGCTCGTTGCACTGCGTCGTGCGAGCCCAGGTAGCGAAGCTCGCCGAAGAACTGCTCGGGCAGTTTGCCGGTGGCCCGCAGCACCAAGTGCGTCGGCATCAACCGACCACTGGTCGAGGCCGGGTCGACGAAGGCCACTCGCTTGCCGGCCAGGTCCTCGATCGACTGGGCCGGGGAGTCAGCGGGCACCAGAAAAATGCTGTTGTAACTCCGTTCGCCGTCAGCACGAATCTCAACCGCAAACACCTCGGCGTCACAAGCCTGCTCGGCTAGCACGTACGACAATGGCCCAAAGCGGACGACATCAACATCCCCCTTCTTCATCGCCTCGATGGCCGCGTTGTAGTCGGCCGAGAGAAGAACCTTGACCGGGCGGTTGAGCGTTTTCTCCAGGTAAAGGCGCATCGGCTCAAAGTCATCGGCCATCGCTTCGTTGTTTTCCGAAGGGACGAAGCTAACAGTCAGCGCATTGGCCGCCTGGGAGTCACTCTGGGCGAATTGATAGACCACCACGCCGGCAATCAGCAAGAGCAACAGCAAACCGGCAATCCCAAACGATCGTGTATCCATTAGGGAATCTTCAGCAGTTGTTACGGGACTTCGGGATAATCGATGCGATACACACTTTTGCCGGCGACAATCGTCTCAAGCACCCGCGGGCGACCATCTCGCACCTGGACACGGAGTAAGTCCGCTCGTTTGCCGAGGGCTAGCGCGCCTCGGTCGTTCAAGCCCAGCGCCCGCGCGGGGTGGAGGGTCACGAAGTTCAAGGCTGCACACAAAGGCAGGTCGGTCAGCTCAGGCACTCGCCAAACCGCCGGTAACAGACTGGCCGGGGCATAATCCGAGCAGATGCAGTCGGCCACGCCATGCCGGATGGCCTCCAATGCGCTCAGGGCTCCAACATGGCTGCCGCCGCGGAGCAGGTTCGGCGAGCCCAGGATGGTATGCAGCCCTGCTTGCTTGGCCGCCTCGGCGGTCGGCACGTTGAGCGGGAACTCACAAAGCGTGCAGCCCAAACTGCCTGCATCCTCAATCTCTGCCGGCGACTCGGGGTCATGGCAAGCCAGCGGCACGCCGCGCTTTTGCACAAGCTGGGACAGCTCGCGGATTCGGTCGCGGGCAGTCTGGCGGTCCTGATTCTTTCGTTCAATGATGCTTTCGATCTCATCGGTCTTGAGGAGTTTGCCGGACCGCTTGAACACATACCCCTGATACACCTCGACCATGGCCATGTTGCCCACGCCGGGCGAGTGATCCATAAAGGACAACAGATGTACCTGGCCGCTTTCGATCAGGTCGCGGACCAAGCTGTGGCCACTGGGAGCGGTCTGTTCATAGCGGCAATGAATGCGATGATCGATCAGCAACCCAGGCCGGGCGGTATTGAGCGCGGCAACAATCTCCGCCGCGGCGTCAGGACCACGCCGACCAAACTCGGCCTCGTCAAAAGTGATCCCATGAAATGCCGTGGTGATCCCCGAAGCGGTGTTGAGTCGATCGCTTTCGTTGACCGCCAAATCGAGAGGAAAGCGGACTCCAGCTCGCGGTTCCATTTGGCCTTCGATCGCATCGCTGTGCAGATCGATCAGACCTGGCAGCAAATATTCTTCACTGGCCAGCACACGCGTCTCGAGCTCAGGGACCGGCTGCGTCGGTAGAGCGACGATTTGACCATCTTCGATCACCAACGTTCCACACGGCACCACCCGATCGGGGAGTACCAGATGGGCTTGGGTGAACTGATAGCGCATAACCAGTCACTCCGCGGCAAGCGGTTCCAGAAAATCCTTTTCCGGATGTTGTACTGACCACCAAGGCCAAGGCAACCGCGACGGAGTCGACAGCGGCGATTTGAGGAAGTGTCGGCCAGCGCGCAGATCCTCCCAGCCACCGCGGCGAGCGGTCACGACCAAGAAGCCGAACTTGTGCAGATCACCGATTTGTATAATCTTCTCTATCTTGCCGCGAACCGAGGCCAGGCTCATCGATCGCGGGAATTTTCTGGCCGCCTCGGCTGGAGGTTTTCCTGGTTCATGTTACTCTACGGGAAAGATCATTCCTCAGAACGCCACGGCGATCACTCCGGCTCGACTGAGGACGAGGCAAAGCGCATGTGTTTACTGGCACAAGGGCAACCACGGCTGCGGCTCGACAACCCCGAGCTGCTGATCGCTACAGTCGCGCTGATGCTGGTGCTGTTGCTAGCAGCCGGCATCTTTGCACTGCTCGAACGTTGGAAGCGCCGCCAGATGGAAGAGTCCCTCGAAGAGGACCCTCTCACACACTATCGGCAGCTTCTTGAGGCCGGCGAACTGAGCCAGCAAGAATATGCCAAGATACGCAGTCAACTTGCGGAAAAATATTATCGTATCGGGAATTCTCGCGTGAGCACGCAGGATGATAAGGATTCTGCACCGCCACCACCGCCGTCTGCGCCCGGATCCGATCAAAACCCCTTGGACGGGCTTCCTCCCTGACGTAGAATCGGAGAGCGTTTGAGCCAACCCGACCCACGCATTTCCCGACTCGAGAACAGCAGGGCGTTTTGCTTGGACGTTTGCTCAACATTCGCGTTTGACACCCATCACGGCGGGATCTCCCGGAACCATCCCCCCGTGTTCCATCCTGCGGAGAAGAGGCATGCCTACGAAAGACTCCGGTGACGGAGGGACTCGCCGTCCGCCCACCCCCTCGGGACGAAGCAACCGGAACGCCTATTGCTCGTTTTGCCGCAAAAGTCACCGCGATGTCGGACCGCTGGTGGAAGGCCCATGCGATGTCTACATTTGTGGCGAATGTATTGAACTGTGTCAAACCATTATTGATCAGGAACGCCGACGCCGCGGCATCAGTAAATCGCCCCTCAGTTCCCTGCCTGCCCCCCGTGTGATCAAAGACAAGCTTGACGAGTATGTGATTGGCCAACACCGAGCCAAGAAAGTGCTCTCCGTCGCGGTCCATAATCACTACAAGCGTCTTGGCCTCCACGGAAGTCAGCTCGAGGACGACGGGGTCGAGATCGATAAAAGCAATATCCTGCTGATTGGCCCCACCGGGAGTGGCAAAACGCTCCTGGCACGCACTCTCGCCCGCATTCTCGATGTGCCCTTTGCGATCGGCGATGCGACTACCTTGACCGAAGCAGGATATGTCGGCGAAGATGATGAGAACATACTACTGAAGTTACTCCACGCCGCCGACTTCGACATCGAGGCCGCCCAGCGTGGCATCGTCTATATCGACGAGATCGACAAAATTGCCAAGACCAGCCAGAATGTGAGCATCACCCGAGATGTCTCGGGAGAGGGCGTCCAACAGGCCCTGCTCAAAATGCTCGAGGGCACAGTCAGTAATGTCCCGCCCCAAGGGGGTCGGAAGCATCCTGAACAACAATATATCCAGATTGATACCAGCAATATTTTGTTTATTTGTGGGGGCACCTTCGTCGGCCTTACTGATGTTATTTCGCGCCGGATTGGCCGCAAGACGCTTGGCTTTGGCGCGTCCACCGAAGAACGCGAACAGGATGTCGCTCGCCTGTTGAGCCAAGTTACCAGTGATGACTTGATCGAGTTCGGTCTGATCCCCGAATTTGTTGGCCGCTTGCCGATCTTGGCTCCGCTCGATCCGTTGGATGAAGATTCGCTGATCCGCATCCTCACCGAGCCTCGGAATGCCCTGGTCCGTCAGTATGAGAAGCTGTTTCGCCTGGAAGGAGCCGAGCTGGAATTCGACCCCATGGCCCTCCGCGAGATTGCCCGCAAGGCCAAGGAACGCGACACGGGTGCGCGTGGCTTACGCAGCATTGTTGAGGAACTGATGCTCGAAATCATGTACGAACTGCCCGAAATGGAAGCCAAGGGCAAGTATGTCGTCAGTCCAGCCGTCGTCCGGGGTGAAGTGTCGCTGTTCGATACACCCCGCGAGATGGACAAGAAAAGCGCCTGAGCAGGAAAGCTTGCCGGAGTCGCCTCAAGGACGGCTCCGGCAAAGGAACGTCGTGCCCAACTCTTGGTCAACTCAGCGGCTCCTCACCTCTGCAGGAAGGCTTGATAAATCTGGGGCAACTCCCTCTGAAGCCGGGAGCGATCAAAGTGTCGGTGGACCCAAGCCGTGGCCGCCTCGCCCAGTTGCTGGCGTTGATGCGAGCTCTGGAGCAGTGCGCCAAGGACTTGGGCCAGTGCGGCTGGGTCATTGGGTATACATCCAAGTGCATCGATCCCATCGCGGAATAGCTCGGGCACCCCGCCCGCCGTCGCCGCCACCACCGCGCGACCACAAGCCATCGCCTCGATAATGGTCAGGCCAAAGGGCTCCGGTTGGGTGCTGGTATGGACCACCACATCCAGTGCTTGGTAGGCCCGTGTTGGGTCGGGTTGAAACTCCACAAAACCCACCTCGCTGGCCACCCCGAGCGATGCAGCCAGTTCCTCCAACTCCGTCCGCGTGAACTGCGATCCCTGGGTTTGATAGATCGGCCCGCCGATGATATAGAAACGCACCGGTACACTCAGCATGCTTCGATCCAGCTGACCAATCGCCTTGAGCAACAAATCCTGTCCCTTCCAACGCGCATAGGTGGCAACGATGCCCACTCGGAGTCCTCCTGGCGGCAGGGGGGACAATCCCGCGGCCTGGTCCAGCCAATCGCGATCCTCCCCTGCCCCCGGAGTGAACCGCTCCAAGTCGATGGCATTTGCCAGCACTCCAATCGGCCGACGCGGCAGCACCAAATGGACATCCCGCGCCACCGCTTGTGAAATGGCAATCACCCCCACCGCCTGGCCATGCACAGCCTGCAGCAAACGCCGAACGACTGGCCGGCTACCGTAAAAGTCATGAGCATGCCAAATGACGGGTCGCGACCGGCCCACTGCCAGGGCACTGAGCAGATGGGTCTTGATGCCGTTGGAATGGATGAGGTCCGGGCGAATCTGATCCACAGTTCGCCGCAACCCCCAGAGGTACCTCCCCAAGCCCGGGATTGCCCGCCCTACTTGGCTTAGCAGTCCTTGAAAGCGCCCAAGCAATCCTTGCTGGCGAAATTGACTATCCCCCAACTGCCCAATCCCCTGCGGGACGGGCAAATAGCAGACTTTCGCCCCACGTCGGGCCGCTTCTTCGAGGACCGGCCCCGGTGCCAGCGACAACAGATGCACCTCGACAGGTGGTGAGGCGTGGCGTAACGCCCAGATATTCTCGAGTAATACGCGCTCTGCGCCGCCAAGGGCCCCTGAGGGAGAAAGAAAAAGCACTCTCATTCGGTCTACTCGTGTCGCCTAGCCGCGCAGCAAGGCCTACCCACACCATTGGCCAACCGTGTCCGTCCTTCCATGCCAAACCCGGTCACTCAACAATGACCGGGCAAGCTCATAGACTGGGGATTCCTTTTTTTCTCGAAGTGATGGCTTGCGGGATCCGATGAATACGCATGTCTTTTATTGGACGCGCATTCGGTACTGCCCGATCACCTCACGGAGAAACCATGATGACCAGCTCACACCAGGCGATCCGTTCAGAGGTGTGTGCTCTGAATCAAGCGTTACCCCGCTTTGGCCTGGTACGCATGCACTCCGGGAATGCCAGTCGGTTGGATCCCCAACGCAAGCGGCTGTTTATCAAGCCTTCGGGAATGGATTATGACAAACTCACCCCAGAGACCATGGTCGAAGTCGACCTGGAAACGGGACAGGTTTTTTCCGATCTACGCCCCAGTGTCGATTTACCCCATCATGTGTACCTTTATCGACACCTTTCTGGGGTGTACAGCATCATTCACACCCATTCCAATTATGCCACCGCTTTCGCAGCGTGCTTGCAACCGATTCCATTGTGCCTCACCGCGATCGCCGACGAGTTTGGGGGGCAGATCCCATGTGCCCCGTACGTCAGCAACGAGGGAAATCTGATCGGCCAGGCAATCCTGAAATACCGAACTCAGGCCCCAGCAATCTTACTGGGTCAACATGGGGTATTTGCGTGGGGCAGCACTGCCGCGGCGGCCTTGAAAGCGGCGGTCATGGTCGAAGATGTCGCCCAAACGGTCTGGCTAGCGAAACAGCTGGGCCAACCCGGGGAACTCCCCGCGGAGGAAGTCCAACGCTGGAACGACCGCTACCAACATCGCTATGGCCAGACCGAAGCTGCGTAACCTTTGTCAGGCCACCCGCTCGAGACCTCGGGAAGCGAAGCGACCATACTTGCCGCCACCACAATGGGGACTGTTGGTGACGGTGGACCTGACTGGTGAGGGCGCAATCCGAGTCTATCTCGACGGGATCTTCATGGCACAGGCTAGCCGTGAGCGTGAGGGGATGGTCCTCGACCGAGGATCCACTTGGTTCATCGGTGGTTCCTTTGTCCTCTGAGCCAGATTGGCTGGACTGACCAATGCCTGAGGCGTGCAGGCACAGACCACTCGATCGCCACGGCATCTGACAGCATCACCACCGATGCGATTCTCCTGGCCTCGATGCTGTCTCACCGCGCACCATGCGAGCTTGTGTCGGCAACACCTCTCGAGGTCGTCCGCCACATGAATGCCAGCGTCGATGAGTTGGAGCTCCACGTCGGCTTCGGCGAATATTGGATCGCCCGTCCCACAAGTCGGAGAGACGGCCATGCCCAAAGGCTTGCTTCTGCGTCTACGCAAACAGTTCGCGCGTGTTCGCCGCCACTCGGAGCTTTCCTTTCTGATCTACCGCTATCGCTATCTGCTGACTTTCACACTCATCGGCCTGATGGCCGTTTTGCTCGAAGTGCAGATTGCCGCGCTGTTACCTGGTAGTTGGGCCTGGGGCATCAAAGCGCTGTTGGCGTTCTTTGTGGGCTTGGTGCTGAGCTTCGGGCTCAATGTGAGCGTGAACTTTCAGGTGCCTCGCTCGCATCGCTCAGCCACCTTTCGCCGTTATGCCTTGGTCTCGGTGCTGAGCTTCGCCTTAAATATGGCGGTGGTCGATCTCTTTCGCGATCACTTATACTCAGCGTACGCCCAGGCGAGGCTGATCTCCGCCGGCTTTTTGTTCCTACTGGCTTACACCCTACACCGACGTTACACGTTTGAGCTAGCCCGCAACTTTGGGGTAGCCGTGTATGCCACCCCCAGCGAGCAGGTCCGCAAAATCTTCGCTCGGCTTGGACGGAACTGTGACCATATTCATGTCGATCTGGTCGATCAGACCATGGTCCCCCGAGCCGAGCCGGTCGATCTCAAGAAGCTCAGGCTCGCCCGCCAACTGTGGAGTGACACTCCCGTTTGTCTGCATCTGATGTCCCTTACGCCACGCTATTGGGTGGAACAGACCCTGAACCATGTCGACTGGTACCTGTTCCACGTCAACGTTCAGGATGACCTGCTCGGATTGATCGCCGACTGTCGGCTCTGGGGCAAAAAGGTAGGAGTCGTCTGGCACTGCTCGACCAACTTTCGCGATCTGCTGCCCTACTTGCCCCATGTCGATTTTGTCATGGCCTTAGGCATCGCCCAACCTGGCCAGTCCGGTCAGCGATTGCTTGATGAGGCGTTGAAGGTCACCGATGCCCTGGACCGACTTCGTCATCGCTATGGCTATGCCGTGATGTTTGACGGCGGGGTCAACCTGACGACCATCGACCGCATCCGGGCCAAATATGTTGTCGCCGCCAGTGGGGTTTTGCGTTCGCATGATCCGATTCGGGCGGCCCATTCCCTGCGTACCGGAGCACGCTATGAACGCCGCGCGGCTTAAACAGCAGATTCGCGATCTTCTCTGGGCCACTGTCGACACGCAACCGTTTGTAAGTTCGGCGACCCTTACTGGCAGCTTCGTCGATTCCCCCAACCTGGAAGGGATGAGCGATATTGACCTGGTCTTGGTGGTCGATCGGCTCAACGCCCAGCGCTTTACGACTCTCCAGCACACCTTTGATCAGGCCTTGCGGCCCACTCTGGGTCAAGCGGGCTATGACCTATTGATCAACCCCACCCTGGGGCCGCTCAAGTTTAATCGGCCGAATCTGGCCGTGCTGCACTTGATGATCTACTCCGAGCAAGCGCACGTCGATCATGTGGTCCATAGCCCGTTCACTTGCCTTGACTGGCAATGCTCCGGCGAGGTTCGCAAACAGAGCCTTGCCGAGGTCTATCCTGTATTTGGCCTACAGCCGCGTCATTTTCTCGGAGCACGTCGAAGTGCCAAGGACTATCTCCGTGATTTCTACGCCGGCCAAATCTCCTATCGCGAACTCATCTGCGATGCTCATGGCTACACCGAACAACCTCAGGCCAAGCCGATGAGCCTCCGTGACCGGCACGAGTTCGCCTACCATGTTTGCCGCTTCCTGATGCGTAACCTCTTGAAGCTGTTGACACGTCGTGTGCATGCCCCAGCGAATCCGGAACTCCTCGAGGCATATTTTGCACGGTTCCCCGACGGAGCCGACACCTTTGGCCCATTCTTCATGGACCTCTGGCAGAAGAAACGACAGCTGGACTTCGCCACGGCCTTACCAAACTTAGAGCAACACTTGATCGCCTTCGTCGAGGCCTTCGAGCGGCAATTCCGCCGTGCATTCTTCGACAACGCCCGACGGCATATCGTCTTTCGGCATGCTCCCACTGCGTTCAATCTGGGCACCGGGGCAGCACGTCGCTTTCAGGGGCGTGGTGATGCAGCAATCTTGCCCATCGAAACAAACGCGCTGCAGGAACTGAAGAACGCACTAGACACCACCCCTATCTCCCGGGTATGGAGTTCCCCTGCGCGACGAGCGCGACAATCCCTTGCCGCCCTCGCTCAGGTTGGGCAAGTCGACGAACGACTCGACGAACTTGACTACGGTACGGCCGATGGCTGTACCGTGGCTGAGGTGCGTCAGCGTTGGCCCGAATTGTTCGCGGCATGGGACCGCGGCGAAGATCCACGCTTTCCCGGCGGTGAGAACAACGCCGACCTAGCCCAGCGGGTCCGCACGTGGGTCGAAGACCACTGGCGTGGCCAAACCGAGAACACCCTGACTTGTACCCACCAGGGGGTGTTGCGGTACCTGATTGGCGCTGCGTTAGGGGTGCCCCAGACGGCCTGGCATCGGCTGCAGGTGCCCCATCTGCGACCGATCACCTTCCTTGACACCCAGGCGTTTGGCCTGTTTGTCGACTTCGATGCATCGATTGAACGTGCGGTATTCGCCGGGTTTGTCCCCCAGCATGCCGCGGCTGCTTGAACCGGAGAGACCAAAGCGATGCAAATCGTTGTACCGATGGCAGGCTTGGGCCGTCGCTTCTCCGAAGCAGGCTATCGCCTGCCCAAGCCGCTAATCCCCATTGATGGGCGGCCCATGGTCGTCCGGGCAGTGCAAGACCTCCCGACTGCTCAACGCTATGTGTTTGTCTGTCACCCTGATCACGCCATAGCCTTTCCCTTGGCTGCCACCCTAAGCGAGTACTTTCCCGATTGCCATGTCGTGCTGACACCTGGCCTCACCGATGGACAAGCCTGCACGGTTCGCTTGGCGGGCTCGGCCTTACACGCGGACCAACCGGTGTTGGTGACTGCCTGCGATAACACCCACCTTTACTCTGGCTCGCGCTTCGCCAAACTGACTGGTTCGGGTGGGCCCGACTGTCTGATCTGGACCTATCGCCGCGATCCACGAGTACTCATCAACCCACGCTGGTATGGTTGGGTGCAGGCGGATGAGGGTGGCAACGTGAACAGGGTGTCGGTGAAAGTGCCTATCTCCGACCAGCCGATGCAAAACCATGCCATCACCGGCTGCTTCTGGTTTCGCTCGGCCAAATTGCTCAATGCAGCCATCGATTCCCTTGTCACCCGCAATATCCGCGTCAACGGCGAGTTTTATCTGGATAGTGTACCCGGGGTCCTGCTGGAGTGGGGCTGCGCGGTCGAGGTATTTGAGGTGGACAAGTATATCGGCTGGGGGACACCCGATGACCTGGAGGAATACCAACGCTGGCGGCAATATTTTGTCCAATCTGCGGCGGCTTAGGCACCCAGACAGCACGCGACATGTTTATCGCTTCGCCACCGTGGGAGTCGGCTGTGTCGCCCTTGATTTCGTGCTCTACACCGCTCTCACTATGGCCGGTATGCCAACGCACCCCGCCAAGGGACTGTCTTACCTCAGCGGCACCGTGGTCGGCTTCATCGCCAATAAGTGGTGGACCTTTGGCTCGCAACGGAAGACGGTCGCGGAACCGGTCAGCTATCTGGCCGTGTATGCCACCACTTTGGGCATCAATTTGCTTGTCAACGGCTGGGTGCTTCATCACACCGGCCATTGGTTGCTCGCATTTTTGATCGCCACCGGGATCACCACGGTAGGCAACTTTCTCGGCCTACGCTGGATTACCTTTCGGATCGGAATCCGCCAACGGCGGTTTCATGACCAACAAACCCATGGAGAAGTTGGTGATGCAGTTTATCCAACACCGGGTGAATCGAGCAGCCCAGCTTGCTAACATCCCGTCCGAATTCGGCGTCGAGCTCGACCTACGAGATCGAGGCAAGCGGCTCATCCTCGAGCATGACCCGTTCGGCGACGGTGAGGACTTCACCAGCTACCTCAACCACTATCGTCACGGATTAATGATCCTTAATATCAAAAGTGAGCGGATTGAGCCTCGTGTACTGGAAGCAATTCAGGATGCAGACATCGATAATTATTTCTTCTTGGATTGCTCATTTCCTATGATCCGCTGGTTGATCCGCCAGGGCCAGCGCAAAATCGCCGTCCGCTTTTCTGAGTTCGAACCGGTGGAGTCCGCGATGGCAATGGCGGGACAGATCGACTGGGTTTGGGTCGATTGCTTCACCCGAATGCCTTTGGATGGGCGAAGCTACCAACTGCTAAGCACCCATTTCAAACTTTGTGCGGTCTCCCCGGAACTGCAAGGGCGCCCCGTCGAGTCGATTGCTGCCTATGCAGAACAACTGCAACCCTACCCCGTCGATGCGGTCTGCACCAAGCGGCCCGACCTCTGGCAACAGGCGCTTCAACGGCTTCCCGACAACAGCAGCGTGCCAACCTGATGTGGCTGACCATCGACCAACAGATACTCCACCAGCGCAGGACAATAAAACTCCCCATGTGGGGGATCGTCTTGCAGCTCATCGAAGACCTGCTCCCAATCGTCTGGACGAATCGAGGCAACCGTGAAATGGGGGATCCACCCTTCCCCGAAGTAAGGAAAACCGACCGCGGCAATCGCCGCTTGTTGTGAAACCGACAACTGCTGCAGCCGCGTACCAAACCGGTCCCGCGTTGCCGAGACATCGCGTCGTGGGGCAACAACCTCCACGATCTGCTGTTGGACACCCCGCAAGGTTTGCTGGTCATCGGGATGAATCGCACAGACCAAGGTATGGTTCCCGGTGAGCGGATCGCTTTGGAAGACATGCCAACCCAGGATCCGAGTCAGAAGGGTAGGAAGTTGGCGAGCAAGTGGTTCCAGGTGTGCTAGAAGCGTTGTCTGGGTAGGATACAACGCCAGGTAGACCGTCAGATGAGGTGGATCCTCCAGGAACAGTTGTGGGCCGACCAGAGCATGCGTGCGTTGCTTGTAGCCGAACAGACGCTCAGTCAGCCGCGGATCGGGTTGAAGAGCTATAAAGCGTGGTTGGGCTCCGTCCATGCCACGATCTCCACATCTTCAGGGAGGTCAAGGGGATGATCAAGCTTTCGATCGTTGTGCCATGCTACAACGAGGCCGACAACCTGACTAGCCTGCTCGGACGCTTCCAAAGCGTTGTCGCCGATCGTCCGGGCGTCGAGGTCGTGCTGGTCGACAACGGTTCGACCGATCGCACCGATCAAGTACTCCAGCAGGAACTAAGCCGCCCGGGGCATCACTTCGCTCGCTCGGTCCGTGTGCCGAGGAACCGTGGCTACGGCCATGGCATCATCACCGGGCTGCAGGCGGCTCGTGGGGAGTATCTGGCCTGGACTCACGCCGACCTGCAAACGGACCCCGCCGACGTCATGGCAGCCTTCGACCGCTTAACCTCCCAGATCCACCCACAGAATTGTTTGGTCCGTGGCCGTCGAGTTGGTCGTGGCTGGTTCGATGCCTTTTTCACTGCCGGGATGTCGCTCGTCTCCAGTCTCGCTCTCGGCGTGCGATTGCATGACATCAATGCCCAACCCAAACTGTTCCACCGCCGGTTCCTCGAGCAAATGACCGAACCGCCCGAGGATTTTGCCTTGGATTTGTACGTCCTGTACCTCGCACGTCGGCACGGCCTGACCGAACTGGAGCAACCTGTGTCCTTCGGCAAGCGCATGGCAGGCGTCGCCAAGGGGGGTGGCAGCCTACACGGCAAATATCGCCTCACCAAGCGGGCCTTCCACTACATCTTCGCTTTACGGCACAAGCTGCGGACCTCCAGCACTCCTCCAGCCGAGCAGCAACCCCGCCAAGCCGCCTGAATGGTCCCCACCGCCGCTTTAGCGGACTTCAATTGGATACAATTGGCCACAGGTGGGGTCGAGAAACTGAAACCATCCCGGCCCTTCCTGGTACCATCCCGGCCCTTCCTGGTACATCGAGATCATTAGCACATACGGCCCCGGTCGGGGTAGACGTACCCACAGAGGGAACTCCCGAGTTTCCCCGGTCTCCCAAGTATCCTGGATAGTGTCCAGGCGACTGGCGATGGGGACTCCTTCGGGAGTAAACATCACGTATCCGACCTTGATCGCGTGCATCCCCGTCTGGGGATACCGATACCAGGTCTGCCCGGTCGC
>CAYPIE010000014.1:83864-92446 GCA_964410665.1 uncultured Alcaligenaceae bacterium
CCTTGATCGCGTGCATCCCCGTCTGGGGATACCGATACCAGGTCTGCCCGGTCGCATTGGTGATGCGCACCTGCAATGGAACTGCCTCTCGGTGCAGCCAGCGCCACCAGCCCGGGTCGATGTGTGGCGCTAAATGGTCGCGGGCGTCTAACCACTCGACCGGAGCTCGAAACGAGGTCAGGGGAGGAGTGACCGAAGCCCCCTCCGGTCGGGGCGTCGGGGGTGGTGGCACCAGGCAGACATGAGGACTGTACCATGAAGCCGCAGCCACATTGCGCACCAAGTTCCATTGAATTCCCGCCACCAGGTTGGCGATCAGTACACCTCGCAGTAGCACCCCACCGAAGCCACGAGTCATGGGCAACAGAAACAGGCCAATCACCAGCACCGAACCCGTGGCCTTCATGTGCCCTTGGGGAGCCGACCAGACAATCGGGCCTAAACAAGCCGTTAACAACAGATAGGGCACAAAGCTGGCAACGATGGGATTGGTCGCCTGCCGCAGCGCAAGCCCACTGACGACCACCACGCTGATAGCGCTCAAAAAGACATACCCTAGCCCTGCCGAGTCGGCGACTTCCCAGTGGCTGGCAAGGCTGTCCCAACACGCGGCAAACGGCCAACCATACAGACCTCCCGGACTCCGCTCTGCCGACAGTGGTCCCTCGCCAAACTGTTGCCACAGATATCCCGTCCATGCAACCAGGATCACTCCGGGCAACGCTGTCCCCAGACACCGCCGCCAAAAACTATGCTCGCCCCAGCGGAGCCAACCCATTGTGCTTGCCACCCAGATGGTAAAGGCAATGACCACATACCCTTCACGAATCAAAACCAACAGAGTCATCAAGGCCACATACCCAGCCAACCGCCGCGTGTATAGCATGATCAAAGTGAGGATCAACACGCCTTCCGCTGCCGCATCCGGCAGACCATGTTGCAGCACAAATAGCGGCCCACACGCTCCCAACCAGGTCAGAGCCAACCAAGAGGATAGGCCTTGGGTGGACAGCCAGTAAGTCAGCCCGGCCATACCGAGTGCCACCAGCAAGAGCTGGGTTTGGTGAAAAACCCAAGGCGGCGTCCAGTCATATCCCGAGAGCCACGCCGCCAACCAAGCCAGTGCCGGTACACCGATCCGCTGGTAGCGATAGCTCGCGTTGTCGATGTGCTCAGGAGTATCGCGCAGTCCGAGCGGGTCGTTGGCAATATGGTAGTAGAACTGACCGTCCCATCCAGGAATATAATCTGGGCAGCATGTTTGAATATTTTGTTCTATTTCGCCTTCGGGCACGCCAAACATCTCGGAGATCAAGAATGGCCCTTCCGGCCGGCCCTCGAAAACGTGATGGATCCAGGCTGAGAGTAACCCCTGAAGAACCAGATATGTCAGCAACCCGACCGCTACCGTCCGAAGCAACTTCGTTTGCAGCCAGTGTCGCACGGCTGCAAACGAAGTCACTCGACTTACCCAGAGCCTGTGGATGAGTGTACGCATGCTTGCCTCGCCTTGGAACGGCGTCATCCGGGCTGCCCACGTGGATGAACTACTTAGGCCGCGCGACCTACCGGGCGGCGGACGCCCCCCTCCAGGCCGATACGGCGATAGAGGTCATCGACTACCCAGTGAAACGCACTTAGATGGATCGACTCGACAACACCCATGTCGTCGATGGGAACATGCAGTCCAAACTTGGCCAGGCTTCGCAGTTTCCCCCCGGAGAAGCCGGTACAGCCGAAGGTGGCCAGGCCGTGGGCGTTGGCCCAATCGACGGCGTGCAATATGTTCGGGCTGTTGCCCGACCCGCTGATGGCCACCAGCAGGTCGCCGGGGCTGGCCAGATTTTTCAGCTGCTCGACAAAGATCCGCTCAAAGCCCTCGTCGTTGGCCCAGGCCAGAATGTACGGTGTATTATCGGTCAAGCTGAGGATACGCAGACGACGTTTCTGATCATCGTCGAAGTCTTCACGGCGTAAGCTGCATTTGCCCAGGTCTTCACACAAGTGCGACGCATTCGAGCCCGAGCCGCCGTTACCGATGACAAAGATGAAGCGGTCACGCAGGTAGCAATCGTAGATTTGTTCGGCAAGTGTTTGCACTTCTTCGGGGTTGATACGGCCCAGTTCCTGGGCGACCCGATCCAGAAACGCGCGCACATCCAGCGTCGTGCCCAGCATCCATGCCCCTCCGGCAACAACTCGAGCTCGCGGGCTTTGCTCGCAAGCCCTGGTGTGGTGAAATCGCGTTAGATCCTACCCCACCAGGAGCACGAATGCCACGTGACTTGATCCTCGGCACCGCTGGCCACATCGATCATGGCAAGACCACCCTGGTCCGGGCCCTGACCGGGGTCGATTGCGACCGCTTGCCCGAAGAAAAGCAGCGCGGCATCACCATCGACCTCGGCTACGCTCAGCTGGAACTCGGAACTGTACGTTTGGGCATTGTCGATGTGCCGGGACATGAAAAGTTTATCCGCAACATGTTGGCCGGAGCGTCAGGCTTTGACTTGGCCCTGTTGGTGATTGCCGCCGACGATGGAGTGATGCCGCAAACGCGCGAGCATCTGGAGATTTTACAGCTGTTGGAGCTGCGGCATGGGATCATTGCCTTGACCAAGGTCGACCTGATCGATGACGGCATGCTGGAACTGGTCATCGAGGAGGTGCGTGAACTGGTCGCAGACAGCTTCCTGGCCGAGGCGCCGATTCTCCCCACCGCGGCCCCGAC
The DNA here is from genome assembly GCA_964410665.1 of uncultured Alcaligenaceae bacterium. Classification (GTDB taxonomy): domain Bacteria; phylum Planctomycetota; class Planctomycetia; order Gemmatales; family Gemmataceae; genus CAYPIE01. Next base: position 86,596 of record CAYPIE010000014.1, read on the forward strand.
GGGCCACGGCATTGCCGAGCTTGGCAGCCACTTGGAAGCCCTGTGCCAACAGATCCAGCGAACGCCGGTGGTGTTTCCGTTCCGCATGCCGATTGACCGCAGCTTTGTCGTCCAAGGGCATGGCACTGTAGTCACCGGAACGGTCCTCGCCGGGCAAGTGCAACTGGGCGATGAGATCGAGTGGTTACCGAGCAAAGAACGGGTGCGCGTGCGCGGCTTGCAACAACACGGCCAGACAGTGGAGCAGGTCGAGCGCGGCCAGCGGGCGGCGGTGAATCTTGCCGGGGTCGAGCAAGAGGCAATCGCCCGCGGTCAGGAGCTGGCGGCTCCGGGCAGCTTACAGCCGTCGCGGGTTTTGACCGTGCGGCTCTATTGCTTGCCCGACCATGAACGTGGGCTCAAGCATCGGTTGGGCGTCCATGTGCATCTGGGCACCGGTGTCACGCTCGGAACCCTGTCGCTACTGGACGCCGATCGCCTGCCACCCGGGGACTGGGGGATCGCACAAATCTTTTTGGCAGACCCGGTGACAGCCACCTGGCGCCAGCCGTTCGTCATCCGTGATGCGGCGGCGGTCCATACCTTGGGCGGCGGACAAGTGCTGCAGCCGAGCGCAAACAAGCTTCGCCGACGGGCCTTGGACAGCATCGAACAGATTGAGGCCTTGCCCTCGAACGACCCGCTGCGTCGGGTCGAGGCGGTGGCCTGGCTGGCCGGCTTTGGCGGCATCACTCCCACGGATCTGCCTCGATTGGCGGGCATTCCCCCTGGCGAAGCTGCGGCCGTGTTGGATGCGCTGGTCGATGCCGGCCGGCTCGAGGGGCTGAGCAATATCGCCGGGAAACCGTTACTGTTACACCGAGAACGACTGGGAGAACTTAAGGAACGGGTTTTGGCCACACTGGCCACTCTCCATGCGGAATACCCGCTCCTGACCCGCCACGAACGCGGCCGGGTGCTGGCACGGCTCGACTATCTGGACGCCCCGGAACTGTTGCAGGCAGTCCTGGACCGGCTGCGGTCTGCGGGGCAACTGGTCGGCGATAGCCAGCGAGTCGCCCGGGCCGACTTCCAACCCAAGCTGAGTAATAACCAGCGTAAGCTCAAGGACAAGATTGTGGTCGCCTATCAACAAGGCGGGTTTCAGCCGCCCATGCCGAGCGACTTTGCTGGTCAGCCAGGCGGTCAAGGCACCAGTCTGGTGGAACTGTTTGAGGTTTGCCTGGCCGAGGGCCACCTGGTCCGGATCGCCGAGGAAGTCTACCTGCATGTTGAGCATGCCACAGAACTGAGCCAGCGGATCCAAACCCAACTAGGGCCCGATCAAGGGGTAACCGTGGCCGAGATTCGCGACTTGCTCGGCACAAGCCGCAAGTTTGCCGTACCGATCTGCGAGTATCTGGACCGCATCGGCCTGACCCGGCGCGAGGGAGACCTTCGCTTCCTGGCTCAGGTTCCTCCCCTGAAAACCAAGAGTTGACCTGCGAATGGCCAGCAACCCCTTTCGTCAGTTGCCCAGTGTCCATGCTCTCCTGGAGCACCCATGCCTACAGGCCCAGACCACGCAGCACCCCCGCCCGGTCCAGGTCGTCGCCATCCGTGCCGAACTGGCCGAGCTACGGCAGCAAATCCGCTCTGGGCAAGAACTCGACGGACCCCTGGACGGCGATACCGTCGCGCAACGGGTCCTCGACCGTTTGCGGCAAAGCGAAGTCCTGCGTTTCCAGCGTGTCATCAATGCCACCGGCATCATCTTGCACACCAACCTGGGTCGGTCGCTCCTAGCTGAGCCCGCCGTCCGGGCTGTGGAGACCGCCGCCCGCGGCTATGTGAACTTGGAACTGGATCTGACCAGCGGCAAACGCTCCTCGCGTCAGGCGCCAATTCGCCGGCTTCTCACCGAGTTGACCGGCGCCGAGGCCGCCACGGTGGTCAACAACTGTGCCGCGGCAACGGTGTTGACCCTACGCGCCTTGGCGGCCGGGCGTGAGGTGATTGTGTCACGGGGTCAGCTCGTCGAGATCGGTGGCAGCTTTCGCATCCCCGACATCATGGCTACCAGCGGGGCCATCCTCCGGGAGGTTGGTACGACCAACATCACCCGCCTGAGCGATTATGCTCAGGCAATCACGCCCCACACAGCCGCCTTGATGTTGATTCATCCAAGCAATTATCGCCAGCGGGGCTTTGTAAAATCAGTTCATCTGAGGGATTTGATCGCTCTAGGACGACAGCGGCAGATTCCCATCATTGATGATTGTGGCAGTGGCGCCTTTCTGAACGTTGGTCGATTCGGCCTGGCGGAAGAGCCCGTGATCCCGGAGCGGATTGCTACCGGAGCTGATGTGCTGCTCTGTTCGGGGGACAAGCTCCTGGGTGGGCCCCAGGCGGGGCTGATTCTGGGCCGCAAGTCGCTCATTCAGGCGATCGAACGCGACCCGTTGATGCGGGCTTTCCGCGGCGACAAGCTAACTCTGGCGGCTCTGGAAGCGACCTTACGCCTGTATCGGGACGAGAAAACCGCCCTGAGCCAAATCCCGACGCTCTGCCTGCTCCAGGCGAGCGAAGGCGACCTGCGCCAACGGGCGGAGCAGCTGGCAGAGTCGTTGCGGAAAATGCCGGGGGTCGCCGAGGCCAGAGTGCGGCGTTCCCAGAATTACGTCGGCGGCGGCTCGGTGCCGGACCGACCGTTACCCGGCTGGGGGGTGGTGCTGCAGGTGAAGGAGCTATCCGAGACCACCCTGGCCGAGCGGCTGCGGCTCAGCACCCCGGCGGTGATGGCCCGGGTCCGCCGCGGGCGGGTCTGTCTGGAGATGCGCACCATCCTGCACGAACAGGAGACGCCGTTGCTGCAAGCGGTTCAGGCGATCCTGACCGTGAGCGATAACGAGAATTGTTGACAGCGATTGTTTCCGGGGTACCCGGCGGCCGGCGTTGGGCCAAACCGGCCGCAGAACCGAGCGGCCCCTGACACGTTCACCTCGAACGTGTCAGGGGCCGAGAAGTGCAGCCCGGGGCAACCGGGTGATCCGATCGGACGACGCCCGGTTAGGCATGGGCGTCGAAGAATCGGTCGAGCAGTTCTACCTTGTCGTTGTTCGACCCAGACACCCGCAGTCCGTTGAGGTGGCTGCCGGCATCGACCAGGATGCCGTAGCCGATGTTGTACTCCAGCCCGCCAAAGGCCAGCATCGACAGGGAGAAGGCGGTAGCCCAGTCTTCAACCGGGTGGACCGTACTGTAGCCGTCACCGGTACCAGGAGCGCGGGCGAACAACGCAGAGGTCAGGTCGGCATTGTACCACCAAGTTTCTCCATACTTAGTTTTTTTGATCCAATTGCCCGCTGAGGTTGGCTCGCTGTTCCGCTTCACCCAGCCGCTTAGGGTGAGGAAGTCGTCGATCAGGTCGTTCTCGTTCTGAGTCTGGTAATTATCCCAGTTGTGCCCGACCTCGTGAATAAAGCTCTGCATCACTTGGCGGTCGCCCTGGTCGTAGGCGTTCTGCGTGACGGCGATTCTTCCCGCCCCAGAGTTCCAGCCACGAACGCCACTCGAACCTTTCGGGGTCCCGTAGATGAAGATGTCCAGCGTCTCGCCCGCGGCCCCCTGGAGCAGCTGGTGGTTGCCGGTCCGCTGTTGCAGCAGCAACAGCGCGTCGTCGATCGGGATCAGTGCCGCGTCCGTCCAGGCCCCCGCATTCCAACCGGAGTCGGCCAGGCCGTTGCTCAGATCAATGACGACATCGTTGCTGTGTAGGTCGGGACGGATGTTGGCGGTGTCCTGGCCATCGAGGTCGTAGAACCGGTCGTCGCCGCTGCCGTCGTTGAGGTCGTCGGTCCCGGAGCCGCCCCATAAGCCGTCGTGGCCCGCGTCGGCGTTGATGGTGTCGTTCCCGCTGCCCCCGGAGAGCAGGTCGTCACCCGAACCGCCCACGAGCAGGTCGTTGCCGGACTCGGCCTTGATGATGTCCCGGTCCGGGCCGCCGTCTAGGGTGTCGTTGCCGCTGTAGCCGACCAGGGTGTCGTTCCCGTCTTCCCCGTACATGAAGTCGTTGTCGCTGCCGCCGAAGATCTCGTCGTGCCCGCTGCCGCCATACATCGTGTCGTTGCCATACCAGCCACGGAGGGTGTCGTTCCCGCTGCCGCCGTCCATCAGATCGAAATCACCGGCTCTCTCGGCGGAGGTAAAGGGGCCATTCGCTCCATGGTCGGCGCCGTCGAGGGAGTCGTGACCCGCGTTGCCTTCAAGGGTGTCGCGGCCAAGGCCGCCGAGCAGGGTGTCGTTGCCGGCGGTGCCAACGATCGAGTCGTTGCCGTCATCGCCGCGGGCTTCCAGGCGCGAAAACCGGTCGATGTCCAGCTTGAGCGTGTCGTTGCCCGCCTCGCCACGGATGTAGACCCGGTTCGCGACGTCGACGTTGCGGCTGTACAGGTAATCATTGCCGTTGCCCAGGGAGACCGTCAGGTCACTGTGCGAATAACCCATGAGTTGCACATCCCACAGTTCGAGCCGGTCGTTCCCGGCCCCAAGGTAGGCCCGCAGGTCATCCCCGGTGATGTCAAAGTCATCCCAATTCTTCCCGTTGATCGTGGTGGTATAGCCCCGGGAGCTGTGCCAACCGTAGACCCGGACGGTGTTGTGATCGAGCTGGCTGACCCACACATCGTTGTCCTGGGAGTCGCCGTACAAGTACAGATCCCCGAACGACACGTATGCGTTGATATCCCCAGCCGGTACTTCACGGGTCTCGAGTTGTTGCAGATTCAGCTTCGATGACATCGCTTGGCTCCTTGAAGCATGGCCCTTCGACGGATCGCATGCGAGTCGCCCCTCGCAAACTCGCTGGCCCCTCGAACTACTCAGGTCATCGCAGTCCGCTGCTGGCGGCCGCCAACCGCGTGGCGGCTTTTTTCGGACCAGGCCCACTACCAAGCCACGTGCCGATCGATCGTTGTCACGAACATCCATGGGGAGTACAGTGATCGGATACTGCCAGTTCGTGATCGAAGGAGGTTCGCCCGTGGATCCGCATGGTTCGGTCAGCCAGTGGCTCGACCCGCTCCAGGAGGGAGAGCAAGCCGCCGTCGAGGCGTTGTGGCAGCGATATTTCCCACGTCTGGTCGGCCTCGCCCGCCACCGCCTGGGGGAAGTCCCGCGACACGCCGCGGATGAAGAAGATGTCGCTCTCAGCGCGTTCGACAGCTTTTGTCGCCGGGCCGAAATCGGGCAGTTCCCCCAGTTACAAGACCGTGAGGGGCTCTGGCGCTTGCTAGTGGCGATCACCGTCGCCAAAGCCACCAACCTGATCCGCCACGAAAACGCCCTGAAACGTGGCGGGGGAAAGCGGCGTCTCGAGGAAACCCAGGGCGAACAGGAACTGCCGTTGATCGAGGAGGTGGTCAGCCGGGAGCCCACCCCGGAGTTCGCCGCGGAAGTCGCCGAGCAATGTCGGCGGCTAATGCAGGTACTTGGTGATAAGACCTTAGAGCGGATTGCCGTCCTGCGCATGGAGGGCTATGCCGTGCTCGAAATCGCCGAGCGAATGCAATTGTCCGAACGTTCGGTCGAACGCAAAATTGCCTCGATCCGCAACATCTGGAAACGAGAATTGCTCCCATGACCGGTTGGCGCCAGCTACTCGAGGACCTCTCGCCCGACCAGATCGTCGCGATCGAGGCGATCTACGACCGCTTCGAAGCGGCATGGCTGAAGCGAAGCCCGCTTCGCATTGAAGAGCTGCTGGTCGGCCAGGCTGATCCGATGCGGAAAGTCTTGTTGCATGAGTTAGTCCGGCTGGAGGTGCAATATCGCCGCCAGAAGGGCGAAGATCCGACCGAAGCCGACTACCGCC
>CAYPIE010000014.1:92546-93670 GCA_964410665.1 uncultured Alcaligenaceae bacterium
GAGGTGCAATATCGCCGCCAGAAGGGCGAAGATCCGACCGAAGCCGACTACCGCCAACGATTTCCCGAACTCGACCCCGCCTACTTCGAGTCGATCTTCCCGGCCCCAGGCGAGAGTCGACCGCCCCAGGGTATGACCAGGCCGGACGAACACCCGGACACGCCGTCGGCCGAGGTGTGCCCGGACCTGCTGCCACCGGCCTTCGCACACTATCAGGTGATCGAGCGGATCGGCCGGGGTGGGATGGGTGAGATCTACCGACTATACGATCAGCAACTCCAACGCCACCTCGCCCTCAAACGCCTTCGAACCCCGTTCACCAATCACCCACAAGCGGTTCAACGCTTCCTCCATGAAGCACGGATCAACGCCCTGCTGGAGCACCCAGCGATCGTGCCAATCCACGAGCTTGGGACTCTGCCTGACGGGTCACCGTACTTCACCATGAAACTGGTCCAAGGTCGGGACCTGGGCCATCGGCTGACTGAGCGGAGCGACCTGCGGGCGGACCTGGCCCGGTGGGTGGTGGTATTCGGGCAGGTGTGCCAGGCGGTCGGGTACGCCCACGCCCAGGGGGCGATCCACCGGGACTTGAAGCCGGCGAACGTCATGGTCGGGAAGTTCGGCGAGGTGCAGGTGATGGATTGGGGGCTGGCCAAAACCCTCGGCGAGGATGCCGACCCGGCGGGTGATGCCCTGGACGCGGAGCTAGAGTCGGCTTCGGTGGTGCTACAGACCCATGACGGAGCGGTGCTGGGGACGTACGCGTACATGCCGCCGGAGCAAGCCCGGGGGGCGGCTAGGTCGGCAGACGCCCGCAGCGACGTGTTCGGGCTGGGGGCAATCTTGTGTCAAGTGCTGACCGGGGAGCCGCCGTACACCGGCAGCGGGGACACAGTACGACGGCGGGCCTGGGCGGCGGACCTGACCGAGACCCACGCCCGGCTCGACGGGTGCGGTGCCGACCCGGAGCTGGTAGCACTGGCCAAGCGGTGCCTGGCTCCGGAGCGGGCCGACCGCCCGGCCGACGGGACCACTGTAGCCGAGGCGGTAGCCGCGTACCAGGCCGGGGTACAGGAGCGGCTGCAGCACGAGCGGCTCGAGCGCGAGCGGCAGGCGGTGCG
>CAYPIE010000015.1:0-90330 GCA_964410665.1 uncultured Alcaligenaceae bacterium
CGACCTGGCGGGCGGCGTAGACCACCCCCATGCCGCCACGTCCCAGTTCTGCTTGGATCTCGTAGCCGGGTACCACGGGGAATCCCGTACCTCCCGCGGGAAGCGTACGCCCGAGCCGGGTGGGGCTGCCAAGGAATGTCAGGGCGGGACCGCGGGAGGGATCGCCCTCCTGAGTTGGTTCGCCACGGAGATCGGGCGTCTGCAAGTCGTCGCGAGGAACCGCTGGGGCTTCCATGAACGTCCCCGCGACCTGCCATTTGTTCAGTAATGCTTCGACCTCCGACCGGAGGACCGCGTTGCCCCCGCAGGCCCGGTCGAGGAACGCTTGCCGCGACTCAAAAGGGACGTCCATGGCCTCGAAGAAGATGTCACGCACGTTCGCCATCACAGGCTCCTTGGTTGGCAGACTTCTAGGAGTCAATGCGGATTCGTGGTGCGAAACCGGAACTCAATCGTGCAGGATTCTCAGGCTTCGTGACAGGATGATCGAGAATCCTGACAGTTTGGTTGGGACGCACCATTTCGTTTTCCATCTTACCACTTGGATATCCAATGGGCGTTCGACCAAACCATGGTCAGGCTAGCCTAATGAAAGATGTCCTCGTGATTTTCTTCAAGGCTCTGGTGCTCGATCCTGCTCTCCTCGACTGACCCGGATGCCACCTGCTCCGCTCGACGTCTCGCATTCCAAAAAAAACCGAACTCAGTTCCAGTTTCATGCACCGATTCCGCATTGGCTCTTGTAGGTCGGTTCCCGCGGGCCTCGACAGCCACGAGACCCCGCACTCCGACGCTGGAAATTAAGACCGGAAAGCCGTGCTTGGCAGGCATACGCGCCAAAGGCTTTCGTCTCCCAATGAAACCGAAGAACGACTCGATCGCAATCATCCTCTACAGCGAGTTCCGATTATGGTATTGAAGCGCATCCATCAATGGCGTCGCAACTTGCTCTCACGAACCAACGGCCGCAAGCCGCAAAAGCCGAAACGCCGTCCGGACCTCAAGGTCGAGATGCTCGAAGATCGCGTCGTCCCTGCCAACGTGATCGAGGGCACCAATAACCCTGACGTCCTTACCAGCACGGTCCAGGTCGATACACTCATCGGGAAACGGGCAGACGACCGGTACGTCTTTAACGCCAACTGGGGCAACGGCGATATCGTCGACGAAAAGCCGGGGGAAGGAACCGACTCGCTCGACTTCCGGAATATCCGTGTGCCGCTCACGTTCGTGATCAAGGCGAACAACACGGTCGTCGTCTCCGACGGGACGAATAAAGTCACCGCACAGAATGTCGAAACCCTCTACGGCGGCTCGGCTGGGGATACCTTTGTCGTGTCCAGGGGTGTCACCCACAACGGCACGATCTTTGGCGGCGGCGGGCTCGACGCGCTGAGTTACCAGGGGAATGCGAGTGGAGATCCGAGCCTCCGGGCCGACAAATTCTCCGGGCGGGTGGTCGTGGACCTGGCCACCGGCAATGCGACGGCGATCAACGGGTTTCGCGCCAATAGCATCAATAGTATAGAAATCGTTGAGGGAGGCCTTAACGACAACAAGCTCACGGCTCCGATTAACCCCAATGACCTTGGGGTGGAGTTGCGGGGCGATCGTGACAAAGACGAACTGATCGGCGGGGCCGGTTTCGACATCCTCGAAGGCAATACTGACAAAGACACCCTTCAGGGCGGAAAGGGGAATGATCAGTTACGAGGCGGCAAAGGGAATGACGTCTACGTATTCACCGACTCGTTCGGCAAGGACACAATCACCGAGACCGCCGATGCGGGTTCCAATGACATCATCGACTTCACCGGCGCGGTCGGGGACAGCACCGTCAGCGTCAAGGCGGGCACCGGGGCGATCGATGTGGTCCGCACGGCCAACGATCAGTTGATTGGCGTGACCAACGTCGAGACCGTCAAGACCGGCAACGGTAACCATCTCATCAAGATTTCCGCGCTCCCGAACGTGCCCCGGCTGCGGATTGACAACAGCGCCGTGCCGGCGGACAAGAAGGTCACACTCGACTTTGACAAGCTGAATCGTAACTTCTCCATCTCGCACCGAATTGAGGTCCATCTTTACAGCGGCGGCCTAGTCGTCTTGGAATATTTCGATTCGACGAGTCCCAAAAATCGAACCCATCGGATCGAAATTACCAACGTCTATGAGGTCAAGGGAGGCGAGGACAGTTTTAACTACTACGTCCGAGCCGAGGACGCTTTACGCGGTACACTAAGCGCGGCGAAGATTAACGGAGGAAAAGGTGCACCAAAGACAGGCGCCAGTACCGTCAACTACGACTTCTACAAGCGGCCCCGGAATTCCCTGAAACCGATCATTCTTGATCTGGAACGGAAGGCGTTGAGTGGGATCAACACGAGTAATCAGACGGCCGCCCAATCGAGGATCGTCAAGCTGACGCTCCCGGGCAATCAAGTTGGGACATTCACTCTTCACATAGGCGACGCCCAGCCCAAGTTGGCAGACGGTCAACCGAAGACAGTGTTCTCCGGGCTGCGCACGGAACCAATCGAATACCTGCCCAACGACCTCAATGCGACCACGTCCAACATCCAGGCGGCCTTGGATAAGTTGCCCTTCGGTCAACGGATCACCGTGAGTCGAGCGGCCCAGGAGTGGCGCATCACGTTCCCGCAACCGATCGGCGCGGGCTTCGATGTCCTCAAGATCGACGAGTCCAATTTGGCCGGTGGACAGGCCTCTCTACGTAGCCTCGTCGACGTCCAGGCGGGGACCACGGGGCTCGCCTCGAACTCTTTTGAGAATTTATTTTTTATTTCCAACACGTCGGGGCGGACGAAGCTCCCCATCACTGTGATCTCGCCCTTCAAGAGACCTCCGAATGCGACTTTACTGGAAGGAAATAGGAATTTTTTGGACGGAGGGAACGGTCCGGATACACTCTTCGGCGGAGCGTTTGCCGATTTGCGAGGCCGTGCCGGTTCAGATTTGCTCATCTCGAACAGTCAAACCAAGAATACTCTTGATGGTGGCAGTGGTGATGACACACTAATCGGCGGCCAAGGGGAGTCGCAGCTCTCCGGCGGGCAGGGTAGGGACTCACTGGTGGGGAATGACGGTCCAGATTCCCTTAACGGGGGGAATGACGACGATTCCCTATTCGGCGGGAAAGACATCGACACTCTCGAAGGCGGCGAGGGTAAAGACATCTTGGATGGTGGGCCGGATCGCGACACACTTCGGGGTGGCAAGGGCGACGACGTCTACATTTTCGAGAATGGCTGGGGCAAGGATACGGTCACTGAGAAGGAGAAAGAGGGGACTGACACGCTCGACTTCTCGAAGGTGACCGAGCCGATGGTCTTTGTGCTGTCCGAGAACAACCTTGTCGCCGGCACCGGCCCGTACGTCAGCAAGCAGGACACCCTCAAGGCCTACGTCTTTTCCGAGGGCAAACCCTTGGTCGAGACGGCAAACCTGACGAACTCCGTCAAGCTGACAAGGGACTCGAAGGACGAAGCGAAAAACAGCCTGCGGCATCTTGAGAAGATCGTACCGTCCACGGCAGACAATGAGTTCATCTTCGGCAACTACTGGGGCACAGTCGAAACCCCAAATGTACTGTACTTAATTCCACCTTTACTCTACCGCCACGTCTACAACAACCGCCTGCAGACCATGGTCATCGACACCAAAGCGATGATCGACAGCGGCAAGAAGCTCACGCTCGACTTCCGAGCCGTGACCCGCGAACTGGACTTTAAGTTCAAAGTGAACCCCGACGGCGGGACAAGCCTCGAGATTCAGAAGGTCGCCTTCACCCCCCTAGGCAAGCTCAAGTACAACCCCATCGTCATTACCAACGTTGACCACAATACCGTCATCCACGGCGGACGGGGGAACGGCAACACCTTCGCCCTCGGGAAAGGCGCGAGCTTCGCCGGGACGATCTACGGCGGCACCGGTGCCAAGCCAAAAGGACAATTTCTATTCCAGACCGCGAGCGGGCTATTGAATCAGACGGTCCGCTCGGCCTACGTGGTCAACACGATTAAGCTCACCGAGCGCGCCGGCAACATCAAAGAGATCGTCAAAGACGCCGGCAACGTCCTCGCGAGCCTGGCGAACCTCAAGAATCGCGACAGCGTGACGCTCGGCAACCTGATCACGTACTCCTCCCTGCAGGCTGGAAAATTGCCGCCGTCGGTCTCGCAGTTCGGGTTCGACGTGACGAAGCTGTACGACATGGACAACATCACCACCGGCCCAGGCCTCTCTGTAGCAGTGGGGACCGGGATCGGCATCAACGCCCGTGCCAAGACCTCGCTCGTCTTCCAGGACAACACCATCCCCGCGCCCCGGCCGGCGAGCAGTGGGTTCGTCACGGTCGATTTTCCGATCGAGAAGCTCGACAGCAACAAGCGGACCTTCGAATTGAAAGGCGCCTTGGACGAAGTGTTCTTCGCCCTCCCGGTGCTCGGGTCCCCGGTCGTGGAAGTTATCTTCGGCACCGGACAAAACGCCTTCAAAACCAAGACAACCGATGCCGAGACCGAATTTCGCACTGTTCGGGGCCAACAAGTCCCGTTCACCAAGGTCGAGGTGGAGCAGTGGGACAGTCGAATCAACAGTGCGGCGACCGTGTCCATCAGGATCGACGTCACCAAGTTCGTCGTCGAGAACGGTGTGTTCACCGGCTTGGAATTGGCCGGGCCCCGCAATGCCCTGTTCCTTGAAGGTGAACCGCTCAAGCTCACCATCACGCGCGGGTCGGACGTGACGGAGTATCAGCCGAAACTCCGCACCACGAAGGTCGACTACGGGTTCCAAACCGGCATCAACACCTTCACCGTCGGCACGACCCCGATCAACACGCTCAAGGGCCAAACGTCATTCGGGATCCAGGTCTTGGCTGGCAGGGGGGGGGCGGACACTTATCGGTTCCGTGGCCTGCCCTGGGGGGCCACACTCGTCCTGGAGAAGCCGGACGTCAGCTTCAAGGTGGACCCGAATACCAATATCAAGATCCCTGAGTCCTTCGATACCCTGGATTTCGCAGGGGTCCTGTTCACCGACATGCGGTTTGACATTTTCGAGGTCACGACCGGTAACCTCGGCGATTGGACGAAGATCTTGTCGGCTTTCAAGAGCGACAGTTCGGCCGTCATCGATTTCCCTCTCCAGATCGGGATGAACATTGTCCTCGCCAGCCAGGATGTCACGGGCCTGGGCCAATCGTTCACCGACGAGATCCCCGACGGCATCGGCTCCTACGTCATCGCCCTGGACATCGAGAACATCATCGGCGGTGGCCTGCGGAACAAGGTCGTGTTCCACGGCAACGCCAGCCTCTCGGGCACCATCCAGGCCCCCAACCTCACCTTCGACTACAGCAACTACTCCGGCCCGGTGAAAGGGGACCTATCCGCCCACACCTTGGAAATCATCAAGCCCTTCAACGTGGGCTCGCTTAACTTCCAGGGGCTCTCCTATGAGTTCGGCGGGATCTCGGGGATCTCCGGTTACCGATTCGGCGGCCTGGAAGCGCTCTTCGACGCCATCCCGGGAACCGGCGACATCAACGGGCTCGTGGAAAGCTTTGCAATCTCGAGCCCGTTGGCAAGCAAGTTCGTGGACAGCAAGAACAACGACACCGTCCGCGGCAGTAGCTTCGACGACTCGTTCGACATTGGCAATGGCGGCTTGGACGTGATCGACGGGGCCGGCTCGTTCCTCTTCGGCGACACCATTCGCGCGGCCGGCGCCTCCCAGAACGTCTACGCCAGTCTCCAAGACCAGGGCATCTGGCAGAACACGACGCTCGGTACCGGCCAGGCGACCTTGACCCCGAAGACAGTCTCCGCAAAGGTCCACTTCGAGTTGGTCATTACCGCCGACGACGGGGCGTTCCAACTCACCGCCGGCGGGAAGACCACCGAGTACCTCGCCCACAACATTTCGCCGAAGAACCTTCAGGACAAGCTCCAAGCCCTGACCGGCGACACCAAGATCCAAGTCACCAACCTCTCGCCGTCCGGCTTCAAGATCACCGGTGAGAACCTGGCGGTGGACTTCCTGACGCTCGGGGCGGTCGAGCTCTTCAATTTCCCGACCACCTTCCAGCAAGCCGACCAGCTGGCCTCGTTCACCAACATCGCCAACATCGCCGGCGGCAAGGGCAACGACGTCCTGCGCGGCTCGGCGGCAGGCGAGATCTACTTCCTCGACATCAACTCCGGCTCGGACACGATCTTCGTCGGCGGAGCTACCCCCAGCGACAAGGACCTGATCGAGTTGACCGGCCTGTTCGAGAAGCAAAAAGTCCCCACCTTCGAGCGCAACGGGGCGAAGACGGTCGTGAAGGTGGACAACCAAATCGTCGCCACCATCTATGGCGATCGCGCGCTGATCGACATCGGCCCCAAGAAGGGCGGACGGGTCTTTTTCAATGACCAGTTCCTCCCGCTATCGTCAGGCGCCCAAGCCGGCTTGGTCAACCAGGGCGGCAACGCGAAGGCGTCCGCCTACGGCACCAACAACCCGACGCCGCTCTCCGACCAGGCCGTCCTCGATGCGGCCTTCGCCGAGGCCAAGCGCCGCTGGAGCCTGGTCCTCTCCAAACAGGCCATGGCCACCGTCGATCAGATTCAGGTCCAGTGGGGCAACCTCTCGAGCAACGCTGACCCGACGTTGGGCTTGCCGGACAAGGACAACTTGAGGATCACGATCGACGCCACCGCCGCCGGTCACGGCTGGTTCATCGACGCCACCCCAATGCTCGACGAGGAGTTCACCGGCGCGGCCGGCATCGCCAAGCTCGCCGAGGCCGGTGCGGCGAGCGGGGCAATCGACCTGATCACGGTGTTGCACCACGAGATCGGCCACGTGCTCGGCTTCCAGGACAAGGGGGCGGACACCTCGCGCGGCGTGATGACCGACATCATTGGGCCGGGCGTCCGCGTCTCGCCGATCGATGACAGCGACATCGCCGGCGACCAGGAAATGCTCCGCGCGGGCCTACAGAACTTCTCCGACTGGGTCGCCGGCATCGGCGGCCAGGTCGTCTCCGAACTCGATTCCTCGACCAAGATCCCGCTGACCAACTTGACCCTGAAGGACGTTTTCGGTGTTGGCGACAATTTCTCCGCCGACGTCACCGCCGGCGTCCAACAGAAGATCGTCAATCAAGTGGTCAGCAAATTCACTAGCAACATGACGACCGCCGACCTGGTCGCGCTGCCGAACATTGACTTGGCCTCTTCGCTCAACGGCAAGGAGTTCTCCGCCGTCGTCGATCTGGGTAAGACTTCCTTCCCGGTCAACCTCGACCTGACTTCTCTGGCGGCCCAGGCCTCGGCCGAGTTCGGGTTCGGCGTCGATATTTCCGACTTTGGCCTGTCGGTGACCGGCGACCCGGTCGAACTGTTGATCACGCCGATCCTCCAATTGGAGTTCAACTTCGGCATCGACGACAACGGCGAGTTTTTCGTCAACAACCCGCAGATCATCGCCTCGGTGAACTTGGACCACACCAACCCGATTAATGTCGGCATTGCCATGGGCCCGCTCGGCCTGTCGATCGTCGACGGCAACATCGACTTCCAGGCCGGCTTCAAGATCGGGGTGGACCAGCAGTTCAACACCGCTCAGATGATCGACCTCAACTCGCTCGACTTCTCCACGCTGACGGTGGACTTCGACGAGAACAGCTTCTTCAACATCGACCTGCCGCTGGCGATCGGCGCCGGGGCAAACGGGTTCACCGCCGACGGGCCGCGCATCACCGCTTCGAGCGAGCAAGTTGATGTCAACCGTGTCACCAACATGAACCTGATCAATTTCATCGGCCTGATCCCGTCGACGATGGCGATCGAAGACCTGGATCAGCTCTTCGGCTTCAGCAAGCTCACCTTGGCCGACCTGACCAGCATCATCAAGTCGGGTATCGACAAGCTGGCCGACCCGTCGAAGGCGAGCTTCTTCTACGAGAAGCAGCCGATCATCAACCAGAGTATCAACGAGTTCCTCGGCACCGATACCCAAGGCTTGATCCAAGAGCTTAAGTCGCTCCTCGATCAGGCCGAGGCCGCGTCGAAGGACATGCAGAGCCTGACCGCCAACTTCAACGCGGGCTTGAAGAGCTTCCTCGGCACGCTGACCGGTACCACCATCACCGACGACATCTTCAAGATCGAGTACAACGACGGCATCCTGGGCATCAACCTCGACTTCGCCGGGGCGTTCAAGGGCCAAGTGGACGTCAACCTCGACCTGGACCAGTTCGTCGATTTCGGTACCTACGGCGTGCCGGAGTTTGTCGGCAAGTCGTTCACCTTGACCTCGCAGTCGAAACTGGACGTGGACGCGAGTATCGACATCGACTTGCAACTCGACGTCGACCTGGCGTTCCTGAGCGAGGTCACCATCGGCGAGCTGAGTTCCAACCTCAGTTCGCTCGACGAGTACGTCAGCTTCAGCCCCGAGACGAACCTGGCGTTCGCGCTCGACTTGGAGACCCTGACTCCGCTGGACTTGCAGGCCACCGTTGACGTGAGCAACTCACTGCAGGTCGGCTTCCTGGTCGATGACGCTTACTTGAACCTCGACCTGACTGGCTCATTCGCCGCCGACGGGGCCAGCGACCGCATCCCGCTGTCGCTGTTCGTGAGCCAATTGGGCAGTTCGATTGACGGCACCGTGGAAATGAACCTTCCGGTCTTCTTCCCGACGCCGAACCTACCCTTGGGCGGCGACACCGCCGACAACAACGCCGACGGCATCGCCGACCACGCGTTCTTCGTCGACGGCGAGTTCACCGACGGCACCTTCGAAGGCACGGTGGTCTCGCCGAACTTCGCCAACATGTTCCAGTTGGCCCAGGTGCTCAACGACCCGCAGGTCGTGCTCAACGGGTTCGAAAGCTTCTTCGATGAGATGAAGTCCCTGATCAAGTCGGACTTCGATCTGCTGAAGTTGCCGATCATCGATGACAAGCTAAAGGGGGCCGAAGCGTTCATCGACGACCTGCGGGTCAAGCTGCTCGGCACAAAGGTGGGCAGCACCTACCAGGACGGCCTAGGCAAAGACCTGCAAAACGCCGTCGGCAGTGGCAAGACCACGATCCAGTTGATCCAGGAAGCGCTGTTCAACCAACAGGAATTCCGCAGCCTCCTCAAGAAGCCCCAACGCGATCCAATCACGAAAGAGTTGCAGTTCGACCCGCAGACCGGCGTGCTACTTTTCGAATCGATCACCGCGCCGAAGGACATTCAGCTCGTGTTGACTGACACGGGCATCGAGTTCGACCTCTTGCTCGCGGGCAACATCTTCAGCAAGTCAATCCCGCTGAGCTTCGACGTCGGCGCGCCGGGACTGGGCCTGAACACCACGCCGGGCTCGAACATTCAATTGAGCCTGGACTACACCCTTGGTCTGGGCCTGGGCTTCAGCATCACCGACGGCCTGTACGTCAACACTGAGGGCATCACCGAGGCCGGCGACGAACTCTCGATCGTCATCAGCGCTACCGTGCCCAACGGTGCGGAACTGAACGGCACGCTCGGCTTCCTGAGCGTCAAGATGACAGACTTCGCCGACTCCGATGGCGGTAGCGGGCTGTTCGGCCGCTTCAACGTCGATCTGGTCTCCAGCGGCGGCGACAAATGGCGAATCGGCCGGGGCGACAAACTGAGCATCAACACGACGCTGACGGCCTACGCCAACGTCGATCTGGCCCTGGAAGTGGCGATGTCCAACGCGGCCCTCGGTGCGAGCCAGTCCATCGAGTTGCCCAAGATCACGACCATCTTCCGTTACGACCAGATCTTCGCCCAGGCCGGCACCGGCGTGCCGGCGAGCTTCGGCAACGCGCCCATCGTCCAACTGGCCGAGGTCAAACTCGACCTGGGCGAGTTCATCAACAAGTTCGCCGGCCCGGTCATGGACGTGGTCACCCGCGTGACCAAGCCGCTGCAGCCGCTGGCCGACATCCTGGTCAAGCCGATCCCAGTGCTGCAGAGCCTGGGGGCCGAGAACGCGAGCCTGATCGACATCGTCAAGGGCGTGCTCGGGCCGACCCAGTTCTACAGCACCGTGTTGGCCATCGAGGCAATCGCCGAGTCGGTGAACTTCCTCAACAAGGTCCAGCGCTTCCGCGAGGCTAATCCGGGCGAGTTCATCATCGACTTCGGCACGTTCACCCTCAACGGCGACCCGCGGACCGGCGGCCGGGTCACCGCGACCGGCACCAAGCTCGACCAGGGCTTCGACCCGAGCAACCAGATCAACAACGGGACCAGCGGGGCCAGCCAAGCCCGCGAAGTGCTCAAGTCCAGTGACAAGGGCGGCTTCGAGTTCCCGATCCTCAAGAAGCCAAGTTCCATCCTGGGCCTGTTGACCGGCGACAAGGACGTCGATCTGTTCAAGTGGAACATGCCCAAGATCGACCTCGACTTCGAGTACGTCCAGTCGATCCCGGTCTTCCCAGGCCTGAATGCCCGCTTCGGCGGGCGGATCAAGGCCAAGACGAACTTCACGTTCGCCTTCGACACCAGCGGCCTCAACGAGTGGCGGAAGACCTGGGACACGACCGCGGCCAACCCACTGGACTACATCAACGTCTCGCAGATTGGCAAAGTCTTCCAGGGCTTCTTCCTGGACGACCACTTCGTCAACGGCGTGGACACGCCCGAAGCGGTGCTCTCGGCGAGCATCATCGCCGGTGCGTCGGTGGGCATCCGCGGCTTTGTCGAGGCGGGTGTGGATGGCGACATCACCGCCGACATTGAGTTCGACCTCAACGACGTGGACGTCCAAGGCAGCCCCGACGGCGACAACAAGATCTTCTTCAGCGAGCTCGACCAGCAGATCCAGAAGTTCGGTCCGCTGGGCATCCTCAACACCAAGGGCAAGTTCTCCGCTGGCCTGACCGCGTTCCTGTGGGTCGGGGCCGACATCGGCATCGCCCGCGTCAAGCTGTTCGACAAGCGGATCCAGTTGGCCCGAGTCACCCTCGCCAACTTTCAGAAGACCTTCAGTGACAAGAAGTCCCAGCTGGTGGCCGTCGCCGACGTCGGACCGGGTGAAGTGGTCCGCTTCACCGACAACACCGGCACGTCGTTTTACTACGACAAGGCCAACGACGGCGTCATTCACCTGAACATGGGTGCCAACGCCGGGGCCCGGGGCGACGGCATCACCGACCCGAACGAGACGTTCGTGATCAGCTCCTTTGAGGCCGCCGACGGCAGCGAGGTCACTCGGATCACTTACCGTGGGTTCGTTCAAGAGTTCACTGGCGTCACCAAGATTATCGCGCACGGTGGCTCGGGCAACGACCAGATCATCGTCGAGAGAGGGGTGACCGCCGATGTCGTCCTGGTCGGCGGCGAGGGCGACGACTTCCTGTCCTACGCGGGCTCCGGGAAGGCCCAGATCGATGGCGGGGCGGGCAACGACCAGATCGTGGTCGGCAAGCAGGGGGCCACCATCCTCGGCGGTTCGGGCGACGACAACATCCTCGGAGGCGACGGCGCCGACCTGATCCAGGGCGGTGCGGGCAACGACTTCATCGTCGGCGGCGGCGGGGACGATACCCTCCAAGGCGGCGTCGGCAACGACGTCGTCGAAGGGCGGGCCGGCAACGACCGCGTCTATGGCTGGGCCGACCCGTCGATCGACGTGGCGACTCACTTTGCCTTCGCCGATGTGTCGTCGAAGACCGTTGACGCCTTGGCCGGCGGCGTGGCTTCGACGGACGGCTCCGACGACCTCGATGGCGACGGCGGGTCCTGGAGCGTCGGTCAAGAAGGTGTTGACTATGTCACCATCGACGGTGTGCAATTTGCTCTGGGTACGGACACCGTGATCGGTGGGGCGGGAGACGATGAGATCACCGCAGGCTTCGGTGCCGACAGCATGGACGGGGGTGCCGGCAAGGACATGTTCTTCGTCGAACTGGTCTCCGGCAAAGAGGCAGGGCTCACGATCGTCGGCGGGACGGACGGTGACGTTCTCTACCTCGACGGCGGGCCGAATAACGACAAGCTGTCGTTGGCCAACCAGGGCGGCAAGCTTGAGGTCATCATCGGTAGTGGCACCTTTACGGTCGATGGCGTCGAGAATGTCGCGATTCGGCCGGGAGCGGGCTCCGACATCATCACACTGGGCAACCTGTCGGCCACCGACGTCACCACCATGCTCATCGACCTGAACGGCGCCGATGAGGTTAGCCAAAGCGACCTGGCAGACGTCATCCGCTATTCCGGGGACCCCACGAACGGCAACCGGATCACCGTCCGTGACAAGACCATCACCAATCAACTCGATGCCGTGTACCCGAACAGCACGCCGGGGATGTGGCCATCCATGATCGAGCTGGTCGATTCGACCGGGGCCGGCTCGACGAGCCTATTCATCACCAACAGCGACATCAATTTGGACAAGCTGGAGATCACCGGCGGCAACGCCGCGGATACCATCTCTGTCGTGGCCGGCGACGGGACCGACCGGGCCGCCGACCTGATCCGCATCGACGTGGACGGTGGTCAGGGCGACGACTCGATTTCCGCGATCTATGGCAACGTCGACTTGAAGGGTGGCGCGGGCACCGATGAGCTGATCCTCAACGCGGATCCCAACGCCACCGGCCGCCCGTCCATCGAACTGGGTTCGAAGGGGCTGACGATCACCCGCCCCAGCACACCGACGCAGACCGGCACCTACCAGGGCTTCGAGACGATGACCGTCAACCTCGGCGATGTGGCGACCGGCAGCCTGCTGACGGTTCGCGATCCGAGCGTCGGTTCGCTCACCGTGAACGGCAGCACCGGTCATGACAGTGTGACCGTCGCGGCCACGGGCATCCCCATCTCGGTGAATCTGAATCAGGGCAATGACCTCGTTACGGTCGGCGACGGCCGGGTGAATGGCTTCAAGGCTGCGCTGAACATCATGGGCGGCGTCGGGAACGACACGGTCTTAATCGACAATCGCAACGACTCACAAAACCGTCCGAACATCGTCATTGGAGCAACCGCGGTTACCGGCCTCGACTCCCCGACCAACCCCACCTTCGACACCTCCATCGAGGCCGTGCGACTGCTCCTCGGCTTCGGTGACGACACCGTCAACATCACCGACCAAAATCGACTTGTCGAAGTGATCGGCAACAACACCGGCACCGACAAGGTCAATGCGACGGTGACCGGCCCGATTGCCGCGACGGACCCGCGCAAGGTCACCACGCGGAGCGTGGACACGGTCAACTTCACCTACAACGACACGGGGGCGGCCAACTACTGGCTGCTGCAGGGCAGCGAGTTGATCGGCTCGTCGAAGGCCGGCCGAGCGAACCTGACCAACGTCCTGCTCGACGCGAAGGGTGCCACCGCAACGACCGCGACGCTGGGTACCGGCCCGGACGATCTGATCGTCCGCTCGCTGACCGAGCAGTTCACCGTGAACCTGAGGTCGGGCGATGATACGGTCCGGCTCGGCGACGCCGGGCTGTCCCCGGCCCCCGGTAGTACCATCGACAACGTTACCGCGGCGCTGAGCCTGATCGGCGGGGGACAGGCCGCCGACGCCATCGTCTTCGACGAGTCGGCCCGGACCGGGACAGGTTCGATCACCATCGGTAACGGGGTTGTCTCAGCCGACACCGGGGCGGACATCGCCCATAGCGGCTTCAACCACTTAACCTTCAAGCGGACCGTATCGTCGGCGAAATACCAAATCCGCGTCGACGACACCTCGACAACCACAACGGTGGACGTGACCGGGGCCGGCGACGACACCGTTACCGTCGTGGGCAATACCTCGCCGCTGACCGTCCACGGCGACCCCCGCGACCTCGTCGTCCTCGACAGCAGGATGTCGAAGGCCGCCGTCAACGCCACTCTCTCGAACGCCCAAACCCCCATGCCGACGGCTTACCGCTATCGCGACGAGTCGACGGACGTCACCTTCGATGGCTTCGCCATTGTGGAAATCGCACTCTCCGAGCAAAACGATTCGCTCCGGATCGACACCACCTCCAAGTCGGAAGTGCGCGTCGACGGTCGTGGCGGAGACGACACGGTCACTATTGCCAGCATTGGAGGAGTGACCGACATCCTGGGCGGCGGGGGCAAAGACGTCGCCTTAGTCAACGTTCCCGGCATGCCGAGTTCTGGCGTCTCGGCCCGCTACCTGACGGACCTGCGGATCAATGCCGAGTCGCTAACCGTAGACAATCGCACGAACACCCAGCCGGTGGACTGGAAGAGCGAACTGGGGGTGTTGCAGTTCAACGACGCCGGGACCACCGGCTACCAAGATCTACTCCGTGCTACCGGTGCGAAAGAGTTGACTGTGATCGGGGGGACGAAGCTCGACATCGTCGCCCCGCTGCAAGACGCGGTGACCGCCGAGATCGACGCCGACTCGGTGAAGATCACGCAAAACCTGCAGATCAGCTACGCAGTCCCGACCACCTGGGGCAGTACCGCCGACCTGAACATTCGGCAATTGGCCGCCAGCAGCTCGTACCTGTTCGCCCTCGATGTGAGCGGGGTCTTGTACAGCTTCGATCGCAGCAGCGGGGCATTGGTCGATTCGAAAGTAGTGGCCGGGGCGACCACATCCAGTCACATGGACGCGAGCCACAGCTTCGCGAACGAGGGCATCTACGTGACCACGGACACCGGCGTGGTCCATTATGCCTACAACAGACTCAATGGGACACTGACCCTGGAGCAAACGATCAATGTCGGGTACAAGCCCGTGGGAGTCGAGGTGAACACATCTGGGGCAAGTGAGCTCTGGATTCTCGGTGAGACCCAGGTTCGCATCTACTCCCGCACCGTCAACACCCAGGATTGGTCGGTCGCGTTCGACACCCCGTACGGCCTGGCCAACGGCGAGAAGGTCATCCAGGCCTACCAGAGCCCAGTACCCGAGGGCAGGAACTGGATGTTCCTGGTGGTCGAAAACAATTCCGGCCAGTCGGCAATCCGCGTCCTCTTCTTTGACAACTTCAACCCCCCGAGGATGGTCTCCGACGACAAGGTGTACGCCCAGGGCGACGACAGGATCTTCGACGGCGGCCCGATCGCCTTCGCCAACGTCTTCGAATACATCTACGCGGCCTCGCCGGATGGAGAGCTGAAGGTCTTCGCCTTCACTGGTGCGGAGCCGGTTTTACGGAACACCATCTACGAGGGGCAGAATCAGATTCGCGGGCTGGCCGGCGTCAGCGCGATGGACGTCAGTACCGATGGCCGCTTCCTCTTCGTCGGGTCCGGCCAAGCTGGCACCCTTACCGTGCTGGAGCGTGACGGCAACGGCGACGGCCTCATCTTCCGTCAACAGTTGCACGACAACTTCCAGACCTCCTTCGGCGACATTCGAGCCATCACCGCTGGCGGTGATTTTCTGGCGGCCGAGAGAGGGATACAACGCGTGCAGCGAGCCCAAAGTACGACCGAACAGTCGTTCCAAGTCGGCTTCGTCAACATTGGCGCGGTCAGCGTGACCACCGGCGACCTAGCGGATGTCTTCGCGCAGACCGCGGCCCCTGCTACGCAAGCCTTTACGATCAATACTCAAGGAGGCAGCGACTCACTCAGCCTCACAGACAACACCTCGACCCTCACCATCAATACCGGACTCGGCGATGAGACCATTGTCCTCGACGGGCAATTCGCCGGTTCGACGATGATCAACACCGATCGCGGTAACGAGTCGATCACCTTCCAGGGAACCGTCACCGGGAGCCTCAACATCAATTCTGGCATCAGTAACGATACGATCTCCGTCACGGCTGATGTGAAAAAGAATGCACAACTCACGATTAACGGGAACTCGGGCTCCAACCTGATCGAGGTGGGTGGCAACTTCGAAGACGACAGTACCATAACGCTTTCCTCCGGGGCTGGCTTCAGCATTATCAAGCTCGCTGAATTCACCGGCGGGAAGGCGAAGGTTGCCATTAACGCAGGGACAAGAGGCAACGACACCATCACGGCTTCGGCGACGACCTCCGGTGCAACGCTTAGCATCAACGGTAGCCCACTAAGAGACACCGTCAATCTGAACTCGGTCGCGGCTGGGGTCACGGCGATCCTCAACCTGGGAGACGGGGACGACACCGCAAACATTGCCATGAACAAGGTGGCTACTGGGGGAACGGTCGAAGTGAACGGGGGCGATGGTACGGACGAATTGAACCCGGGATTCCCGAGCGGAGTTTCGCTGTTCCCGAACGACAATCAGAACCCCATTTGGTATGTCAATGATCCGAACGATCCCATGGTTGAGAATGACAACTATGTAACAGTCTCGAATGATGGGCGCCTCCAGTATTCAGGCATCGACCGCATCCCCGGCTTGACACCGACCCGGGCGTTTACCGGCGGCCCGTATGATAAGTCTTTCTTTTTCGGGAACAACTTCATCCCCTTCCGAGAGGGTCGGTCACTTCAGCTCAACGGGGATTACATCCTCGGCGATCAAGTTCCAGGCACGAAACTGGTTTCCGTTGCGTGGGACCTGGACCAGGACGGCCTCTTCGATGATTTCAATTCGAAATCGGGCAGATTGACCTGGGAAGAACTGTACAATGTGACCAAGAACGGTGCAGTCCCGATCGACGACGACGGGGTCTACACGATCTCAATCCAGGTCACGGACGACCAGGGCACCGTCGCCACCAGTTCGACGACCCTCACTGTCGTGGATTTTCAGCCGGTAACTACTCTCAGCTTGGTCGGAGCCCCGATCTTCGATGAGGAAATTACCCGAGCCGAGGTGCTCGTCGATCAGATGTTCCAGATATGGGTCACGGATCAGGGGAATGACCCGGTGACCGAAGTCCGCATCGACTGGGGTGACGGCACACCGGTCCAGGTGATTGACGGCTCCGCGTTTGAGACGCCCACCGATTTCGAATTCTACAGCTACGATCGGATTCGGCAGCGAGCCCTCGTGAGTCATCGGTATATGTCGATTGGAGAGGTCAACCCCAAAATCACGGTCGTTAACGATTCGGTGGAATACGTCCTGGAGACTATCCTCAGAGTCCAGCCGACCACTCCGCGCTCGGACGTGTACGACTTCAACGTTCCCGAGGGTGGCTCAATCACCTTCACTCCGTTTGCTCCCGGGGCGAAGACGTTCTATCTCGACTTCGACGGTGACTACGCCAGCGGCGGGCCGGCGGAAATGACCATTAGCGCTGGCCAGACTGTCAGCCTCCCGTGGACTGGCGGGAACGGTAGTGCCGACGACCTGAGTGACTTCGGCATCACCGACAGCGGCACGTACACGATCGACCTGTATTCGGACCAAAGTGTGCCGGGGGGAGATGACTCGGATGATGATGATGATGGGGGTTCCCAGCCCGGTAAGCCTCGGCCGCGGGTCACCGTGACGGTCGGGAACGTTGCCCCGACTGCGACGTTCACCGGCACTACCGTCTCACAAGGAGATACGGCGACGGTCCGCTTCACCGGAATAAGCGACCCCTCTGCCGCCGACCGCGCGGGTGTGTTCAATTTCCGCCTGGAGCTCGACGCAGAGCCGCCGATCGTCTTGACCGGTACCCAGACCGGCACCGCCGACTTCTCGATGCAGGTGCTCGCCTCGGACCTGGCCAAGATGAAGTCGCCGAAGGTCAAGGCCTACATCACCGACAAGGACGGCGGTGAAACCATGTACGAGGGCAGCATTGAGTTGATCAAGGTCGATCCGACCCTGACCCTCACCGGCGGCTCGACCGCAACCGAAGGGACGGCTTACGGCTTGTCGCTCTCCTCGTCCCACCCGAGCCTGATCCAGGAGTGGGAAATCATCTGGGGTGACGGGAACACCAGCAAGTCGAACGAATCGACTCCGACCATCCCCCACACCTTCGTCGACGACGGCGTCTACGAGGTCCAAGTCATCGCTCGTGGTCTGTTCGGCGAGTACTTTGCCGCACCGAAGACCGTCACCGTCTCGAACACCGCGCCCACGCTGACCTTGACCGCACCGGACACGTCCCTGGAAGGGCAGTCGATCCAGCTGCGGCTGGGCTACCAGGATCCGGGCCAAGACTCGCTGCGGTCGTGGACGATCAACTGGGGCGACGGCAGCGAGGTGGAGACCATCTTCGGCCGGCAGACCGCCCCGGCGGCGACCTCCCTGTTCACCATCAGCACACCGAGTGCCGCCCTGATCACCGCGCTGAACACCAATACGGCCGTGCCCGCCGAAGTGGTGACGGCTTTCAATAATGCTGGCCTTACCTTGACGGCGGACGCCCAAGTCTACTCCGGTGTCACCGGGACCCAGTGGCGGATTATCGACGGTCAAGTGGAGTACGCCCTGGTGTTGGACAGTGGCGACCTGAAAGTCTCCGACGTTGTCCCGGTCTACCCGACGCACACCTACGCCGACGACGGGGACTACACGATCACCGTCACCGCCTCCGACGAGGACGGCTCCTACCAGGCCACCCAGGCCATCACCGTCAACAATGTAGCCCCGACCGTGACCACGCAGCCGGTCGGTAGTCTGGCCGAGGGGCAGGAGTTCACCCTGACCTTCAACCCGCCGACTGACCCGGGCACCGACAACGTCACGCAAATCTTGGTCGATTGGGGCGACGGCAGTGGCGTCGACACGCTGACCGTCGGCACCTATCAGCAGTTCGACTTCGACGACGGCACCTCGCAAATGGTGTTCGTCCCCGCCGAGTCGCTGACGCTTAAGCACACCTACGCCGACGACAGCGCGGGCTATCCGGTTACGATCCGGCTCGTGGACGAGGATGGCACGCACAATGCCACCGCGTTGACCCTGCCAGTCCGCAACGTCGCCCCGGTTCTGACCTTCAGCGGCCCCGGTGTGATCGATCAGGGCCAGGTCTACTCATTGAACCTGACTGGGATCGTCGATCCGGGCGCGGATAACTGGCAGTCGGTCCGCATCGTCTGGGGCGACAACACGCTCGACACCGTCGTTACGAAACTTGGCACGGTGCCCCATACCTACCGCACCAACGGCATCGAGACGATCGAAGTCTACGTGACCGACGAGGAGGGTGAACACTTCCAAGGCAATCAGTTCGTCACAGTCAACGACGTCCCGGCGACGTTGCAGATCAGCACCTCCACCGCGACACTCGCCGAGGGCGACGCACTTACGGTGAACTTCAACGGCTTTTCCGACCCGGGCGGCGAAAGCAGCCCGTTCGCGACCGGCTACACCGTCACCTGGGGCGA
Source organism: uncultured Alcaligenaceae bacterium (assembly GCA_964410665.1). GTDB lineage: Bacteria > Planctomycetota > Planctomycetia > Gemmatales > Gemmataceae > CAYPIE01. The sequence goes on from CAYPIE010000015.1 coordinate 19,233, forward strand.
CGGCGTCACGACGAACGAGTCTGGCTCGTCGGCCACACACACCTACACCGACGATGTTGTTGCCAACATCACCGTGATCCCGATCGTCACCAACGGCTTTGCCATCCCCGGTACGGCGACCGTCACGGTCACCAACGTCGCCCCGAGCTTCGAGTTAGGCGGCGACGCGACGATCTCCAGCCCGCTGACTGGCCGACTGCTCCGTACGGCGGTCGCCATCACTGACCCCGGGGCCGACACCTGGACCAGTACCGTCGATTACGGCGATGGCAGCGGGCCCAAGACGTTGACCATCGACCAGATGGCCAAAACCTTCGACCTGGACCACAACTACACCACCGAGGGCACCTTCACCGTTTCGGTGACGGTCACCGACGACAACGGTGGCTCTCACACCGACACCTTCCAGGTGACCACCAGCCTGAACACTGCCCCGGTGGCACAGAACGACGCGGCTGCCACCGACCAGAACACCTCCGTGCTGGTCAACGTCCTGACCGGTGCCGGTGCCGACACCGACGCCGAGAACAACATCGTCCCGGCGAAGACGGTTGCCCTGACCGCCCCGGCCAAGGGCACCCTAGTCAACAACCTCGACGGCACCTTCTGGTTCGACCCCAACGGTGAGTTCGACTCGCTCCGCGTGGGTGCAAGCGAGCAGGTCAGCTTCGACTATCAGATCCAGGACGGCTTCGGGCAGACTTCAACGGGCACGGTGACCATCACCGTTACCGGCCTCAACGAGACGCCCGAGGTTCAAGTTGTCTTCGGGGAAACCCGCGAAGACGCCGGCACCTACAGTATCGACTTCTTCGCCGCCGCCTCGCCGACGGATGTGGACGTCAACGACGTGCTGAGCTACCGCAACTTCACTCTGGTCTCCGAAGGTAACTACATCTACCAGGTGAGCGGCAGTATGCTCAGCTTCGACACCGCCCAGTTTGCCGCGATGGGCTTCGGGCAGAGCGAAACGCTGGTGTTCGAGTACACCTTGGCCGACGACAGCGGGGCCGAGAACGCCAGCACGACGGGTAGCGTCGTGATCACGGTGGCTGGCATGTCGGCTGAGCCGAGCCTCTTGCCGGTGAACTCGGCCACCACGGAAGATTCGGGGACCTTCACGATCGACCTGATTGCCGCGTCGGGCGTCGTCGCCGAAGATCCGGCGACGGTGTTCACCCTGCGTTCGGTTACAGCTCGACCAGGTGCCTCGTTCAACTTCACCCCGACGGCCAACGGCCTTCAGTTCGACACGGCCCAGTTCAATAGCTTGGCCGCGTTCAAGTCTGAGATGCTGGTGTTCGACTTCACCATCGACTACAGCAACGCTCAGGGCAGCGGCTCGGTCTCAAGCACCGCAACGATTGAGGTTAGCGGCGCGAACGACAACCCGACCGTGGGCGTCGCGAATAACGCGGTCACCTTCGACCTGGGTGCCGCCGCGAGTAACAGCGGCACCTTCGGCGACACGGACATGAGCAACATCGTGGTCATCAGCGCCGCCGATGCCCAGGGCAACCCGGTCGGCCAGATCACCCAGGACGCGGGCAATGCCGGCACTTGGACTTGGACCTTGGCCGCCTCGGATCTCGCCGGCACGATCACGGTGACGGCGGTCGACAGCAACGGGGGTCAGAGCAGCACCAGCTTCGAACTGATCCGCCAGCAAGGCCAGAGCAACGTCGCCCCGACGGCCAAGCTAGTGGTCCAGTCGGTCGCCGATCGCAACAACGACGCGGACGTCACCTTCGCGCTCATTGACGTGGTTGACGAAAACGAGTCGGATTCGCACCGCTACAGCTTCGCCTTGAGCGAGGCCGAATTGGCCAGCGACTTCGCCCAAGCGGCTGTGAGCAACCAGGCGACGTTCACCTTTGCGGCGAACACAACCGCGACCGTCTACGCACGGGTGTTGGACAACGCGAGTGCTTCGAGCACCTACCAGTTCCAAGTGATCGTCGGCAGCAAGACCAGGGATACTCTCGTGGGTACCGCCGGCCAAGATCTGCTACTCGGCTTGGGCCAGCGTGACGTACTGCAAGGCCAAGGCGGTGACGACGTGCTCTACGGCGGAGCGGGCCACGACGAGCTGTTCGGTGGCGGCGGCTTCGACACGCTCAACGGCGGGGCTGGCCGGGATCTCACCTCTGGCGGCAACCAGTCGGACGTGTACGAGGTCGCCGGCAGCGATGCCGAGCTTGACGACATCGAGGACTCCGGCACCGGCAGCAACGACCGCGTGGTGAACACAGGCGGCACGGACGTGACCATCAACGACTTCGACTCGGCCTGGAGCGGGATCGACGCCTGGGACAACGGCGGGTACCAGATCAACGGCAACGGCGGAGCCAACTACCTGGACTTCAGCCAGGTGAATCTGACCAACGTCACTGCCATCAACGGGGGTGGCGGCCACGACGAGATCATCGGCTCGCCGGGTGCGGACCTGATCCGCGGCAATAACGGCGAGGATATTCTCATCGGTCTTGGCGGCGACGACACCCTACTCGGCGGTCAAGGCAATGACCAGCTCGAAGGGGGCGATGGCTTCGATGTGCTCAACGGCGGCACCGAGGACGACACCCTGTCTGGGGGTGACAAATCGGACGTCTACGAGGTCTCCGGCGATGAGGCGGAGCACGACGACTTCGACGACGAAGGCACCGGGAGCAATGACCGGGTGGTCAACGTGGGTGACTCCGATGTCATCATCGCGGACTTCGACTCGACACAAAACGGGATCGACGCCTGGGACAACCAGGGCTTTCAGATCACGGGTAACAATGGAGGCAACTTCCTTGACTTCAGCCAAGTCAACTTCACCGGGGTCAGTGCGATCGACGGCCTTGGCGGCAACGACGAGATCATCGGCTCGCCGGGTGCGGACCTGATCCGCGGCAACAAGGGCGAGGACAGCCTGCACGGTCTTGGCGGCGATGACACGCTACTTGGCGGGCAGGGCGATGACGAGCTCGAAGGGGGCGATGGCTTCGATGTGCTCAACGGCGGCACCGAGGACGACACCCTGTCTGGGGGTGACAAATCGGACGTCTACGAGGTCTCCGGCGATGAGGCGGAGTACGATGACTTCGACGACGAAGGCACCGGGAGCAATGACCGCGTGGTCAATGTGGGTGACTCGGATGTCATCATCGCGGACTTCGACTCGACGCAAAACGGGATCGACGCCTGGGACAACCAGGGCTATCAGATCACGGGCAACGGCGGGGCCAACTACCTGGACTTCAGCGAGGTGAATCTGACCAACGTCACTGCCATCAACGGGGATGGCGGCCACGATGAGATCATCGGCTCGCCGGGTGCGGACCTGATCCGCGGCAATAACGGCGAGGATATTCTCATCGGTCTTGGCGGCGACGACACCCTACTCGGCGGTCAAGGCAATGACCAGCTCGAAGGGGGCGATGGCTTCGATGTGCTCAACGGCGGCACCGAGGACGACACCCTGTCTGGGGGTGACAAATCGGACGTCTACGAGGTCTCCGGCGATGAGGCGGAGTACGATGACTTCGACGACGAAGGCACCGGGAGCAATGACCGCGTGGTCAATGTGGGTGACTCGGATGTCATCATCGCGGACTTCGACTCGACGCAAAACGGGATCGACGCCTGGGACAACCAGGGCTATCAGATCACGGGCAACGGCGGAGCCAACGCGTTCGACTTCAGCCAAGTCAACCTCACCGGGGTCAGTGCGATCGACGGCCTTGGCGGCAACGACACGATCACCGGGTCGGTCGGCGGAGACACGATCCGCGGCGGCGCTGGCCGAGACCAACTTGAAGGTCACGATGGCGACGATTTGCTGCTCGGCGAAGGGGGCAATGACTTGCTCGAAGGCGGCAAAGGTTTTGACACACTTGAGGGCGGTGCTGGCGAGGACACCCTCTCCGGCGGTGACCACTCCGACACTTACCAAGTGTCCGCCGACGAAGCGGAATTCGACACCTTCGACGACTCGGGCACCGGAAGTGGTGATCGGATCGTCAATGTCGGCGACACCGACGTCGTGATGTCAGACTTCGACTCGGCCACGACCGGGATCGAGGTCTGGGACAACGGCGGCTACGAGATCCAGGGCAACGGCGGGGCCAACTTCCTCGACTTCAGCCAGATAAGTCTCTCGAACGTTTCGGCAATCGACGCTCGGGGTGGCAACGACGAAGTGGTCGGCTCTTCGGGCAACGACCTTATCCTTGGTGGCGGCGGCAAGGATACCATCATCGGCGGCAACGGCAATGATACGATCGAAGGGGGTGCCGGTGCCGACGAGCTCTGGGGCGGTGTCGGTGCCGACGTCTTCATCTTCACACCGTCGCAGGTCGGCGAAGACCGGATCGAGGATTTCCAAGCCGAGGGCGCCGACCGGATCGACCTGCGGTCATTTACCACCAGCTTTTCGGAGTTGGTCATCTCCGATGACAACGGGGATGCCGTGATCGAGCTCCCCGATGGGCAGAGCATCCGACTCGTAGGCTTTGTCTTCGGCGATCTGGATGAGGACGATTTCCTGTTCTAAGGCAATCCGGTCAGCGAGATGCCGGGGTAAGAGAATGCCCCAGCACCTCGCTGCTGAACCAACCGATCCTGGGAGAATCGCTCCTGTAATTATGATCGTGGGAGTTTTCCTTTTCGAGGCCAATCACCACGAAGGCCTCTCTAGGTGTTACGGGTAAATGGAAGCACTCTCTTTGATGATGCACAGTGACCGAGGAGCTGATCAGTCCCCAGAGGCCTGGAGTTCTGAGAGTTCGGCCCGCCATTTCTTCGCCCCGTCGGGCCTCCCGGTGGCTTCGGCGAGCTGGACAAGACCTTCGAGCGTATCACGCAAGGTGCGGACTTGTACTGACGCCGGTGCCTCGGCCGCGGCGAAGGCCTTCTTAAGGCCGGCGTAGCCGGCGGTGAGGTACTTCTCGGCCTCGGTGTAGTTCTGCTGGCCGAGCAACGCTTCGCCGAGCATCGACGCCGCATTGGCGGTGAGCCACGAGTCGGGTAGTTGGTCCTGGCGAATCTCGAGACACTCGCGCAACAACGGCTCGGCTTCGGCAGCTTTCCCCTGATGTAACAGGTTGTTGGACAGCAACGCCAGTCTTGAGGCAATACGGGGATCGCCTTGATCGTATTGCCTGCGGACCCCTTCAAGTAGAGCCCAGTGGTGAGGCTCCGCTTTGCCGTGCAGGCCGGCCTTCTCGTAGCCGTTGATCAGTTCTGGCTTCACCCAAGCGAATCTGGCCCGGAGGCCGTCCGGCCTATGGTCCGTTCGCTGGACGACACGTTCCAGTAGGGGAAGCGCCTCGCCGAAGCGGCCCGCGTCTCGGTAGTTGACGCCCAGGTTCGCCATCACCCTGAGTGTTTCGAGGTGATGCGGGCCTTGTTCCTTTTCTGTCTGCTCCAAGAGCTTCTCGAACAGGGGCACCGACTTGTCCAACTTCCTTTGTTTCCAATACGCACTGGCCAGATTGTTGAGCGTGTTCCGCGTGTCGGGGTGGTGGTCGCCGAGCTTCGCCTCCTTCTGCTGGAGGGTTTGTTCGAGGAGCGGGATCGCTTCGTCCATACGCCCCTCGGTCTTGTAGGCGAGCGCCAGGTTGTTGCGTGTGTTGAGTGTGTGCGGGTGGTCCTCACCCAGATCCGTTTCACACTGTGTTAGTGTTTTTTTATACAGTATAATCGCTTCGCCCAAGCGCCCCGCTTGTTCGTAAGTGCTGGCCAGGTTGTTGCACGCGAGGAGAGTGATGCGGTGGTCCTCACCCAGCGTCGCTTCACACTGCTTGAGGGTTCGTTCGAAGAGCCGGACAGCCTGGGGCAAACGCCCAGCGCGCTCATAGGCGACCGCCAGGTTGATGCGGCAAATGAGTGTGTCGGGGTGGTCCTCGCCCAGCGTCGCCTCAAATTGTCCCAGGGTGCGTTCGAACAGCGGGATCGCTTCGTCCGAATCTCCCACGCTATCATAGGCAAGGGCTAGCATATTACGGCAGGTGAGTGTGTCCCAGGACCCGTCCCCGCGTGCTGCGTGTACCTCTGCTCGGCCCTATCCAGGAGTGCCGCGGCTTGATGGAACTCGCCGACGGCAGCGGACACCTGCCCTACCGAAAAGAGGACGTCGGCCTGGACCAACGGCTGGCCGCGGAACCGCTCTTCGAGCCGAGACTCGGTCAACGACACCGCCACCCTCTTGAGCAAGTCACTCACCCTCGGATCAGGGGCCAACGTGGCTTGCCCTCCCCCCGGCCCGAGCATTGTCATTCGCCTCGACACGTCACCCAGACCGATCAAGTCCTCCAGTAGGAAGTCTTTGATCGCTTCCGCTCGCCCCAATTGACGTTTCTCGGCCCTCATCGCTGCGTCCTTGAGGTCACGTTCCCGGATCGCGTCGAGTGCGAAGGATGCCGCGCCCCCGAGCCCCAAGGCCAGGCTCAACACGACCGCTGCCGCCGAGCCCGTCAGCATTCGGTTCCGTTTGACCCACTTGTACGCCCGCTCAGCGGTCCCGGCCGGACGAGCGGTGATCGGCCGGCCCGCCAGGAACCGATCCAGGTCATCGGCCAGTTCCCCAGCGATGACATAGCGCCGATCTGGGTTCTTTTCCAGGCACTTCAGGCAGATCGTTTCCAGATCCTTTGGCAAGTCGGGCCGGAGCCGGCGGGGCGGGACCGCCTCCTGATCGATGACCATGGCGAGGGTCAGCATTGGGGTTGCAGCCAGGAACGGGGGCCGCCCGGTCAGGCACTCGTAGAGCACTGCGCCAAGCGCATAGACGTCCGAAGCGGGTCCCAGGTCGGGTTCCCCGGAGGCCTGTTCGGGCGACATGTACGACGGGGTACCCATCAGCATTCCGGTCTGCGTGAGTTTGTCATCACCGACCCGCTTGGCCAGCCCAAAGTCGGTCAACTTCGGCAAAAAGTACGCAAGAGGTCGGCGTTCCTCCGCAGCCCCTTCCTCGGTCTCATGGGACAGACGTGATGCGGCCAGCATGACGTTGCCCGGTTTGATGTCGCGGTGTAGCAGCCCCAAGTCGTGCGCAGCCGCAACCGCACGGGCGAGGCTCGACACTAGTCGCGAAGCTTCTTCCCCTCCGAGGGGGCGGCCCCGCAAGTACTCATCCAGGTTGCCATCGGGGCAATACTCCATCGAAAAGTACGGGCCCGCTGCGGCTTCCCCGACCTCGAAGATCTCAATCACTCCTGTGTGTCGCAGAACGGCCGCGGCTTTTGCCTCTCGCCGGAATCGCTCTCGGGTCGGGCCATCCTGACCGGGACGGATGGTCTTCAGTGCGACGATGCGGTCGGCGGCGACCTGGCGGGCGGCGTAGACCACCCCCATGCCGCCACGTCCCAGTTCTGCTTGAATCTCGTAGCCGGGCACCATGGGGAATGTCGTGCCTTCGGCGGGAAGCTTACGTCCGGGCCAAGTGGGGCTGCCGGTGATTGTCAGCTCGGGACTGTTAGAGGGATCGCCTTTCTGAGTCGGATCGCCGCGTAGATCGGGCGTCTGCAAGTCGTCACGAGGAACCGCTGGGGCTTCCATGAACGTCCCCGCGGCCTGCCATTTGTTCAGTAACTCGTCGACCTCCGACCGGAGGACGGTGTCGCCCCCGCACGCCTGATCGAGGAACGCTTGCCGCAACTCAAGAGGGACGTCCATGGCTTCGAAGAAGATGTCCCGTACGTTCGGCATCACAGGCTCCTTGGTCGGCAGAATTCCTCAGTCAATGCCCATTCTTGACGCGAAACCGGAACTCGCAAGTCCAGAAATCTCGGGCTGAGATGGGCTCGACGTCGAGGATCTGCAGGTGCGAGGTCCTGGCAATGGCCCCGTATTTGCTTACGGCACTCACCGACACGCTTACCGCCGAGGCGAACGCGTCCAGAGTCAGCTCGGCGGAGAAGCGAATAGTGACCATGCGTGCTGTGATCGGTTCGGTGTTTTCCAACGGTTCCAGGGCATCGTGGATCGCCAGCAGTTGCCCATCTGGCACCGGGACGGCCAGTTTGGCGGCTTCTTAAGTCTGCTGGCCGCGACCTTGTTTGAGGGTCGGTTGCTCGAGGCCGCGGTCAATGAAAATGCTTCGCATTACCTCGGCGAACTTGGTCCGCCAGTCATCTTGAAAGATGCTACCTGAGTTGGGCTTGCTCCGCCACTGTCTCGAGTGAAGCCCTTGTTCGCCGGAGGCAAGCTGCCCGGAGATCCCTGTCCTTTCCACGCTCGGGTACCCCTTTTCGGCATCTGTCTTGCTGCACGCCTCAGCCTATTCGCGGTCGCTCCCGATTAATTCCTTCCGGAGTCAGTTCCAAGTCTGCGGTCGGATTCCGCATCGCTCTGTGCAGGGTTTACTCAACCCGAACCGGAGTCAGCGAGGGGAACTGGTGATACGTCTTTAATTCAAAAGTTCACTAGTGCGAACTGCTCAGCTGCGTCCCGGCGGTGCGACAGGGGGACTTGGTTTGCAACGCGATTGGATTCGGCAAAGGCTAGTCGGGAACCAACGGGGAACCAACAGTCCGCGGCGAAGCCACCGGCGAACTACAGATGGTTGGCACCGACGATAAGGACTCGGTGCAGATCGATGACGACGGGAACCGCATTAAGGTGAAGGCCGATCTAAGGGACGGAAAGACCGTTATCGAGGATTCCTTCCGGAAGTCGCAAGTGAACCGCATCCGCGTCTTGGTGTTCTGCCGCATGTATGAAGGCCGTTTATCGTATCTGGGGCCATGAACCCGCTTTCTGGCTTGACAGAGATCTCCCTCTCTCAATGTAAGCTCGCAGTTTGAACGCACCGCTCCGTGTGGAATAGGATCCGAAGCAGATTTTGATCGGGGTCGACCGACTCTGGAACCATCCAGAACGGGGCGGTAATCTATTGGGGCGACCTCGAACTTGGTCGGGGGATCGACCACAACGACCTGGGTCGGGGCCCCGTGACTTTTCCGATACACGAGAGGCTCTACCGACTCATGAATCTCGCAATTCGGGTACTCGCCACGCTTGCCGTCGTTTCCTACGCCATCCCGCAACTTGCCGCGGATCATCAACGACCGCTTCGAGAGCAGCCAGTCGCCGACGAGAGTGCGAAGAAACCAATACCAGCCGCACTACATGAATCGTATAAGCGTTCACACATCGATCCCACGGGCATCAACGGTTCGCTCGTCTTCGCCGGGCGGGAAGCTCCTGACGCAGTGTTGGATCGGTTCTACATGCTGGCGAAAGGCGGGAAGGCTCACATTGTCATGGTGAGGTTGGATGCCAGCGGAACGTCACGAACCAGCGTCGCGAGGCTACAGGACTACTGGAAGGCGAAGCAGCTAGAGAGCCTTGATATTTCTGCAGTGGGCGACGACCAGTCCGTAGGGTGTGAGGCTCTGAAGAGGGCAACCGGCGTCTGGCTAGTTGCAGAGGACATGGGCAGCCTGCGCGACTCGGGGTTAAGGGAACCGTTGGCGGAAGTGCTCAGCCGTGGTGGTGTTGTCGGAGGGTTTGCCCTCAACGATGAGCTAAGTTTGCTCCCTGATTCCATCGTCGTGGCGACGGACGCTGATGCAGCTACCGTTCAAAGGCAGGTGGCCGCGCACCCGCGTCGCATCGGCTACAAAATCGACAGCGATGCTGCAATGCTCGTAAGTGGCCGCCGCATCCGGACAATCGGTGACGGCCGTGTGCACATCTACCTCGCACGGACGAAACACCTCCCGGCGCGCTCGATCGAGTTGAACGGGTCTCGGGACCGCGCCGATTTAACGGCACTTCGGTACGCAGCGCTCGATCGACTTGGCCCCAAGTTTCCTGCCGATCAACCGCCGAAACCCCGTGTCGAAAACGGGACCTTGATCATCATCGGTGGTGGTGGCATGCCCAAAGGAATCATCTCCAAGTTCGTCGAGATCGCGGGCGGTAAGGAAGCGAAGATTGTCGTGCTACCGACGGCGATGCCCGACCCCGTTTCGAAGCGAAGTCGAATCGCCGCGTCATTCCGCAAGCTGGGAGCCGGGAGTGTCACGGTACTGCCCGGGCGGACCCGATCGGTGGTGGAGAGCGAAGAGTATCTCGCAAGGCTGCGTGAGGCAACGGGGATCTGGTTCGGCGGTGGGCGGCAGTGGCGATTTGCTGACGCCTACCTCGGCACCCGAGCTCTTCCGTTGATGCACGCTGTCCTAGCCCGCGGTGGCGTGATCATGGGTAGTTCGGCGGGCGCATCGATCCAGGCAGATTATTTGGCCCGGGCCAACCCACTCGGTAACAGAGACATCATGGCCGAAGGGTACGAGCGTGGCCTGGGCTTCCTCAAAGGTGTTGCGATCGACCAGCATTTTGCACAGCGTCGTAGGTTTCAGGACATGACGACGCTGGTGAATCGCTACCCGCAACTGCTTGGAATCGGCATCGACGAGGGGACGGCCATCATCGTCCAGAAGAACATCGCCTCCGTCGTCGGGCGGGGCGGAGTCCACTTCTACGACCGGGGCAAGCCGGTCCTGGAAGGGAAGGCCGACTACGAGACGGTGAAGCACGGGGGAAGGTTCGACTTGGTGGGCCGACGCGTGTTGCAAAAAGGTGGGACCTCGGGGAAAGAGAAGGACGATTCGTGTGCCATCCCTTAACTTGGATGTTGCTCCTCGGGCGAGGCTCAGAAAATACGTCTCTAAGGACAGAGGATGCCGGTTCATGTGGATCGTCCGGAGTTCTGTCGCGGCGTTTGATAGCCGCGATGACCGAGATGGAAGAAACTGGTTCCGAGTGGTTACCCCGGGAATGACCCGATTGACGGTGCGATTCCTGCAGACCGCCACTTCGGATTACCCGGGACCGAAAGTTGACGGGGAGGACCTGACGAATGCGTCATTGGTTGTTCGCACTGGCATGTTGCTCGACCGTTGGTTGGTGTGGCGTCGGCTCGGCGGCGGACGCCTTGCGCCCCAATATCTTGATCATTTTTACCGACGATCAGGGTTATGCCGATCTCGGGTGTTACGGCAACCAAAAGAACCAGACGCCGCGAATGGATCGGTTGGCGAGGGAAGGAACGCGCTTCACATCCTTTTACGCCCAGACGGTCTGCGGCCCGTCGCGCTCGGCGCTGTTGACCGGGCGCTACCCGATCCGCAGCAAGGGCTGGGGGATGCCGGCCTCGGAAGTCACCTTCGCTGAGTTGCTGCGTACCTCGGGTTACCAGACGGCCTGTATCGGCAAATGGGACGTTTCCAACCGCAGGCCAATCATCGACCGGATGCCCAATGCGCAGGGCTTTGACTACTACTTTGGCACCTTGGGAGCCAATGATAACGGGAGCGTTGCTTTTCATGAAAACAATGCGCAGGCTGGCTCCACCCGCGACATGGGCAGCCTGACCACGCTCTACACGAACAAGGCGATCGAGTACCTGAAAGCGAAGCGCGACCCGCAGAAGCCATTCGCTCTCTATGTCGCGCACACAATGATGCACACGATCATTGACGCCTCGGATCGCTTCCGCGGGAAATCGACAGGGGGTCTGTACGGCGATGTCGTCGAGGAGTTCGACTACGAAACCGGCCGCCTGCTCGACACGCTGGACGCGTTGGGTTTAAGCCAGAACACGCTAGTGATCTACACCAGCGACAACGGCCCGTGGAATCAGGACAAATATACCAAGCGGAAGAAGGGCCACCCCGAAGGCGCCATCTTCTGGGGGGAAGCGGGGCCGCTGCGTAATGGGAAAGGGTCCTGCTACGAAGCCGGGTACCGCGTTCCCTGCGTTGTCCGATGGCCGGGCAAGGTGCCGGCGGGTCGCGTCTCCAATGCCATGTTTGCTACCATCGATTTCCTGCCCACCTTCGCTACCCTGTGCGGCTTCGAAGTCCCGCAGGATCGCCGCATCGATGGCATCGATCAAACCGAACTGCTGTTCGGGCAGCGCGAGACTGGCCGAAAGGATTTCTACTACCATAGCGCGGGAGTGCGTCGTGGAAAGTGGAAGTACTTGAAGGCCGACGCGTTTTTTCACGGCTACGCCCAGGAAGACGACCGCGAGCTGGTCGATGAACTGTACAATCTTGAGACCGATGTGGGGGAACGGACCAACCTGGCCGCGAAGTTCCCCGCGAAGGTGGCCGAGCTGAAGGCCCTGATGTGCTCGATCGAAGCCGGTGACAAGTTAGAGCCAGAGGCGAACCGGCGCTAAGTGGAGAAGAGCGACGGGACTTGAAGCGGCTAGCACCGAATGGACAGTCCGCTACGAACCACCTAGGCTTTCGAGAATCCCCAGTGAAACGCCATCCTGGCCGGTGTGGTTGCATGGACTCTGCCGGCAGGGTAGGTTTTCTCGACGACCAACTTTCGCCGCTGTCAATCAAAGGGTCGAACGATCAGCACCAGTTTTGCTGGGAGCATCGCCAGTGGTGGGGACGAGGCGAGATTCCGACCCCGCATTCCAAAGCAAACTACGGGTGACTTCACGGAGATCATGGGTCGACTCGTAGACGCACAATTGCCGTTTGGATCCTGTCGAGTCGGTTAGGATTTTCCGAATCAATTCCAGATGATCTTCACACTTAAGCGTCTTGGCATGATCCTTTAGCTTCGGCAAGAGGTCGGTGACTAACTCGGCGACGGGTTTCACTTCCATGGAGTAGGGGTCGACGAGAACTGCGTCCATCCCAAAGCGAGTAGCGCGCCACTTGTTTTGTCGAACCATCATTGGGTGACAATCAAATTGATACATTCCCTCATCAATCTGAATCGACAGGTCATGGACCAGGCATTGGATCAGTGCCGCGAGTGCCAGAACACTGTCGAGGTTGTAAGGCATGTCACAAATCCGCACCTCCACGGTCCCGAAGTTGTGATGTGGTCGCAAGTCCCACCAAATTTCGCGGATCGTCTCGATAAATTGGGTCTCGACGAGGTGGTTAATCAACCAAACGTACTCACTCCAGTTACGCATCAGAGGTGGCAGGCCAGCAGTCGGGAGGCCCTCCAGGACTTTACTCCGTTGGGAGTGTAAGCCAGTGTTACGGCCGTTCCAGAACGGGCTGTTGGTCGACAAGGCCAGGAGAATCGGCAAGTACCGAAGCATGCGATCGCAGATCATCACCGCCTTGTCGCCGGTGTCGACCCCGACGTGAACGTGTAAGCCGAAGCTGACCAAGCGGCGGGCGGTGTCACGCAGGTTTTCCAGCAAGCGAAGATACCGCTCGTTTGGGGTCGTCTTCTGCTCGTACCAGGGTGAAAACGGATGAGTCCCTCCCCAGCCCAGACGGACGTTGCATTGCTCCAAGGCAGGTTCGATGCCTTGAAGCTTCGTGTGCAGGGCTCGCTCGACGTCGCTGACCGTCTGACACACCTCCGTGTTGACCTCAATGTAGGATTGCATGATCTCGGGCTTTACGTGCTCGCGCAAGGACTCTGGCAGGGCTCCCAGGACGTCGCCGATGCAATTTTTCAACTCCATGGTGTCGGCGTCGATCAACTGCAATTCGATCTCGACTCCCAGGGTGGGTTTATCATTTCGGGTAAATTCTAAGACACTCACGTTAGCCTCCGGGTATCCGGGTTCGCGAGCATGACAAGTGACCGTGCGAGGATTTTCGCACCGATAGCCAATGCCCGCTCGTCGATGTCGAAGTGAGGGGAGTGGAGAAAGTGTTTCGGCTGTCCTTCCCCACGCACGCCTAAGCGCATCATGCACCCTGGGATGTGCTTCAGATAGTTCGCGAAGTCTTCTCCGCCCATGCTCGCATGAGGGATCGTATGGACGTGAGTAGGACCGACCACACTCGAGGCCGCCGCGCACACGACCGAGGTGACTCCGGAGTCATTGACGACGGCGTCCGGGCCGAGACTGCGGTGCACCGCAAACGCGGCCCCGCTCGCCTCTTGCACGCCGCGACCGATCCGCTCGAGGATTTGCCCGACCTGTTCCGCACTCTCGCGGGACATGGTGCGGATGGTCCCGCGAAGGGTGACCGATTCGGGGATCACGTTGGGGTTGTCGCCGCCTTGGATGACGCCAAAGGTTACCACTGAGGGAGAGCGGGAATCGACCTCGCGGGGGACACCCTGATAGACCGCATTGATGTACTGCACAGCCGCGACAATGGGGTCGGTACTGTGATGCGGTCGGGCGGCGTGCCCGCCGTGTCCGAGGATCTTCACTTCTATGGACTGACAGCATGCCGTCAGTTCTCCGGACCGGGTCGAGACCTCCCCGATGAGTTGTTCGGGGTCGACGTGCAAGGCGATAATGGCGGCCGCGTCGTATAGCGCACCGGCTTCGATCATCTCATAAGCCCCTTGGGCAGTTTCTTCCGCCGGCTGAAAGATCGCCCGCCATGGGACCGGCCAGGGCAACGCTCCGCGGACGGCGTTCAAGGCCAGCACCGCGCCGAGAACCATGGTGGTGTGGGCATCATGGCCACATGCGTGCATCGTTCCCGGATGCTTGGATCGATATTCGACGGCTTTCTCGTCGCTGATGTTCAAAGCATCCATGTCGCCGCGCATGATCACCCGCGAAGCAGCACTGGCGAGCGGCGATTCCGCGATAATCCCGCGTTGTGACGGTGCCAAGCGATGCGGGATATCGAACTCGCTCAGTTGTTTGGCGAGATACTTGGTGGTCTCGAACTCTCGACCGCTTGGCTCCGGGTGGCGGTGGAAGTGTCGACGCACCGCGCGCAGCCGCTCCCACGTTTTGTCAATCATTTCATCAAGGGCGGTTCCCCAATCTGTCGTCGGCCCATTCTCCATGATCGTCCCAGGTTCGTTGTCCGAAATGATTCCGTGTGAGGATATTATGCCAATGGTACTGTACCGGCCCCCTGCCAGCAATTGCCGACAAGTTTCTCGTCGAGGCTGGTGAGCGATCCACGGGTGCAGCTTCCGCTGAGTTGTGTCGGGTGAAACCCCGGCTTTCCTGGTCGCCTCCGATCCGTTCGGAGCCAGATCGAGCGAACTGATCAGCACGATTGAGGTAGGATCTTGCACGGACCACCGGTCGCGACCATCGCCTGCGACGAGGCAGACGGGCGTTCATGAAGCGGCTGCCCGGGCCTTCGAAGTCGAGAAAGTCATCGCCGGCTCCACTTCAACGCGCTTTTCCGAGCGCCAAGTCTTTTGTTGTCCTTTTTTGGCCGCTTCGGAACAATTATCGATAGTCTGGACAACACGAGGGAGAACATGGACGCCAAATCGTTATTTGAGATCCTGATTCGTGAAAACACCGACATGCTCGTTGCATACATCCGTGCTGGTGTGCGTGATGAGCATGTGGTAGATGATCTCTATCAAGAAACAGTCCTTACCGCTTGGAAACGGTTGGATGATTATGATCGAGACAAACCAATCGGTCCCTGGTTGCGTGGGATTGCAGGGAAAACCATGCTCGCTTTCCACCGAAAGACTTCCCGAGCGGTACTCCCAATCGACGACCAAGCCCTCGAGTGGTTGAACGATCGCTTTGCGGCGATTCATTCCATGCGTGGCGACACGTTTCACGAAAAGTTGGCCGCACTGCGTGAGTGTATGGATGGGTTGCCGGAGACGTATCATCAGCCAATACTTATGCGATACACTGAACAGCGCGCCCTATCGGAAATCGAATCGAACTTGAACCTGGCCAAAGAAGCTCTGAAAAAACGACTATCACGCGGCAAAGCACTTTTAGCAAAGTGTCTGGAAGGCAAGTTGGGAATGGCGGGGACGCCGTGATGAATGACCACGAGAAACCGAAGCAGGACGAATTGCGGGAAGCTTGGATCGAGTCACTGTTGGTGAGCGCAATGAAGCCACCGGATCATGCAGACCGTATTGCCCGTGCGATGAGTCGACTCGAGCCAGGTCAGGTCGCTCCAAACCCAGCAGCCCTAGGTCGAACGCGGGTGCGATTTGTTGAGTGGGGGTCGGTCGGGGTAGCCGCCTCTGTGTTGCTGGCTTTATTCTGGTTGCTGCACGATGGCGGCTCCCAGTCGGCGATGGCCGCGATCCAGCGCTCGTTGGACGTGGCAGCCGAGCAGACGACGCGTAAGTATCTGCTGCAGGTCGAATATCGGTCTGCAGACGGCCAAACCTTGAAGACCGACAACGACCTGTACGTTCAGGGAAATAAGCGATTGGTGTTGCGACACCCTAGCCTGCTACTTGGCACGAGTTTCTGGTTGGGCAGAAATGGTTCCGAATCATGGGTAGTGCCCCCCCTCGGTCCGGTTCTGAAAGGAGACAACGGAAACTTGATTCTATGGCTTCGATCCCGTGAGGAACTCGATACCCCGTATCTGCACGTTTCGACCTTCCTGACACGTATGTCGCGTGGATATCAGCTGGAAACCCTCGATGACGAGGAGGTGGCGGTTCCCATCACCGGTCCAGTCGCCTGTCAACATATCCGAGCACGAAGAATATCGGCCGCCCAACCAGACCTGCCAGACACGATCGAGCTCTGGGCGAGTCGCGAATCGGGAATAGCTATACGACTGATCGCACGGTGGGAACTGGGGGATGATCAGATCGGGAGAAAGTCGGTTCTGTTGACTTACCGAAACGAAGAGCCTTCTCTTTCAGAAGACTGGTTCACGCCCGAACGGCACTATCAAGGCCGCCGTCCGGTGATGCGTATGGATCCTTCAGATAACTGAGCAACATCGCAAGCGAGGCGTTGTATGCACCAGATGAAACACTTGGTGGCTGCTCTCATCGTCACTTGCTCGGCGAACCTGGCGTTTGCGGACTCGGCCCCTCCGACGTTCGCGAACAACGTCGCCAAGATTATCCATGCGAAGTGCATGGTCTGCCATCGACCCGATTCTTCAGGTCCGTTTCCGTTGATTACCTACGAGGATGTTCGCAAGCGAGCTGCGACGATCGAAGGGGTGTTGGAGGTTAACTACATGCCGCCCTGGAAACCCGTCGATCACGGGATCGTCTTCGCCAATGCCCGCAGCTTGTCCGAGCAAGAAGAGCGTACGATCAAGAAGTGGATCGACGCCGGGTGTCCTGAAGGAGACCGGAAGCAGACACCTGCTCCGCCACGATTCATGGACGGATGGACGCTCGGCAAGCCAGACATGGTCGTGACAATGAATGGCGAGTTTCAAGTCCCCGCGGACGGTCCGGATATTTATCGGTCATTCGTGTTTCCGCTCGGCTTGACAGAAGACAAGTGGGTGAAGGCGGTCGAACTGCGACCTCGGGCGCGCTCCGCGGTGCATCACGCGATCTTCCTTCTGGATCCGACTGGGAACGCTCGCAAGATGGACGGGTTGGACGGCAAGGCGGGAATCGCCGGCATGGGGTTCCTCGCAACCATCGGTGAGCAAGCTGTTGGTAACCCGGCGCCGGGGATCTTCAGGCGAACGAAGCCGGGCTTTGGCTGGTTCAACCGATTGCGCCGCCCGGACGCTGGAGCTTCGTCTGAACAAGACAACGAGTACCCTGCGAACCAACCCCTAACTCGTGGGCTGGGCGGTTACGTGCCCGGTTCCATTCCGAATAAGTTGCCCGGCGATTTGGCGATGGCACTGCCGCGCGGGAGCGACATCGTGATGCAAACGCATTTTCATCCGTCCGGAAAGCCCGAAACCGAGAAGGCGGAGCTTGCTCTGTACTTTGCTGACCAGCCTCCGTCGCAACCGCTTGTCCCGATCATGGTTCCCCCCATGTTCGGATTCGGAGCGAATATCAAGATTCCCCCCGGTGAGAAGAACTTCCGCATCGCCGATTCTTTCACACTCCCCGTTGATGTGCGGGCAATCGGGGTCTCTGGACACGCTCATTATATCTGTCGCGAAATGCAGCTGACGGCCGTCCTACCGACGGGTGAAACGAGGGTGTTGCTGCATATCGATGACTGGGATCTGGACTGGCAGGACCAGTACCTGTTCGCAGAGCCCATCGATTTGCCGGCCGGGACGGCACTGCGTACCGAGCTCCGCTACGACAACTCGGCGGAGAACCCGGAGAACCCCCATCATCCGCCACGGATGGTCCGCTGGGGGCGGGGATCGACCGACGAAATGGGCAGCATGACGCTTCAGACCATTGCGAAGCAAGCCGACCAAGGGCCCGGATTGCGAACCGCCGTTCGGCAGTACTTCATGGCCTCGTTTGTCAATCGGAAAGGGTCGGATGTGGTCGACATGCTGATGCAGCTCGATGACAACCATGACGGGAAATTGCAACGGTCTGAAGCGCCGCCGCGCATGAACGCTCAGACGTTCCGCCTCGCCGACGCGGATCAGGATGGTGCGCTGGATAGGACGGAATTGACACACCTACTTAAGCTGCGGGACTTACTTCGCGCAGGCGGGCAATAGCTCTTGATCAAAGGGCGAATCACGGAGGCCGCGGTCCGGTTCGGGCTGCGGCTTTTCCATGCGCTACCCATTTTGTAGTGGCTTTTGCTGTCCCCATTTCCTGCCTACAAGACAATTACTTCCCGTCGGGATCCGCGAGGTGATCCCGGGCAGAATCCAAAGGGATACAGACAGATGAAGCTCATCCGCACGTTCGCTCAATCCATCGTTCGATACCTCAACGCCGGCCAGCCGAAACTGCGGCGTCCTGCTCATCGTTTGTTCACTGGCCTGGAAAGGTTAGAAGTCCGCGAAGTGTTGTCAGCCCCCCTCACCGAAACGGAAGCAACTCTGCTGAGCGTCCACGACGGCTACTGGGTGGGCCAAGTCGACATCCCAGGGGTTCCAATACCTGCCACCTTCATTAATGACGTTTACGTCGACACGGAAGCGGGTCACGTCACGGTTTATGCGCAAGTTCGGATTGGCGACGACGTCGTCTCGCCGGTTCAGGTTGGCCCTGGTGAAAGTGCGGCGTTGCCCAACGGCAGCATCCTTAGCTTCCATCCGAATGCCGTCTACTTGAACGGAAGCGGGGAAGAGCTGATGGAGGCCGACGGTACCGGCGAGTGGTGGGTGAAGCACCCAGTGTTAGCGGACGAAGGCTACGTGAACGTTGAAGTGGAGGCAGGGGAGTACGTCGGGGTCTACGTCGAGGGCGAGCTGCTGGAGAACGGCTCGATCCGGGCCGGTGGGGTCGATCCGCAGACAGAGGCATATGGTTTCAACATTCGTGAAGTGAACATTGATCAAGACCCACCGACTTACACCGTGACGAGATATCGACCAGCAAACATCGATCCAGCAGTCGGAGAGATCGACCTGACTCCGGTTGCAGACCCCACTGGAACGTTCACGTTCCAGTGCGCCACCGGTGAGAGTGCTCTCGACGGTAGCGTTCGCGGGTGCCCCTCGGTGCATGACGTCCCGGAAAACAATAATGAAGTCCGCGTCGGCTACGAGATTATACAGGTCGTCTCCCCCAATGAAATGATCACGTGGGCAAACATCGATGGAATTACCCAGGAAGAGTTTGACGCGATCGAGCTGCCACCGGGGTGGTTTAAGAACCAGCCGCGCGAAATCGTCACGGGAAGTGCCACATTTGCTGGCTCCCCTGGTGCGGGCTTGGGCGAGTTTGTCGAGGAAGAACTCTACGGACATTCCTGGCAACACGTGGCGACCATTGTCGAGGCGAACGTCCCGCTCGATGACGATTCGCTGCTCACGGCCAACACGATCGCCAAATCGCACCAGGTGACGTTCGATGCGGACAGCACGTTGTCGATCCTGATCTCGCCGGAAGGGGAACACTATGTGCTGATCTCCCGCGATGCCGGGCGGACGAGTGACACCCCCACCATTCCCGAGGGGTGGCAGCTGGTTGAGCACACCCTCACCGAGGAACTCGTCGTTCAGTTGCCAAGTCCGACCACGAACATCCGTGCCGATAACGAGGATTCGTTCCAGGGGCCTGTTCCAGAATTGGCAGCACTCCTCAATGATGACGAGCCAAATGACGG
The DNA here is from genome assembly GCA_964410665.1 of uncultured Alcaligenaceae bacterium. Taxonomy (GTDB): domain Bacteria; phylum Planctomycetota; class Planctomycetia; order Gemmatales; family Gemmataceae; genus CAYPIE01. The sequence goes on from CAYPIE010000015.1 coordinate 39,100, forward strand.
CGATGCAGTCATTCTGACGACCGCGGATGGGGTGGAGTTCGTTCGGACGCCGGATGAGTATTTCGACTCACTTCCTGATTGGCCCTACGAGCCGAAGTACATCGAGATTGATGGACTCCGCCAAGCCTACGTGGATGAAGGCCCCGAAGACGGCCCAGTTGTTCTGCTGCTCCATGGCCAGCCATCCTGGTCATACCTATACCGCGACATGATCCCGGTGCTGGCTGACGCAGGGTATCGCGTCATTGCGATGGATCACCTCGGCATGGGCCGCTCGGACAAACCGATCGACATCGAATCCTACAGCTTTCTCAACCACACCTACCGCTTGGAAGAATTCATCCAAGAGCTTGGTCTGGAAGACATCAACCTGTTCGCCCAAGATTGGGGGAGCGTCATTGGTTTGCATGTGGCGGGGTTGAATCCAGATTGGTTCGCAAGCATTACCATCGGGAACGGCTCGCTGCCAGTGTTCCCCGAGGACTTCCAACCGTTCCCGGAGGTTGAAAACCCCGACGAGGTCCTACCCATCCCGTCTCCGTATACGGGTATCCCGGATCAGCAGTTACCGGTCTACGACGAGGATGGCAATTTGCTCATCCCCCGAGAGGACAACAGCTTCTTCGGAAACTGGATGAATTACGCGATGAAAGCCGAGTCGTTTCGGCCTTCCGAAACCGTCGAAGCGATGACCTGGTTCGACCTGCCGCCAGAGGAGGAAGCGGCTTATGACGCCCCGTTCCCGAGCCGAACCTATATGGCAGGGCCGCGGTCGTTCCCTTCGCTCGTGAACGATCTTCCCGGAGTCAACCAGGCGTCATTCGCGGGACTCCAATCCTACGAGAAGCCGTTCTTGACCATCTGGGCGGCCAACGACCCGGGTGCGCAGGGGTCGTTGGAGGCCCAGCAGCTATGGATTGACAACGTCCCTGGTGCGGAAGGCCAACCCCACGCCCGCCTCGACGAAGCCAGCCACTTCCTGCAAGATGACCAGGGCGAGGAGATCGCGCGTCGGCTGGTCGAATTTTACGACTCCATCCAAGTCGTACTGCCCGTCGGTTATGCCGTTTCCGGCGGCCCCGGTGCCAGCTCGGAGATCAGGATGTTCGACGGGGAGGGCAACCTGATGGGAACGTTCAACCCGTTCGCCGATGCCCCCGGCGGAGTGCGGGTCGCGTCGGCCGACATGACCGGTGACGGTACGATGGACGTCGTCGCGGGCACTGGACCGGGGATCGCTACCGCGGTGGCCGTCCTCGACGGGGCGACCGGTGAGACGCTACACGCCTTCTCCCCGTTCGAGCCGACCTTCCTCGGCGGAGTGTACGTGGCGTCCGGGGACCTCACGGGTGACGGGGTGGCGGACTTTGCCGTCAGCGCTGCTGCGGGTGGCGGGGCACGTGTGCAGGTCTTCGACGGCAGTACCGGTGCACCGATCGCGGACTTCTTCGGGATCGATGACCCGAACTTCCGCGGCGGCGCCTCGGTTGCCTTCGCCGACGTCAACGACGATGGGTTCGCGGACCTGCTGATCGGGGCCGGTCCTGGGGGTGGACCGCGACTGGCCGTTTACGACGGGGCCCTCATCGCCGCGGGTGTGACCGATGACTCGGCGAAACTATTCCCGGATTTCTTCGTCTTCGAACCGTCGGTCCGCAATGGCCTGTCGGTGGCAGCGGGCGATCTGACTGGGGACGGGTACGACGACTTAGTCGTCGGCGGAGGGCCCGGGGCTGGGCCGCGCGTCTTCGCCCTTTCCGGGGCAGACTTGCTTCAAGGTATCCAAGTTCCAGTGGCCAATTTCTTTGCCGGTGCGGCCGAGGATCGCGGAGGGGTACGTGTCTCGGTGAAAGACCTAAACGCGGACGGGCGAGCCGAGATCATCACCACTGCTGGCACTAGCGCTACGCCTCGCGTGTCGTTCTACGACGGGAGTGCACTCAGCCCTGAGGAGACTCCACCCACGCTCCTGGAGGACTTCTCTGCTTTCGAGCCAGGGTTCCAGGGAGGTGTCTTTGTCGGGTGAGGGAGATGGCCAGCGGGCTACTTTGGTTCTGCCGTGTGCTGCGCTTGCAGAACAAGGCCACGGCAGATATACCGGTTACGAGATCGTTTCCAGGTGTGGGAGGTACTCCAGGCCGGGAAACATTCGCCAGGTACCACCACCAGCAGCTGGTCCGCTTTAGGTGGAAGATGACGTTGGAGACTGCCCGCAAGTCCCCCGGTGTCGGTCGGGAATCGCCGGCTCGGGCAGGAACTCGCGGGCCAGTTTTCGCTACTCGTTGGTCCAATCTGTATGCGATCGATTGCTCCATCGCATACCCTGCGGACGATCGGGGTTCTCGTACAGCCCAGTGCTCGAGTGAAGGAGGATGGTAATGCAACGGGTATGTCATTTCTTTCAACCACGTCGCCTCCGCCCATTGGCTCCAGCTCTTCGTTCCCTTCGTCGAGTATCGATCGTTCTGGGGTGTGTTCTAGCGATATCCGAATTTGTCCCGAACGAGATTCAGGCTCAGTACATCAAGAAGTCTGTTCGACACGAGGGCGTCGGACGCACATACCACATTCGTATCCCGAAAAACTTCGATAAGTCGAAACAGTCCCCGCTGGTTGTCGGCCTACACGGCGCGAGGGGGGAAGGTCGGGAGTTCGATGGGATCACGTCGGGCACCCTCGGTGCCGCGGCCGACGAACGGGGGGTTGTCTTAGTCTTTCCGGACGGGATCGATAATCGCTGGAGTGACGGTCATGTGGCGGCATCACATGACGACGTCGGCTTTATTTCAAAAGTCATCGATAGAATGATTAGAGAATACAATATAGATGCGAAGCGGGTATATGTGACCGGCAAGTCAAATGGGGGGTTCATGTCCCTGCGCCTCGCAATCGAATTGACGCACAAGATCGCGGCGATTGCTCCGGTCACCGCACAACTGACGTCCGCTCTAGAAGGCAGAGAGCCGAAAGTGCCTGTTCCGCTGATGATGATCAACGGAACCGCAGACTGGCTCGTCCCGTACGAAGGGCGGACCAGGAGCCTGCGGGGCGGAAGTATTCTGTCAACGGACGTGACGGTAAAGCTTTTCTGCAAATACAACGGCTGTAACGCGACCCCAACCAAAAGAAAGTGTCCCGATACGGCTCGGGATGACGGCACAACCGTGGAAGTGTTCGAGCACACCGGAGGCAAGGACGGGTCTGAAGTGACGCTCGTAAAGGTGATCGGCGGTGGGCACACCTGGCCTGGCGGCAAACAGTATCCAAGGATCCTGGGTCCGGTGAGTCGGGACATCAACGCCAGTGAGATGATCATGGATTTTTTCCTTCGCCATTCAAGGTAGCAGTGCCCTTCTTGGTCACAAAGCTGCCATCCAGAACGGGCTGTGCCAGGGCTCGTTGTGCTCGCCAACGGAAGGTTTCGACCGTCTCCTTGACGGGTTTGAGTCTGTGGTTGTTAAGCAAAGGCATACACCTGCACCATCTTCTCCCCAGGGACCATTGAGCCACTCGCCCTGCCTAGGCTCGGTTGAGACTGTGGCTATGACCAGGTCGCGATTGTTTATACACCGCATTTGCAGTCCTCACTTTTTGCTGTCCCCATTTGTTGACCGAACGACAAATACTATCCAACCGGGTCCGCGGCGTGATTCCGGGTTCAATTCTGAGGGCCATAAAATCCATGAAGCCGTTCCGTACACTCGCCCGATCCATGACCCGATATCTCATCCCCGAAATCGTCAATCCGCCACAGCGTCCTGCCCGTCGGGCGTTCCTCGGCCTGGAAGCTTTGGAAGTCCGTGAGGTCTTGTCGGGATTCTCCGACGGTGCCAACTCGCTGTTCGTAGGGCACAGCTTCTTCGTCCCGGTCGCCCGGTCCTTCGACGAACTCGCGAGGCAGAACGAGTTTTCCGAGCATGAAGCGGCTTTTGTCTTCTCCCCCGGACCGGGTGGGTTGCCGGGCCAACTCTGGGAAAACGAAACGACCAAGAATGCCATCACCGAGAAGCTCGCGACCGGGGAAGTCGAACTCTTCGGTTTGACCGCCTTCAGCGAACTCGCTGGGAGTACGTTCGAAGATTATCAGCGATGGTTCGACGTGGCCCTGGCTTACAACCCCGATACGGAGTTCTTCATCGGCCAACCCTGGGTGCCGGGCGGACCGCGAATCCCGACCGATCAATACGACCAGGCGATTGAAGCAAACAGTGCGACAACATTCGAGGTGGTGGGGCAGTTGCGCGAAGCCTACCCGAACACCAGCATCGAGTTCGTCGACTACGGCAAGGTCGCCTCGATCATGAAGGCCGACTTCGAAGCGGGTGAGTTGCCCGACATCCTAGGCCTGGTGCCGGATCCCGAGAACATGATCCGTCTCGACGAGGCGTTGTTCGCCGACGGAACCATCGGCCATGCGGGCCCGATGATGGAAGAAGTATCAGCCCTTGTGTGGATGAGCGTGCTCTATGGTGCAGACGTCGAAACGCTCGACTACACTGCCTACACGTCCGACGTCGAGAGCATTGTCGACGAGGTAGTGACTTACAATGAGCAATTTCAGTCGACTGACGAGATCCGCGTTGGCTACGAGATTTTGCAAGTCACGCCCAATGGAATCATCACATGGGCCAACAATGGTGGCATTACCCAGGAAGAGTTTGACGCGATTGAGCTGCCGCCGGGGTGGTTTAAGAACCAGCCGCGCGAAGTCGTCACGTCCGGCAGTACCTTTGCCAATTCGCCCAACGCGGACCCTGGGGTGTTTGTCGAGGAAGAACTCTACGGACACTCCTGGCGACATGTGGCGACCATCGTCGAAGCGAACGTTCCACTCGATGACGACGCGATACTCACGGCGAACACGATCGTCAAATCGCACGAGGTGACGTTTGATGCGGACAGCACGTTGTCGATTCTTATTTCGCCGGAAGGGGAACACTATGTGCTGATCTCCCGCGATGCCGGGCGGACGAGTGACACCCCCACCATTCCCGTGGGGTGGCAGCTGGTTGAGCACACCCTCACCGAGGAACTCGTCGTCCAGTTGCCGAACCCGACGACCAACATCCGTGCGGACAACGAGGATTCCTTCCAGGGGCCTGTCCCAGAATTGGCAGCACTCCTCAATGATGACGAGCCAGGTGATGGCGATGATGCAGTCATTCGGACGACCGCCGATGGGGTGGAGTTCGTGCGGACGCCGGACGAGCATTTCGAGTCACTCCCCGACTGGCCTTACGAGCCGAAATACGTCGAGATTGACGGGTTGCGGCAAGCTTACGTGGATGAAGGCCCCGAAGACGGCCCTGTGGTTCTCCTGCTGCACGGCCAGCCATCCTGGTCGTACCTGTACCGCGACATGATTCCGGTTTTGGCCGACGCAGGGTATCGGGTCATTGCGATGGATCACCTCGGCATGGGCCGCTCGGACAAGCCGATCGACATCGAATCCTACAGCTTTCTCAACCACACCTACCGCTTGGAAGAATTCATCCAAGAGCTTGGTCTGGAAGACATCAACCTGTTCGCCCAAGATTGGGGGAGCGTCATTGGTTTGCATGTGGCGGGGTTGAATCCAGATTGGTTCGCGAGCATCACCATCGGTAACGGCTCGCTGCCGGTGTTCCCCGAGGACTTCCAACCGTTCCCGGAGGTTGAGAATCCGGACGCGATCCTCCCGCTACCATCCCCGTATGCGAACATCCCGGATCAGCAAGTACCGTTCTACGACGAGAATGGCAATTTGCTCGTACCTCGAGACGACAACAGCTACTTCGGCTATTGGATCAATTACGCGATGACGGGTGAGTCGTTCCGGCCATCCGAAACCGTCGAGGCCCTGACCTGGTTTGACATACCGGCGGAGGAAGAAGCGGCCTACGACGCTCCGTTCCCGAGCCGAATCTACATGGCAGGCCCGCGCACGTTCCCCTCGCTCGTGAACGATCTTCCCGGAGTCAATCAGGCGTCATTCGCAGGGCTCCAATCCTACGAGAAGCCGTTCTTGACCATCTGGGCGGCCAACGACCCGGGTGCGCAAGGGTCATTGGAAGCCCAGCAGCTATGGATTGACAACGTTCCCGGTGCGGAAGGCCAACCCCACGCCCGTCTCGATCAGGCTAGCCACTTCCTGCAGGACGACCAAGGCGTGGAGATTGCCAATCGACTGGTCGACTTCTACAAGGCCAACGGCATCGACCCGGACGGGCCGGAGATCCTCTCGGCCTATCTGGGCGCGGTCGATGTCCGCTTCCCAAGAGCCTTGGAGAACGTCAGCGGTTCCCCCCAGGCCAGGGGTGACGACGGCATGCCGATCGTCTTCTCGGTACAAATCGATGCCTCGACTCTCGAACCGGAAGACTTCATCATCACGACCGAATCGGGTGCGACGACCACGCCGTCTGCAGTCACACTGGCCCCAGCTGAAGAATCCGATGAGCTTCGGACGGTTCTGCTCACAGGCCCGCTCGGCTCCGCCGATGACCTGCCCGTAAGCGTCGAGATCGTCGGCTCGGTACTCTCGCTTGACAGCGAGGAACTGCAGGGGCTCACCTCCGAAGTCACGACCAACGAAAACGGGCCGAGCTTGGTCTTGGCGCTACTCGACCCGGCCGAAACGAATGCCGACGACGATGCGGAGCCCGCGCGGATCCAGTTGACCTTCCAGGGCGGCGTCACCGGTCCGCTAGGATCGCCCATCGGGCTACGAGAACTCCGCGGCATCCGCATCATCGATGAGAACGGCGAAGCGCATCGGCCGGTCGGCTTCGAGGATCTCGGCGACAACGACAACCATGTGGTGATCGTGGTCCCCGAAGGCGTCACCCCGGTCTCCGTTGAGGTGGAAGCTGGCACCTTCTACGATCCAACCAACAGGCCTAACCCGGACACCTCGGTCGAAGTCACCGGCACCATCGACTTGGAGGAGGAGCCCGAGCGGCGGCGGCGTTTGCGAGACATCTTCGGTGGCCGTCCAGGCCGGCGGCTTGCGTTTTTCCACGACTGGATGGAACGACGTGGGATGTGATGGGCAAGATCCGCCGGGCGCGGCTTTTTCCCCGTGTTCGGCGGTCTTTTTTGTCCCATTTTCCTTCCATGGCGGCAACTAGTGGAGCACTTGCGTTGCTCGGGGCCCTTGCGACTCAGGTCGGTTTAGTGTAACCCACTGTATGCCAGCTGGTTATGGCATCTGGTGGATCCGTATGGGAGTGCCGAGTGAGCCTCTAGTACAGTAGGCAAACGTCTTCCCACCCACCTGCGACGACGTTACTCAATCCCAATCGAAGGGACGATACCCATGAAGCGCATGTTCTTCCCACTGGCACTCACCCTTTGCGTTGCACTGGCGGGCTTTGGCAGTGAAAGCACCGCGGCCGATGACAAAACGGACCGCGACAGCAAGGGCAGTACGCGTAAGGTCGCCATCAACGCGATGCGACCGACGCCGAAGCAATTGCTACAGTTCCTTGCGCTTCCCGACGGACCGATCGTGATGGTGAACCTACTGAAGTTCAAGCCGAATGGGGGGCGCGCGGAGTACCAGAAGTATGGCCTGAAGATCCAGCCACTCTTGAAGAAATTCGGAGCTCGGATTGTGTTCCTGGGTGAAGGGAAGCTCTGCTTTATCGGCAACGGCGAGTGGGATCAGGTCGCTCTGGTGGAGTATCCAAGCAAGATGGCCCTACTCAAGATGGCTCAGACGCCGGAGTACCAAGCGGCCCATCGCCATCGCGAAGCCGGCCTCGAAGGGCAAATCAACTACGCCGTCGTGCAGAACAAGCTATTCGGGGCATCGAAGTAATGCCGACCCGACCGACGGATGCTTTCGTCCGAAGGCAAAAGCAATCCCGCTAGACCCACAATAATTCTAAAGTTTAGAAGGAGTTAATAATTTAATGGATTGGTTTCACTTCCGTCTCACTCTGGTCATTGGTCTCTTATTGGCCGGCTTTGGCAACAGATGCTTGGGGGATGACAACAAGCCCGCGAACGCCAACAAGCAGAGGCGTTTCGGGCGGGGCAGCCGCTACGGCGAAGTATTGCTCGTTCGCCGCGATGGCACCACGATTGAAGCGGAGGTCTGGGGTACCCAGGGGCTCAGCGACTGTCCCGCAGCGAGCTGGGAAGCCCTTGACCCGAGAGTCATTCGTTCCGAAACCGGCGCGCTTGCCGTCGTGCTGAATGGCCCACGCTACTGGCTGCCGAACTTGACAATGGGATCGCTCGCCGCGAAAGAGCGGAAACAATTTGGCGAGCTCGAGATGCGTCGGCTCGCGACGCTTGAGATTCGCCCGCCGCTGAACTCGGACCCCTACCAGGAAAGAACCGTTCGTCGGAAGACCAACTTCGTATTTCAAAAAGGCGAAGAGATCTACGAGCTCAAATCCCCCAACGGCGCGGTTTACGTCATGCAATCCATGTCTCAGATCGTGGACCGGGACTTGAAGATCGCTGAGCTTTCCACTCTGGCTTCGGGCCTGACGCTGCCCGAGGGCTGGACGTATGAAGCACGTACGCTGGACGACAATCTAGTCTTAACCGCGAAGGGTAAAGCGATTGTGCTCCAGGACGATCTGCGCAACACCTACCAGCGAAGGTGAGTGCTGTCCGAAACAGTTTAACTCATTCCAATCACGGAGGAGATCGAGATGAGCCACATATACTTCCAGACCCACGCCCGACCGTTCCGGGACGGCAATCGGTGGTTGGTCATGGCCCTCATCGTGTGGTCCACCATGACAGCCACTTTATCAGCACAAGTGGGCGAAACTCAGAACGCTACGTTCACAGGCACCTGGCGTCATCTGAGGGGTGAGGCCGAACAGGCTCGGCGTAACGAGGCAATCGACCGAGCCACCAAGGACATGGGCTTTGTGGTCCGTGGCCGGGCGCGCGAGGCCATACGGAAAGCGACTGCCCCGGCTCCCGAGCTGACTATCTCCGACCAGGGCGATCGGGTCACCGTCGTGATGGGGGGCCGGCGCGTGACGCTGACGACCGACGGCTCGCCAACCACCATGTCTGGCCCACGCGGGGCGGGCATCGTTTCTGCCCGCCGTCAGCCCGGCCAGTTGATCCTGACAGTCCGAGGAAAATCCGGCACTCAGACCACTTCTTATCACCTCGCCGACGGCGGGCGGCGACTGATCTTGGACGTGCGCATGACGAGCCAGACCCTGACTAAACCGCTCGCGTACCAAGTAACCTACGTGCGCCGCTGAGTCCAGGGGTCAACGAAGTCGGCCATGGCGTCCGCGTGTGCATCCTCCGTCGGCGGAGACACCCGCGGACGTGACACCTCCAGGAGCACACTGCCTTAGCCGCCCCCCTCTGTAGAGGGGGCAGACCTGGGCGCGTTGCCGATGGGGTCAGAGGGGAGGAACCGCCCGTTGCCTTGCACCGAGACCTGATTCTGACAGAGAAGCATGATCTGACAACAGAACACGGGCGTCACCTCTGGCAGAGCCCGCACCGACGCAGCGCTACCGGTGGAACCGGAGAAGGTAAGTGACCACCTGCAACGGGGAGATCGGCCGGCGAGCCCGAGCAACAAGTCTCACTGAAGATAGCATTTCGGGCTACAGGCATGATCGAAAATCCCTGCGATCAAGGAGGGAGCTTCCTCAGGCAAGGCGTACCAAACGGTATGATTGAGTCAGATTCGTTCTCACCGGGTGCAACCCGTTCGGATAGGAAGCGATGGTTCACCTCGTGGGCCGGTCCCTCTAGCGAGATAATTGACTCCATACAGGAAGGAAAGGAAGAAAGCCCCTGGGTGGCGGGCACCCAGGGGCTTCGTTGAAGGTTTCTGGCCGGCTCGGCAGCGGCTTATCTCAGGTAGATGCGGGTCTCCGAGCGGGTGCCGCTCAGACGGTCGAAGCGGGAATACCAGAAGGTGTCGTCGCCGCCCTCACCCGTCGACTGGTCGCCATTGTTGTCACCGGTCAGATCGACCGTGGAGAAGTCGAGGGTCTGCATGGCCAGGCCGAGCAGCGTGAAGAGATCGTCGCCATCGTTCTTCACGGTGACGATGTCACCGATGAGAAAGTCGTCGCCGTCCCCGCCTTCGAGCTGATCCCAGCCGAGGCCGCCGATCAGTAGGTCGTCGCCGCCTTCGCCATCGAGGAAGTCGTTGCCGGCGAGCCCCATGATCATGTCGCTGCCGTCGCCGCCGAGCAGGGTGTCGTTGCCATCGCCGCCGAGCAGGGTGTCGTTGCCGGCCCCGCCAAGGATGATACCGCCCCCGCCGCCGATGTCGGCGAAGTCGTTGCCGTCGCCCAGATCGAGGTTGTCGAAGCCGGCGCCGGTGGTAATCTGATCATCGCCGCCACCTGTGGTGATCTGGCTGCCACCGCCATTGAGGTTGATCACATCGTTGCCATCGCCGGTGATAATGCTGTAGAAGCCTATGCCGCGAGTGACGATCACGTTGTCGCCGTTACCCAGCTCGAACCGGCCGTTGCCAGACAGATCGTCGATGCGGACCGGGATGGTCATGGTCGGCGTCATCAGGACCTCATCGTCGCCCTCCAGGGGGTATACCTCGATGGACCGAATCCCACTGAAGTCGAGGTTTTCCAACCCGCCGATGTTGGTCCGAACGGTAACCCCGGTCGGGTCGCCGGCGACTTCGTCAAGCGCGATCTGGTCGAGGCCTGCGGTGCCGATGATGAGCAGCACGTCGCCCACCTTGGTGATCGACGGGCCGCCGGGCAGCGCTTGTACGGACACCTCGACGGTGGCAGTGTCGCTTCGATAGCTATCGGTGATGGTGTAGTCGAAGGTGAAGCTGCCGTCGAAGCCATCGGCGGGGACGAAGGACATGCTGCCGTCAGCGTAGACGGTCAGCACCCCCTGGCTGAAGGTCTGGGGTTGGCCGATGATGGTGTTGTCACCGTTCACCGCAGTTACCGTCGTAGCGGCCGTGGTGCCGGTGTCGTTCACCAGCAGGTTGCCGGTGCCGGCGAATGGGTAGTAGACGATTAAGGTGTCGTCGACCGCGTCGAGCGGGTCTAGGTCGGGGTCGGGCACGACGACGCCGTTGATGGTGATAGTTACGGTGGCGGTGGCCTCGCCTCCATTGCCATCGCTGATGGTGTAGGTGAAGATGTCGGTCGCAGACTCGCCGACTAGCAGGTTGGCGAACGCGGCCGGTGGGGTGTAGTTGAAGGTCCCGTTGCCGTTGTCGGTCACTACCCCTAGGGTGCCGCTGGTGTCGATGGATTTGAGGGTGAGCGAATCGGTGTCGCCATCCGGGTCGCTGTCATTGCCGAGCAAGTCGCCGTTGGTGATTGTCGCGTCAGCGTCGATCGCGAAGGTGTCGTCAACGGCGATTGGCGGGAGGTTGGTGACTGTCGGCGGCTCGTCCCCGTTGGGGGAGGAGTTGAGTCCCAGAAAGTCTTCAATCCAAGCACGAGCCGGCCGGTCATCGCTTCCGCCCGGATCGGTGAAGGAGAAGGCATCCTGGGTGTACGCCGAGTCAAACGCAGTGAAGTATGCCAGGAGCCCCAGTAGGCCCGGCCCTTGCTCTTCTTCGATGACGTTGATGCCGCTGGTGTCGAGCAGATCGTCCATACCAGCGCCCCCCTCCAGAGTGTCGTCGCCGTCTTCGCCGCGAAGGGTGTCGGTCTCATCCCCACCGATGACGAAATCGTTGCCAGTACCACCGAAGATAAGGTCGTTGCCAGCTTCCCCGTCTAGCAGGTCGTCGCCGGCTCCGCCCCGAATCTCGTCGTTCCCCGAGCCGCCTAGGACGATGTCACGACCCGTGTCGTCGATCACGTCCTCATCGGAGCCCGGGCCGCCCCACAACTCGTCGTTGCCAGAGCCCCCGTCAAGGAGGTCATCACCGCGGCCGCCCTCCATGGTGTCGTTCCCGTTCATGCCAAGGACCAGATCGTCGCCGGCTTCACCCTCTAGAACGTCGTTGCCGTTGAGGCCCAGGAGAATGTTATTCCGCTGGTTACCCTTTATTTGGTCATCGAATTCGCTGCCGATCACGTCCTCAAAGGCCGTGCCCGAGTAGAGCGTCAGCTCAAGGTTCGGCGCGGCTTGGGTAAGGTCGGCATTCACGGTCTGTTTGCCGGGGGAATTAATCTGAATGGTCACCGATGCCCCGAACTCACTGAAGTCAAGGGTGTCGTGGCGGTCGTTGGCGCCGGTGGATGCCCCGCCGATCTCGGCTAGGCGGTCGGCGCCCAGGCCGACTCCGCTGTAGGCGTAGGTGTCGTTCCCGAATTGGCCGTAGATCAGGTCGTCGTCGCGTCCCCCCTCGAGGATGTCAGCCCCGCCAATGCCCGCTCCCGGGGTACCGTCTTCGCCGGTCACGATAGTCGAGCCGTTCCGTAATTCAATGCCTGGGACGGCATATGGATTGACGCCGTCATCGTCTTCGTCTGGGTCGACGTTGTTACTGAAGATTTCCAGGCCAATGACCTCTCCAGAGGCCAATTGCGTCTCCGCGCTGTCACCAAAGAGGACGTCGTTTCCGTCGCCGCCGATGAGCGTATCGCTACCGTCGCCGCCGATGAGCAGGTCACCCTCTTCGCCGGAACGGATGAGGTCGGCTTGCGTACCAGCGCCCGCTGAGGTGTTCGGGGTGGCGGCCAAATTGTAGAACAGGCCTCTGAACTTCAGTGCCGAACCGTTGTCACCGAGGACTCCGTCGCGGTCATAGTCGCCACCAATGACCACTCCGTCTTTGTCCGGGCCGCCGACGATTTGGATACCCGCGATCGCCGGTCGGTTGTACAGCGAAGTGTTTAATGTGGTGTCATCTTCGATCCGCAGAGAAACCCTGTCGCTGGTCAGGTTGCGGAAGACGACGTAGTTGCCCACTCCCGGGAGATTTGGGTCGGTAGACGTGACTTCAATGAACTCTCCCTGAAAGGTGTTTCCGTCGGGGTCATTGAGGTAGTACTCCGTGGTACCATCGGTGATGCGGCGAACCGAGTTCCCGGCTTCGGATTTGTCGTCCTCTGTGTCGATGTACACATACAGGTCGTAGGTAGTGTAGTGGCCCCCTAGGCCAGAGATGTCGACCTCGAGGACGCGGCGCGTGCTGGTGTAGAGGTAGCCCTCGAATAGGCGGTCGTTCTGCGTGTCCGCGTCGATCTCGTTGTGGGTGTCTCGGCCGGCCGAACGTGATCCGATAGTCTCGAGCCCATAGCCCCAGTTGATGCTCACGCCACTGGCGGTCGAGCCATCATCGAAGATGGGATTGCCGAAGTTCCGCGCTGGGTCGTTACCCCCGTCGTCTTCGAGGTCACCTACCGCACCAGGGGCCAGCTCGACTAGGTTATTCCAGTTGGGACGAGCGACTGCACCCGCGACTCCGTCGATCACTCCCTCGGGGGTGGCACTGTTGAAGTTCAGACTAATGACTTGGATGTCTCCGTAGTCGTAGTCGCCTTGGACTCCGGTGTCGATCGTGTCGTTGCCGTCTCCTCCGAGGACAATGTCTTTGCCGTTGCCGGTGACGATGTTGTCGTTGTCATTCACGCCTATACCCGCAACCGCCTGGATGGCGCGGACTTCGCCGAAACTGATTGTCGCGCGGCCGTTGTCGCCGGCGACAACGTCGGCATCGACCTGCCCGTAGATCGCTGGGCCGTAGGTCTCGATGGTGTCCGCACCGGTCCCGCCGAACACGATGTCATCCCCCCCGCCGGTGAGGATGGTGTCATCCCCCCCGAACGCCGCGTCGATGGTTTCGATTCGGTCGATCGGGTGCCGTAGGCCGACGACTTGGATCGCGGCGATGGATGGATTGTTGAAGGTGTTCGTATCGATCGTTGAGTCATCGATCCGCAGTGTGAAGGTGTCGCCTGTAAGCCCGGTGAACACCACGTAGTTGCCAACTTGCGGGGTATTCAGGTCGGTGGAAGTCACTTGCACGAAGGTACCAGTGAAGGTGTTTCCATCGGGGTCGTCCAGGTAGTATGTCGTCGACCCATCGGTAATCACCCGCGTCGAGACACCCGGCTTACTGCGTCCATCGTCAGCGTCGAGGTAGACGTAGACATCGTAGCTTGAGAAGTGCCCGCTCAGTCCTGTGATATCCACACCGAGGGTGTTCGTCACAGTTGTGTACAGCGAACCAACGAAGAGTTGCTTATTCTGATTTCCGCCTGTGCGGAGTTGATCGTGTCGGTCGGTACTCGCGTTGATCGGCGTCGTGTCGAGGTTGGCTCCCCATTCGATGCTGACCCCCGGGGCATAGACCCCATTGTTGAAGACGAGTTGCTCTTCGCCCTCGTCCCCAACAATGTCTCGGAGACCGTCCAGGTTGTTCCAGTTCGCTGCGGCCGCGGGACCGACTCCTGCCTCGCCGGTGACGGGCGCGATGGACCTGCTACCGGTGAAATTGAAGCTGAGGATGCCAACCTCCTCACCCGGGCCGAACTCTTCGGACCCGCCGACGGTAGACCGGCCGGAATCGCCGACGACGTAGTCCTTGGCCTGATCATCGCCGCCCGCGACGACCAGGTCGTTGCCGTTCCCAGCCAGGACTACGTCGAAGCCGTTGCCGGTATGCACACGGTCATTGCCACCGTACGCGGATTCGGTGGTGACCATCTCGGTCAAATCGCCGTCGGTGAAGTTCAACGTACCACCGTCACCGATGACGTAGTCGGACGAATCGTCGCCTGCGTCGAGTTGGTCATAATCACCCGATGCGAAGATGGCCTCGACCGAAGCGACGTCGCCGTCGCCGGCCGCGATCACAAGATCGTCGCCGCCGCCCGCGATGACAAGGTCAGAGCCTCCACCGGTGACGATGGTGTCATCGCCTGCCTCGTCGGAGTCGCTACTGCTCAGGGAGGTCGGCAAGCCGGTCGAGTCAAACAGCATTTGTCCGCTGTCGCCGATGACCAGGTCTTGGATCGCTTCGGAGGCGCCGACATCGATTTCATCGTCGCCGAGGCCGCCGATGACCCGGTCCGATGCGGTGCCGGTGGTGATCGTGTCATTCCCCCCGTTGCTCGGATCGCTGGAGGTCAGCTCGATCAGGGCACCGGCCGAGTAACTTGCGAAGCCGTTGTCGCCGATCACCGACTCCACACTATTGTCACCCCCGTCGATCTCGTCGTTGCCGCTGCCGCCCAGGATCAGGTCACTGTCCAGTCCGCCATTGATGGTGTCGTTACCCCCTTCGGTCGGCGAGGCAGTCTCGGCTCTCGTCACTTCCTCGGTGGTCAGGATTCGACGAGTGCCTTCAGTTTGCGTGATCAAGCCGAAGTCACCGATGACGATGTCCTCACCCTCACCGGCATCGATGTTGTCGGAGCCGGCCGTTCCGATGGTGCCGACGATGAACATGGCATCGATCTTGTCATCACCCGAAACAAACGGACTGATTTGGTCCTCGGCGAAGAGGTCCAAGTCGATGCTGAAGTTCGCATCGCCGTAGATGTGATCGACGCCGGCATTGCCCTCGATGAAGTCATCGCCGCTGCCGCCAGTCAGGTGGTCGCCCACCTGTGAGCCCTTGACCGTGTCGTTGCCAGCGCCACCGTCCACGACAACGCTCAGAGAAATGCCACTGGCGTCGATGGTGTCATCGCCATCGTTGGCGAAGTCATTAGCCAGGGCCGCTTCGACCGTGCCGGCCATGGAGGCATAGCGGCTGCGGTCGCCGCTGGTATCGCCGTAGATGACCAGCGGCGAATCTCCCCGCGAAGTGACCGTGAAGTTGTCTGAGCCGCCGCCGCCGTGGACCGCGGTGATGGTCCCATCGGCGGTCGTGGTGACGGTGAAGTCGTCATTCCCGGTCCCAAGGAGGACTTCGAGCGTTTCCATGTCCCCGTAGATCACACCCGATGCGTTCATTCCTAGCCCAGTAAGGGCAGTGGCCGTTACCACGCCGGTTCGGTTGGAGGAACTGCCGTCGTCGAAGGCGATAGCCTTGTCGATCGCTTCGCTTTCATCGAAGAAGAAGTTGTCGGACAATTCCGACAGGCTGTATCCGCTCGTGGCGTCCGGTAGGCCCCACGTATCGTCTGGAGTGGCCGGGTTGAGCAGGGTTAGCGTGGTCTGGCCGCTGGTGGCGCTGTCCGCGATCCCGCTGATTTGCCAGAATCGCGAGCGGCCCGAACCGTCACGAATCACCAGCGTGTAGCCGACCAGATCATCCAGGTCAGTCAGACCGGAGTCGCCGTCGACCGCGGCTTGCAAGTCGGCGGTCAACACCTCCATCGTATCCATCGTACTACCCGCTCCGGTCCCGGAGTACTCAACGACGTAGCCGATTGGGGTCGCGGCGTTGGTCTCGCCTGGGAGCATCACCGGGTCCGCCAGACTGCTGGTCGAGCCCGCGCCGGCTGCGCCGTAGATCTCCAACGGGCCGGCGATGCTGGAGAGGTCGTGCGAGCCTTCCTGCGCCGATACGACCGTGTTGTCGGCTCCGGTGACGGCTTCGGAATCGCCGGCGAGGTGGAATTCATCGTTACCTAGGCCACCGTACAGGATGGTGGTGACGCCCGCGGGGGTGGACTGGACGTAAAATCGGTCGTCGCCCTCAGCGCCGTCGATTTCGATGGATTCGATGGTCGAGTAGATGATCGCCCGACCGGCACCTTGGATCGAAGCGTCAGTGACGAGGTAGTTGTCGCCGAACTCGGTACCGATCACGCGGAGCAGGTCGTCGCCCTCACCACCTTCGATGTCGACGTTTGCGTTGCTGACATACTCGATCAGATCCGCCCCCGCTCCCGAAGCGACCGAGCTGCCCGCTGAACCTTCCTCGGCAAAGGAACGGATGGTGAACACGTCGTTCCCGTCGTCGCCTTTGAGACTCAGTTCGGCCGTATTACGGTAGACGGTGAAGCTGTCGCTTTCGTTGCCACCCTCGATGGTGGTTGCGAAGCTGACACCATTACTGAGGTAACCGCGAGTGGTCTCGATGGTTGCGAACTCGTCCTCGTTGGCGATGTTTGCGTTGGTTGCGTCACGCGGGGTTTGGAAGATCTGGCCGACTTGGAATGAATCTTCGCCGACCCCGCCGCGGATGGTCGTCTCGGTCCAGTTGTCATCCAATGTGAACGTGTCATTGCCGCTGTCTCCTTCCAGGATCAGGCGGTCGAGGGCTTCATCGTAGTTAACTCGCTCGACGACGTCATCGTGCAAAGCCGCGGCGAATGCGACCCCGCCCGATGCACTGGCATTCTCGCTGGCTCGGAGGAGGAAATCGTCCCAATCGCTCGTGCCGTTAATCGTCAGCTCATCCGCATCGGAATCGGTCGTGCCCGAGTCAAAGACGTTGATCAGCGAATCTCCGTTGCCAAAGATGTTGACGACATAGGTGTCGTTTCCATCCTGGCCGTCTAGGTCGAGCGTTGCCGCAATAGCGTTGCTCTCGCCAACGCTCACCGTCGGGTTGACGGTCAGGTCATCATCACCCGTACCGGTGGTGACGGCAGTCGAACCGCTGATCGCTTCGACGGTTGCAGTGTCGTTCCCCGCACCGGTGTCAAGTGTGGTTGTACCGGTGATCGTGCTTTGGATGGCGAACGCGTCGTTGCCCAAACCGAGTTTCACATCAACGACTTCCATGCCGGCATAGGTCAAATCGTCGGCCAGGCCGAGTCCGGTAATTTGCGTTGCAGTCAAGGTGCCTGAGTTGGCACTAGTGTCGGCTGAGTCGTCGACATTGAGGGTGTCCTCACCTCCCTCCCCGTCGATGCTGATCGTCGGCTCCAGCTCGTTGAGGCCGATCCCGTAGGTCACTCCATCGCCACCCACGTCGAAGGTGTCGTTCCCTTCGCCCCCGGAGACGCCAAAGGTGTCGCCGTCGGATGCCAACGGGGTGACTAGCCCGAGGGTGAAATTTCCGGTCCAGGCCGCGATAACAAGTTCGTCACTCTGGGCGATTTCGAGGTTGTCAGCGGAGTCGCTCAAGCGGAACTCAGTCGAGTCGGCGGTGTTATCTTCGCCCAGGTCGAGGACCACGCTGGAAGTGACGCCGCCGTTGGCCAGTTCACCGCTGATGGTGAACGAGTCGGAGCCCTCATCCCCTGTGAGGCTAATGTCTTCGATGCCGCTGAAGGTGATGGAGCCTTCTAGGACACCACCGCTGTAGGAACCGAACGTTACCAGGCCGCCAGATTCAGACAAACGGAAGTCTTCCCCTGAGCTATCACCGATGACATAAAGCACATCGGTGTCTCCGCCGTCGGAGACCGATTCGTTGAGACCAAGTTCCCCGATGGAGAAGAAGATATCATCGTCGCCGGTGCCCGCGCTGATCGTGTCGGAACCCGCACCGCCGTCGATATAGTCGGCACCGGCACCCCCGGATAACGTGGCGTCATCTCCGTCGCCACCCTCGATGGTGTCGTTCCCGTCGTTGCCGTACATGGCAATGTTCACGTCGGTTGTGTTGCTCAACTCGTCGTCATTATCGCCCCCGGAGATCGAACTGGTGATCGAAGGAGAGCCGCTGAGTGTCAGGGTGTCATTACCCGCATCGCCCGACAGTTCTGCGGTTCCCTCCCCAGAGTAGAGCAGGTAGTCGTCGCCCGCACCGCCGGAGACGTTGACGTCGATCGAACTCATGTTGATGAATTCAGCCGAGTCGGCGTCCGATCCGAAGTCGCCGACGATGCTGGTGACGCCCGTGAAGGTCTCGGTCTCCCCGAACGCTTGGATGATCACCGACCCGTCGGTGCTGCGGATGACGTAGTAGCTCTCCGCGGTGGTGATCGACTCAACGTTGCGCTGGTCGGCACGGTCGCCGACGTTCAGGGTCAGCTGGCTACCGGACTGCGTGGCCAAGTTCGGCGGGGGCGGCGGCGAGGTCGTTTCCAGAGAGCCCGGCAGGGTGATGCTGAAAAGGGTGATGGTGGCGCTAAGGTTCTTCTCTACCTTCTTCTGCTTGAAGACGCTGCGGAAGAAGTTGATCACCTTCTCGACGGTCTCGAAGAATACGCCCGTGCCCGAGAGCGTCAACTTGACGGGCACGGTCTCACCCAGGTCCCCTTCGATACTCGCCTCGGCCTCGACCCCTGCGATCTCGGTGCCGAGGATCTTGCCCGAGCCGCTGCCGCTGATCTCGAAGACGAAGTCCGGGTCTTGGTCGACGTCCAGTCGGGTGTAGATGGACAGGCTGCCCTCGATGCCGGTGCCGCCGACGGTGAAGTCAATGCTCGCGTCCAGGTCAAGTTCGAAATCACCGTCGGAGTTCAGGCTTCCGCTCACGGTCGCGGTGATGATGCCAAGCAAGTCGGCCGTTAGTGGGTCGCTGGCCGGGATGGAGACCTCCCAGAAGCTGTCCGTGACGGTCACGGTCAGGCGGCCGCTCATCGAAATGACGCTCAAAAGGTCCAATTCGCCGCGCAGGTCCAGGTAGAACGAGTTGGCCGCGATACTGCTGGAGTTGCCGTCCACGTCGACGATGTCGATGTCGCCGAAGCCGGTGATGTTGCCGTTCTCGTCCAGGATCGCACCACGGTAGCTGGAGATGGCCATGTCGGTGGTGTTGACCTGGATGCGGCCGGAGGCGTTCAGGTCGATGATGCTCAACAAGCTCAGGTCGACCGCGACCGATGCGTCGATGATTACCCCGGATTCGTCGATCGAAGTCGCCGTGTCGTCGTCGAAGATGCCGACATAGGCGAGCACCTCAACGTCGAAGCCACCGCCGATGCTCAGGGTACCGTCGATGACCAGTTGGAAGTCGCCGTCGTCGTAGGTCACGGACGCGGTGCCACTGCCGGTGGCGAAGTCGAGGAAGTCGAAGCTTGCCGAAACGGCAACCCCGACGCTGTCTGCCGGGACGGTAACGCCGGAGACGGTCCAGTCAGTATCACTGGTGTTGACCTCGAACAGGCCCGAGGCGGTCATCGTCAGCCCAATGTCACTGCTGCCTAGCATGCCGAAGACGTTTACGCGAGCCCGCACCCCTTCATCATCGATGAACAGGTCGCCTTGTGTGGATAGGCTACCCACGGGACCCAGATCGAGGTTCGCCTCGGCACTGAGCTGGAAGGATTGGTCGGAGATGATCATCCCGAACCGGCCATCCAGCCCCCAATTGCCCCCGACGGTGATTAAGCCGTCGATTGCGAGGGCGAAGTATTCCATATCCTCGCTAAGAGGAGTGTTGCTGTCGATCAGACTGTCGTCCTCGAACAGTTCCGCCAACGTCGGCGGAGTACCGAAGATGGTGAACGAGTATGACCCGTCGCCGTTGGCGATAAATCGCTCGTCTAAGGGCCCAGTCAGGCTCGACAGGGCATCGAGGTTGTCGACGCCCTGTTCGTCCAGGCCTTCTTCGATGTACGAGCCTTCCAGATCGACCACCCCGGTCAGGAAGCCGACGTACCGTTCGGGAATCAGGACCGATTGGTCGGCCCCAGTCGTGTTGAACACAATCCGGGCATTGGCCTCTGCATAGAACACGTCGCTGAAGCTGGCACCGATCGCGAGGGAAACGTCGATGTCGGCGGCGATGCCGTCCCCGTTGATGACAAGCCCGCCCATCGCGTTGAGGTCGAGGATCTTGTCATCGCTGTCGATGTCCGGGCCGAATTCCAGCCCCGCGGCCAGGAACGCTCCCAGCCCCTCGTCGTTGACCTCGAACAGGGCTAACCCGTTGGCGCGCACGACCGGATTCGTGTTCTCGGTGTCACTGTAGATGGTGAGAATGCCGCCGAGTTGGAAGTTGATCAGGAATTGGTCAAAGTCCAGAATGACAGGTGAGTCGGGGTTGCCCGTGTTGATGTTGAAGCCCTGGTCGACTTCGCCGTCGCCGTCCTTGTCGAATTCCCCGTCGGCAGTGTCGTCGAAGTCACCGTCGTCGTTCAGGTCCTCGTCGAAGCTCGCCGAGAAGTCGACCACCGCGTCGCCGTCGACGCCCAGACCCAGGTTGAGGGCGATGTCAAAGGCACCGGTTGCCTCGATCAAGGGCATCCCGACTGTGCCGAAGCTGTAGACGCTGGCCGTCCCTGCAAAGTAAACGCCGAGCTCGTCGATGGCGGTTGAGGCCATCACCGTGAGGCCGACATCGAGGTCGGTGATCTCCAGGCCGATCGATTCGGAGTTCAGCTCATCATCGTCAACCTCATAGTTGCCGTTGGTGTCGGTCCAATAGGGGCCGTTCGCACCGACGAAGGCAGTGATATTCGCGGCCCCGATGTTGAGGGTGGAGACGTTCTTGGTAGTACCGTCAGTAAGCGTCACATCTTGGGTTTCACCCAGTTCAAACCCGACGCTACCACTCAGATAGAAGGCATCGAGGATGTTGAAATCGAAGAAACCCTGGGCCCTGATGATGGGCGAGTCCATGTCGAGGTACACGGGCTCGCCACCCGTGCCAATCTCGAAGCCAGCCGGCTCGATGTAGCCGTCCCCGTCGACGTCATACACGTCGACGACTGTAGCATCGCCGAACAGGGCGGCCGCCTCATTGATCGTGATGTACCCGATGCTGTCCGCGTCGTCGGTGTCGAGCAGTTCCAGGAGATCGTCACTGCTGACGACTGTTGTGTCGCTGGAATCGATCCCGGCCAGTGCGGCGAAGTCAGCCGCATTCGACATGGCCGCCAGTTCGCCCAGTTGGATCACCCCGTCGCGATTTGTGTCGAACAGCGCGACTTGCTCGCTGACGAATGCGTCCAACACGCCATCCCCGTCGAGGTCGGCTGCCGCGACGTCGATCGAGTCAATCAAGGCGGCTTCGGCTTCGCTGACATCCAGGTTGCCGTCGCTGTTGCCGTCGGCGTCGAAGACTTCAACGATTGTATCTAAGTCAACGACATTGGTACCTTCATCCGAACTGCTGTACAGGCCCGAGTAGCTGTCTTGTCCGGTTAGGGCTCGTAGTTCCTCCACGGTGACTTCGCCGTCGCCGTCGGTATCAAACAGCGTAAACAGGTCGCTGTTGTACTGCGTCGTGGTTGCGTAGTCGACGACCGGGAAGAGCGGGATGCCGTAGACGCTCGGGCTCGAGAGGTTGACCTCAACCAGAATATTCGTGGCCTCCGCGGTGACGTCCTCGATGCCAACCAGGGCGACCTGCGATGCGCTCGCCTTGAGCGTTGTGTACTTGGCAAAGTCGAGGGGGTTGGTCGGCTTTAGGATCGCCGCGCCGAAGTCGAAGTCGTTGACCACCAGCCCGGCGGCGTCCTCGCTCAGCTCGTCGGTTTCGTCCGCGTCGACCACCCCGTCGCTGTCGATGTCACCGTACTGGGTGCCACCCACGGTGACGACCTCGTCATCGCCGAGGCTGACGACGGTGTTGGCAGGCAGGACGTTGTTCGCGGTACCCGCCTCGTAGGTCACGCCATCGATAGTGACGGAGCCTTCGGTGATGGTGCGCGACGCATTGTCGCCATCGCCGGTGTTGAAGGCCCAACTGATGTTTCGGTCGCCGTCGAGGTCATCGGTCCAATACGGCCCGTCGAGACCGACGAAGGCGTGGACGTTCGACGCCCCGAACGTGATCGCCGACACTTCGGTAGAGGCCGCGCCCAGGGCTGGGAACGAGTCCTGGAGCGAGGAGGGGAACCCGTAGTCTTCGAGCAGGTCACCGACCGTCCCGGTGTAATCAGAGAGTAAGCCGCCCCCGACCGCGACGGTCTGCACCGGCCCCAACTCGAACTCGACACTGCCGCGAACGTGGAGAAATTCGGATATCTGCAATTGGACTTCGCTGGCACTGGCGCCGATGCGCTGATTGCCGTCGTAGTCGATGTAGACCGGTACCCCGCCGGTGCTGACCTCGAAGCCGAGCGGGTCGATCTTGCCGTCGCCGTCCACGTCTGAGTCCGCTGCGCGGTTCGCGTATGCTGCGGCGAACGCAGCCTGGGCTTCTTCAACCTCGAGCAAGCCGTTGTTGAGCCCGTTGTTGTCGGCGTTGATTTCGGAGCGGTCGAAGCCCTCATAGGCGTCGAGAACGCTAGCGATATCGTCGGTATCGACCAGGTCGGTGTCGGGCGCGTCGGCGTCGTAGAGGCCGGTGAACGCCCCACTCGCCGCACCCGAAACGCCGCTGAGGGTCCGCAGATCACCGACGGTCACAAGCCCGTCGCCGTCTTCGTCGAACAGGGCAAGGCGCTCGTCGGCGAAGCCGTCACTATTTGCGAAGTCGACGACGGGAGGTCCGAAGCCGCCGACCCACTCGTCGCCATTGTTGTAGTTGATGGTGAGGCCCTCGGCGGAGAGCGTGAACTCATCGTCGTCGAAGCCGACGAGTCGTACTGCATCGCCGGTCGCCTTGAGGGCGGTAAAGTCCGGAATGAACGTATCGACGGTCTCCTCGGGGACGCCGAACAGCTCGGCGAACGAGGCAATCGTCGGGCTCATCATGACCGCGCCGAGGTCCACGTCCTCGACGGAAAGGCCGACGGCGTTGTCGTTCAGCTCGTCGGTCTCGTCCGGGTCAACCACCCCGTCGCCGTCGATGTCGCCGTACTCCGTACCGTCGACCGCAACCACCTCGTCGGTGGCAGTCAAGGTGACGATCGTGTTGGCCGGGAGAACATCGTTGACCGTGTAGGTGTCATCGCCGATCACCAGCGTACCGGCGGTGAGGGTACGAGAAGCATCATCGCCGTCGCCGGTATCGAAAGCCCAACTGAGTTCGCGGTCGCCATCGAGGTCGTCAGTCCAGTACGGTCCGTTCAGACCGACGAAGGCGTGGACGTCCGATGCCCCGACCTGGATGGTGGAGACCTCAACATCGGGGATGACCGTCGCGTAGCCGGCGAGCGTCGTACCGAAGTTGTCGCCGATGGTTTCGTTCAGGGCTTCTTCGACGGTCCCAAGGAGTGAAGACGGCAAACCGGTGGCCACATCGACATTGGTCACGGGTCCTTTTTCGAAGGAGAAGCCGCCGGTGACGTGGACAAACTCCGAGAGCTGCAGGGTGATCCGCTCGGAGCTGAAGCCGATGCGCTGATTGCCGTCAAAGTCGATCTGGACGGGGTCTCGGCCGGTGTCGACCTCGAAGTAGCCATCGCCGGCTCCCGTGGAGGTCTCGAAGCTGGTGGTAAAGTCGACCACCGGCGGGCCGAGGTCGCCGGGCCAGGCTACCCCGTCGTTGACGTTGATCGTGATGTTCTCTGCGCTCAGTTCAACGTCTTCGATGCCGACAAAGGCGAACTGGTCGGCGGTCGCTTTGAGCGACCAGAAAGCCGGTAACAGCCCGCTGGCCGCGTAGACCGATAGGAGAGTGCTGCCGTTCGTGGTGGTCGGCAGCGGCGACATCAGCGTAAAGCCGACGTCCAGGTCGGACGCGACCAGGCCGATGGCGTCTCCGGGGTCGAGTTCGGCGGTTTCGCCCGCGTCGACGATGTCGTCGCGGTCCGCGTCGCCGTACTGGATCCCGCCGACGGTCACCACTTCGTCGGCGCCCAGGCTTACGACTGTGTCGGCCGGGAGGACGTCGCCGGGGCCGTAGTCAGTCATGTCGATGGTCAGCGTCCCGGAATCGAGGGTCCGACTCTCCTCGTCGCCGTCGCCGGTGTTAAAGGCCCAGCTGGTCACACCGTCACCGTCGAGATCGTCACCGAAGTAGGGGCCGTTGAAGCCGACGAACGCCTCGACGTCGGCAGCGCCGACCGTCAGGGTGAGCATGTCGAGGTCATCGATCACTGTGGCGTCGCCGGAGAGACCCAGCTCACCCAACAGGTCAAGTGCGTCGCCGGGCAAACCAGTGGCGACGGTGACGTCCTCGACGACTTCGAGCCCGAAGGAGAAAGTACCGCGAACGGTGACGAACTCGTCGATTTGGAGATCGCCCGTGATCGGCCCGGTGGAGATGTCATCGACGTAGTCGCTGTAGTATTGGCCGAGGATGTCGTTGATTTCCTGGGTCGGTGACAGGAGTTCCGCGGTGGGGGCTTCCTTGACCACCAGGTCGAAGCCGTTCCCGGTGTCGTCCAGCTCAATGTCGAAGTAGAGGCTGTCGTCGCCGAAGCCGTATAGGCCGTTGACGGTGCCGAACTCACCGGTCAGGGTACCGTCGAAGTTGAGGAAGTCGAAGCTCTGGCCGACCTGCGGTTCAAAGTCGTTGATGACTTCGATCTGGAGCACGCTGTCCGATTCGAGCATGAGGTTGCCGGTCACGTTGATCTGGTCGTAACCGTCATCGACGTTCGGGTCGCCCGGGCCAGGTGCGAGGCCGCCGATTTCGATCAGCACCGAGCCGGTCGGGTCTCCGGCTTGACCTTGGTCGTAGGCGCCGTCGATGGTCAGGTCACCGTCGATGTTAATGATCCCCGGCGAGTTGCCCGGGCTGAGCAGGCCCTGGTTGAGGACATCGGCGTCAATTGTCTGATTGCCCGCCAGGATTTGGCCGGGGTTGATAATCAGATCGCCAGCCGGGGCAACACGATCTTCGAGCATGATGCAAGAGAGAGTCTGCTCGAACGAAGTGACGGGTCGAGGGGATCGCTTTTTCTGTCCTGGCATGTTGGCTCCGATGATCTTTCTCGTGCGTGGGCTGTTCGGGAAGTCGTGTTGGATATCGTTGGTCGATTCGGGCGACCCATGGCCGGCCCCAGATCGGCTTAAAATCGAGGCTGTCAGTCTCAGATTCGGTTTGTTGGTTGGACTACGCGCGCACGGGTCGTGCCTGCCGGCTCGCGTTCGAGTGACTTTGCCGTGACTTGTGGTTTTCGGGCCGTAAGCCCCGTCGCTCATAAGTCGAGTGGATGGGGAGAAGCTGCTTGCTCCGGGCGGATCGGCTGTCTCGAGGCATTTGAGGTTCGAAGCAATGCATCGCCGCCGCTATCTGGGGGTGTGTGCTCACCGGTTGACCCTACTTGTTCACAACTCAGACCGAGCGAATGAGGCAGTCGCGTGGATGGGAGCCCCTCGTGTCCCACGAGCGCGGTTCCGTATCCCACCGCTGCGAATTTGCGTTTGGGGTGCTCCTCAACGGGGGCGAACCCGAGTCTGATGACGGGTGCGATGCCCTTTGAAGAGGTCTTGGTACAAGCCGGCCCCACCTTGACGGTAAGTGGGCTCGGTGATCAGCTTTGGAGAGAGGGGACTCTCGTTTGCTCACCGGAAACTTAGATTACGCTCACAGCAGAAGCAAACGAGCAGGCCACATGTTCGGGAAAATCAGCCTATTCGGTACCTTTCCGCGGGACTGTTCTATCTGGGCCAGTTTCTACCTTCACATGCTCAGCCTTCGGGTCGTCGGTCCGATTGCAACGAATATCCTGAGAAATCAGCAAACAGTGAGAATAGGAGATCCAAAGGTCAAGCATGCTCTACGGGGTGTATGCTCTGAGCCGGTAATTCTAAATCGGTGAAATGTCGAAGCTGCCGAGCCGAGAAAGTCCCACGTAGGTGGCAGATTGCTCTGTCGATCGCCTCTCTTCGGAGTTTCACTACATTCGTGCCAACTGCTAAAGCTGCCTCATACTGTGAGACCAAACCAATCCGGAGAGTAGAGAGTACATGACTCGCTTGAACAAACGCTTCACTCCGACCTTCGAGGTCTTGGAGGAGCGTCGCACTCCTGCGACCGTCCGGCTGATCGGCTCGACCGTCTTCATCATCAATCCGAACGGTGAACTGGACATCACGGCCGACTCCGGGGCATTGGCGATCATCGACGACACGATGGCCGTGACCATCGAGGCGAACTCAGTCTTCGTCCTGGGTACCAGCGGTGGCGAAACTGTCACGTTCACGGTTGCGAACACGGACTTCACCGGAGATGTGTTCTTCGATCTGCGTGGCGGCTCAGACGTAGTGACCTTTCAGGGGGACAAGACAGTCCGCGGCGACGTGACCGTCTTGACCGGCCCAGGCAGTGATTTCGTGGGTATGGCGGTCGAGGGCGGTGCGGATTTCTCCGGCAACGTTCAGATCATCGACACGCGGGGCAATGACACCCTCACGGTTGCCGCCGGCAGTGGCGACAGCGACTTCAAGGGCGACTTCACCGCGATCGGATTCTCGAAGGTGGATCTGGGCGCCGGTGGGGATGCAGGCTCGGGGATCGATGGCGGTAACGATGCGTTTTTCGGGGATGTGACCCTGACCAGCCGTAGTGGCGTCGACTCCAAGGTCGTGATCGCCGGTACCACCGCCTTCCTCGGCGACTTCAGCCTGACGCTCGGCGACGCGGACGACTCGGTCGACGTGAACAATGTGGACGACAGTGCCTCGGCGTTCGGTGGGAATGTCCACATCGATCTGGGTGGCGGCAATAACTCCCTGCTCTCCGATCCCCCCGGTGAAAGTGGACAGACAGTCGAAGGCAATTTTGAGATCGTGGCTGGGTCCGGGGCTGACTTCCTGGATTTCGACGAAAGTGATCTGATGGTGCGCGGGGACTATCTCGTCCGCGCCGGAAACGGGGATAACCAGTTCGTCCTCGAGAATTTCACCGTCGGCGGCGAATTCCTCCTCGAAGCGGGTACCGGCAACGATGTGTTGGAGAACTTTAGTGTCCTGACCGATTCGGTGCGCATCGCCTTCGGCGACGGGGCGAATTTGTTCGACGACGGCGATAACCTCGACGACCGGTTTATCAGCGAATTTACCTTTGTCGGCGGCGACGGGGACAACATTGTCACGCTGAACGATGTGGACCTCGGCGACGTCGATGTCACCGTCGGCAACGGGGCCAACCTGATCGAACTCGATCCTTTCGGGGTACGTTTCATCGAAGGGAATGTCAACATCGGCGTCGGGAATGGGGGGAACTTCGTTGAGGTGTCGAATGGTGTCGCCGGACGGTTGACCTTCAAAGGTGGCAACGGTGGGGACGTGCTTGACTTGGGTGAAGGGTTTGTTGAAGGGGTCAACGCGAAGGAGTTCTACCTCCTGAGTCTCCACTTCGGGAACGCCGACGACTTGCTCATCTACGAAGAGGGCATCTCGGTTTCGGGCTTCGTTGACGGGGGGAATGGGAAGAATGAACTGCTCGAAGAAGGAGACGGGCCGAACATCCTGTCACCGTACACCATCCAGAATATCATCACCACCTAACGGGTACGCCGGACTCGACCGGTGGGTGGTCGCTGAATGGCCTCGGTCGGGTGTCGGTTCAATAGCCATCGACTTCCAGGAGTTGCGTTTGATGGCTGGACAGTTATCAGTCAGGGTCTGAGACCGGATGCCACCAAGTCCGAAAACAGTGCTCTTGGGGTCGATGTTCTTGACCCAACCGTTGGCTTGCTCTGGAGCCATGTAGGCCAAGGTACCAAGCACACGGTCGGCCGGGCTCTGTTCGTCGGGGTCATCCTCGGGGAGGGTGTTGATGGTCTCCATCGGCACCCTATCGAACTCGTTCCTCCAGCGATCGAGCGACTTTAGCGTTGGCAGCGTTCATCAGGGCCACGTTCTCATGGTCGGGTTTTTCGTGTTCGTCCAGCAATCCGTACCGCCGGGCTCGATTGCGTTAGGAGGCTCCGCAGAGTAGGAGATGACAGTAGGGCATCTCGAGCGCACAGTATTTATCAACGGTGAACCCACGCGAATGCTGCCACTCTCGCACCGACACTTCTTGAACCCATCCGACGGTGTTGAAGCCCCAAGCCTTGAGATTCGGAGCAACCGATTCTCGAATCCATCGAATGGTGCTTCCACCATACTTCTCACGCCAGATGTGGATGTTCTCCGGATAACGCAAAGTCGCAGGATCGATGTGATTCACACCCATCGTAAAGAAAGGCTTCCTTTCTGGGGTGATCAACCACTTGTGTTCTTTCCGCCGGGCAAGTGTGAAAAAGCCATCCGGATCGACTTGCGTCCTCTTCACTTTACACCCACCCTCGACGGGCAACGGCCCCAACGCCAGCATGGCACTGCCAGTACCCAGAGCTCGGTGTAGCAATTGTCTCCGTGTGAATGCCTTCATTCTAGCTGTGTCCGTGAAGGTCGCACACCGTTTGGGTTTGGTCCATAGTTCTCAAGCTTACCAACGTTGCGCTCGCGAAGCTCATTAGTAACTCTCGCGAAGCTCATTTAGCGACGTTCTGAGTGGCGAGGGGTGTCAAATCGATTTGGCTACCGACCAAGATTTCTCAGTTCGTTGTGGACAGCGAAAAAGCCATCACACCAAACATACGTTGACCTTCCTCGGGCCAGGCGGGTGGGTTTGTGCAGGTGATGGCGCGGGTGCAGGCAACTGCTCGGTTCGAGGGTTGGCAGCCAAAGTGTGAACCGTTCAACCCCGCTGGCACTTTCTCAGCGACGGGTTTTGTTCAGTCCTTCGGCCACCTGAACAGCACATTAATGCAACGCAGGAAGCCCAGGGCGAGTAGAAATAAAATAACCAATATCTTCGATACAACTGCGACACCTATGTCGGTGAAACGACGTAGCATTGGCCCCGTATAGCTGGCGACTACCTTTGTGTGGTCCAGATTCGCCATACCGAGGCGGAGGGAACGTGAAGCTCGTGAGTCCAGCTGTTAGCGGGATGCATGATGCAGCGGCACGAGTCACATGCTGTCCGGGAACTTCGTTGTCGGAGGGCTTAGACCGACGGCGTTTCCCCGGCGAGGATCCGGGCAAACCACTCGCTGTCCACGTTGCCGCCGCATAGGATCACCGCAACGCGACGGCCGGTCATCCGCGCGCGCTCCTGCAGGAGTGCGGCGAGCGGTGCCGCCCCCGCCCCCTCCGCGACGTTGTGCGTAGTGCGAAAGATGAGCCGCATCGCCTCGGCCACTTCATCGTCGCTGACCTCGACGATTCGGTCCGCGCCGCCGCGGTAGATCGCTAGGGCTTCGGCCACTGGCACGCGTACGGCCATGCCGTCGGCGATGGTGCGGGCACTGTCAGTTTCCACCGGGCGGCCGGCTTCGACGGAAAGCCGCGCTGCATTGGCGGCCTGCGATACAACGCCAACGACCTTCGTCGCCAACCCCAGGGCGTCGCGTGCCATGATTGTGCCGCAGATCCCCGAGCCGCAGCCGATGGGGACATAGACCGTGTCGACGTTTGGCACTGCGTGGAACAACTCCCAGGCGTAGGTGGCCACCCCACGTACCAGCTCTGGGTGAAACGGGGGCACGTTTACGAGCCCCTCAGTCTCCGCCACCCGGCATGCTTCCAGGCGAGCTTCGTCGAAATCGGCTCCGTACACGACGAGCTCGGCTCCGAAGGCACGCATCGCCTCGTTCTTTTCTACCGAATTGCCGTGGGGCACGTAGATGCGCACGCGGAGACCCGCGGCGGTGGCTGCCCGGGCTTGGCTCTGGCCGTGATTGCCTCGGGTGGCGGTGCAAACGCCCAGCGCATCGGGATGGGTCCGTCGAAGCCAGTCGATGAAGGTGATCCCGCCACGGATCTTGAAGGCGCCGGTGGGGGTATGGTTCTCGTGCTTCACCCAAGTCTCAGCACCAGTCTGGGCAGACAGCAGCGGCCAGTGGTATTGCGGCGTAGGCAGCATGTGGCGGTGGATGAGTGCGCTCGCTGTCTCGAGATCGGTCGGGGTGAGAGGCTCCATGAGGTCTCCGGCGTAAGCTTGGTGGGGAAACAAGCATCATTCGATTGGTCTGCCGATTCCTTTCAAGATTCCCTCGATCAGCACATCAAGAGAATGATGAAGCGAGTTTGGTTATCCAGACCCCTTCTCCTTCTCGGTGGCCAGGATAGAGAGACTGGGTTATGGGACTTCTTCCCTCTGAAAGTCGACGGTCATGTTCGGTTCGGGCTCGGTTGCCATGTCCGCCGACCTGGAAACCCCGATCGGATCTTCCGTCGTGAAGGCGGTCCACCATCTCGCCGCATCGGACTCAGCCCAAAGACCTGCCGCGTCGCACCCGAGCAGCGCGGAGCGTAATTCCCTCGCGTCCGGGAAGCGTGCTGACGGGTCTTTCTCCAGGCAGCGCATCACACGGATTCTAAACCCTTAGGGATGGAACTGCCGGCTCGGTGCGACGGGGTCTGAGGGATAGTGCTCACCTGATGCATGATGATCTGGGTGACGGTGTGACCCTCGAACAAGGTTTGCCCGGTGAGTAAGAAGTAGCCTACCGCGCCGACGGAATAAATGTCGCTCCGTCCGTCCACACCTTCCGGATTCTCGATCGCCTCCGGAGAAAGATACAACGGGGTGCCGGTCCAAACTCAGGCTGCATCACTTTGATGGTCCTTCTGTGTCCGATGTCGGGGTGGTAAGCGCGTCGATGATGCCCATGCTGCCCTTGACGACTTCGCCCGAAAGGTGATGATCGGGGCCGTGCCTTGGCGGAGAAGCACCTTGATGTTACTCGGGAGGGGTCTTGCCAGGGTACGGGGGATTGACCTGCAAAGTCGATCCCCGTTGGGGTAATGCTCAACCGGGCGGCTCGGCCCCTCCGCTCGACTCGAGGAGCTGCTGGGCTTCTTTCCGACGCCTCGCTTGGTCTTGCTTACGGAGTGCTTGGATGATGATATTGCGGTCGCCGCGGGACAGGGGCTGGCTCACGTCATCCCCGAGCACACCCAGGGGGCCCTCTTCCATCTTCCAGTCGTCACTACGCTGGGTGGCGAAGGGAAGGTCTCTGTTGCCGGTCGCCTGGAGGTTGGCCAGCGGGTTCCGGCCCCAGGCGTAGCGGAAGTGGATAGGCTCGGGCACCATCGGGCTGGTCAGCACGAGTTGCTTGCGGTCATACTGGATCCGCCCGCGGTTGTCTTTCCCCTTCTCTGCATATGCGACGTCAGCGGGATGGAACTTGCGGTCCACGCCGGCGATGGCAAAGCCTTGGATCGCGCCGTCCTCGGGATCGCTGACGTCGGTGTCCAGCCTGAGCAGCAGTCCCCCATCACGCTTCTCTGTACCCACGAGCATCGGCGGCTTCCACTGGACTTGACGGTCGAAGCCGTACTGCGTCGCCAGCGCCCACCGCGCGATCCGCTCCCCAGCCGGGATCTTGAGCTGGGGGTGGTACCAGCGTCGGCGGAGGTCGTAGGTGCTGGCGAAGCCGACGTTCGGATCGCCGGCGTTGTAGAACTCGAGGAAGGTCTGGTATTGCGCAGCGCGGATCGCGATGCCGGCGTTAAACATCTTCTCGCAGTAGTCGTCTCGCGTTTGCGGGTAACCGTCGGTGCAGAGCGAGATAATACCGAAAGGCATCTCGGGGTCGTCAAAAGCCATACGCCAGGCTTGGATCATCTCCGGGAAAATGTCGCGGTACATCTCGGCACCGATCGAGCCCTTGAACGCGTTGTTGTATCCCTGGTGGAAGATCGCACCTTGGACGGAAAGTCCGGCGATCGGGGCAATCATGCCGGCATAGCAGTTGCCGGGGTAGTTGGGGTCGGCGATCGGGCCGGGTCGGAGATCGTCGGGCGGGAGCTTCCGGTCGTTGGGGATCGGCTTCCCTGCCTTGGTCTGTCGCTCGATCCACTGCCGATGCGAGGCGATTCGGTTCTTCAAGTCCGCCCGCGGATCCCACTCGGCGGCCTTGGTGTCCCAGTCCGCCAGCTGGGCCTTGGTCGGCTCGCTGTCCATTGCTCGGAGCACGGGCAGTGGAGTCCAGGTCTCGACGGTGGTCCCTCCCCGGGAGGCGTCGATGACGCCCAAGGGTACCTTGGCGGCCTTGTGCACCCGGCGGGCGAAGACGTAGCCGATGGCCGAGAACTCTCGGACCGACTCCGGGGTGCAGACGGCCCAGTCGCCCTTGCGGAAGTGCCTGCCGAACCAGCTGCTCCACTCGTGCAAGCGGGGAAAGCCTCGCTTGGGTTCTGGCCCCTCGCCGTAAGGAATGGTAAGGAGACGGATCTGGGGGTAGTCGGCGGAGATGATCTCCAGATTACCGTTTTCGACTTTCGCGAGCTCGAACTCCATGTTGCTTTGCCCACCGAGCACCCAGACGTCGCCGACGAGGATGTCGTCGAGAACGAGCGTCTTGCTCTTACCCTTGACGGTCATCCGTCTGGGTTGGCTGTTGGCGGACACGGCTGGCAACGTGAGCCTCCACCCGCGGTCTTTCCCAGCTCTGGCCGAAGCACTCTCTCCGGCGAACGTCACCGTGACCTGCTCGCCCGGCTCGGCCCAACCCCAAACGTGGATCGGCTTGTCCCGTTGGAGCACCATGTGGGACTGGAAGACGTTGCTGACACACAGCCCTTTGCCGATCACGGCAGCATCGACGACGTTTTTCCGTGGCATCGGTTCGGCAAACGAGGGTAGGGTGGTTGGCCAGAACAGAGTGAGTGCTGTGATCAACCAGTACGGCTGTCGAAATGGTTGCATAACGGACCTCATCCAGCAGTTCGAGTTCGCGTGCATCACATCGTGATTGAGTGAAGGAAGGTTACTCCACCTTGGCAAAGTCAACGTACCGAGTGAGCGGTCACGCCAACAGGTGGTCCAGGGGACACTCCTGATCGATCTCGGGCCCCAGTTGCAGGTCTCGGTGGCCGAACCCCTTTTGGGGCAGCCCCACTGCATGCAGGACAGTCGTGTAGAAGTTCCCGAGGGTGTGGTGGCCGCGCTCCCCGTGACTCGGGTATTGCAGGTAGTTGCCGGTCTTGAGCGTTCCACCCAGCCCACCGATCGTGACGATCGGCCAGGTGAAGAAGTTCGGGTGGTGACGGTCGCCCGAATGGGCGAAGTACACGATCAGGGTGTTGTCGAGCATTGTGCCATTCCCCTCGGGGACGGCGGCGAGCTTGTTCGCCAGCCCGGCGACCAGGTCCATGTGCAGCGTGCGGATCTTGTCGCGTGCGATCCGGCCCTCTACGGTGCCGTCCTTGTCTTTCCAGTCGTTGGGGTCGTCGCCCGTGTTGCCGTTCACTTCCAGGTGACCGAGTGCGTGAACGGTGTAGTCGCCCAGGCCGAGGCCGCTATACCGGGTTTCCAGGGTGTCCGTACTGATAGCGATGACCTGCGTGAGGCCGGTCACCAGGGCTGCGGCCGCGATGTCGAAGTGCGCTTCCAGACGGTGTGTTTCGACCTCGGACGTGTACTTGTTGTCCGCATCCGGAGTGCCCTCCGCGATGGCGTCGCTCATGGCAGAGATCTTAGCGCGGCGATGCCGGAGTGCTTCGAACCCCTCCAGGTAGTGCTCCAACTTCTCCTTCTCACTTGCCGGGAGCCTGGCGTTCACGCGCTTGACGTCATCCACCATGAAGTCGAGCAGTGTTCGGTCCAGTTCCGCCCGCGCGGCGACCTGACCTCCACCGGTGAAAGCCGCCCCGAACAGGTCTTGATAGGCTAGGAGGGGGTCGGCGTAGTACGACAGCGGTTTCCCCAGTCCAGACGCGGAAAGCCGCGGGTTGATCACCTGCTTGCCCTTGGCCCCGAGCATCAGCCCGACGTGCGGGAAGATGCCCGAGAATGCCTGGGCCAACTTGGAGTCGATGGTGATGTCCTTGGGACGGCTGCCGTCGCGCATCGGGTACACCCCCAGCGCGCCGTAATGCGCTGAGTGGTTCCCACTGCACATCTTCGCAGAAAGCCCCTGGATGATGTTCATCCGGTCCTTCAGGGGCTCCAGCGACTTCATCGTGGGGTGCAGGGCAAGGTCTCTCAACGCCAATTGCGTCGTGTTTGTGGTACGGACCAGCTTGTTCGACGGGCCGTTTACCCTCTTTTCCAGCCCGATGGGCTGGACCCCGTACGGGAGCAGTCCGTTGGCGCGAGCGATAAACACAAACCGCTTCGGCAACTTTTTCGGCGCTCCTTCCGCCTGGGCACGCATGTTCGCCAAGAACGGCGCGAGTGCTACACATCCCGTACTTAAAGAAATGTCCCGTAGCAGTTGCCGCCGGCTTAGGTTGTTCATGATCGGGTCCAAGGTGGGGTGGGGGTCGGCTTGGTGTGCGCGCTATTCCGGAGGGTCTTTCCGGTACAGGAATGAATCGGAGGTCAACAATGTGACGAGCAGTTCCTTGAAACTGCCACCGCTCTCCAGGTATGCACGGTCCATGGCGATCAGCGTCGGTGAGTCGCGGAGTGTCTCGTTGCGG
Organism: uncultured Alcaligenaceae bacterium; assembly: GCA_964410665.1. Taxonomy (GTDB): domain Bacteria; phylum Planctomycetota; class Planctomycetia; order Gemmatales; family Gemmataceae; genus CAYPIE01. The sequence goes on from CAYPIE010000015.1 coordinate 73,972, forward strand.
CCCATCCAGTAGCGGAACACGTGGCGGATCATCGACTGGCGAACCCGCTCCGACTTTGCGAGCCGCCCGATGAGGTCTCGTGCCCCGTCGACCGCGCCGTCCAGTTCGAGATCGCCGGTGCCGGTCAGTTCACCCCGCGTATCGACGGGTCGGGTTACTGCCGGGATGATCACCTTGCCCCGCTTTTTATGCTCCTGCTCCAGAACGATACGGGTGCGGTGCGTTCCGAAGTCATCGAACTCCTCGAACGGGAGCCCTAGCGGGTTCATCTGACGGTGGCAGCGCCAGCAGGATTCGGCGCGGGTCACTTCCATCCGCTCGCGGAGGGTCTTGTGCGGGTCTTCGGGCAACTTCGCTTCCACCCCGATGGGGAGGTCGGGCACGTTCCCGGCGAGCAGGTGTTCTCGGATCCACTTTCCGCGGCGGATGGGGTCGTTGTCGAAGTTGCCCGAGTGGGCCACCAACCAGGCCGGATGCGTCAGCATCCCGGCACGATTGGGTAGCTGGAACGGTTGTACCGGCTGCCAGTTCCAGGTGTCCTTATCGAGGTTGTACGCTCCGATGTATGCGCCGAACGGCCGCGGTACCGGGTACTCGCCGCGTTCGACTCGGGCCTTGGTCCTGGGGTCGCCCTTCTTCTTTCCCCGGGTCCGGAGCATGCCGCGGATCGCACGCTCTACGTGTTTCGGGGGCACGTAGGCGACGAAGTACCGGTCGCTTGTCAACAGGTCGTGGAACACGTTCTGGTCGCGGTCGAGGATTTCGAGCACGAACCGGTCGGCGTCCTTGACGAGCCATTCGGCCCTGTGGACCCGTCCCTTGCTGTGTTCGGCGTCCTTGAACACGGTCGGCGCCCGGTGGTAACCGAAGAATTGGCGGAAGAACCGCAACGGACGGGCGTTGTACGGGTCGCTCTTGCTGCCGAGATCCTCCATCGGGACGGTGAAGTAGGTGTGGACGTCGTCGTACTGGTCGTACATTCGCCGGACCTCGCGTTCGACATCCACGCGGCTGGACAGCCGCCCCTCTGCCGCGGCCTTCCGCAGTTCGGTGTCGGGAGGGCGATCGTCGAGGGCGTAGGCGATGGCGTACGCGAGTTCGCGTGGGGACAGCATCCGCCGACCGTCAGGCAGCCGTGCGCCGAGTCCCAATTCCATGCGAAAGATGAACTCGGGGGACATCAACAGCGCCATGAGCAGGTTCTGGAACCCCTTCATCGGTCCGGCGATCTTTACCGACTTCCGCAGCAAGGCCCCGTAGCGGTCCCGTTCCGCGGCGTTGGGTTTCCGCTGGAGTAGCTCCACGAAGCTGCGATCGAGGGCGTGATCGAGCTCCACGTCGGTTGCCGTTTCGGCATCGAGCATGGCCAGATCGCGGAACACCCGGTTATTCTTGTCGATCCGTGCCGGCTTGGGATTCTTGCCCTTTCGGGTCCCCGGGATTACCTTGCCGACGGTCATGCGGGTGGCGATGGTCCGGCTACTGTTGATGAGGATGCGCAGGGTGGCTTCGTCGGCGCGGAGTAGCGCGAAGTCCTGAATCCCCTTCTCGCTGACCGGAGCGAGCCCGTCGGCGAGCGCATCGGCGAGCCCTTGCGGCCCCGAATGGCGGACGATCCCGTTGTCCTTCGCCATCTGGGCGTAGATGTCCGGGCTGATCCGCCAAACCCGCGCGTAAGAGAACGCCGGCCCCTTGTGCTTCCCGCTGAACAGGTCGGCGTGGTGAACCCGGTTGCCGAACTGCGGCAGCTTCACCCGCCACGTGTCGGGCGCTCGGCCGACTTTGGTCAGTTCCTGATCGATCCACCGGACCACATGCTCGACGTCTTCTTTCGGCGGCTGGGGCCGCTTCTTCGGGGGCATCAGTCCGAGATCGAGCATCTCGTGGATCTTTTCCCACCGTTGCAGCTCGCCGGCAGTCCCGACGTTCCCTCGGAGGTCGTGGACCGTGAACTCGGCTTTCTGGACGTCTGCGTTGTGGCAGTTTAGGCAATACTTGCGAAGGAGCGGTTGCACGGTGCGAGCGAACCCGGCATTCACCTCGGCCGGTTCATCATCTGCGTGTGACGGAGCCACGAACAGGCCCGGAGCAACCAAAAGGAGCAGATGCCGGAGTATCGGTGCGGTTTTCATGCTCTCGGTGGGTGAAGAGTGAGCAGGTGGCAGGGGCGGGTATACGCGGAAGAGACATTATGACAGCCGATCGACCGCGAGGAAAGTATTTGGTCGAAAACGCAGCGGACAGATGCCAATCGTAGACTTATTTGAAGTCAACCCCCAGCCTCCGGTCCAGTCGGTATCGAAGATCAGATAAGGAGGCCGAGCGAATAAAACAGCAGACGATGCAAGGTGGGTCCTTTCGAGTCAAGACAGGCGGCGATGATGGAAACTCTCCACCCTTTCAGGAAACTCGTTCCGGACGTGACTTCGAGTCGAGGGAGAGCGGCGGTTTACATGGGCCTTCACCGCATACCTGTTCAGGATTGCTCTATTCCGGGGATTGGGCGGAGCAAACGAGCTTGTTGTGGACCGGATTGTCGAACGGGCTGCTCCGGAAGGGGGCCAATGGCGGCCTCTCACCAGGGCCTTTCCGTTCCCAAAGGCAGCGTGTAAGCTGGCGACACGGTCGTGCGGGAAGGACCTAGGAGCGGGATTTTCCTGGTCGGACATCCATCCGGAGCATTCGAGTCATGAAGCATCGCGGGATTGCGCTGACGGTGGTCACCTTGTCGGTCTGTTCCTTCGCGGCGGGCCAGTCAGCCTTGGCGCAGTCGCTGTCAGAACGGCTCAAACGGGAGCCCGCACAACGGCTTGCCGCGGCCGCACGGGAAAAAGGAAGTGCGGCTCGTGGGGCCATCCTGTTCACCCGGCCCGACGTTGGCTGTACGAAATGTCACGTCTCCGGGAGGGATGACTTGCTCGGACCAGGGTTGCACCAGTTCGGCCCCGAGGCGACGGACCAATATCTTGTGGAGGCCCTGCTGGAGCCGTCCAAGGTCATCCGAAAGGGGTTCGAATCAGCCTTGGTGACGACTACCGACGGCAGGATATTCCAAGGCCGGATCATGAAGCGGAGCAAGACGAGGCTCATCCTCAGGGATTTGAACCCTGGGAAACCTCAGATTAAGTTAGCCGGGGAAGACATCGAGGAGGTCGTGTTGAGCAAGACCTCCTCGATGCCGGTCAACCTGGTGGACCAACTAAAGAACCGCGACGAGTTCTTGGATCTGGCTCGCTATGTGATGCAGTTAGCTTCGACCTCCAGGACCCGCCCCCTGCTCGCTCACACCCGTGGTGGCGGCAAAGTGAGCCCGGAACTGCGTGGGCTCGTGCTCCTCAAAGAATTCAACTGCGCGGCTTGCCACAAAGACGACCTGCCGGCCAACCTCCTCACCATGAAACAAGCCCCGGTGTTGTCCTGGGCTGGCGGCCGGATCGACCCCCATTACATCGAAACCTTCCTCACAAACCCGTTCAAAGTTAAACCCGGGACGACGATGCCCGACGTGATGCACCGGCTTGCTGCCGAGGAGCGGGCCAAGGCGGCATCGGAACTAACCCATTACATCGTCTCGTTGCAGGACCGATCGTTCAGACGACAACCGCTGGACGATGAGGCCGCCGTACGTGGTCGGGAGCTATTTCACACGGTTGGCTGTGTTGCCTGCCACTCCCCACGGGACTCTTCCGGCCAGGCCCTACTCTCGGACGACTCGGTGTCCCTCGGCCCGCTCGGGCGCAAGTACAACCGTGATGGATTGGTGGAATTCTTGAAGAACCCCCACGCGGTGCGGCCTTCCGGCCGGATGCCGAGTCTTAAACTCACGCATTGGGAAGCTGTTGACATCTCGAACTACTTGCTTCGCAGTGCTGCCCCTGTGGAAGAAGCCGGTGAAGCATTCAAATGCGACCCGGCACTCGCGGCCAACGGGAAGCGGCGCTTCGACCAGCTCGGCTGCGTGCGGTGTCACGGGAACGGCACGACAGAGAACACCGCGCTTTCTCGATCGCTTTCTCGAGTGCAGCCAGAACGTGGTTGTCTCGCAAAAGAGGAGGGAGCTTGGCCGCAGTTCGACTTCCGCGATGAGCAGCGCGAAGCGATCCGGGCGGCGTTGGCCCGGAAACGCCCTCTGAGTGACGAACACCAGATTGCGATGAGCCTCACGGCGTTCCGATGTCTGAACTGCCACCAACGCGGTGAGCTCGGCGGGGTGTCCGACCAACGCGATCCGTACTTCTTGACGGCCGACCCGAACCTCGGCCCTCAGGGCCGGATCCCGCCAACACTTACCGACGTCGGCGCGAAGTTGAACCCAAAGTGGCTGCGACAGGTGTTGGTCAGTGGCCGTGCCATCCGGCCCTATGTGAAGACACGCATGCCCCAGTATGGGGCGGAGAACGTTGGTCACCTGGTGGCGTTATTCGCGAGAGCCGATCATCTACCGGACGCTCCGCACGGGACGCTCACCGACTTGAAGGAGGCCCGGAAAGTCGGCGCGGAGCTGGCCGGCACCGGAGGCTTGAACTGCATCGCTTGCCACACGTTCCAGTTGAAACAGGCGGCCAACATGCCCGCGGTGGACCTGACGGAAATGGCCGAGCGCTTGCATAAGAACTGGTTCTACCACTACATGCGCGACCCACAACGGTTCAGCATGAACACGGTGATGCCCTCGTTTTGGCCAAGCGGGCGGGCTGCCCGGAAGGACATTCTGGCCGGCGATACCGATGCTCAGATTGAAGCCCTGTGGCAGTACCTGTTGGAAGGCCGGCAAGCACGCCCCCCGCGTGGACTTATCCGAGAGCCGATCAAACTGCTGGCAACCGACGAGGCCGTCATGTTACGCCGGAAGTACCCCGGGATCGGCAAGCGGGGCATCGGCGTGGGCTACCCTGAACAGGTCAACATCGTCTTCGACGCCGAACAGATGCGGCTCGGTACCATCTGGAAAGGGAAGTTCGCCGACCCCGGCGGCGTCTGGCGTAGTCAGGGTCACGGGAATGTCCGCCCGTTGGGCCACGATCTGATCCAATTTCCCAAGGGTCCGGAACTCGATGCCCCTGATTCCCCGTGGGTCGTCGATGACGGTCGACCACCGAACCACCAGTTCAAGGGGTACGACCTGGATGAGAAACAGCGGCCGAAGTTCCGCTACCGGTTCTCGGACGTCGCGGTGCAGGATTACCCTGTCGACGTCCTTGACCCGGCCACCGGACAAGCCTTTATCCGTCGGACGCTGACGCTGAAGACCTCGGGGGTCCGACGGGACGCACTCTTCCGGGCGGCCGAGGGTAAGAACATCCGCCGCGAGGAGGACGGAGTCTTTTTGATCGATGGGTCGTTGCGTATCCGGATCGACGCAACTCACCAAGGCGAGATCGTCGAATCGCCTTCCGGGCAACAATTGCGCATCCCGGTCCGTGTCTCTGGCAACGAGACGACCCTCACCCTCGAATACAGCTGGTAGGAGTCTGCGATGCGAATGCGAATAGCGACGGTTATCGTCCTGAGCCTCGGCGCAAGCCTCCGGGCGGAGCCGCTCGGGGAATACTGGGGCACGGCCGAGGAAGAGGCGAAGTATTACCGAATCGTGGAAATCCCCTTCCCGGAGAAGTTGGCCCTTGAGGCGGGCAGTTTTGAAGTGATGCCCGACGGACGCCTTGCGATCGGTACCCGGCGTGGAGAGATTTATCTCGTCCGTGGCGCATTTGACGAGAACCCTCGCACCGAGTTTACGCGCTATGCGGCGGGGCTCGACGAGGTAACGGGGCTGGCCTACAAAGATGGCTCGTTCTACGTCACCCAACAGACCGAGGTCACGCGCATCACCGACACCAACCGGGACGGCCGGGCGGACCGATTCGAAACCCTGAGCGACCGGTGGGGGTTCCGTCACTACCACGAGTTCGCGTTCGGCTCGAAGCCCGACAAGGACGGGAACATCTGGGTCGCGTTGTGCCTGTCGGAATCGTATCGCTCAAAGGTCCCCTTTCGGGGATGGTGCCTGAAGGTTACCCCCGAGGGGAAAACGGTCCCGGTGTGCAGCGGGATCCGCAGCCCGTGTGGTATCGGCCCCAACGAGCACGGTGTGATGTTCTATGCCGAGAGTCAGGGACCCTGGAATGGGTCGTGTTCGTTGAAAGTGCTAAAGCAGGGCGGTTTCATGGGGCACCCGGTCAGCTTCAACTGGTACCCGCTGGCCAAGGAACTGGGGCCTACCCCGGTCGAGCCGAACACGCGGTCGCGGATGGAAATCGAACGGAAGCGGGTCAAGGAACTCGTCCCTTACGCCGTGGTCTTCCCGTACAAGAAGATGGGCCGCTCGATTTCCGGCTTTGTGGTGGACCGCACGGGGGGGAAGTTCGGGCCGTTCGAGAACCAAATCTTCATCGGCGATTTCAGCCTCAGCGTGGTGATGCGGGCCACGACCGAGAAGGTTAACGGCGTCTGGCAAGGGGCGTGTTACCCGTTTCGCGAAGGCCTGGCGACCGGGTTGTTGGCTTGTGCGTTCACGCCGCGGGGTGGGCTCATCGTGGGCGGGACGAACCGAGGGTGGCCGGTGCGGGGCCCCCGGCCCTATGCACTGCAGCGGCTCGACTGGACCGGGATCGTGCCCTTCGAAATCAAGGAGATCAAAGCCAGGTCGGACGGCTTTACCGTGACCTTCACCAAGCCGGTCGATCGCGCCGTCGCGTCCCGACCGGGGTCGTACACTCTGACAACGTACACCCACATCTATCAAGCCGGTTACGGCAGCCCCGAGGTCGACCACACCACACCCGAGGTCATGCGGGCGACTGTCTCGAAAGACGGCCTGCGGGTGGACCTCCAGATCAAAGGTCTCGTCCAGGGACATGTGCACGACTTCGATCTTTCCCAGATCCGATCAAAGGAATCTAAACCGTTGGTTCATCCGAACGCATACTACACGCTCAATGAGATCCCCGCGAACTAATCTGCTCTTGGTCGGACAGCAGCGACTCTTCCTTGGTAGTGACCCGACGATCCGAGCACATCGAATGGGGCCAGGGCACTGTTCGGGGCGAGCAATTCTCGTACCCGGAAGTATGCTGGAACTCTGCACGAGTAACGGAAAAGCGGTCCGCTAGTCGCGGACGAATACAGGAGAGTTCGTGGACGCTCGAAGGACAAGTTCGGCGTGCGATTGCGAGCCACAAATCTCTAGGAGAAATGTATTTCCGGCTTGAGGGTAATGAGAACAACGCCCCTCGAGCGAATTGCGAAGGAGTCCCTCTGGTCTGAGTGCGGGGGTGTCCGTGTTCGGACGGAAAAGTGGGATTGGTGGGGCCGGACCGCTGCCCACACCTGGTAGGGGAGGTTGCCATTTGCCATAAGTCCTTATGAATTAAGGGGCTGGGCGAACTCGGTATCGTCGAGTTGTCCGATCCCGTCGGTCCCTGAACCGATCTCCGGACTTGCTCTCGGATGGGCAGCTTTCCCGATACGATGCGGCCCCCTCTCGTCGGATCCACCCGCCGGCCATATTCTAAGCTCTAGGACATTCGAGGTGACCCAACAAGGAAATCGAGGTGTGTCATGGCTCGGACGGTCGAAGTGACCGAACTTGCCCTGCGTGACGGCCATCAGAGTCTGCTGGCGACCCGCATGGCGCTGGAAGACATGGCCCCCATTTGCGGCGAGATCGACCAAGCCGGCTACTGGAGCGTCGAGTGCTGGGGCGGGGCCACCTATGACTCGTGCATCCGCTTCCTCAATGAGGACCCCTGGGAGCGGCTCCGTACCTTCCGAAAGCTCATGCCCAACTCCCGGTTGCAAATGCTGCTCCGGGGGCAGAATCTGCTGGGCTATCGCCACTATGAGGACACCGTCGTCGACCGCTTCGTGGACAAGTCGGCCGAGAACGGCATGGACGTGTTCCGCGTTTTCGATGCGCTGAACGACCTCCGCAACCTCCGCCGTGCCCTGGAGGCCGTCAAGCGGACCGGCAAGCATGCTCAGGGTACCATCTGCTACACCACCTCCCCGCTGCACACCGTTGCCAACTTCGTCGACATGGCGCAGCAGCTCAAAGACCTTGGCTGTCACTCGATCTGTATCAAGGACATGGCCGCGCTGCTCAAGCCGCAACCGGCCTACGACATTGTCAAAGGGATCAAGGAGAAGTGCGGGGCCGACACCGTGGTCCATGTCCACGTCCACGCCACTACGGGCGTGACCATGGTCAGCCTGATGAAGGCGATCGAAGCCGGGGCGGACATCGTTGATACCTCGATCTCGTCGCTGAGCCTGGGGCCAGGCCACAACCCCACCGAAGCGCTGGTCGAGATGCTTGAGGACACTGGTAATACAACCCGGCTGGACATGGCACGCTTGCTGAAGATCAAGGAGCACTTTGCCAAGGTCCGGCCGCGGTACGCGGAGTTTGAGAGCAAGTTCATCGGCGTCGAGACTCAGATCTTTGACAGCCAGATCCCCGGGGGCATGATTTCGAACATGGAGAGCCAGCTCAAGCAGCAGGGGGCCGGCGACCGGGTGAAGGAAGTCCTGGCCGAGGTACCCAAGGTCCGTAAGATAGCCGGCTACCCACCGCTGGTGACACCATCGAGCCAGATCGTCGGCACCCAGGCGGTCTTCAACGTGCTGATGGGGCCGTACAAGGTACTGACCGGTGAGTTCACCGACTTGATGCTCGGCTACTACGGCGAGACGATCGGCCCGCGCGACGCGGCCATTATCGAGGCAGCGACCAAGCAGGCCAAGAAAGAGCCGATCGTCCAGCGTCCTGCGGATCTGCTCGCGCCGGAGTGGGACAAGCTGCGTGAGGAAGCGTTGGCGCTGGCGGGGTGCAACGGGACCGATGAAGACGTGTTGACCTACGCCATGTTCCCGCAAGTGGCGCCCAAGTTCTTCGCGTCGCGCAGCGAGGGCCCGCGCAACTTGAGCAAGGCCCCCGAAGCCGCCGCCGGGGCCACTCCGGGGCCAGGGAAGTCGTCCGACAAGCCAGGGCCGTCGCCGATCAAGGGGCCGGTCAGTTACCAGATCACCGTCGGCGACCGCAAGCACGAGGTGACCGTTGAGCCGATGTGAACGAGTGCCTTTGGTCCTCGAGATCCAGGTGCAAGAGACCGTCGTTGAGGTTACATGCTCTGGTCTGCGAAGAAAGGAACGCATGTCATGAGTGCTGACAAGGTCCGGCCGATGGAGGCGCTGATCGAGGAGCTGCGCACGAAGCGCGAGCACCTGCAGCAGGGCGGCGGACCCGAACGCCTCGCCAAGCACAAAGGGCAGGGCAAGCTCACCGCCCGTGAACGCATCGCCCACCTCGTCGATACCGGCAGTTTCGAGGAGCTGGGCTTGTTCGCCCAGCACCGCCAGGTCAGTTTCGGCATGGCCGGCAAGGAGTTGCCCGCTGACGGCGTCGTCACCGGCGCTGGATCCGTCGACGGCAGACTGGTCCACCTCGCCAGCCAGGACTTCACCGTCGTGGGCGGTTCCGCCGGGGAGCTGCACTCGAACAAGGTCGCCGACGTGATGGAAATGTCGCTCAAGACCGGCACCCCATTCGTCTTCATCAACGACTCCGGCGGTGCCCGCGTTCAGGAAGGCATCGATTCACTCTCCGGCTACGGACGCGTCTTCTACACCAATGTCATGCTTTCTGGCGTTGTGCCGCAGGTCTCGCTCATCTGCGGCCCCTGCGCCGGTGGAGCGGCCTACTCGCCGGCGCTGACCGACTTCGTCATCCAGACCCGTCAGGCTCAGATGTTTATCACCGGGCCGCAGGTCATTAAGCAAGTCACCGGTGAACAGATCACGGCTGACGCGCTGGGTGGCCCCGATGCCCACATGAACAACTCGGGCGTTGTCCACTTCATCGCCGAGGATGACGCCGAGGCCATTTACCTTTGCCGTCGTCTGTTGAGCTTCTTGCCGGCGAACAATCTGGAAGACCCGCCCCGCTTGCAGGCCGAGAACAATGTTGACCCCAACCCGGCTCTGAACACGGTCGTCCCGGTCGAGCCCAAGCAGGGCTATGACATCCGCAACGTCATCGGCCATGTCGTCGATCAGGGCGACTTCCTTGAAGTGCAGGCCGGCTACGCCCGCAACATCGTCGTCGGCTTCGCCCGCATCCTCGGACGGTCCGTGGGCATCATCGCCAACCAACCGTCGGTACTGAGCGGGGTGCTGGACATCAACGCCTCGACCAAGGCCAGCCGGTTCATCCGCTTTTGCAACGCATTCAACATCTCGCTCGTCACATTTGTCGACGTGCCGGGGTTTCTGCCAGGTGTGCAGCAGGAGCACGGCGGCATCATTCGCCATGGAGCGAAGATGCTGTTCGCCTACTCGGCCGCGACTGTGCCCAAGATTCAGGTCATCTTGCGAAAGTCCTACGGCGGAGCTCACCTGGCGATGTGTTCGAAGGACCTAGGGGCCGATCGGGTCTTCGCCTGGCCGACGGCGGAGGTCGCGGTCATGGGGGCCGAGGGGGCAGTCGAGGTGGTCTTCCGCAAAGACCTCGATGCCGCGGAGGACAAGGTCGCCAAACGTGCCGAGCTGATCGAGTCTTACCGCTCGACATTCTCCACGCCTTACGTGGCGGCCGGCCGCGGACTAGTGGACGACATTATCGAGCCCGCTGACACCCGCAAGCATTTGGCCCAGGCGCTGGAATACCTCGAGGCAAAACGGGACCGCCGTCCAGCCAAGAAGCACGGGCTGATCCCGCTTTGACACCTCCGGAGGGCAAGGTAGACGATGACCACAAAATCGACCGACGGGACGGCACTGACGAGCACGCTCGAGGCGCTGGGACAGGAGCTGGCACTGCTGAGGGAGAGGGTCACCGCGCTGGAGACGACTCTGGCCGTCAAGCCCGCTCCGGCACCCGCTCAGGCGGCTCAGCCGGTACAGTCGCCCCAAGAAGAGATCAGCGAGGAGATCGTTATGGTGCTCAGCGCCGCGATTGCGGCGTTCCTGGGCAAAAAAGCCCCGGTGCGGCAGATCCGGCTGCTCGGCTCGGCCGCGTGGGCGCAACAGGGGCGGGTGACCATCCAGGCGTCGCACAACCTGAAGTGAGCACTGGAACAGAGGACGTCTCGTGAAACTCAAGATCACCGTTGACGGGAAGGTTTATGAGGTGGAGGTTGAGGCGACCGAACCGGAGCGGACAGGGCCGCTCTACCTGGCGCCGGTCGGACAGGCTCGCACTCCGGCGGCCGTACCACCCCCCCCCACGGCAGGCGGGCCCTCGTCGTCGGGTGGGCCAGTCGCCGACGAGGGCAAGGTCTGTCGGAGTCCGATTTCGGGCACGGTTGTCAAAGTCAACGCCCAGGTGGGGCAGTCGATCCAGGTCAATGATGTGCTGCTGGTACTTGAGGCGATGAAGATGGAGACCTCCATCATTGCGCCCGTCGCTGGTAAGATCGCTCGCGTGAACGTTCAGGTTGGCGACAGCGTCCAGGGTGAGCAAGTACTCATTGAGTTCGAATGAATGGAGGGTAACGACATGACCCCGGTCAAGGCGATTAACCACATTGGCATCGCCGTCCGCAGCATCGAGGACCAACGGCCCCACTATGAGGGGACGCTAGGCGCCGTCTTCGAGGGCACCGAGGTGGTGGCTGACCAGAAGGTCAAGGTGGGTTTCTTCCTGGTCGGCGATGTGCGGCTGGAGTTGCTCGAGCCGACGGACCCTACCAGTACCGTCGCGCAGTTCATCGAGAAACGCGGCGAGGGGTTGCACCATCTGGCGTTCACGGTCGAGAAGATCGAGGACCGGATCGCCGAGTTGAAGCAGGACGGGTTACGGATGATCGACGAGACGCCGCGGCCGGGGGCGCATCAGATGCGGATTGCGTTCGTGCACCCGAAGAGCACGTTCGGAGTATTGACCGAATTGTGCGAGCTACCGGCGAAGCATTCCTGAGCCGCGGCCCGGAAGGGTCGCGCGGCGGTCGGCTCGTGATTCCGCAGCTGCCCGGAGACGGCCGCCGATAGGTACCGGGGCGATGGGAGGAGTCGGATCGATGGCTGGTGGTCCTTTTCCAGTGCTGACCGCCGACGAGGCGGCCGAACGTATCGCACACGGCCAGACGGTCGCGTTCAGTGGTTTCACGCCCGCAGGTGCAGCCAAGGCCGTCCCGCGTGCCCTGGCCGCCCGTGCCAACCGGATACACGCCGCGGGCCAGCCCTTCCAGATCCGTGTCCTGACCGGTGCCTCGACCGGTGCCAGTCTCGACGATGCCCTGGCCGAGGCCGATGCGATCTCCTGGCGTTCACCCTACATGTCGTCTGCTCCGCTGCGTAAGCGCATCAACGCCGGTCAAGTCGCCTTTGTGGACATGCACCTGTCGCACTTGCCACAGGCGGTGATGGCCGGCTTCTTTGGCCGGGTCGACGTGGCGGTCATCGAGGCGACCGAGATCACGCCCGACGGCAAGGTCTACCTCACGACGTCGATCGGCGCGTCGCCGACGTTCTTGCAAGTTGCTGAGCGAGTCATCATCGAGGTCAACCGCGGGATCGACCGCCGTATTAGTGACATGGCGGACATCATCATTCCGCCGCCCCCGCCGCGCAGTCACGCCCCAGATCTCGATCACCCGCTACATCGCGTCGGGACTACCTACGCCAGCGTGGACCCTGCCCGGGTCATCGGTGTCGTCGAGAACGACCAGCCCGATGAGTTGGGGGGCTTCACCCCCGCCGACGAGGTCAGCAAGGCCATCGCCGGCCACGTTGTACGCTTCCTGCTCGAAGAAAAGGTTGCCGGGCGGATTCCGCCGGAGTTCCTACCATTGCAGAGTGGGGTCGGGAACGTCGCCAACGCAGTCATGATGGGTCTGGGCGAGAACCGCGACATCCCCGACTTCATGATGTACACCGAGGTGTACCAGTCGGCGGCCTTCGAGTTGATGCTGTCGGGCCGGCTGCTGGGAGCGAGCACCTGCGCGCTGACCCTTGCCCCGGAGCAGATGAAGCAGATGACCGAGCAGCTGGACTTCTTCGTCCCCCGGATCGTCCTGCGGCCACAAGGCATCAGCAACAACCCGGCCTTGTTGCGACAACTGGGCGTGATCTCCATGAACACAGCGCTGGAGGTCGATCTGTACGGGCACGTTAACTCGACTCATGTGCTGGGCCAGCAGATGATGAACGGCATCGGCGGCAGCGGCGACTTCGCCCGCAACGCCTACCTGTCGATCTTCAAGTGTCCCTCGGTCGCCAAGGGAGGCAAGATTTCGACGGTGGTGCCGATGTGTACCCACGTCGACCACAACGAGCACTCAGTGCAGGTGGTCGTCACGGAGCAGGGGCTAGCGGACTTGCGGGGTCTGGCGCCGGCCGAGCGGGCGATGCGGCTGATCGACCGCTGCGCTCATCCCAAGTTTCGCGACTACTTGCATCGCTACGTCCACGAGACGGGGCCGGGCCACATTCGGCATGACCTGAACCGATGCTTCGAGCTGCACCGGAACTTGCTCGAACACGGGGACATGCTGCCGGGCTGAGCATCCCCCCGTCTTCTCGACGAGTGAAGGAGAGATAGAATCCCCTCACCCGGCCCCTTTCACCGGAAGGAAGGGAGAGCCAGACAGCACAGGCGACGAGCGCCAGTCCCACGCACAGGCTCCCCGGCCATGTCGTACGGGGAAGGGGCGGGGGGATAGCCCGACACCGAACGAAGGAGGGGCCCATGCCTGACCCGACCGAACTCTCCCTGGACGAGAATTTCCCGCCAGTCAGCTACGCCGAGTGGCGCGCCCTGGCCGAGGCCGACCTCAAGGGGGCTCCCTTCGAGCAGAAGCTCGTCACCCACACCTATGAGGGTATCGATATCCAGCCGGTTTACACCGCCGGCGACTGGCCTGCCGCGGGCGATCCATCCGGCTTCCCCGGCCTGCCGCCGTTCACCCGCCACGCCCGACCGCAGGGCAACGTCCTCTCCGGCTGGGACCTCCGTCAGGAGCATGCTCACCCCGACCTCGCCGAAAACAACCGGGCGATCCTCGACGACTTGCAGGGTGGCGTCACCTCGTTGCTTTTGCGCCTCGACGTGGCCGCGCGAGGTGGTATGGACCCCGATGACCCGCTCGCCGCTGAACTAGCCGGCCGCGACGGCATGATGGCCTACTCCGTGGCCGACCTCGACGCCATCCTGGCCGGGGTCCACCTCGAGATGATCAGCGTTGCTCTGGAGGCCGGGGCTGCGTTTTCGCCCGCCGCGCTGCAGCTGGTCGCCCTCTGGAAAAAACGCGGGGTGCCGCTGACCCAGGCCCGCGGCGCGTTCAACGCCGACCCGCTGGCGGTCTTCGCCCGCGATGGCACGTTGCCAACCTCCCCCGAGGCGATGCTGAAGCAGATGGCACGGCTCGCACACTGGACCGCCGCCAATCTGCCTGGTGTGACAGCCGTCCGCGCCGGCACCGCCCCTTACCACCACACCGGTGCCACCGTCGTGCAGGACCTTGCCTTCGCGCTGGCCACCGGCGTCGAGTACCTCCGCGCCATGACCGCCGAGGGGATGTCGCCGGCACAGGCTGCAGGCCAGATCCTGTTCAGCTTCGGCGTCGGCACTCACCACTTCCTCGCCCTCGTCAAACTCCGCGCGGCCCGCCGGCTTTGGGCACGCGTCACCGAGGCCTGCGGCATCAGCAACGCGGCGATGCGCATCCACGCCCGCACCAGCAAGCGTGTCCTGACCCACCGGGACCCGCACGTTAATCTCCTACGTAATACTGCTGCTTGCTTCGCCGCCGGCATCGCTGGGGCCGAGGCCATCACGTCGGTGCCTTTCGACGCCGTCATCAACCTACCCGACGAGTTCAGCCGGCGCATCGCCCGCAACACCGTCTTGATCCTGCAGGAGGAGGCCCACCTGCACCGCGTCATCGACCCCGCCGGCGGTAGTTGGTACTTGGAATGGTTGACCGATCAGATCGCGGAGAAGAGCTGGGACCTGTTCCAGCAGGTCGAACGCCAGGGCGGCATGCTCCGGGTGATTCTAAGCGGCTGGGTGTCGCAGCAGATCGATTCGGCGTTCGCGCCTCGGGCGAAGAACCTCGCCCGCCGGAAAGAGGGTATTACCGGCGTCAGCGAGTTCCCCGACGTGGCCGAGCCTTCGACCGCTCGGCCCGCTCCCGACCGCCCCACCCTCGTTGCCGCCGCCGTCACACGAGTCAAGCGTAGCCGTCCCGATCTGGTGGGTGTTCCCGCTGCCGACCTGGACGCAGCCCTCGCCGCGGCGGAGCGTGGCGCGACGACGGGCCAGCTGGCTACCTTACTTGGGCTGCGCGCCGAGCCGGTCAACATCGCTCCGCTCACGCCGCACCCCTTCGCGGAGCCGTTCGAGGAGTTGCGTGATGCCAGCGACGCATGGCTAAGCAAGAACGGCCGGCGGCCGCGTGTTTTCCTTGCCAACATGGGCTCGCCGGCCCATTACACGGCGAGGGCGACCTACGCGAAGAACTTCTTTGAGGCGGGGGGCTTCGAGGTTGTCGCTGGGGACGACTTCGAGGACGCCGACGCGGCGGTGGCCGCGTTCTCCGCGACCGGCGCCGGCACTGCCGTCATCTGCTCGTCGGACAAGCTCTACCCTGACCTGGTTCCGGGGCTGGCCAGTCATCTCAAGGCCGCCGGTGCCCGACGGGTCGTGCTGGCCGGCAACCCGGGTGCCGAGGAGGCCGCCTGGCGGCAAGCCGGCGTTGACCGGTTCATCTTCATCAAGTGCGACGTGCTGGGCAGTCTCCGCGAAATGCTCCGAGAGGAAGGGGTGCTGGCGTCATGAGTACGATCCCCAACTTTGCTGACCTCCCGCTTAAGGGGAACTCGCCCCCCCCGCGTGCGACCTGGGAGCGGGCACTGGGCCAGTCGGTGGAGTCGCTGGCCTGGCAGACGCCTGAGCAGATCCCCGTCCGCCCGTTGTACACTGCCGCGGACCTGGTGGACGTCACCCATCTGGACACGATGCCCGGTGTGCCACCGTTCCTCCGCGGCCCGTATGCGACAATGTACGTGCTGCGGCCGTGGACGGTGCGTCAGTACGCGGGCTTCAGCACGGCCCGGGAGTCCAACGCCTTCTACCGGCGCAATCTCGCCGCGGGCCAGATGGGCCTGAGCATTGCCTTCGATCTGTCAACGCACCGTGGCTACGACAGCGACCACCCGCGCGTCGCGGGCGACGTGGGGATGGCGGGCGTGGCGATCGACAGCATTCTGGACATGCGGACGCTCTTTGAGGGTATCCCGCTGGACCGAATGAGCGTGTCCATGACGATGAACGGCGCGGTGTTGCCGGTGATGGCAATGTACATCGTCGCGGCGGAGGAGCAGGGCGTCTCCACCGATAAACTCTCCGGTACGATTCAGAAT
>CAYPIE010000016.1:0-88269 GCA_964410665.1 uncultured Alcaligenaceae bacterium
TTCCCCGCACCGCAATCGCCTCTGCCTCTTTCCCCGCACCGCAATCGCCTCTGCCCGCATCGCAATCGCTTCGTATTGGGCGACACCATTACGCTTCTGGATACAGCGGCGTACTCAGATAGCGTTCCCCCAGATCCGGGAGGACCACCACAATCATCTTGCCGGCATTCTCGGGGCGATGCGCCACCTTGATCGCCGCTGCGGCGGCCGCTCCGCAGCTGATGCCGCACAACATCCCCTCTTCCTTGGCCAAGCGCCGGGCCATTTCAAACGACTCTTCGTCGGTGACCTGCATGATTTCGTCGATAATCTCGAGGTTCAGCACTCCCGGCACAAACCCGGCACCGATACCCTGGATCTTGTGGAGTCCGGGCTTGAGCTCTTCACCCCCGCGACGTTGAGTCAACACAGGGCTCTTCTCCGGCTCCACGGCGATCGCGCGGAAGCTAGGCTTGCGTTGCTTGAGCACCTCGCTGGTGCCGGTGATGGTCCCCCCGGTACCGACCCCAGCCACCAGGATGTCGATCTGGCCCGCCGAATCCCGCCAGATCTCCTCGGCGGTGGTTTGACGATGGATCTCCGGGTTAGCCGGATTTTCAAACTGCTGCGGCATAAACGCCTTGGGCTCACCGCCAAGTTCATGAAAGATCTCATGGGCCCGTGCCACGGCCCCACGCATCCCCGTTTCGCGCGGAGTCAGGATCACTTCCGCCCCAAACGCCTTGAGCAATCGCCGCCGTTCCAGACTCATGCTCTCGGGCATGGTGACTTTGAGCTTGTAACCGCGGGCGGCGCAGGTGAAGGCGAGCGCGATGCCGGTATTGCCTGAGGTCGGCTCGATCACGATCGTTTCAGGGGTCAGCTTGCCTGCCTGCTCCGCAGCATCAATCATGGACACGCCAATGCGATCCTTCACCGACCAGAGCGGGTTAAAGTTCTCCAGCTTGGCCACCACCGTAGCCGGCGCATGATCGGACACCCGACGCAGTCGGATCAGCGGGGTATTACCAATACATTGGGTAATATCGTCATAGATGCGACCTCGAAAATCGGGACGATCGCTCATCTGGAACTCCTTTTGAACGCGGTGGTCCACTGCACCCCGATGGGCCGCTTGGCAGATCACGACTGGAAAGATCGGATCGATTATTACAACTGTACTGCAGAAAACAAACAGTGAAAAGCCGAAGCCTCCTCACGAATATGCGAGTCCTTGCCCACGGATAAACTTCAATGGCGGGCAGCCGGCGAATCGGTAAAATAGGACTCATGCTTTCAGAAAGCATGGCAATCGATCAGGACGAAGCGAGGGGTTTTTGCGATGAAACCGACCGTTTTCTTGGCCTCTATCTGTCTCACCCTGGTGGCGAGCTGCCTCATCGCCCTTCCTATAAGTGCGGACACGCCCTCGGAGTTGCCCACCGACAAGCAGGCTCTTGAGCAAGCTGCCCGCGCGCTGAACTCGATTACTGGAAAGGATGCGATTACCAGCAAGGTCCGCGAGCTGGCCTTGAATCCCGACTATAGCCGCAAGTTACTCAAGGTCGCCACGGAGATGGCCAAGGACCCCGACGACTCGCCATTCTCCTACACCGCGACCACCATCCTTGGCCGGGTCGCCCTGTCGCTTCGCGATGTGCCCAGTGGCGAGAAGTTCTTCAAGCAAGCCGCTTCAAAGGCCGGCAAATTGGGCAGCCAATCCAAAGTTTACGAATCTTACATGGGTCTTATCAACTTGTACTACCTCAACCGCGACTTTGCCAAGTCGGCCAAGCTGTGCCAGGAATTGCTGAGCTTGCCCGGTGAGGAAATCCGGCGCCGTGGCCCATTTATCATGGAACGGTTGATCGAGTGCCAGGTCCGCGACGGCAAGTTCGAGGAGGCTCGCAAGCTCACCAACAATCTGGTTGAAGCCGATGACGGCGGTTGGTACTTCCTCCGGCTCAAGGCCTGGGTACAGCGTGAAGCTGGCGAACCCCAGGAATCGGTCAAGACCTACCTGGAAGCCCTACGCCGACTCCGCGAGGCCAAGCTGAGCGACGAGGAGCTCAAGCAGGGCTTCACCGAAGAAATTCGCTATCAGCTCAGTAGTTCCTATGTCGAGCTCAACAAAATAGACCGAGCAGCCCAGCAATTGGAAATCTTGATCAAACAGGACCCAGACAATCCTACCTATTATAATGACCTCGGTTACATATGGGCTGACAACGATATGAACCTGGACAAGTCCGAAAAACTGGTCCGTAAGGCACTGGAGCTCGATCGCAAGCAAAAAGAAGAGGTCAATGCCCAGGGGGATCTTGCCAAACCCAATGCCGCCTACCTCGACAGCTTGGCCTGGGTGTTGTTCAAGAAGAAGGACTATCAAGAGGCCAAGAAGTACCTGCTCGAGGCGGTCGAACAGGAAGAGGGACAACACATCGAGATCCTTGACCATCTGGCCGAGGTGCATCTGGCGCTGGGTGAAACCGACAAGGCCATCAAGGTTTGGGAAGAATCCCTGGAACGCAAGCCCGAAAACAATCGCGAACGCGAGCGACGAAAGCAAGTCGAAGCCAAGCTCAAGAAGTATCGCCAGTAAACCAACACCCCGTACGGCCTGCCGCCACCCACCCCTCGATGGCGGCAGGTGTTGTGTCATTGGCGGATGTTCACCGATCCCTTCCTGGATGGAGCAGATGCATCATGACCGAGACCGCTCGGATCCTGATCGCCGAGGATAACCCGCAAGGAGCCGAGCTGATCGAGGCTTATCTCACCGGGACCCCTTATGAGGTGCGTGTGGCCGCAGATGGCCGAGAGACGTTGGAACTGGTGCGCGATTGGTCGCCGGATCTGTTGCTGCTCGACATTATGATGCCACGCATCTCGGGATTTGAGGTGTGCAAGCAGTTGCGTGCCGATCCTCAAACAAAGCAACTGCCGATTCTCATGATTACTGCGCTCGATCAGGTCAGCGACATTGAACGTGCCGTCGAAGCCGGAACCGATGATTTTCTTACCAAGCCGATCAATAAGGCCGAACTGCTCATGCGGGTTGAGGCCCTCCTACGAAGTCGCCGCGGGGACAATCCTCTGCAACGAACCCTCGACTACATCAACACCGTACAGCGAACTGAGGGATGACCGACGGCCGGGTGGTTTTGAAGCCGCGTAAAGCGCAGCCATTCTACCAACGCCATCCTTGGGTGTTTCCCGGGGCGATTGAGCAGGTCGAGGGCAACCCGGCGGACGGGGAAGTGGTAGAGGTGGTCTCCCACCGAGGTCATTTTATTGCCCGCGGCCTCTACAACGCACAAAGTAAAATTCGTGTTCGCCTCTACACCTGGGAGGTTGACCAGGCCCTCGATCGCTCCTTCTGGTTTGCCAAGCTCACCCAAGCACTGACGTTACGGCAAACCATTCTTGGCCTGGTGCATCCAGAGGCCAGTTATCGCCTGGTATCGAGCGAGGCTGATGGCCTGTCCGGTTGCACCATCGATGTCTACGGAGCCTGGATCACCGTCCAGTTCACCAGCCTTGGGCTGGCCCAGCGGGCCGAGATCCTCGGCGATGCCCTGGAAGAACTGCTACAGCCCAAGGGGATTTATCTGCGGACCGAGCGTGGCGTCGGGCAATTGGAAGGGCTGATGATCCAGGATGGTCCCTTGCGTGGGCCCGAGCCACCCGTGCCGGTGGTGATTCAGGAGCATGGCTTGGCCTTCGGTGTCAACCTGCGTGAGGGCCAAAAGACGGGCTTCTTCCTCGATCAGCGCGACAACCGTCGCGTGGTCGCCGCGTATGGTCGCGGCTGCCGCGTGCTCGATGGCTTCTGCTACACCGGAGGCTTTAGCCTACATCTGGCTCGCGCCGGTGCGGGACCGATTGTGGCGGTGGATGGCTCGCGTACGGCGTTAAACCTGGCCCGTGACAACGCTCAGCAGAACCAGCTCTCCGGGATTGACTGGGTCCATGCCGATGTCTTTGACGATCTGGCTGGGCGAGCCGAGCGCGACGAACGCTTTGGCCTGGTGATTCTGGATCCGCCCAAGTTTGCCCGGAGTAAAGCGGGCGTGCCCGAAGCCTTACGCGGCTATCGCCGCCTTGTGCGGTTGGCTTTGCGCATCCTGGTCGCCGACGGCATCCTCGTGCTGTGCTGCTGCACCGGCTCGATCAGCATGCCTATGCTTGAGGAAGTGCTGGCCCAGATGGCCCTTCGCGAACATCGTGGTCTGCAGCTCTTAGAACGCCGTGGTCCGGCCCCGGACCATCCGGTGAACTTGAGTTGTCCCGAATCGACCTACCTGAAGTGCCTAATATTGCGGGTGTTATAGCACGTTGGGGTTTCTGAAACTACCACGTGGAAATCCAGGTAGATTCTTAGTCTGTGCTCCTTGTGAGGGAGCGACCCATTCGATTTTCGAAAGGACTGGTTTACCATGCGTCAATTGTCGCGTATCGGACTGGGGATGCTGGCCCTGGTCGTGCTGACGACCCCGGCCCGAGCGGGCGAGGTCGAAAAACTGCTCCCCGACGACACCGAAATGGTGCTGTCGTTCAACATGGAGCAGGCCGTCAACTCGGCGGTGTTCAAGAAGTACGCCCTCAGCCTGATCCAGAACGCGATGCAGACCAATAGCGAAGTGCAGAAAGTGCTTCAAGCGACCGGCTTGGACCCGCTCAAGGACATCCAACGGATCACCCTGGCCGGGGCCCTGGACTTCGGTCAGCAAGATTTCGACGGAGTGGTGATTGTCAACGGAAAGTTCGACAAGGCCAAGCTGGAACAGGCTGCCAAGGCTTCGAATGCCGTCAAATCGATGGACATCGATGGCATGACCTACTTCGAGATGCAAGAAAATGATGAGACCACCTACGCCACGGTGGTCGATTCCTCCACCATCGTACTAGCCAACTCCAAGGATGGGCTGGGCAATGTCATCGCCAAGGCCAAGGGTACCATGCAAGCCAAGCTCATGCCGGCATTGCAACAAGTCTGGGGACGGGTCAAGCCAAGCCAGACCCTGGTCATGTCGATGGTGACCAAGGACAAGTTCAACAACATTCCGCTCCCCAACCCCCAAGCCGGGCAAGCGTTGGACAAGATTGATGCCATGACCGTGTCGCTGAATGTCACCGATCAGCTCGAGCTCGAAATCGGCATCGGTCTGGGTGACCAGAACGAAGCACAGCAGATGGGTGCCATGGTCCAACAGGGCTTGCCACAGATGAAACAGTTTGCCCAACTGATGACCATCCAGCAGCCGGATCTCAAAGAACCGATTACCGAGGTCGTCGACTCGCTGCGTTCGCAGGTCGATGGCAAGTTTATTCTGATCAAGGCCGCCGTCTCGGAAAAAGCTCTCGACACTTTGGTCACGTTCGCCAAGAACAACGCCAGCGACTGAGTCCTGCCACGCCCCAGCCCATTGGATCTTCCCACGGGAAGATCCAATGGGCTGGGGCATCCTTGGAAGCGACGACCACTCGATTGCACCCAGGATGTTCGTCCTTGCCTCCATTCGCTTCGCTCAATACGCCCGGGCAAACACCACCGGGCCAACTGAGGGCTCACCGGTCACCATGCACTGGCCTGCTTCCTTGGGAAATTGATCTGGGATACAACGAATCGTCGCTTTGGTTTCCTCAGCAATCTTATCCTCGGTGGCTCGGGTGCCATCCCAGTGCGCCAGCACAAAGCCCGGTTGCTCAATCAGGTCCTTGAACTCGGCATAACTCTGGGCCTTACGCAGATTGGCATCGCGAAACGCTCGCGCCTTGTCGAACAGGTTCTGCTGGATAAGCAGCAACAACTCTGCAATTCGCTCGGCCGCACCCTCCAGAGGCACCCCCATCTGCTTTCCTTCCTTGCCGGGTACGTCCCGCCGAGCCAGTACACACGCTTGTTTGTCCAGATCCTTCGGCCCTAGCTCCACTCGTAGCGGCACCCCCTTGAGCTCCCAGTCGTTGAACTTGTAGCCCGGCTGGTATTGCTCGCGGTCATCCACCTTGACCGTGATCGGCTCGTAGCTCAGCCACTCACCACGCGGCAACGCACGCACGCGCTCGGCCAGCTGATGGGCCGCAGCCAATACCGCCTGCTTCTCGGCATCTTTCTTGTAGATGGGCACAATCACCACATGCAAGGGGGCTAGCCGCGGTGGGATAATCAGCCCTTGATCGTCGGAATGGGTCATGATCAGTCCGCCAATCAGCCGGGTCGACACTCCCCACGAGGTGGCCCAGGCGTACTCGCGCTGTCCCTCCTGGGTCTGGAAGGTGACGTCAAACGCCCGAGCAAAATTCTGCCCCAAAAAGTGACTGGTCCCCGCCTGCAGAGCCCGACCATCCTGCATCATCGCCTCGATACACAGGGTGTACTCCGCCCCCGGGAACTTCTGCCCATCGCTCTTGGGCCCGGTCAACACCGGCATGGCCATCCAGTCCTCCGCAAACCGGCGGTACACCTCGAGGATGGTGTGCGTCTCGGCCTCGGCCTCTTCCTGGTTGGCGTGGGCGGTGTGCCCCTCCTGCCATAGGAACTCGGCCGTGCGTAAAAATAACCGGGTGCGCATCTCCCAGCGGACCACGTTGGCCCACTGATTAATCAATAATGGCAAATCTCGATAACTTTGGATCCAATCTCGATAGGTGTTCCAGATGATCGTCTCCGAAGTGGGGCGAATAATCAGCTCTTCTTCCAGCTTCGAGTCCGGGTCGACGACAAGCCCCTCCCCTTCGGCTACTTTGAGCCGCGAGTGGGTGACCACGGCACACTCCTTCGCGAAGCCCTCGACGTGCTCGGCCTCCTTGGCCAGATAACGCTTGGGGATGAACAGCGGGAAGTAGGCATTGACGTGCCCAGTCTCTTTAAACATGCGGTCCAGAGCGTCGCGCATCTTTTCCCACAGGGCGTAACCGGTGGGCTTAATGACCATACAGCCGCGGACCTCAGAGTGGTCGGCCAGCCCGGCTCGCTTGACGATGTCCTGGTACCATTGGGAATAGTCCTCCGCCCGGGAGGTGATCTTCTCATCCGCCATTGTCGCTTCCTCGTCTCCTGGCTCGGTAGATGGTCGCTTGTGGGCGATTATAGGCAAACCCCGCGGCCTTGCCGATGGCAAGGACAAATCGAAGCACGGGCGAGGTTCGCCAGGCGAACATGGCAACGGGGAACGACCTTGGTAGCCTAAAGGAGTGATCGTTCGGTGCTCGAGTCTGAATGATGAGGTCCTCCGCCATGCAACTGACCTGCCCTTGCGGTGCACTGATCCACGACCACAGCGACGGGCTCCCGCACAAAGCCCACCCGATCCCGAACCAGGATTGGTTGCCGACCTGGGATGCGCTGGACGCGGAAGTCATTGACCGCCTGGCCGACGGCAAGCTGACCCGGGAGACAGCCTACCACTGGCTGCGGCAAATCCTGATCCGCGCCGTCCGCACAGTGTGGCATTGCCGCACGTCCGGGCGACTTCTGATCAATGATCGACAAAATCAAACTCACTGTTATTTTCCGGAGAATGAGCAAACCGGCCGCGAACTCCTGCGGGGCAGAGACTCTCCGGTCTGAGCCACGACGACGTGGACTGCCTGCGTCGCCAGAAACACGGTACAATCAGATCACTATTTGATTTCAGAGCACAAGAGCCCAGCATGACCGATGAGCAAGCCTTGATCGACGCCTGCCTGGCGGCCTCCGAGGATGACCTGCCCAAGCTGGTCCTCGCCGACTGGCTCGAAGACCAGGGGCGGGGCACCGAGGCCTGGCGGATCCGCCAGTACTTGCACACCTATCGCGACAGGTGGCACGCGGCCATCCGCTGGAATGACCGGCCGCGGGTCTCCTTCCGCGATGTGCTGCGCGGCGGCAAGCGCGACGACCGAGAGGTCGAGCGCGTCCGGGAACAGGTGGTGCACCAACACCCGTTACTGTGGCGCCTGGCCTGCCTCACCCTGCTCGACGCCACCGCCGAGCGGTACCCCCAGGTTACCGAACATGTCCCCTGGGCCATCGACGGGACCGATCAAGGGACCGATGGCGGGGCGGCACTACGGCCCTTCTGTGAAGTGCGTTGCCGCATCCTTTTATATGCGTGCACGGCCGCGGTCCCGTTGGACGACTGGGTTGTCCCGCTGGCACCGACGCGGGCGCGCAAACTCGAAAGTGTCCAGGCCAACCGCGGTTGGGCGATGTTGCTGTCGAGGAATGAACTGGCCTTGTATGAACGGATCGCCGAGCTTTATCAGGTATTCGACCAGGAAGGCTGCGCCGACCTGGCCGGGGAGATCTCCGGGATGATCGGCTGGATGCTGCACTTCCTGGTCGGCGAGAGCGGCCAACGCTCCTTCTGGTCCGCGGAGCGGTCCCTGTGGACCCACATCCGCAACACCAGCCCGGCGTGGTGAACCATGAGAGGAGAGTGAGTCTTCATCGATGTCCGCGAAGCCGGCCCAGACGACGACCACCCGTAACTGGTCTTCGCCGGCTGGCTCGAGGAATACAGATGGACGAAGGAGATGTCCCGGAAAAAATCTGTGCCCCTGGTGTACCGACCGGAGTCGCGCATGGCAACTCGCTGGGATACCCAGGTACATCGGGACAGTATTTTTGGCATCAACGTCTCGCGAACTCCATCTTGCGGGGTGTGGGTACCTCTCCGTCAGAGCCATAGCTGTGCGAGAAGGGGTTCCTTAGGCGCTGACCGGAGGTCAACGGTTCCAACCGCCTTGCCATCCTTCTGACCGGCGCGATACAATGCGAATACTAGAATTATCAAGACCCATGACCCTTTCCCAGATCCCGTCCGATGTCGTTCGAACATCACCTTGCATTCCTACGGGCTATTCAAGCCGACCAGACGTCGCTTTTCCACTGGCTAGTGTACGCCGACTGGCTCGAGGACCAGGGCGGCGACCCCGAGAACGCAGCCATCATGCGGTGGTTCGCTCGCGGCGAACCGCTCAATTCGCTGGGGCTGAAGCTGACGTGGGTGCCGCCGGGGGAGAGCTGGCTCGGCGGCGGAGAGGGCAAGGAAGGGGAGCAACACTTTGTGCTTGAGCGTGGGCTGTGGTGGGGAGTGTACCCGGTGACGCAGTCGGAGTGGCAGGCGGTGATGGGCAAGAACCCAAGCTGGTTCTGCGCAACGGGACGTGGGGCCGATCGGGTGGAAGGGCTAGACACGCGTCGGTTCCCGGTGGAGAGCGTGTCCTGGGAGGACGTGCAACCGTTCTTGGAGGGTCTGAATGCCCGAGAGTCGTCTGGTGGCCTGCAGTACCGGTTGCCGACGGAGGCGGAATGGGAGTACGCCTGCCGAGGCGGGCCACTCTCCAAGGCAGAGAGCGTGTATGACTTCTACATCGTCCGGCCGGTGGCGATGCCTAAACCGTATCTGGCCGTCTTCACCCCGAAACTGGCCAACTTCGAGAACAGGGATTGCCCTGGCCGCACGACGGCGGTGGGTTCATACCCGGCGAACCGGCTGGGGGTACATGACATGCACGGGAATGTGTGGGAGTGGTGTGCGGACTTGTGCGCGCAAGGAGGCTCGGACCGGGTGTTCCGGGGCGGCTCCTGGCACCACAACCGGCGGCTCTGCCGCGCGGCGTACCGCGACGGGGACTGGCCATCGGACCGGTTCTACGAGCTGGGCTTCCGTGTTGCCGCAATCCCGTCGGGGCGAAAGTAACATCGGGACCGTAGCGGAGGCTGGATCCCCGTCCTGCGGAGCTGACGGGGAGTCGTGCGGACGCCGGTCGTGCCGATGCAAGGCAACCGCCATGATTCCACGTGACCGCCGCAAAGGGGTCAAGTGCCAACTGCCCTGCCGAACAGCTGGGTCCAACAAGCAACCTTGCGTCGCAAACACTGAGGATGGGCCGCCTTGTTTAGACTCCTTCCCTGGCTAGATCGCCCGAATGCCTGTTGGTCGAGACATGGGGGAGTTCCTCGGCGAGACCGTTGCGCTGCCCGAGGGGGCTACCACACCCGACAAGATGGGCTTCGCGAAACGCTTTCCGTTCTGCCGCAACAAACGCTTGCCACAAGAATCGCAAACGAGACAACAATCGAGGACAATTCTGTCCGAAGGTACTCGCTTCTGGGGGCACACCCATGCAAACCCTTACGCTCCCCTACGGTCTCGTTCTGGCTCTCGGCTTCGGAACCATCCTGCCAACCCAGCCGTCCGACGCCAATCTCCGCCAGCAAGCTCGCACCGCCCTGAAACAAGCCGTCACCTACTACCGCACCCAAGTCGCCCACCACGGCGGCTATGTCTACTACACCAGCCTTGACCTCGAACAGCGCTGGGGCGAGGGCAAGGCCGGCCCACACACCATCTTCGTCCAGCCGCCCGGCACCCCCACGGTCGGCATGGCCTACCTGAAGGCCTATGCCGCCACCCAGGACCCGTTCTACCGGAACGCCGCTCGCGAGACCGCCATGGCCCTGGTCAACGGCCAACTCGAATCCGGCGGCTGGGCCCAGGTCATCCACTTCTCCCCGCCCGAACGCGGCCGCATGGGCAAGTACCGCAAACGCAAGGGCGGCAAGCGCAACGTCTCCTCGCTCGACGATGGGCAGACCCAGGCCGCCCTGGAGATGCTCATCCAGACCGACCAGGCCCTAGACTTCCAGGACCCGGTGATTCATGAGGCCGCAAGGTACGGCCTCGACGCTTTGCTCAAGGCCCAGTTCCCCAACGGGGGGTTCCCGCAGGTTTGGACCGGCCCGGTCAAGCCGCAACCGGTTCGCAAGGCCCGCTACCCCGATTACAACTGGAAGACCGAGCACCGCATCAAGAATTACTGGGACTACTACACGTTGAACGACAACCTGGCCGGCGACGTCGCCCAAACCCTGATCACCGCACATCAAATCTACCACGACAACCGTTATCAAACCGCTCTGGAGAAACTGGGCGACTTCCTCATCCTGGCCCAGATGCCCCAGCCACAACCAGGCTGGTGTCAGCAGTACAACTACGAGATGTATCCGATGTGGGCCCGCAAGTTTGAGCCACCGGCCGTCACCGCTCTGGAATCCCAGGACGCCATGCGAACCCTGATCCGTATCGCGGCGTACACCGGAGACGAAAAGTATCTCGAGCCGATCCCACGGGCCCTTGAGTACTTTCAGACCTGCTTGATCGCCGACGGCAAGGCGGCCCGCTTCTACGAACTGAAGACCAACAAGCCCCTGTACATGACTCGTGATTATCAGCTGACCTATGCCGACGACGCGATTCCGAGTCACTACGGCTGGAAGCAGACCGCCCACTTCGACGACATCGAACGCGCCTACCTGGCAGCGCGGCAAGGGAAACCCAAGTCCAAGCGGCTTATGAACAACCTCCGCCAGAGGGTACAGAGCATCATGAAGGATCTGGATGACCAGGGCCGCTGGGTATCCACGGCAGAGGCGGGTAAAAGGCTGGTGGGGCAGCCGAAGTTCCCGCAGAGCTTCCGCTACCTGTCCAGCCAGGTGTTTGCCCGCAACGTCGGAACCTTGAGCGAATTTCTGGCCACACCGCGGCCTTGACACGAGGGGAATGATGTCGCAACAAATTGCCAAAGTGGCCCTGGTGGTACGCGACTACGATGAGGCCATCGCCTTCTACACCGACCGCTTGGGCTTTACCCTCGTCGAGGACACCTCGTTGACACCAACAAAGCGCTGGGTGGTGGTCACTCCGCCCGGGGGTTCAGGCACCGCCCTGCTCCTGGCTCGTGCCGCCAACCCCGAGCAGGCAGACCGCATCGGTGACCAGACCGGTGGTAGGGTGTTCTTGTTCCTCCACACGGATGACTTCTGGCGTGACTATCGGACAATGCAAGCCAAGGGGGTGGAGTTCACCGAGGAGCCCCGCGTTGAAGCGTTTGGCACCGTGGTGGTCTTCCGCGACTTGTATGGTAACCTGTGGGACCTGATCGAACCGAAGGAGTCGGTTCCAGCGGAGTAACCAGCGGTCCCAGAAGCCCGCTAGTCACCCCGGACCATTCTGGGAAACCGATCGCTCCGGTAGATCTTCCAGACCCACCACATGGACCATGGCGACGCGGATCATGCGGTCATAGATGGCAGGGTTCTCGGCACTGGGAATGCCGATGGTGATGTCGCGTTGACCGACCAGCACCAGGTCGGGGTGATAAATGTCGTAACGCATCCCCTCGCTGGCGACCATCCGCAGCGGCCGAAAAGGTTGTTGACGTAAGCGAGCTTGAATGTCTTCCGGACGAAACATCGGCCCCTCACTTTTTTCCGTCAGCATATCCCGCGGCACCCAAGAAAGGCAATGGGCTTCCCCCCAGCGAACGGAAGTGATACTTCCGTTCGCTGGGGGGAACAGCAATCCCCGGGGGAGAATCCAACTCAATCAAAGAGCTTGCCTAGATCGTCTTGCAGCGTGGCCATCTGGCCGTTGCGGTTGACCACCCGACCGGACTTGTCGACCACAAACAAGTTCGGCAACACCATGACCCCGTACTGTACCGCCAGCGGGCTCTCAAGACCACCCGGCGCTTGGAACAGGTGATACGCCTCGAGCCGATGCGCCTGCAGAAAACTCATGGCAGGTGCTTCACTGTTGTCGAGGTTCACACAAACGATTTCGAGTCCTTTCCTGCCAAACATCTGTTTCAACTCGGCCAATCGGCGGAAGTCTTCCGCGCACTGCGTGTTCCAGCTGGCCCAGTAATAGACGACATACGGCTTGCCGCGAAGGGTATCGACATCGAACGGACGACCGGTACCTAGCTGCGGCCCCGCCAGATCAAGGATCTGGCCATCGAGTTCTAAACGGCGAACCGCACCGGCGGCGCGGCTACCCAGCTTGTGAGTGCGGAACTGCTTGGCCAGCCGGCTGTACCAGTTGATCGCCTCAGTATTCTTGCCCATGAATTCGCTGACCATGCCCAGCTGCAACAACGCTTCGGGCGTATCTTCGGCGGCGGGATACGCTTCGACAAATTGTCCCAGTGTGCTCCGCCATCGTTCCTGGACGTCGTTCATCTTCTTGGGATCGGCCATGGCCTGGTTGAGTTGCTGGGCATACTCAGCGGAGATCTGCCGATAGGTGACATAAGCAGTCACATTCGTCTGGCCCACCGAACGAGCCAATTGCTCTTGCAGCTGCTGCAGCCGTTGCAAGGCAGTACGATCATCCCGACTGCTTTGGGCCGCCGAATTTAAGCAATCGGCCAGCTGGCGAATCCACTGGGCACGTTGTTCCGGTGTGCATGCAGCCACAATCTTCTCAAGCACCGCGGCACGAGCCAAGTTGTAGCGAGTCAGAGCCACGGGGTCGCTTGTGTTGGGAACCTGAGCATCCACCTTTTTGAGTTCATCGAGCAGCGGCTGAGTCTTTTCATCGACACTAATAATCCCCGCCCCCTCGGGGACTTGTGCCGCCACTTGCTCAACGTGGGAACCTGGAACCGGCGCCTGAACGACCCGCCAAGCCCGACCGACTTGCACCAGTGGTCCGGTCTGTAACCAGTCATGCTTGCCGGCATTTTCATACAGAATGGTGGCATGCGGATATCGGATCAAATCCACCTTACTCCCTAAGGCATCGGCAGCAATACATTCCGGTGCGGTGGTCTCCAAGTGGACCCAACGCGTTTCGTCGGACAGTTTGATCAGTTGCGCGGTGGTCTTGCGAAACTGTAAACCCGCTTCGCCCAGTCCTCGGGTGAGCCGCGCGACCTCGCCTTCTGGCAGATCCATCTGACCCAATTCCGCCTTGGTAATCATCAGCGCTTGCAGGCGAGTAAAGTCGCGGGTGATCACCGCTGCCAGGACTTCTTGGCTGACCTCTTCCGGGGAGATCACCTTCCAACGGTCGATCCGACCATCTTGGTTCTCGTCACTGCCCCAACGCGAGCCATTGGGTCCCAACCAACGGTATTGATCCACCTTCCCATCATAATTGGTGTCAATCTCGCGGTACCCTTCAAGACCTCGACGATAATAACACCAAACATCTACACGATTATCAGCGTTGACATCGAGGAAGCAACGCAGTGGCTGGCCCTGAGCATCCCGGAGGAGCCAGCCACTTGGGGTTTTGCCCTGGGCGTTCTTGACGCCCTTGACCAGTTCCACCTTGCAGGAGGAACGTTCAAAGTCCTTGGGCGAGGCGATCTCCACCCCAGTTTGTTTTGGGGAAAAAGCGAGCATGCGGTCTGGGGTCGGGGCTTCCTGAGCCCAGCCCTTCTCGAGGCTGCAACAGACCAGCAAACAGGTGACCAACCACTGTGCCATCCGTGATTTAAGCATCCTGGTCTCCTTCCTTGAAGAGTCGGGGGGTCGGGTAGGGTCTGAGCCCGCCGGCCAGGGACCGCAAGCAAATTCGCCTCGCTTCAGCAGCGATGGGTTGAACGTGGGTGGAAGCTTGGCGGGTGCCGTAGGGTTCGGCAGAGGTTCCGGGCACGGATTGCCTTGAGCGCTCAAACTCCGAGGTACACGGTTATTGTCGGCAGGAGGAGCAAGCAAGGTTCAGCAAGAGAACCGGGTAATCGGGAAGAATCCCCGCGGCCAAGGAAAGGCAGAGGATTAAAAATCAAAGCGGTAGGCCAGGCGACGGGAGTTGATGTCGAGAGCTTCGAGAATTTGCAGTACCGGTTCAATGGGCACATGCCATTCTTCTGCCCAGAGCAGAATATCGAGATTCTCTTGCCCTTCTTTCAGGCGATCCAAAATGCGGTCGAGCAGGAGGGTGTTGTCGCGAAATTCGCGCTGGAGCAGCCCGAAATCGCCCCGATCGAGTTCCACCCAGAAGCGGCGGCCGTGCAGATGCTCCAGCCAGCGGGCGCGCAGATAGCCCCACCAATGCTCCTTGACCCAACGACGGATGGCCGATTCTCCGAGATCGCAGCCAGCTTTTTCACTCTCGATCCACTTAAAGCGCTGCACTTCTTGCTCACAGTCGGCATAAACGCTAAATTGCTCGACTTGTGGCAAGTCACGAACCGAAGCGTCCGTGGTGTGAACCCCGAGGGAGGGAGAGGCTTGGGGATTGAACATCACCGACACCATTACCAGTGACTCGTGGCCGGCTCTCGGGGGCGAAGCACCGGCCATCCTATGACGAAAAGTACCTCACAAATTCTACCTGACCGCGATGGTTGCAGCAAGCCAACACACAACTCCATAGTAAGCTGAAAAACACCGGCAGGTCACGGGAATCTTTGCATTTTCCTCATTATTCGTGCCTCCGATGAGCTTGGACCGTCCGACGCCATCATGTCAACAACTCTTCCGGAGTCCCCGAAGGCAGGCGCGGCATGGGGGTTTCCCCCAGGACCAGCAAGCGTTCCCAGAGATCCGGGCGTTCTTGAACCCGGGCCAGAGCAAGCTGCACTTGCGGATCGGCCAGGATCGAATCGGTCAGTTCCTCGCCAACGGTCTGGCTTTCCAGAGCACAACACAAGCGTGCCGCCCACATGGCACGGGAATATTCCCGGCGCGACAAATAAACGGGCACGGCCTCGGCAAATGAAGAAGTCCCGTAAATCGCCTCGGGTCGAACCCCATCGGTAAATCGGGAGGGACGCCAGTGGATGGGATCGCTCGACCCCTGACTGTGCCGTCCAAGAAGTATGCGAATGGCCTGGGTTCTTCGGTCAGCCCGCCGAAGCAGCCAGCGAGACACATAGAAGATCGTCAGACAAAAGGTCGCGAGAATCAGGCCCATCACTTTGGCCGGGGGCAGGCGATGGAACAGAAAGACCAGACCAAAAAGCAAGCCGCACAGAAAAAACAGCCACAACCAACGGTTGACAAACGAGCGGGCCAGCAAACTGGGACTCCAGCGAATCGGCCATTCACGCGTTTGAATATCGGTCTCCACAAAGGGGGAACTCGATTCATGGGCCACATGCAGTGCCCGGACCGGAATCACCGGCAACAAGAAAAAGCCGACCCATTCGACTGCATCATAATCGCGTGTCCGTCGGCCCCAACGGACATGCCCGCGTGCCCGACACCGGTAAATGCCGATCCCGTGGAACCACAGCATTCCCACTCTCCCCGACCGAACCTTGCGGCCACCGCGGCGGCTTCAAAATCCCACAGTTTATTGTAGCAGAAGCGAACAGGCAAACGCTGCCAACCGCCCTTAGCAGCATAGGCCACGCTAGGGCACTAATTTTGTTTTTTTCTAAGTACTTTACAGAAAACTACTTAGGACCTGAGTTTGCTGATCGATCGCTTGCGTGGCGTGATTTGGCATCCTGGTTGCAGCGTATTCATTCGAGGTTTGAATGCGAGTCTCAAACCACACACACACCTTCAGTCTCCTTCCAAACAGGGCACGAGAATAGACTGGTTGCGAGTCCCAGTCTGAATCTCGTGCCCTCACTTCTTTTCTGGACCTTCCACTTCTCGACAAAATCGTCCCGTTTTGTATCTTCCTGGCAAACAATTGCTGACAATCCCCAAAGCATCGGCTATCAATAGAGTGATCCCTGCATTCGCTGCCGCCTTGGTTCACCCGCCGATGTCAAAAGGAAGTTCTCCCGTGCTTGACACTGCCATCCCCACGACCACGCACCCGAGTGAGGCTGGTCGTCTTCCTGCGATTGTCCTGACGGAACACGATGCCAAGGAACAACTCGATGCCCATGTCCGCGAAATGGTGCAGTGGCATTTTCGCGAGGAGACCGGGACAGCCTTCTGGTTGGAACGCGCTAAAAGTTTTAAATTCAATCCTCTGACCGATGTCCAGGGCTACGAAGATCTAAAACTTTTTGGCCTATTTGAAGATGATTGGCTCCGCGGTGGGCCCCTCCGTCGCTGGGTGCCTCGTGCCTATCAAGATAAGCCGATCTACGTATTTGAGACGGGAGGCACCACTGGCATCCCCAAGAGCCGCATTGCGATCGATGACTTCCGCATCGACTACGAAATGATGAGTCGTACCCTACCTGATGACTATTTCCCACGTGGGGCCAACTGGCTCATGCTTGGGCCGTCGGGCCCACGCCGGCTCCGCTTGGCCATTGAACACCTTGCCCAGCACCGCGGTGGGATTTGCTTCTGCGTTGATCTCGACCCGCGCTGGGTCATCAAGTTGATTAAGAAAGGAGCAATGGATCAGCTCCAAGCTTATAAAGATCACTGTATCGATCAAGCGTTGACCATCCTCAAGGCTGGCCACGACATACAATGTATGTTTACCACCCCAAAACTGCTGGAGTCCCTGGCCGAGAAGCTGACCGAGCAGGGCACCAGCATCCCCGAGACCGGCATCAAGGGAATCTTCTCTGGAGGCACCGAGTTCACGCCTCAGTTTACCCGCTTTGCCATCGAGGAGTTGCTCGAAAATCGTGTCTACATGACTCCAACTTATGGGAATACCTTAATGGGACTCGCCTGTTCCAAACCGGTCGGTCCCGAAGATGGCTACAAGATTAGCTACTACGCCCCGCAGCCTCGAGCGGTCATTGAAGTAATGGATCTTGAGGATAAGAGTTACACCAAGAAAGCTGAATACGGTCAAACCGGTCGTGTGATTCTGACCACGCTCACCCGGGAGTTTTTCATGCCGCGTTTTCCCGAACGGGATGAAGGCGAGCGAGAAGCCCCGCACGAGAAGTATCCTTGGGATGGCGTCAGCGGTGTCCGCCCTTTCCGTGAGTTCCAGACCACCACCACCGTGGGTGTCTACTAAGAGCACACCGCCTTGGGCTTAGACCTGCCCCCTGGGCGTCGATACCTAAGCCCGAGATCCCCCTCGCCGGAGCCTGCTCAGGATCCTGCACGATCGAACAACGGACCCTGCATTCCAACCATTTAGGCGATACGATCACCATGCTCCAGATTCCTGCACTCCGCCAGGGCAAGCCGTACACCAGCTTGGAGAAGACCTCTCTGGTACATCATGCCACTGGTGAGCCGGTGGCTGAAGTTAACCTGGTCAACGGCAGCCTGCTGGCCCGCGATGTTCAGCTGAAGATGGCCGCAATCAAGCGCGAGCTCGCCGCAATTCCGATGGCCGATCTGATTGACATGTATGCACGCGCTGCTGACCACTTTGCCCAAGATACACTGCCGATCGGCGACCAAGAACAAACTTTTGACGATTACATCCGCTGCCTGTCCGCCACCACCGGCTCCCCCATGGTCTTTTGCCAGCGGAATGCGGCCAAGGTCGAATACGTGCTCCGGAACGTCGAGACAGTCATTGGTGGGTTGACGCGCGGCCTGGATTTAGCCATCCTGGATCAAGGCTATGGCGAACAGGATGGTCGCATGCAGGCGTTTTACCCCACCACGGACAGCTTTGGAGCAGTGCTGCCGAGTAACTCCCCGGGGGTCCATTCCCTATGGGTGCCCTCGATTGCACTGAAAACTCCGCTGGTGCTCAAGCCAGGTCGTGAAGAGCCCTGGACTCCCTATCGGGTACTACAAGCTTTTCTCAAGGCGGGGCTCCCTGCGGGGGCGTGTAATTTTTATCCTACCGATCATGCAGGGGCCGCCGATTTATTACGAACCTGTGGCCGCAGCATGTTGTTTGGCGACGCTCGGACCACCGACCCCTACAAAAACGATCATCGCGTGGAACTCCACGGCCCTGGTTACAGCAAAGTGCTGCTCGGCGCGGATATGGCCGAACGCTGGGAAGAGTTCCTCGACTTGATTGTGGAATCGATTGCGGCCAACGGAGGCCGCAGTTGCATCAATGTCTCGGCAGTCTGGACCCATGCTCATGGCCGTGAGCTGGCCGATGCCCTGGCCGAGCGTCTGGCCCAGGTCAAAGCCCGCTCCTGGGATGATCCGGAGGCAGAGCTGTCCGCCTTCGCCAAGCCTGAGGTAGCCACTGCGATTTCCGGCATGGTCGATGAGGGCCTCAAGACCCCAGGTGCCGTTGATGTGACCGAACAAAAGCGGGGTACGCACCGACTGGTGCACGAGGGACGATGTGCCTGGATCCTTCCAGCCATTGTCTATTGTGAATCGGTCGAGCATCCGCTCGCCAATAAAGAGTTTCTGTTCCCCTATGCCAGCGTGATCGAATGTCCCCAGCCGGAGATGACCCGCAAGATCGGCCCAACGTTGGCAGCGATGGCCTTGACCGAGGATGAAGGATTCATCCGCGAACTGCTCGACTGTCCGCACATCGAGCGCCTGAACCTGGGGCCGATTCCAACGACCCGCCTGACATGGGACCAACCGCATGAAGGGAACCTGTTCACCCACCTCTACCGGCAGCGAGCGTTGCAGCACGCCCGCCGAGCCGTTGCCGCCGTTTGACTTTCTGCCGCTCGGCCGAGTCGTCTACGGGGGCGGCACCCTGAGTCGGCTCGGCGACCTCACCCGTGAGTTGGGCGGCTCCCGCGTGCTTCTCGTCACCGATCCTGGCCTGGCCAAGGCCGGGCATCCACAACGGGCTATCGCCATTCTTCATCAAGCCGGACTTGATGCCGCCATTTTTGACCAGGTCGATGAGAATCCCACGAATACACATGTCGAGCATGGGACACGATTGGCTCGGCAGCTTGGCATTGATTGCCTGGTTGCCGTCGGTGGCGGTAGCGCCATGGACTGTGCCAAAGGCATCAACTTTTTATTGACCAACGGTGGCACCATGGCCGACTACAAGGGGTTCAACCGAGCTCATCAGCCCATGCTGCCTTCGATTGGCGTCCCCACCACCGCTGGCACCGGCAGCGAAGCCCAATCGTTCGCCCTGATCACCGATGACAAGACGCATCTGAAAATGGCGTGTGGCGACCGCAAAGCCGCCTTTCGCGTCGCGCTGCTCGATCCAGAGCTCACCGTCTCGCAACCACGCCATATCACCGCTCTGACAGGGATCGACGCCATTGCCCATGCCATCGAAGCCTACGTTTGTAATAAGCGGAACCCGCTGTCGCAGATGGCGGCCTTGTCCGCTTGGCGGTACCTCAACGGACACTTCGAGACAGTCCTCACCCAGCCTTGCAATCTGCAGTCCCGTAGCGCCATGCAGGTCGGTGCTTACTTTGCCGGACTCGCCATCGAAAATGCCATGCTCGGCATTTGCCACTCTTGTGCCAATCCTCTGACCGCCCACTATGGTCTGACCCATGGCAAGGCCATCGGCATCCTGTTACCTCATGTGATCCGCTTTAATGCCGTGCTGGTCGAAACCCTGTATCGCGACCTGGTCCAGGAGGCCCATCTGGGCAATGGCGAACCGGCCGGTGAAATCCTGGCCCGCCGGATTACCCAGCTGCTCCATGCCGCCGAACTACCTACCAGCCTCCGGGAGGCGGGGGTCGCCCAGAGCATCCTACCACTGCTAGCCGAGGAAGCCAGCGAACAATGGACGGCCCGCTTCAATCCTCGCCCGGTCCACGAGACCGACCTGCTACGTGTTTACGAGATGGCCTGGTAAGCCCGAGAATCCACAAAACTCCTACCCCAAGGAAGTTTCCTACCACCTGCTGCCGATGCATCGTTGTCGCCAACTGCCCTTGAGATACGGAGATTGCTTTGATGCCGCACACCGACCGCTTTCACCGTGCTCACCTGGTGCTGGGGAGCTTGACACTGTGTCTATTCCTGCACAACACCGCCACTGCCGACTGGCCGATCTTTCGCGGCAACCCGTTGCAAACCGGCGTCGCTGCGGGAACTCTCCCCGAGAAGCTTGAGGTTGTTTGGACCTTCAAGACTGATGATGCCATCGAGGGCACTCCCGCCATTGTGAATGGCATCGTCTACCTTGGCTCTTATGACGACTTCCTCTATGCGATTGATCTCAAGACCGGCAAGGAGGTCTGGAAAACCAAGCTATTCGCCATGAAAGCCCCGGTCAGTTATGCTCAGGGCCGCGTCTACGTCGGGGATATCAATGGCGACTTTTATTGTCTGGATGCTAAGACCGGCAAAAAACTCTGGACGTTTCCTTGTCAGGCGGAAATCACCGCTGGCGCGAACTTTTACAAGGACAAGATCCTGATCGGCTCACACGATCAGAACTTTTACTGCCTCAACACCAACGGCCAACAGGTCTGGAAAGTCAGTATCGATGGCCCGGTGTATGGCTCGGCGGCTGTGGTGGGCGACCGCACCTTCGTGGCAGGCTGTGACAGCATCCTGCACATTCTGGATGCGGCCAGCGGTAAAGAACTGGGAGCGGTCGAACTCCCTGGCCAATCTGGAGCCACCGCGGCGATCGCCGGCGACTCCCTGTACCTGGGCACCGCTGCCAGCCAGGTGGTCGGCTTAAACTGGAAGACAGGGAAAATCCGTTGG
Organism: uncultured Alcaligenaceae bacterium; assembly: GCA_964410665.1. Lineage (GTDB taxonomy): Bacteria > Planctomycetota > Planctomycetia > Gemmatales > Gemmataceae > CAYPIE01. The sequence goes on from CAYPIE010000016.1 coordinate 21,227, forward strand.
CGTTTCGAGCCCCGCCGTCAGCAGCGGCAGTTTTTCGCCTCCGCGGCTCTCACCGATAAATTGGCCATCATCGGCGGCCGCGATAAGCGTATCTACGGGCTGGATCAGAAAACTGGCAAGCAAGTTTGGAGCTATCTGACCAATGGACGCGTCGACAGCTCCCCCGTGGTGGTGAATCAGCGCGTCTACTGCGGCTCGATGTCACGCGATGGCGAGTTTTACGTCCTCGATCTCCAGGGCAATCTCGTGGAAAAGTTGGAACTCGATGGAGCCATCATCGGCTCGCCCGCGTTTGACCAAGATCGGCTGATCGTGGGCACCGAGAAGGGGACGGTGTACTGCTTGGGAGCCAAACCGTAAAATCAATAGTCATCGAGGATTTGTTTTACCCGGTCGACGATTGTTGGGAGATCCACCATGACGACGCTCACTGAGGGAACGCACCAGGAAAAAACCGGTCTTGGCAATTACTTTATTGCCAACTACCCGCCGTTTTCGTTCTGGCAGTCGCGTCACCTCGACGCCTCATGGAGAGTTCTCGAGACAGGGCCTCGTCCGGGTACCCCACTGGGACTCTATTTGCATATCCCGTTTTGCCGCAAACGCTGCAAGTTCTGCTACTTCCGAGTCTACACCGACAAGAATGCCAGGGATGTTGAGACGTACCTCAATGCCTTGATTAAAGAGGTGGAACTTTACACGCGAACGCCCTTTGTCGGCGGCCGGCCACTCGATTATGTCTATTTCGGCGGTGGCACTCCTTCGTATTTAAGCGCCAATCAACTCCGCTTTTTGTTTGATAGCGTGCAAGCCCTCATGCCGTGGGATCAGGCCCGCGAGGTCACCTTTGAGTGTGAACCGGGCACGCTCCAAAAGCACAAGCTCCAGACCCTCAAAGAAATGGGCGTGACCCGGCTGAGTCTTGGGGTCGAGAACTTTAACGAAGCAATCCTGCAATCCAACGGCCGAGCCCATCTCGCCCCGGAAATCTTCCGCGCTTACGCCTGGGCCCGCGACATCGGATTCGATCAGATCAATATCGACCTGATCTCCGGCATGGTCGGTGAGAACTGGGACAACTGGAAGATGAATGTCGAAAAGACTATCGAACTTTCCCCTGAGAGTGTCACCATCTACCAAATGGAGTTGCCCTTCAACACGGTTTTCTCCAAAGAACTGAAGGTGCTCGGTCAGGACCAACCGGCCGAGACACCCGTCGCCGACTGGCCAACCAAGCGGGCCTGGGTCGAATATGCTTTCGGTGAGTTTCAAAAGGCCGGCTATGAGGTGTCCAGTGCCTACACCGTGGTGAAAGACAAACTGTCGACCCAGTTCGTCTACCGCGATGCGCTGTGGCGTGGGGCTGACATGTTTGGCACCGGGGTCGCCTCGTTTGGGCATGTCGGTGGTGTCCATGTGCAGAATCTCGATCGCTGGGAAGACTATCTCGGTGCCCTCGCTGAGGGGCGCATTCCCTTGAACCGAGCCCTGCCGATCACGGACCGACAACAGCTGATTCGCGAGATGATCTTACAACTAAAAACGGGCCATCTGGAGCGCGACTACTTTCAGGAGAAATTTGCTGCCGATATTCTTCAGGTGTTTGCCGAGGGGTATCAACAACTGGCCAAAGCCGGTTATCTCCAGCTCGAGCCCAATGGCGTTCGCCTGACCAACAAGGGATTGCTTCAAGTCGACCGTCTCCTGCCGACCTTCTTTGAGCCCGAACATATCAGCAGCCGCTACACTTAAACCACCCGGCCCGACCCGATCACGATTGCCATGGGCAAGTTTCCCGCGGTGTTGCCGGGGACTTGCTTCTGGCCCAGATCCACAACGCTCCACCTCGCGGTCGGCTGGGATCGCCAGCACCTGGATCCTTTGATGATTGCTGAGAACTTTCGTCTGCAAGAAAGAGCTGGCTTGGACATCTCATGATTCTTTAGATCAGATCTCAATATTTTCAAATTTTTCGCAGTCTAGTTGCGTCAGTCATCTTCCTGACCTATCTCTTCTAAGGGATCGTGGGCTCCATCCCGAGCAAATTCGTTTCTTGCCGAATTTCTAGGATTCATGACGCATGTTCTCAACACTATCCTCGGATCATTTTTCCGCCTTCCCGACCATCTTAGAGCCCGGTAAAGGGGATCCACCCCAGGCAGCCTTGATCCACCAGTTGCTCACCCACTATCTGTTAGCCCCGGAGGATTGGCAGGAGGCTGCTCCGCACACACGACAGCCAATCCTTGAAGCGGCGAGCCGTGAGCACGCTTGTGAACTTCTGAAAGCTTCGGGCTTGCTCACCCCGTTGCAGGCCGAGCGGATTGCCGTGGGCAACGATTTTGGCTTGATCATGGGCCCGTATCGCATCTTGGAACGACTCGGTGCCGGGGGCATGGGGGTGGTGTTCAAAGCAGAGCACATCACGCTGCGACGCCCCGTCGCCATCAAAGTGGTCGCCGATCTCGGCCTGAAAGAGTCGAGCTTAGTTAAACGGTTTATGGCCGAGATCCGCACCGTTGCTCGGTTGCAACATCCGAATGTGGTGACCGCCATTGATTCGGGTGTCCTTCGCGGACGTGAGCCGTCGCAGCAGGATCTGCACTACTTCGTCATGGAGTATATCCCGGGACGGGACCTGGAGGCCCAAGTACTCGAAGACGGGCCAGTGCAAGCTCAGGAAGTCTGTGGGCTGATCTACCAGATCTGTGGTGCGCTCGCCGAAGCGCATCGTCAGGGGTTAATTCACCGCGACATCAAACCTTCGAATATTCTGGTGACGCCGCATGGGCATGCCAAGCTGCTCGACTTTGGCTTAGCACGCACCCCGCGCCACGACCGCTTGACCCAGCCAGGGGTTCTGCTTGGCACGCTCAGTTTTATGGGGCCGGAGCAGATTCAGGATGCCACCGCCGTCGATGGCCGGGCGGATATTTATGCGTTGGGTACTACCTTGTTCTGGTGCTTGACCGGCCGTGAGCCCTTCCCCTCGGCAGGGGACACCTTGCAAGCCCTGGCCCAACGGGCGCAGAAACCGACGCCGCGCTTGCGAAGCGATCGCCCGGACCTCCCACAGGGCCTCGACCAAGTGCTTGGCCGAATGATGGAGCCGGTACCCAAGGATCGCTATCAAACCGTCCAGCAAGTAATGAAAGCGCTATTGCCGTTTGTGCAAACCGAGTCGGGGCCCAGCTCGCTGTTCGATGGCTCTAGTGAGTCGCTTCCAGCGCGGACATCTATCACCTCCCGTTCCGCCAACGTGGAATTGCCTCGGGTCTTAATCGTAGATGATGAACCGGAGCTACGCCAGTTTTGTCAGCTGGCACTCCAATCAAATGGTTTTGAATGTGTTGAAGTTAGTTGTGGCCAAGACGCCCTGGATCTTTTGCAGCGAACCAGCTTTGATGCGGTGTTGTTGGACTTGCAAATGCACGGAATGTCAGGCTTGGAAGTGCTCAGGCAACTGTATCCGGAACCCGCCTCGCCACACCTTGAGGTCATCGTCATGTCCGGGTGGTCCAACGACGAGGCGGTTACCCAAGTACTCGCCGCCGGAGCGGTCGACTTCCTGGCCAAACCGATGAGCGTGCGTCAATTGGTGGGGCGTGTGAAAGCCGCCGTTCGCAGCAAGCAGTTGCGTGAACAAATCGCTCAACAAGCCGAGCTGCTCCGTTGCTGCAGCGGCCAATTGGATCAACTCCGCGACGACTGCCGCCAGCAACGCGATGCTCTGCTCCTAGGGATTGGCCGGCTTGGCGAATTACACAACCAGGAGCCGGTGGGCCAAGCTGCACGGGTTCGCCGCTATTGTCGAGCCATGTTCGCGGGAATCGGTCCACGTCGTCGGGTTGGGCAGCAAACCATCGACCAAGATTTTTGTGATCGCCTGATTGCGGTCGCCCCACTGTACGATATCGGCAAGCTTCAGCTGCCGCCGCATATCTTGCACAAGCCGAATCAGCTGGCAGCAGATGAACGAGCCTTCATGGAGTCGCATACGCTATTGGGAGCAGAATTGATTGATCAATTGCTCCGGGCAGGCTGTCTACCCAATGAACTCGCTCGTATCGCCCAAGCGGTTACCCGACACCATCATGAGCGGTTTGACGGGACTGGCTATCCCGACGGCCTGGTCGGCGAAGCCATCCCGCTGGCCGCCCGTGTGATCTGCTTACCGGATGTCTATGATGCGCTCCGCTCGAAGCGTTCGTACCGTCCGGGGATGACCCATTCGGCAGCCATCTCGGTCATGCGAACGATGCATGGTGCCTTCGACCCAGAGTTATTCGCCCTGTTTGAGCAGAGCGCCGATGCGTTCGACGCCATTTTCTCCTCGCAGGATCCCTGGACCAACTCGGACGATCCACCCCGCATCAGTAAGCTGCGCCGACGGAGCAAAACCCGCATGGGAGCCCTGACTGCGCCCAACCATTAATCTGCAGGAAGGGCCCTCACCCACTCGGGCCGTTACCCCGCCATAGCCGGTGTCTGCGCTTGGAGGCGTTCGAGCAACGCGAGCGTAAACGCCGGCAGGTCATCGGGTTTGCGACTACTGATCAGGTTGCCGTCCACCACCACCTCTTCATCGACATAGGTGGCTCCGGCGTTGATGACATCATCCTTGATGGCAAAAAAGCAGGTCGCCTGCTTGCCTTTCAAAGCAGGTGTCGAGCACAACACCCATAGCCCATGACAGATGGCCGCGATCATCTTGCCCTGGGCATGCAGATCCGCAACAAACTGGATCATCGCCGGGGTCCGTCGCAGAAAGTCCGGAGCAAATCCTCCTGGGACCACCACCGCATCATAATCGGCGGCGTGAATCGCGCTGATCGCCTTGTCACTTTTGGCAGGATAACCAAGTTTGCTCGGGTAGACCTTGCCCGCCTCCGGACCTACCAGGTGAACGATGCAGCCTGCCTCACGCAGACGGTAGAGTGGATACCAAACCTCGAGTTCTTGGTACTGCTGCTCCAGCAATACCGCGACTCGTTTGTCGGTCAGGGACATGCGTTTCCCCTCCTCATCGGTTCGCGATCAAGAAACCTCCCTGTAGTTTTCGCGGCCTCGATCGCTTCGACAAGGCTCAAACTTGCAAACCAATCGCACGCATCAAAGCCAAAGCATTCGATTGTGGTACCACACCCGCCCGCATGCGATAGTCAAAAGTCATCTGGCCTTCGATAAATTGATCGGCAAAATGCACATTGCTCGCGCGAGGTTGGAAGTCTTCAGCGAGCCGGGTCAAAGTCAGATCGTGGGTGGTGATCAGCCCGATCGCGCCGGCGTCGAGGAGTTGGCGGAGCACTCCCGCGGCCCCCACACCCCGATCATGCGAATTGGTCCCGTGAAACAGTTCATCCAACAGAAAGAGAATCGGAAAACCGCTCTCTACCCGATCAAGGATCTGGCGTACCCGATGGATCTCGGCATAAAAACGCGAGCGACCGGCCAGTAAGGAGTCCTGAACGCGCAGGGTGGCCCCCAGCTGGAGCGGGGTCAGCGTCAGCGATTGTGCGCGAACCGGAGCCCCGGCATAGGCCAACACGGCATTCACCCCAACACTTCGAAGCAAGGTGCTTTTGCCGGACATATTCGAGCCACTGACAATCAACAGTCGGGTTTGAGCATCCAGGGTGAGGTCGTTGCCGACCACCTGCTTGCGGGGCAGCAGGGGATGGCCGAGCGACTGCGCCTGGAAAAAGGCTGAACCGGTCGTGAGCACCGGATAAGGATGCTCCGGGTTCTCAAACGCATACGCGGCCAAGGCGTTGAGCGCTTCAAATTCCGCAAGGGTCTCTAACCAATGTCGTACGGCTGGCCCTGAGCGCGCACGCCAGTTTTCCAGGGCCAGCGTTAGTTGAGTCCGCCAAAACAGAACGAAGGCAATGACCACAAACAACTGATTTTTCCGAGCTTGCAGCCAGGCGACCAGCCGCATCAATTGACGAATTTGCTCCGACGGGGTGACTCCGCCGACCTGCAAACCCTGTTGCAGCTGCAGTAAACGCGGACTGCGAAAGGCTTCGCGTTCCAACCGCGACAGGATGCCAAGGATCAAACTCAGCGACTCACTGACCGACTCGATCGGAACGATGGTGGCTTCGACCAGTTGCCGGTACCGCCAGGTCCAAAGCCCGGTGACTGCCATCGTTATCAGCGCGGGGGACAGGGGGAACGAGGTGAACAACCCGACCAACAACAGGCTCAGATTGACCATACCGGCAAGCGCCAACAGCCAGCGCGTCCACAATGAGGTATAGGTTGCCGGCGATTCTCCCCAGGTGGCCAGCTGGTCGACATCCAAAGGGGGCAAAGCACTAGCAAGTAACGCCAGATCCTCACGGAGGTCCAGCTGGGGGGTCAATTCTTGGACCGCCACTTGCCGTGCCAGAACCTCGTCGACAGGCGGTGGCACGTCGCGCAGCCAACCGGCAAGGACCGCTTCGCCTTGCTGGGTACGGGCAGTGTTGAGACGTTCAAACAGGGAGCCGGTACCGAACAGATCAAGGTCCAGAGCAAACAGATGCTCCTCCTCGCGAAACCGTTCACCCGGGTGGCCATACCCTGGCCACGTATCATCCAGCCGCCGCAGTCCATCGCGGTAAAACCGAATCGCACGAATCGCGCGGCGGCGGGCCTGCTCGACCTGCTCATAGCCGACCAGTAACACCACGAAGCCCAGGCCGGGAAGCATCAGCCAGAGTGGATGCACAGCCGCACGGGCAAACGCCAGCCAGGCCAGACCCACCGCGCCACCAAACACGACCAAGCGTGCCAGACCCAGGCGGTCGAGGGAGGTTTGACAATCTGCCTGAGCGCGCTGATGCTCCGACTGGCGTTGTTGATAACTCGCTTGGGGATCATCTGGGGATTGCATGAGTCATGATATAGCAGTCGCCACCCGCTTGGACAATCCCCGAAGCTTCTGGATTCACCGCTGGAGAACTGCGACCCAGATCGCTGCCCTAAAGCTCTAGACCGCACCGGCATCGGGGCTGTCAAGCAGCTTGGGAGGTTCGTGCAACCTGCAGGGGTGGGGTGGGTGCGTCTTGTCTGCGGCAGTTTGCCAACACATGCTGCCGCAAGGACGCCCAGTGGGTAAGAAAACTGTTGGAAACCCCCGATGAATGCTCGGCAACAATCCTGCGAATCTCATCAAACCAAGGACGATCTTCTGCTCGTCGCATACTTATCGTTTGTTGAATCATCCCGGCGAACTGGGCAAGCACACGCTCAGGAGCATGGCGTACGCTCAGATACTCAGCAACGGCCGCCTGCACCGAGGCAAGCCGGCGGCGATCCTGGATCAGCTCCCCCAGTAACAAGGTTAGATCTTCGACCTCATGGGGAGGGTTGCGGACCTTGAACGTTAACTCTGAAGGAAGCTCATCGAGCCACCCTGGATCATTGGTGATATACACCGCTCCAGCCGCCAACCCCCGATAGATTGCCGTGGTTGAAATCCCATCTAGCGGCGACCGCAAGGCCACACATACATCGACCCCTTGTAGTACGGACGGAAGTTCCTCTAGCAAGTCCTGCTCGACACCGAGGACGCTTACTCGCACCCCTAAACGGCCTGCCAAAACCTGCCAGCGTTCCTCCCCCCCCCTCCCGAGCAATAACAACCGACAATGGTCGACCAGCGGTTTGGGGAGCTTGGCCAAGGCGGTAAGAACCGCGTCGACATCTTCGGCCTCCCCATGTCGAGCCAGAATGGCGATGGTAAACCGCTCGGTGGTCGCCAGCCGTGGCCCTTCTTGAGCTTGCGTATCGAGCTCTTTAGGAGGAAGAACGATCAACGGAGGAATGTAACAGACCGGTACCTTGGTGTAGCGTCGAAGCACCTGCCAGCTACGGCACGAGTCGGTGATGATGCTATCGGCCAGATCGACCACGCTTCGAATTTCCGGCGAAACACCCTGACTCAGTGGCTGGTCCGCTCTGGGTTGCCTTGCTCGCGTAGCATCGCCTGGTTCACAAGCCAATTCTGTACAACCGCATATCTCAGGGCAGTGATCCTGGAGGACGATTAAACCGGGATAGCGATGCATCAGCGGAAGCAATCGTTCGGTGTCCATCCCAACCGGAACGGGATAGACAAACAGATCATAGGGTAGTGCTTGATGACGAGCGGGAAGCTCTTGAACGGGAACACGCCGATAGCGCGTGACCTGTGGGCAACTGGCAGAATCGGACGTCGGAGAGACGATCAGCTCAACATCAAAAATCTCAGATAGATAATTGATCAATTCCGAGCCGGTGTGTTCGCTTGGGCTGACCCCAGATGAAACAGGGCAAACCCAAGCTAGTCGCGTGCGTTGGGGCGGACTGAGCGGTCTAGCTTGGGTCTCAAGAACGCGTGCAGCACGGCTGGCCGTATCGACCCAGGTAAAGCCACGGGCAAAACCCAGCCTTTGTTCCTGCCGCAGCTCACGCGGTTCCGCCAACGCCTCTTCCAAGGCCCGCGCCAGGGCTTGCGGATCATGAGGATCGGCCAGCCAGGAGAGCGGGCCCGCATACTCGGGGATCGACGAAGCGTTGGAGGCCACCACCGGAGCACCACAATGCAGCGCCTCCAGCACGGGCAAGCCAAGTCCCTCATAGAACGATGGGAAAAAGAACACCCGACAGGTTTGGTATAAAGCCCGTAAGGTCTGCTCATCGACATAGCCGGTCAACCGCAGCGACTCGGCGATGCCGAGTTCGGCGGCAAGTTTGTCCATCCATTTTTGCTCGGTGCTCACCAAACCGCAGGCCAGCACCAGGTCATACTGCTGACGAAGTTGTTGCGGTAAGCAAGCATAAGCGTGCATCGCCCCGGTAATATTCTTTCGATAATCCAATCCCGCGACATAGAGAATAAATTCCCCTCGCAGCGCAAAACGGTCTTGAAGTTGGTCGTGTAGCTGAGACCGTTGACGGGCGTCCGCAGGCATAAAGCTACGGTCGGTCGCCCCACGAATGTTGCTTACTTTTGGTCGGCAGCCGGCCGCAAGTTGGCGAAAATCTTGCGCCGATGCTTCGGAAATGGCGAGCAACTCATCGGTCTGCAAGAGTTGCTGAAACCGGCGGCAATACCAGGCAAGAGTGGCCGGATGCCTTAGATAAACATCCGCATATACAAACGGAATCAGATCAAACAGGATCGCCGCATAACAACGCGGCCGCAGCGTGCCAAACCAGGGCACGACCGCATCCTCTTCCTCGAAGATACTACATAGTAATAGGGCATCGGCATCGCAATCGAGCAACCAGTCGGCATAGTACTGTTCGTTCACCTCGAGGTGATCCCAACAATTCGCCTTGGCAGCCAAGGGTGGGTGGAAGGTACGCACGGGTAGTCCATCGACTTTGGCACGATCGATCGGTGGCAGTTGGCCGTTCTGAATCAGTTCGATGTGCCAAGCCCGGCGTGTTGCTGCCAAGCCTCGGATTAATCCCCGTGAATATCTCCCGATCCCACGTTGACGCGACCCGGGTGTTTGCAGTGCTTGCGCATCGATGAGCAAATGCATCCGCGATCACTCCTTCTCCGCAACGATCAAGGCAACGGCACTCACCCGTTGGCTGGCATCACAACCCGCGGCCTGTTCCATCTCGCTGGTCAGCGACCAGGCATCGCCATCGCGTACGCCAAAGCTCTGTTCGGTAATGCGGAACGCCTGCAGCAGTTCTTGCAACTGTGGACGGTCATAAACGCGGTGTACCGGCGTCTGCATGGCTTTGCCAAAGGGAATGGTCAAAATCAAGCGTCCCCTCGGGCGCAGCACCCGATGGACCTCCGCGGCAACCGCTTGCGGGGAAGTTCCCTTCTCCTGAGGGGTATACCAGCCCAGTCCCACGTGTTCGATGGTCGAAAGCGAAACGGCAATATCGAAACTGTTGTCCGCAAATGGCAAATCCGCCAGGTTTGCCTCGACCATGGTAAAACGCGGGTGCTTCAGTGGGAGCGAACGAAGATCGACGCCGACCACGTCGAAGCCCAACGCCGCCATTTCGATTGCATTGGTGCTCTCGGCACAGCCCAAATCGAGCAAGCGGCCGGGAGGTGGCGGCAAGCGTGTGTGCACAAAAATATGCTCAAGAATTCGTTCGGTGACTTGCACAACCCGAGGTCCACCTGGGCCGTGTTGCACGCATATCGGAGGGTTAAAAAACAACCCTGCACTGGCCAACTGACCGTTTCCGGTGAGTTCCCGATTCAACCAGTCGATAAACTCCATTTGCTGCCTTTGCTCAAGCTCCGACAAGATCTGCTGAGACAGCCGAAAGACTTCGGTTGCGGCTAAATTGAATTGGGTTTGGCGATGCAGCCAGGGACGTAGAAGACGCCCCATCAACCACCGTACCGGCCGCAACAACGGCGCGATCAGTTTCCGGGAGGCATGTCGCGGTAAGTGATAAATATCCTGATGGGTCAACAGTGACTGATGGGGTGCGAGCAACGTCGCGGAAGTCACCGCAGAGTGGCTCACGTGCTCATGGTTCGAGGCGGGAAAGGGGAATCGTCGAGCGAGATTCCCCCCCTGGATCGCCCGGGCCAACGCCTGTGCCGTTCGATGGTCGATCCGCCTTCCCATCTGGTCTGCTCCCTTCCCTATAAGCATGCTGCCCGTGCCGAGAACCTTGTGTCGGTTGGATTTGCCTCGCACTTGCCGCGCAGGATGAATCTGGATCGGATCTCCAAACCAATCAACTTATTGATGAATACAATTAATATTGTCGTGATTGCTCAACCCGTCACCCCTCGACTCGAGGTTACGAGGCAATGCGCTTGAAGGACTCTGCTAATTATCGAACTGGTGTGGGCAGCAAGATCAGCAAAAGCGAGCGTTCCCACTGCGAGAGCATCCGTCCCATTCGCTGGGGAATCTCCGAGCTGAAATCGTCGGGACATCAGCAGGTGAGCCATGGGATCGTTCCGCCAATTTCGCGTTGCACACCAGGAGCGATATTCCGCACCTGGATCGATGGGGAGAAGCTTGAACCGACCAGAATCTCTCTTCGGCAGACTGGTCCGAGTGACCGCTCATGGAGCAGAGTGGGCAGCGGTTGAGGCTTTTCGCCCTACTTTGTATAATAACCTTGAGTATGCAAAGACCATAATTTTCATACAGTCTTATCGCCAATAGGATTGAGAGGTGATTGGCTTGTGACTGTGCTCACGCGAATTCTCCTGCTCGACTCGACCGACCCGGTCGTCGGAGCGCGGCTGCGTGAGTTGCCGGGTTGTGAAGTCCGTTCGGTGGCGTCCTGGTCGGAGGCCGTGGCCGATCTCCGCCAACAGACCAGCACTGCCTTTGTCGGCGACCCCTCCACCGTGCTCGCGCAGCTGGCCAACCATCCCGAACAATCGGCCGAACAAATTCTCACCCGACTCCGTTCCGGGGTTGCCTTGCTCGATAGCCAGATGCGGGTCACCTGGGCCAACCCCACTTTTCTCGACTGGTGTGGCCAAGATCCCCTGGGAAAATCGTTTGAACAAGCCCTTCAGGGCGTTGAAGTGCTCACCACGACTTCCGGTTCCTGGGCCGATGCCGGGACGGGACAATCGGTCAGCGCCTTACTCCACCAGCCGCCGCATCGTTACCTGGACGCGCAGATTACCCCGTGTGGGGATGAGAATTCTCCAGAACCCGCCGCCGACCAGCGCCAACTGATTGTTCTGGTCCGCGATGTCACAGGGGAGGTAGTGCGGCAACAGAAACTCGATGCCCTCTATCTGGCCGGCTGTGACCTCGCGGCTCTGGACACAGAAACCGTTGCCGAGCTTGATCTCGAGAGCCGCATCGAGCTCCTCAAGCAGAACTTACGACGATATGTTCGCGACTTGTTGCATTATGATGTCATCGAGATCCGATTGCTCAACCCACCCAGTAATGAATTGGTTTTGTTGCTCGAAGAAGGCATGACGGAGGAGGCTGTGCAGCGACGGCTGTTCACCGGAGTCACAGACAATGGTGTGACGGGCCATGTGGCTGCCACGGGCAAAAGTTACGTCTGCCCCGACACCGCTGCCGATCCCCTCTATTTGCTGGGTGCGTCCCAAGCTCGGAGTTCGCTGACCGTACCCTTATTGTACCGCGATCAGGTCGTGGGAACTTTCAATGTGGAAAATCCCAACCTGAATGCGTTTTCGGCCGCCGATCTACAGTTTACCGAATTATTCGCCCGCGAGATCGCCCAGGCGCTGCATACGCTCGACCTGTTAACCGCTCAAAGCAATCTGACCGCGACTCGTTCGATCGATGCGATCAACCGTGAAGTCTCTTTGCCGGTCGATGAAGTGCTCAATCTGACCAGCGACCTCTTGTCCCGCGCTGCAGCCGACGATGCCGAGACACGCCATCAATTGCAACGGATTCTTGACAATGCTCGGGCGATCAAGCGGAGTATTAGTCAGGTCAGCGACAGCCTGGCCCCCGCCCCACGCCGACAAACGGCCAAGGGCTGTGACACCGCAACCCTTCGCGGCCAACGCCTGCTGCTCGTCGACAATGATGAGCGGACGCGGCTGTCTGCTCATGCGATCCTCGATCGCTTTGGTTGTCTCGTGGAAACCGCGGCCACCGCTCAGCAAGCTCTGGCCCTCGCCCAAACCACCGCCTACGATGCGATCCTGGCCGATATCCGTCTGCCTGACCTGGGGGGCTACGATACCTATCGCCGGCTCAAAGAACTGCAGCCGCACAGCCGGCTGATTCTGATGACGGTGTTTGGCTATGATGCGGCCCATTCGATTGTCAAGGCTCGCCAGGATGGTCTACGATTTGTACTCTTTAAACCCTTCCGCCTGGAGCAGGTCCTCGATGCCCTGCTTGCCCCGATCCCCAAAAACCCGTCCACGGAAATGGCGTCGGTCTTGTAAAATGCGTTACGCCCGGTGGTGGCGCTGCACCAGGTATTCAATCAGGGCTTTGTCAAAGCCAATGCTGGTATCCATCGGCACATAATCAATGTTGGCCTTGGTGCACTCAAGTCGGTAGTGCTCCCGAAAGCCCTGGATGGCTTCGAGATAGTCCTCCTGCATCCCGCGGGCATCCAGTGTCAACTTGGTGTGCTCTTCGGCATCCTCAAACTCGATCAAGCCCTCAAATGGAAAATGCACCTCGGCCTCATCCAGGATGTGAAATAAAATCACATCATGCCCACGATGGCGTAAGTGATACAAGCTTTTGAGCACTTCTTCGGGTTCGGCCAGCAGGTCGCTGAAGACCATTACCAGTCCTTTGGTTTTGATCAAGGCGGCCAGTTGATGCAGGCTGGCCGCGATGTTGGTATCCCCGGTCGGTTTCAAGCTCGCCAGAATGCCCAGAATCGTGCCCAATTGGGTTCGCTTGCTGTGCGGCGGCAACACGGTACGGATTTTGCTGTCAAAGGTGACCAGCCCCACCGGATCCTGCTGGTGAATCATCATGTAGGCAAGCGCGGCGGCCAAACAGATGCCATACTCAAACTTGCTCAGCTCCTGGCGATAGGTATAGGCCATTGAGGCACTCAGATCCATCACCAGGTAGCCGGTCAGGTTGGTCTCGGCGCGATACTTGCGGATGTAATAGCGGTCGGTCTTCGCGTAGACATTCCAGTCCAGGTCCTTGATGTCATCGCCGGGGACGTACTTGCGGTGTTCGCTGAACTCCACCGAGAAACCTTGAAACGGGCTAGCATGCAGCCCACTTAAGAAGCCCTCCACAATGAATTTGGCGCGCAGATCGAGCCGGGCCACCTGGCGGATCACCTCAGGACGCAGATACTTCTCGGCAGAATTCATGAACGGTCTCAGCAGGCAGTTTGGGAAGAGGAGGCTGCTGGTCAGGCCCCTATGGCCATGGTACCTTGACCCACAGTTTTCTCGAAGGCCTTCTCAAGGAGCTCCCCGCGGATGTCCCTACGAACCGTTCTGTCGACGGCGATCTTAAGCCTGATGCCTCAACTGGTCTTCCCGCCCCTGCAGGCCGCGGAGACCGGATTCCTCAACCGAGAATTCACGAATGGAGACGGCAGCAAATCGAAATATGTCTTGTTTATTCCGCATGATTACTCCGGTGACAAGAAGCTTCCCTTGATTCTGTTTCTGCACGGTGCCGGAGAAACCGGCCACGATGGCCAGAAGCAAGTCCAGGTGGGTCTGGGCCCGGCGATCAAAAAACGCGAGAAAGCATTTCCGTTTATCGCCATTTTTCCACAGGCCTCGTCGGGCGAGACTCCAGTGCGCAAGCGCTGGTGGGCGGAGTCACCCGACGGTAAGCGGGCCCTCGCCATTCTGAACCAGACCATGCAGGAGTACACGGTTGACACCGACCGCATCTACTTGACGGGGCTATCCATGGGGGGCTTTGGCACCTGGAACATGGCCGCGACCATGCCCGAGAAATGGGCCGCCATTGTGCCCATCTGTGGAGGAGGCAATCCGGAAACGGCCAAGAGGTTCAACGACCTACCTTGCTGGTGCTTTCATGGCGATGCCGACCGTGCCGTCGATGTCGATCGCTCGCGCGACATGATCACCGCGTTGAAACAGGCTGGAGGAACACCGAAGTACACCGAATATCCCGGAGTCGGCCATAACTCTTGGGATAAGGCCTATGGGACACCGGACCTTTACACCTGGCTGTTGGCTCAGAAACGCAGTGATCCAAAGTAATTCACGGTTTGTCAGGGTTTCGGCATCCGTCTTGCTGCGTGGTGGTTTCGCCTTTAGAGTAAACCGTAGAGGTTGCACTCCCCAGCGGCGGACCTGGATCGCCTGGCTACTTGTGGATTGTTTGTTCGGAGAGAGTCATGACGCCACGCCGCTCGTGCGGGTCGCATTTCGGCTTCCTTGTGATCGGGCTGCTGGCCGGGTCGGGCGGATTATCCGCCCAGGATCCTACCGCGTCGGCCCCGAAAGATGCCGTCAAGGCCTATGCGGCCGAACAGGCTCGCGCGGATCAGCAGACCCTCCGGCAGGCTGGTTTGGCCGATGTGGGGAACGTCTTGCTGACCTACTTTCGGCAACGCACGGTCTCCGATGACGATCGTCAAGTACTGCTTCGGTTAATCGATCAACTCGGCGCAGATTCCTTCGATACGCGCGAAGCAGCCTCCGAAGCAATCGAGGCGTATGGACTAGCGGCCGTGGGTCTGTTGCGGCAAGCACAAACCAGCCCCGATGTTGAGGTCGTGCTCCGGGCGGAGCGAGGACTGCAGCACATCGAGAAAGTACCCTCCGCCACACTATCCGCCGCCGCGGCGCGGCGACTAGCCATCCATCAGCCCCAAGGCATGGCTAGCGTCTTGCTCGCCTATTTACCCGTCGCTGACGATGAACTAGTCGCCCAGGAGGTCCGCAAGGCGTTAGCGAGCGTGGCGGTGCGTGAGGGCCAAGCGAACCCGGACGTTGTGGCTGCCCTGAACGATCCCTTGGTCATGCGTCAGGCCGCCGCCGCCGAGGCCTTCACCCGCGCTGGTGTCAAAGATTTGTTGCCCCGGATTCGCCGCATGTTCCGTGATGCGCGCGACCTCGAGTTCCGCATCCAGGTCGGTCTTGCCTTCGTCACTGCGGCTAAGGACCGTGCCTTTGTGCCCGAATTGATTGATCTACTTGGACAAGCCAACGTCGAGCAGGCCTGGCCGATTGAGGATGTCCTGTGTCGCTTAGCCGGTGAAGAGGCTCCGGCCGTGAGCTTGGGCAGTGATGCAAGCAGCCGGCGTGCCTGCCGCGAAGCCTGGGACAATTGGTGGCAGGTCAAGGGGAAGGATGTCGATTTGGGCATCCTAGACTCGGCCCCCCGGATGCTTGGCTACACCGTGATCATGGAGATGGACAGGCGGAATGTCAACGGCCGTGTCTTCGAGCTGGGTCGGGATCGGAAAGTTCGCTGGGAGATCGAGGGCCTGCGCATGCCGATGGATGCCGAGTTTCTACCCGGCAACAAGATGCTGATTGCGGAACACAGCCGCAGCCAGGTGACCGAACGGGATATGAAAGGCAAGATCCTCTGGCAGCACCGGATTAATTCTCCCGTTGCGATCCAACGCTTACGCAACGGCAACCTGATGCTCGCCGGCCGCGATCGGGTCCAAGTATTCGATAGCAATAAACAGGAAGTCTTTACCTATAAACGGTCTCAGTATGACATCGTCGCTGCCCAGCAAACCCGCTCGGGTGAGACGATCTTTGTGACCAATCGAGGGAATTGCCATCGGCTCAACCGAGACGGTCAACTCGGCAAATCCTTTTCGGTCGGTCCAGTCAATTACTATTCGGGCTTGCAGATCTTACCGAACCAACACATCCTGGTAACCCGCCGAGATGGCATTGCCGAGTACGATCTGAAGACCAAAAAACAGGTCGGGGAAACCGTTCCGATTTCCAATCCGACCTCGGTGCAGAAGTTGCCCAATGGCCATTATCTGGTCACGACCATGAACCCGCCCAAGGTGGTCGAGTTGACCCGCACCGGCAAGGAAGTTTGGGTCTACACTTCGAAAAACGGTAACCGCCCCTGGAAAGCGTTTCGGCGTTAAGCGCTCGCGTCCCAAACTCTGGTGGAGTGTTCCGGGAAGGAAGCCTTCATGCATTGGAAATCCTACGCGGTGGGCAGCGTGGTCTTGCTCTTCTTGGTCGGAGGCGCCCTGATGCCGTTTTGGTGGTCTGAAGGAGCTCAACCGCAATCGGCTCCTGGGGATCCCCGCGCTGACCGTTTTGCTGCCGATCGTCTGCCACCCCCAAGCAAAGCCATCCCCTTCGATGGCCGACGGGCCATGCGTTATCTCCAGGCGTTGTGTAAGCTCGGCCCGCGCATCAGCGGCAGTCAGGGGATGAAACAACAGCAGGACCTGCTCGCCAAGCATTTTCGGGCCCATGGTGCTGAGGTCTCCTTCCAACGGTTCCAGGCCCGCCAGCCCAGCCAGCCACGTTCGGTGAGCATGGCAAATCTGATCGCCTCCTGGTATCCCGAGCGGAAGCGTCGGATTATCTTGTGTGGGCATTATGATACCCGACCCATCGCTGACCAGGAGCCGGATCGTCGGGATTGGACCAAGCCGTTTCTCTCCGCCAACGATGGTACCTCTTCGGCCGCTTGGCTGATGGAGATGGCCCACCATATGAAGGATTTGCCGACTCAGGTCGGCGTCGATTTTGTGTTGTTCGATGGCGAAGAGTATGTGTTCACACCCAGCCTCGAGGCTGAAGTCGAAGGAGATCGCTACTTTCTAGGCTCAGAACACTTTGCCCGGCAGTATGGACAGCGGACTGACAAGCAGCAGATCTACATCGCGGCCATCTTGCTCGATCTGTTTGCCGGCAAGGATGCGGTCTATCGATTGGAACAAAACTCCCTGTTTCTGGCCGGCGGTCTGACCAGCGATCTTTGGCGAATTGCCGCGGAACTCAAGATCCCCGCGTTTGTCTGGGAGCGTGGTTACGAGGTGTCGGATGACCACCTTGCCCTCAATCATGCCGGCATCCCGAGTGTCGATATTATCGAGTTTCCCTATCGGCATTGGCATCGTCTGAGCGATCTCCCCGAGCACTGTAGCCCCAAGAGTATGGAGCAGGTCGCCCGGGTCATCACGGTTTGGCTGCAGCGGATTCAGTAACCGCCCTCCGCCCGATTGGGATCCATCAAGGAACCGGCTTCCATGATCATGGCGTTACTCTTTGCCGTGCTGCTGTTTGGCCTCGGCATCTACTCGATCCGATCGCAAACAGCCCAATTGCGACAACTCAAAGCGGGGCCTCAGCTGGCCAGTGACGACCGATCCTATCTGAAACGCCGCGCCTACCGGCGGCTGGTCAATGCGCTGTTGCTGATGGTCCTGGCCGGCATGCTCGCCGGGACCTATCTGTCGGGCCTCGAAGAACGGATTAACGCCATTGCCGCGGACCAGAAGCAAGATGGGCTCACCCCAGAAGAAAAGCAAATCGCCTGGTTCTGGGGCTATTACTGGATGATTATTCTAATTCTGATCTTTCTGGTAGTGGCCAGCGCCATTGTCGACCTATGGGCCACCCGACGGTATGCTCATGCCCAGTTACGTCGCTTGCGCGAGGATCACCACGCCCTGCTCGACCGTGATCTCGCGCTGTATCGCCAGCAACGCAACGATCGCTTTCGCTATGGCCTGTCCAACGATGACGCAGACTAAGGCGTATCATTCAAGTCCGTTTGCTGCAAAGAAATCCAAGATCGCCGCAGTGCCATTCACCTGGTCCGAAGCAGGTCCCCCGTAGCGTTCGGGTAGCCGCCCTAGCCCACCCGGCCAATGATGGCCGAGACCGGGAACCATCTGGGCGATCAGCTCCGCGGTATGCTCCGGAGGTCCGGGATAACGCCACTCCTCCAGCCCAGCGACACCGAGCTGACGCCGAGCAGGTAGGCCCCGACCCAGGCCCAACGCCCAACGATCAAGCACCTCGGCCACTGGGGGCTTGATCAAACGATCCCGCCAGGGTGTCCTGACCAACCCACCGGCCAAAGGCACCAAGGGATCTTCCCGTCCGATGAGATAGAAGGTTGGCACGGGACGCGCGAGTTGTAGCTCGGTCAGCCAGCAGTGCCCTGCGACTGGAGCCACCCCCCGGACCGACGAAGCGGCTTCGGCGACAAAACGAAAGGCCATGCCCGCCCCATTAGAAAAGCCCGTCACATAGACCCGTTCCAGGTTAACATGGCTATGTCGCGGTAAGTCGGCGAGGACTGCCTGCAAAAAAGCCACATCATCGGGCAGGTCATGCTGCTCAGCCCGAGGCGAGGCGTCATTCCACATGAGCGGATTGGTGAGAAATCGGGGCGATTTGTGTAGCTGCGGCGGGGTGCCCTCGGGGTAGACCAGCAAAAAACCCCGCGCCAGCCCCGCTGCACTCAATTGGGTTTCTTGTTCCATCCATGCCGCGGTCGCGCCCGCCCCGTGTAAGACCAGGACCACCGGATGCGGTCCGCGTCGTGGAGGCTGGCGAAGGAGATAAGTGCGTGGGCGACCATCGACCTCAAGGGAAATAAACATAAAAAAAATTTATAATTTAACTTGCCTGCACATGATGAATGATCCGCTCGGCAAACGCCGCGCTGGACACCCCGGCTTCGGCACCATAACCAGGGAATTGCCGGGCGATGTCATAGGTGACATAGAGCTTGCCGCCGGGTCCATGGCGGGCAATGCGATCGCTCTCGGCAAAGGTCGCCTCGACGCCCCGATAGACCAACTTTGCCGCCTCATCCCAGCCCAAGAACTCTAACAACATGGCCCCGGAAAGTAGTACCGCTCCGGGATTGGCTCGGTTCTGTCCTGTGTACTTGGGCGCGGTCCCATGGGTCGCCTCAAACATGGCCGCCCGGTCGCCAATGTTCGCTCCGGCAGCAAGACCAATCCCCCCGGTCAGAGCTGCCACTGCATCGGAAAGATAATCGCCATTGAGGTTCATGGTCGCGATAACGGAATATTCATCGGGTCGCAGTTGAATCTGCTGAAACATGCTATCTGCAATGCGATCGTTGATAAGAATTCGCCCAGCCCGATCACCCGGTTTGCCGCCGTTGCGGAGTTTACTGTGGGCCGGATCCCACAGTTCATCTTCGGTAATGATCTGGTCACGAAATGCTTCGCGGGCCAGCTCGTAGCCCCAGTCCTTGAATGCTCCCTCCGTGAATTTCATGATGTTGCCCTTGTGCACCAGGGTGACACTGGGCAACTGCTTGGCGATGGCATACTCGATGGCCATGCGAATCAACCGCTTGGAGCCTTCGGGACTAATCGGTTTGATACCGATCCCCGACGACGGTAGGACGGCAAAGCCGAGCCGCTTGAGCAGTTCGATCACTTGGTGGGCGGCATCGCTGCCCGCTTTGAGATCGATGCCACAGTACACATCCTCCGTGTTCTCGCGGAAGATGACCATATCGACCTTATCCGCCCGCTTGTTGGGGGCTTCGACCCCTTGGAAGTAGCGAACCGGCCGCACACAGGCATAGAGGTCAAACTTCATCCGCAGATACACATTGATGCTGCGGAAGCCACCACCGATGGGAGTGGTTAACGGGCCCTTGAGACCGACGCGATAGTATTCAAACGCTTTGAGGGTATCATCGGGAAGATAAAGTTGGCGTTGTTGCTCCTCGCTGAGCATGCCAACCTGCTCATCCTGGACCGCGGGGTTATACAGGGCCCGGGCCACATCACCGGCATGAATGTCAAACCAGTGGATCCGCTTACTTCCCCCATAGGCCTTGGCCACCGCCGCATCAAGTACCTTGACCGCACAGGTGGTAATGCCCGGGACATCCCCCACATCCTGGCCGATGCCATCGCCACGGAGCAGACACACAATTGGGTCATTGGGAATCTGCCACTGGCCGTTCTCCTGGGTAATCCGAGTGCCCTGGGTCGGCGCGGCGAGCTGATCAAAAGTCGGAGTGGTCATGGCAGGAGTCTCGGCTGGCGAAATCGGTACGAAGACTTCAATAGGGAATCAAGATAGGAGATCCTGGCAGCATTGCCTAGCATTCCTGGCCTTCTGCAGGCCAGGAGGTGGGGGGAGCAGCCCTGAAAGTCCTACTCAAACCAATAAAATCACTTTTTGCCTCAATCATTGCTTGTTTACGGAACTTTTCCATTTACAGTTTATCAAAATCCCCAGACGCTACTCAGGTGCCGGCCCCCGATCCCCGAGACCCTGTTATGGCCAGCCTGCTGCGGAAGTGGATGATTCTGGTAACCATCAGTAGCAGCATGCTCTATCTGAGCATACGCATCGCGACCACCTTCTCCGCAGATCAGCCCAATCGACCGCTTGCTGCCTGCCTGTTACTCGGTGCAGAGGCTTACTTCGTACTGCGACTGGGCCTGTATCTGCTTCAGGCCTGGGATCCCTGGGAACCCGAACCAGCGCCCATCTGGTACGGCCGCAGCGTCGATGTGCTGATCCTAAGCCACCACGAGGATCTGGCCCAGTTACGATGCAGCTTTGAGGCCTGTGCTCGCTTACACTATCCGCATCGGACCTATGTGCTGGACCAGGAATCGCGACCCGAAGTCCGCCAGTTGGCAGCCGAGCTCGGGGTGGTGTATCTCGCCCAAGCAACCTCCGCGTCCACAACCGCCTCCTCGCTCAATGATGCGCTGGCATGGAGCGATGGCGAGTTCGTCATCGTGTTGGACGCCACACAAGTCCCGAGCCCCCATTTCATCACCCAGCTGGTCGGGTATTTTCGTGATGAGCGGTTGGCCTTTGTGCAAACCCCTTCGGCGATTTGGAATTTTGACGCCTTTTCGGTCTGTTTGGATCGCGGTCGTGGCCGGGTCTGGGAAGAACAGGGACTCAACGATCAAGTTGTACAACCGGGTCGCAATCGCTGGAATGCCGCCCAGTATACTGGCAGCGGTGCCATGTTTCGTCGCACTGCCCTGGAGAGTATCGATGGTTTCGCCGAGAAGGCGTTGGCTGGGGAGCTGCACACCAGCCTACGTCTGCACGCTCAAGGGTGGCATTCGTTCGCCTTCAGCAAGCCTCTCAGCATCCGCCAGGCCCCGGCAAACTTGACCGACTATCTGACCCACACTCACCATCGGCTACGCACCCGGCTCGGGTTGCTTGCCGATGCCTCCCTGCTCACCCTGCTACGCCTGCGCAGTGCCCAACAAGCCTGTTATATCGCTAGCCTGTTCGAGGGGATCAGCGGCCCGTTCTGCCTCGCCCTGTATCTGAGTCCGATCCTGATGCTATTTGGGGCAAGCGGGGCGGATGGTCTCCTTTCTGGAGGGCTGGTTGCCTTATTGGCAGGGTGTCTGGCACTGGTGTTGTTTGGAGTCAAACAGACCGGTTCCCAGCAGATCTCTGTGTTCCATCACGAACAATTCGCTCTGATCACCTTACCTACCCAGCTCAGGGCGTTGCTCTGCCGCTTACTCCGGCGACGCATGCCGAAGGTTGCCACCCCCGGACGGGCGGAGCTGGCAATCCTCCAGGGGCTGGGTCTCCAGATCGCTCTGGGCGTGATTGCCCTCTTGGCCATGGTCTGGGCTTGGGCCCGAGTGGTGGTGGGTGGGACACCGGTGGTACAGCCGATCCTCCCCTCCCTGGCCGTCCTCGTCTATGGAGTGCTACTGGGCAATGCCATCCGCCGGGCCAGTCTACCGCGTGAGCGCCGCCAAGCCATCCGCTACCCCGTTAGCCTTCCGGTAGAGTATCTCGATGCCGAGCGGGGTGACGGTTGCCGCTATGGAGTCAGCCTGGATTTGAACACCCAGGGGCTCAGTTTGTTGACCTACGAGCCGATCCCCCCGGGGCAGTTCCTGTATCTGACGCTACGCGGATTTGGCCAGAGCCAGTCGCTGTTCGGGCAGGTGCGGCAAGTGACTCCCCACGAACCCGGGCCCGGGCGACCGCAGAGCTTTCGGCATGGCGTGGTCCTCATTCACCCCGAGCCACGCCAGATCGACTTCATCAACCGGATTTGTTTAGAACAGGGTGTCCCGCATGCTTGGTATCGCTTCTTGCGTGACGCCCGAGGAACGCTCGCCAAAAGCCTAGCTGCCTGGTTGCACCGCGGCAAGCCCCAGCATCGCGGCGTTCCTCGGCACCATATTCGCTTGCCAGTAATCTTAGAGCCAGATACCCCCGAGCCGACCTTTACCCTGAGCGAAGATCTCAGTCGGCATGCGGTGTCGGTGTTGACCGAAGTCCCGCTGCCTCTGGGTACGGTGTTGGGCTATCGTCTGCTCACCCCCTTAGGCCCTCTGGCCGGTCGTGCCGAAGTGATTCGATCCGAATCGGTCGTCTTAGCTGGGCAGAGCTACTACCGCTGCGTTCTGTGGTACCATGCGTTTACTCGAGGGGATCGAACCAACCTGTATTCGCTGGTAGCCCCACCACCACGGCCGAACCCTCCTGCAGTGTCGCCTGATACCCGACCTGCACTCCCGCCACCCGGTTGGCTGCGACGCGGTATCTTGCTGCTGATCCCCTTGCTAATGCTCGAAGGCGTGCTTTTTTACGCGGTCTACTCGCCACTGGAGTCTTCCAGACATCTCAGCGACAAACGCACCGCTGCTGAGCTCTCGGCAGGCCCGGATCGCCCAGCAAGGGTGGTCGAACAAGCCGCCCAGCAATCCAGGGATCCACGGACTTCCTCCCTGTCTCTGGGGCAACAGCTCCACGCCAAGGCAGCCCTGGAGACCTGGCTCCGTGTCAAAATCCAGCCGTGGCATCCCCAGCCTGGACGGGCAATACCTGTGGACCACCAGGCAACTGTATTCACCACGCCACGCTTAGATCCGCTGCGGCCACCGCATGGGTCCAGTGATCACCATTCCCCGCGGATAGACGTCGGCCGAGCTACGAATTTGACGCAGGACACCGCCACCGCAACAACTGCAGTGGCGGCCGAGGGTCAATGAACGGAAATGGACAGCCTGCCTCAGATGGTTGGCCCGGTCCATGTCGACCAATCATCCAACGCTTACTCGTCAATGGCAGTAAATTGGATGTTTCGGTAGGTGACTTCCATGGGGGGACCGGCATGAAGCTGCCAGGCGATCATGCCCGAATCAGGCATTTTCGCAAAGGTCCCCTCCACCATCACGGTGCCATTGAGCGTGATTTTGACCTGCTTGCCCACGCAACGAATCGCATAATCATTGAAGTCCTTCGGCTTGAGGGCTTGCTTGACCCGATCAGGCGGAGCCGCTTGCATCATACCACCGAAGCGTTCGCCATACAGACTGCCCCAAAATTGTTGACCAATATCACACTGCGGTCCTTTGATAATAAACCCTGGCAGATCTTCCCGACGGCTGCGGATCTGTACCCCGCTGTTGCCGCTTCCACCCTTGAGCCGGACCTGGAAGCGAAGTTCGAAATCTCGATAGGCGGTTTTGCTACACAGAAAGGTGTTTTTCGTGATGCCCTTGGCGCCGGTGTTACCGATGATGGTATTACCCTGAATGGCCCAGAGCGTCTTTTCCCCTTCCCAGTTGGCCGGGTCGAGGAATTTTTCCTCGGCGAGACTGAGGCTGACCAGCCCCAACCAGCCTAGCCCCGCCAGTACCATACTCCGCATGGGATACTCCTGTAGGTGTCCAAGCAATTCCCCGGCCAGATGCACACGACTGGCCTGGCGGGCAATGTACCCCACCCACTGGAACTCCTGCAAGCATGCAGATGATCGGCCGCGATGCTCTGCTATTGGTTGGCGATCAGATATGCACGCAGGTCGGTTTGGATTTGTTCACAGCGCGCCCGCCAATCATGGGGAAACTGCAGCGGGTGCCCCTCAAGCGGCCGGAAGCGGACCGTGATGCGCAATTGGGTGTCGCGGGGATCAGGCTTCTCCATTTCCAGCCAAATACTGATGGGATCGACCACCGGGGACGGGGGCGGTTCGTTGCCGGTCACCCGACGCAGCCAGCCCATGAACCCTTGCCCAGTACCGACCGTCTCGGGTTCCTGGCTCGGTTCACCCAGCGACACCTGGATTTGACCGGGTTCACTGGCCACCACGGTGCCGCCAATCGCCTCAATAAAGCCGCGGAGTTTGACGACCGCAATCTGCTCGGGCATCCACGCTTCAAACTGATGCAAAATCTGGTGCAGATCGTTGGATGGGTAACGGGAAGCTGGTTTGGGCCGTGGCTTGCGTTTCGCCGGTCGGGGGGGATTCTCCCAGCCGTCTGGGAGTGCGGCATTCCAAATATTGTAACCCACCGCAGCACTAAAGCGCTCCGCCAGTTCCTGGGCGGTCTGGGGCCGCTCGTTGGGGTATTTGGCCAGGCAGCACTGGACCAGTTCCTCAATCGCTGGCGGAATATGTTGGCTTGGCAGAAATTGGCGAAATCGTGGAGGGGGCATGCGCAGGTGCGCTTCGAGGAGTTCTTGGGGATCCAGCTGGGTAAATGGCAAGGTGCCCGTCAAGAGTTCAAACAAGATCACCCCGACGCTATAGATGTCCGCGCGGCCATCGATGTCATAGCCCTCAATTTGTTCTGGACAGACGTGCGTGGGCGTCCCGGCAATGAAGGTCGGACCGCGACCGGTTAGCTTCTCAAGCGGGATGTACGGCTTCACTGCCAGCTGGGCCAGACCCAGATCCATCACTTTAAGGGACTCGCCCGGCATCCCCGGGTCGACGACCATCAGATTGGCCGGTTTCAAGTCGCGATGGATAATGCCCATCTCATGGGCAGCTTGCAGGGCATGACAAAGCGGTCCCAGGAAGCGGCTAACCCGATGGACCTCGAGAAAGCGGTCGCGGATGAGGACATCTTCGAGGGTTTGCCCGGGGATATATTCCATCACAATGCAAGGACCGTTGGGATCATCCAACGAGCCATCGTAGAGTTGCACGGCATAGGGATGGCGAAACTCCGCCATCGTGTGCAATTCGCGTTCAAAGAGTTGTCGGAAGCGAGCTTCCCGCGACATCTCCGTTTGCATCACCTTGACCACGACCAGGTGATCTGGATCATCCAGCGGCCGGGCCAGATACACCTTGCCCATGCTCCCCTGGCCCAGGAAACCGACCGTTTCATAGCGTTGCAAAAAGATCGTCGCCAGCATGGAGGTACTCGCACGACCCACGACGTCCACTCGGCCGACGTCGCGGGACGGGAAGCGTCGGGGTGGGACCAGGGTGCCGCTCTAAGATCCGCAGCTCGCGCACCCCTGGGGGTTTGCTGGGCTAGCGGGCGAGGATCTTGAAACGACGCGATCGCTGTTGACCGAAAATGTAGTACACACTCGGGGCCAACGTCGCGTTTGGGCAGAAATCTCCCGCGCTTCCGCGTTGCATCGGCCTCAGTTGGTCAGCTTGTAGCCTGCCCCACGCACATTGACCACATTGGGAATCTTGTGCAGAGCACCTTTGACCACATTGGGAAAATCTTTGGCCTCGGTCTGATAGCCGGTGGCCAGGATCGCTTTGGCCAGCTGCGAGCCGGTCAGCGGGTTCTTCGAGCTGCGCAACACTTGCAGAATGACCTCGCGTAAGGGCCTTTGCTCGCCCTTGAGGATCGGCTGCTTGGCTTTGCTCGTGTTGGGCTTGGTGGCCTTACCATTGCGGGCATGGCCTTTGTCGACCTTCTTCGCCGCTTGTGGCTCGCTTGTCCCCTTGGCAGTCGCCGACTTGCCCGTCGTTGCCGACTTGCCCCGAAGCACGAAGCCCGACCCGGTGGGCGAGGGTTCAATCAACCCTTGCTTTTTCAGATTGAGCATCTTGCTCTCGACTTTTTTCCGCAACTTGGCGGCGTCTACATGCGGATAACCCGCCGCGATCAAGCTATCGGTCATCTGCCTGTGCGTGAGCGCACGACCGGTTTGCTTCAGGACCGACAGCAGGATGTCACGAAAATCGGCGTTGGCGTCGATCGAGACCCCGGCAACCGTCCCTGCGGCAGCGGATTTGCTCGAAGCGGCGGCCTCGGTTACCGAGAAGTTCAGTTCGTCCGCCGACACAGCGGCGATTTCCGCATCCAGCGAGGTCAATCGGGTTAGCAGGGTATCCTTCTCGCGATGCAGTTGACGCAATTTGTCTTGTTTGGCCGCTTCGAGTTGTTCCTGAACGGCGCGGAACTGATCGCGGAGCTCAAAGTAGGATTGGGTACTCATGGTAGTCTCGCTTAGGGTTGGTGCCCAAAGGGTATCAGGATAGTTAAATGTAGTGTCTATCACTGGGCCGATCTGTCAAGTCTACCACTCCTGCGAACCCACGTTTTTCCAGATTTTTCGAACCCGCCGCGAGGGTAGTAGCGATAGCTCGCCCACCCTCGCGGCGAAATTCCTTGGCGTAGGGTAGTCGCCTTCCGCTACCATCGAGGCTGACGTAACGATGGTTCCCTCAGAGGAGATGGCGATGCGTGGCATACTGAAGGGGTGGTGGCTCATGGCACTTTTCCTAGCGGTTGGCGAAGCGGACGCGGGCAAACGATCGCCTCGCGTGGCTGGTGAGTCGGGACGTTCGGTGGTGATCGCCCCACACGGAATGGTGGCCACGAGTCACCCATTGGCAGCCCAAATTGGCTTGGAGATCCTACGCCGCGGTGGCAACGCCGTGGATGCCGCGATCGCGACCAATGCCGCGCTCGGGTTGATGGAACCGATGTCCTGTGGCCTTGGTGGCGACCTGTTCGCCTTGGTTTGGGAGGCCAAGACCGGGAAACTGCACGGGCTCAATGCCAGTGGCCGTGCCCCGTATGCCGCCACACGGGAGCTGTTTGCTCGACGCGACCTCACCGAGATCCCTACCTTGGGGCCGTTGAGCTGGTCGGTGCCGGGGTGTGTCGACGGCTGGGCCGTTCTGCAACAACGCTTCGCCAAGCTGCCCCTGGCGGACCTTTTGGCCCCCACCATCACCTATGCTGAGAACGGTTTCCCGGTTTCCGAGGTCATTGCCCGCTACTGGCGTGGCAGCCAGCGAAAACTGCAACAATTCCCCGGTGGCGCGGAGGTGTTTCTGCTGGGCAATCCTCCGCAGCGGGCCCCGAGTACCGGCGACGTGTTCAAAAACCCCGCCCTAGCCTGGAGTTTGCGCCAGATTGCGACCGATGGTCGCGATGCCTTCTACAAGGGAGCCATCGCCAAGCGATTGCTGGAGTTCTCGCAAGCCCACGGCGGCTTGTTCACCGCCCGCGATCTCCAAGAACACTCCTCGACCTGGGTCGACCCGGTGTCCACCCACTACCGGGGCTACCAGGTATGGGAACTCCCCCCCAATGGTCAGGGAATCGCTGTGTTACAAATGTTGAACCTGCTCGAACCGTATGACTTGAAGCGTATGGGAGCGAACTCCCCGGATTACTGGCACCTGTTCCTAGAGGCCAAAAAGCTCACCTACGCCGATCGCGCCCGCTACTACGCCGATCCCGAGTTTGCCAAGCTGCCGATCCAGGAGCTGATTAGTAAGCCTTATGCCAAGGCACGCGGCCAACTTATCAAGCCAAATCAAGCTGCCACCCAAGTCGAGCCTGGCAACCCCAAACTCGGCCAGGCCGATACCGTCTATCTGACCGTGGTGGACAAGGATCGCAATTGTGTGTCCCTGATCCAGAGCACCTACCATGGCTTCGGCTCCGGGCTGGTACCGCCCGAGCTGGGATTTGCCATCCAGAACCGTGGAACCTTGTTTGCCCTGGACGCGGATCATCCCAACCGCCTGGAACCCCACAAGCGACCGTTCCACACCATTATTCCGGCCATGGTCACCAAGGAAGGTCGCCCCTGGTTCGTATTTGGAGTGATGGGTGGGGACATGCAACCCCAGGGTCAAGTCCAGGTGCTGGTCAACCTGATCGACTTTGGCATGGATGTCCAGGCCGCGGGTGAAGCTCCTCGCCTCGAGCACGTCGGCTCGGCCACTCCCACCGGGGACACCGAGGCCAAAGGCGGTGGCACCGTTCGGGCCGAGCGGGATTTCCCGCAACCAACCCTCGAGGCCCTGCAACAAAAGGGGCATCAAGTGGTCCGCGTGGCCGTCAACGGCGGGGGCTATCAGGGCATCCTGATTGATCCAACCACCAACATGTTGCACGGGGGAAGTGAAGCCCGCAAGGATGGGTGCGCGGTTGGCTACTAACCGCTTAGGCAGCACGCCGTTGGGGTAGTGGCTTCGCCACTTGGACAAGGTGCTTGCGCAAGATAAAAATCACTTCGTGATCATTCTTGCGCACCGTCTCAAAGTCATAGCCCAACGGGACGGCGAGTTCGAGCAACAACGCGAGCATCTCCTTCTGAGTCCAGACATGGAAGTGGATGCTGTAATCCGCCTGCTGATACTGATCGGCCATGCTGCCGATGTCCTTCGGCTGGCTCAGATCGTACACCGCACGCACGAAATCCTCAAAGTGCTCGCGCCGCGAGTGCTCCGGACCGCGCTGGTGATCCTCCCAGAGATGCGCCAGCGAAGTGACTGCCCGCGGGGCGTCAAAGGTATACCGCTTATCGGGGATGGCTAGGTACAGCACGCCTCCAGGCCGCAGAACCCGGAACATCTGCTTCAGCGTTCCAATTGGATCCTGGCAGTGTTCGAGGAAGTGATTGGCAATGACAAAATCCTGGGATGTGTCGCGGACTCGCGTGAGCCGCTCACCATCATCCACAATATCCACTGGCACCAAAGGAAGATCGGCACAATCGAGGTACTGTTGCCGCAGCTGGTCGACCGGCATCCGATCAACGTACAGCACACGCGTGCCAGGGCGGACCGCTAACGGAGAATGGAGCGCACCGATCTCAATGCCCTGACCCCGAAGATATTGCCAGGCCAAGCTACGTCGCGTTCGCACAAACGGGCTGCCAAAACACCAACGACGGAATTGACGCCAGATCAACCGGGCCAGGCCAAGCATGAGATCGACTCCTTCCATGGGGTCCTTCGCATAGCCTGGTCGATCCGGACCATTTCTGCAAGGGGAATCCGCCCGCCAGCGAACTAGCGAATCACCTTGCGGCTAAACGCCACAATAAACAGACCGAACAGCAAGATGCCCATCAAGGCCTCGATAATCATGGGAAGATTAATCCATCCCTCCGCCATGTCTTCGATGCCATTCATCCCAGAGGTAAAGATCGACACACTCACAAACAGCCCTACAATCAGCCGGTTCCCCCACTGATCCCAGGAACCCCCAAGGGGGGCCTTTTGCGCACCAAACTGCTGGATGTCGCTGGCGTAGATCAGAGCAAACACCAGCACAATCAACACCCCAGCCCGGATCGCCCGCAGCGGATTGGTCCCGTAGCCACATCCCAAATCCAGAAACAACCAGTCAAAAAACTGGGTCAGCTTGGTCCAGGGCCGCCACCAAGTGCGGCCGCAGCCGCGCCGCTGACAAACCTTGAAACGATAAAACGCCCAGTCTTCAAAGTCATAGCGATGTTGCGTCTCAAAGCAGCGGCGCAATAGGCCATATTCCTGCATGGCCCTGGCATAATCTCCGCAGGTCTCGCTTTGTAGTCGGCCGTCAACCTGGTCTGGGCGAATGATGATCCGGTCCCCCAGGGCATTCCAGATGGCAAACTGCTGGCCTGGCTTCTGAACAATATTTTCCAGATACACGAAGTCATTCAGCTTGGCCTTGGACAGATCAATCAGCCCGGCAAATTCCGAGTTGGCCGCATCAAACTTCTTGGCCACCACGGTGCCGCGGAGAATGAAGTCTTGGCTAAAAACACAGTCCTGAAACACCACTCCTTGTTCGAACTGAGCACTCCGGACATCGAATTCCTCGGTGAACACGGTGTTCTTCAGGTTGGCCCAGCCAGTGAAGCTGGCCTCCCAGCCATTCACGCGTGCGTGCACCTGACAGTGGTTCATGTCAAAACGATGCCGAGTCACGACGTTGGCCAGCGTGAGCTTGTTGGCAAAGGTAACATGCAGAAATTGCACCTTGACCAGGGTCGAGCCACTGAGGTCGAGTCCACCCGCAAACTCGGTCTTACGATTAAACGTGGGCCGATCCAGAGTACACTGAAGCAGCTGGACCTCGTGTTCAAACTTCGCATCCTCAAACACTGGTCGCACCAGGAGACAGTTGCGAAAGCGAACCGGCTCGCTGAAGGTGCCCTGGAGTCGTAAACGCGAGATGCGGACATTCTCGACCACCTGGCCTTTGCGCAAGCGCTGCAGCACCTGCTCCGGTTCCATGGTGTTGGCGGATTCACTGGGTTCCACCGCATCGACGGGACACATGACCATTGGCCTCCGGGAAGACAAGGTTGGCAAGAATAGAAACGTCACAGTCTAGACCATAGAGGCTGCAAGCCAATCCCACGTTCACCCTGGGCCGGGCAACTCGGCGGTGGTCTTGGCAAATACGGCCTGGGCTTCTTTCCAGAGCAGGTCATAGCGACCGGCGTAGCGGTTCCCGAAATGCATCAGCACCAACTGGTCAACCTTGGCAGCTTGGGCCAGTTCTGCGGCATGGCTGGCGGTCATATGTTTGTGTTTGGCGGCCGCTTTGGCCTGAGCTGTGGCATAGTAACTATCACAATAAAGTCGCCAGGCACCCCGACAGAGTGGCACAAGGGATCCCCGGGTCCGCTCATTCCATTCGGTGTCGGTGACATACGCCACCTTCGCCCCTTGCGAGGTGACAAAATAGTGTTGGCCGAGAGTCTCAAGGCTGAATCGGCCCCCCTGGATGGTCAGTTCCGTCTCCGGGGCAAGTCCCTCCCGAAGCATTCGCAATGCCTGCTCGATCCACGGCCCCGGCCGAAGCACCCCCGCGGCCAGCTTCGCCGGATCCGGATGATAACCAGTCTTCTCAATCAAGGCATAAGCATAGCAATGAACCGTATGCTCAACGGCTACCGCCTCGATCCTCCAATCGGCGTTTTCATAAACCACCGGCCCGTGCCAGGCCTCCTGGTGGATGGTCGGTTCGGGAAACTTCTGGCGATAATCGAGCATGGCGTGGTGCATCGCCCCAGGCAGTAGATCATGTACCTTCAACAGGATCTTTTGAAATGGGAAATACTGATATTCATAACTCTTAATTCGATCGTACACTTTACGAATCGTGCCCTGTGGGCCGAACACCAAAAGCGTCTTGTCTCGATCTAGATTGGCGCGGACGATCCGGTCCAGCCCAAGGAAATGATCGACATGATGGTGCGTCACAAAGACGGCAAGTAAGTCGCTGAGCTGTTTGACCGACAGCCGAGCGATATCGCCGGCATCGAAGAGAATGGCATTGTCCAGACCAGGATAGTCGATGTACAGCGCAGGGTCGCCCAGGGAACCATTAACCAGGCAGATTTCAGAAAAAGCTCGTCGAACCATCAGGGCATTGCCCCATGCGTAGCAGTCAACGCGATGCTCCAGAAGTAGGTTGCGCCATGACCGGGAGGCATCAAGCTGCGGCTCGCCCCCGTTGGCCCAGGACGGATCCGGTGAAGGCTCACCGGGCCGGGACACTTGCTATTCCGGTAAATTGTCGAGATCAAACTGATTGCCGAGTTGGCGACTATGCTTGTTTTCCAAATACCAATGGAAGAACCAAAGAAAGTGTAGCAAATCCTCAAACAGTCGCGGCGATTCTTCAGGCGGATCCTTCTCGAAGAAATAGCGCGAGCGTAGCACCAGGGTCTCATAACGTTGCAGTAAGGCCTGCAAGCTCGACGGACGCACGTGGAATGGCTCGCGATCCTGATATTCCGCAAAGGCTTCTGAGATATTGCGACGAATCAGTGGGTGGAGGTCATTCCACAGGCTACTGATCCGATGTTTCTGACAGCGTTGCGGCACTAACGCGTTGATTTCCTCAGTGCGGCCGGACAGCGGCGTGTAATGCATCTCGGCAAGAAATGCCTTCAGATAAAGCTCTAACGCCTGGGTGCCGACCAAGAGGATACCGGGTCCCGGTTCTAACGGAATCCGGGTGTACTGACGGGCTTCGGTGTACATCCACTCGGCCAGGTGATGGAGTTGCTCCGCCACTACAACCACCAGTTCATTTGGAACATTTCGGGTCACCCGGGAGGTCGTGCTGGTTGGCATGTTAGTCCTCGGTGGTGCAAAAACGGTAAGCAATGTCTGAAAAGTTATACCGAAATGGGCAATTCCCTACAACCGAAGTCTCCATGAAACACGATATTTTCGTGTAGTCGCGATTACCGCACAAGCGATTGGTGAGTCGAGGACTCACACAATTATATTATCCAATCGCTATCGGCATTCCCAGACGTTTTTCCTGCTTGACGAGGCAATCTTGACTCGTTATTCGCCTTTGCGGGTTTGCCTGGATGTTATCGAGTTGCTGTAAGTCCACTATTTTGCCATTTTTTCGGGGACCTTGCATGGCCATTGGGCGAAGCTTGGGGAGTCTGCTGTTCGGGTTGGCGCTGGCAACCCAGGCGGTCTCAGGACAAACGTATACGCTTTCCGAATCATTTCAGCCAGGCCAGTGCTTTGCCATCCAACTTGAAACACAAGTTTCAGGTAAGGCATTGATTACTCAGGAGCAACGCACCCAGAATTTGCCGATCAAGGCACACTACCGGCATACGTTACAGCAACGCATTCTTGATCTCCAACAAGATCGCATCGACAAAGTCGCCCACTGGTATGCCAAGGCCCAGGGAACCGTGCAATTTCAGGAGGACACCCGTCACCAACAACTCGATCCGCAGCATCAACTAATTATCTGGCAACGCTCAGATAATCAGTTGATCCCCTATCATCCTCGCCATCCCCTGACCACATCGGACTACGAGTTGATTGGGGAACACTTTGATTTGCTGCATCTTGCCGGGCTACTGCCGGAAAAACCGGTGAGTCTGGGTAGTTCCTGGCAACCCGACCAGGCAACCGTGCAGTATCTGTGTAATTTTGATGGTCTCATCGAGCATAGCTTGCAAATCACCCTCAAGTCGGTGAAAGACGGAATCGCTCATTTGGCTATCACTGGAGAAGCGCGAGGAATTGAACTCGGCGCGACCATTTCGCTGCAGATTCGCGCAAACGCGTCGTATGATTTGTTGCAACACCGCCTGACCCGCTTGGATTGGCACCAACACGACCAGCGCGACGCTGGCCCGGTGACCCCCCGTTTGGAGTTGGACACCGAGATCCACCTCCAGCGAACCCCTCTCCGCGAACAACCCCATGAACTGACCGATCTCGCCTTGGTGGGAGTGCCACGTACCCCCACCGTGCCTGGTTTGCTCCGACAGGTCCGCTATGCCGACCCCCAAGGGACCTACCGTTTGATCTACCATCCCAACTGGCACCTCGTCAGCCAGACCGAGGATCACTTGGTGTTACGTTTCCTGCGGCGTGGGAAGTTGTTGGCCCAGGCGACGATTACGCGTTGGCCGCGCAGCCAACCGGGTGAACATATCTCCGTGCAAGCCTTTCGCCAGGTGATCGACGCGATGGCAGGATGGGTTCCTGAGCAGATCATCGAGGCTGGGGAGTTGCCCAGCGAAACGGGTTGGATCTATCGCTTCGCGGTCCGGGGACAACTGCATGGACTGCCGGTCCAGCAGCATTTCTTCGCCGTGGCCGGGGCCAACGGCCAGCAAGTCTTGGTGAGCTTCACTTGCAAGCCGGAGCAAGCCGCAGAACTTGGCACCGCAGATGTCGAATTGATCCATGCCTTGACCTTTCCGGAACTCCCGGAGGAATAAAGACTTAGTGTCCCCGCTGGTTTGCGGGCCCTGGGCTTGACGACAGTGCGCGGGACGGCTAAGTAGCACGCCGTCCCGATTGGCGGTGAAGCCTCCCCCAGCGGGGCAATTGCGTTAGCGTTCTTGTGGACAGGCTTGGCAAAGGATTGTCATGAAGATGAATCTGTATGTGGGGAATCTTCCCTACACGACCACCGAAGACGATTTGCGCAACGTATTCGAGCGGTTTGGGCAAGTCGATCGTGCCCAGATCATTATCGACCGCGACTCGGGGCGCTCGCGTGGTTTTGGTTTTGTGGAAATGTCGCAGGGAGGCGAGGAAGCGATCTCGGAGATGAATGGCGCGGAATTCCAAGGCCGCCGCCTGACCGTCAATGAAGCGCGTCCCCGCGAAGTTCGCTCCCGCACCAGTTATTCCAGTGGCTACAGCTACTAAACGCTTGGGGCCGCCTCCTCGGGATTGCTGATCCCGGACACCCAGCAACCTCTTGGGGGGTGTTCCACTCTGGAACATCCCTTGCCGCTCTGGCGAACCAAGCCCTGGATCGCTACATCAATCAAAGGTTTTCCCTTCGCCTGAGCACTTGCGTGGCAAATGGAGTCAAGCGTGACCAGCCCCACTGAGGATTCTCCCCAGCTGATCGAGTTTTTACGACCCGACCGGCCTTTATCCCGGCAACAAGCGCAAGTCGAACACTACGACAACTGGGAGCAGATCCCTCACCCAGTCCCTGCCGCCGAGCATCTGCCGGAATGGTTCCGCCAGCTGCCAGGTCTCGTACATGACGACACCCTGGGCACGGTCAAACGTTGTCCCCCTTTTCTGGACAGTCTTAGCGCGGGCTATCTGTTGCCGTTTCCCGATTGGGCGGAAATTCGCCTGACCAGCGACCAAGAATGGAGCAAGCGCGGTCCCGGCCAGATCTTTCTTGGCTTCCATCCGCCTGAGCAGTTTGCCGGAAGCTGGTTTGGCGGTCAGCCAATCGTCAAGTTTGACTCCCCTTGGATCATCCGGACGCCTCCGGGGTACTCCACCCTATTTCTGGCCCCACTCAACCGAGCCAACTACCCCTTGCAAAGTCTCAGCGGCATTGTCGAAACCGATCAGTACTACAGTGCCGTTGCGTTCCCGATGCTGTTGCTCGATCGCACCCTGGACACCATCCATCGCATTGAACGCGGTACGTTTCTCGTCCAGGTGATCCCTTTTCGCCGCGATACTTGGACCATGCAGGTCGACGCAAGTGACTACGACCAGTGGATGCAGACACGCAAGGAGTTGCGGGCGGAGCCGTTCAACGTCTATCGCAACCGCTGGCATGTGAAAAAGTCGTTTCACTGATTCGGGGTTGGCTCGGCCCCTTGGTTTGCCTGGTAGAATAGAGGATTCCCTGCTATAGTACGCCAGGGTTCAATCCATTGGACTTCGTCGTGGTGACGAGGGTGGTAATGAACCGGACCATTTAAACTGCAGGACGGACGACCTTCGCGCGGGCTCTTGAAGGTTGTCAGGAGGAGTTGACGTCGTTTTATGGTGAACCGCAATCTACTCGCACAGTTCGACACGGGGACCGAGGACGAACTGGATGCGATCTTCCAGGAGCATCGCCAACAAACCAATGTACCCGACGAAGATGCCTTCGAGGGGGACTGGTATCAGGCCGAGGAGGACGCCGACTACGAGCTGAACAAGATCGTCACCGGTCGTGTGCTCGACATCCGCGGCGAGGATGTCATCATTGATATCGGCTACAAAAGCGAAGGCATCATCAAGATCAACGAGTGGCACGACGAAGGGACCGACTCCGTCCTGCCGCCCGATGTGGGGGACGAGGTCGAAGTCCTTCTCGAAACCATCGAGGACGAAAACGGCGTCATCAGCCTCAGTTACCGCAAGGCCAAGCGGCAAAAAGAATGGCAATCGATCCTGGAAAAATACCAGGAAGGCGACACCGTCACCGGTTTTGTCACCCGGAAGATTAAAGGTGGACTCCTGGTTAATATCGGCGTCAATGTGTTTCTTCCCGCCTCGCAAGTCGACATCCGCCGGCCTTCCGATATCGGCGAGTACCTCAACAAGCAGATTGACTGTAAGATCCTCAAGATCGATGAAGCTCGACGCAACATCGTGGTCAGTCGCCGCAAGCTCATTGAGGACCAGCGTCAGGAGATGAAGGACAAACTCCTGGCCGAAATTCAGGAAGGACAAATTCGCAAGGGCGTCGTCAAAAACATTGCCGAGTTCGGGGCCTTTGTCGATCTGGGCGGCATCGATGGCTTGTTGCACATTACCGATATGAGCTGGGGACGGGTCACCAACCCCCACGATGTGGTGCGGATCGAGCAAGAACTCGAGGTGTACATCCTTAAGGTCGAGCGCGATCGCGAAAAGATTGCCTTGTCGCTCAAGCACAAGACGCCAAGCCCTTGGGACAACATCGAGCAAAAGTATCCCGTCGGTAGTCGTCACTTCGGCGAGGTCGTCAACATCATGACCTATGGCGCCTTCGTTAAACTCGAAGAAGGCATCGAAGGGCTGGTGCATATCTCCGAGATGAGTTGGACCCGACGGATCAACGATCCACGCGAACTGGTGCAGCCCGGGGATCGCATCGAGGTCCAGGTGTTGAATATCAACAAGGAGAAATCCGAAATCTCCTTGGGCATGAAGCAGGTCCAGCCCAACCCGTGGGACAAGGTGGCCGAACGTTATCCGCCAGGTACCCAAATCACCGGGGTGGTCCGCAATCTCACCCACTACGGCGCCTTCATCGAGATCGAAGAGGGCATCGATGGCCTCTTACACGTCAGTGATATGAGCTGGGTGCGCAAGGTCAGCCATCCCAGCGAAGTGGTGCAAAAAGGTCAAGAAGTCACCTGTGTAGTCCTCAATGTCGATCAGGAACGCAAGCGGGTGGCGTTGGGCCTGAAGCAAATGGCCAACGACCCTTGGGAAGGCGATATCCCCGCGCGGTATCAGCCGGGCGATTCCAAGATCGGCAAAGTCACCAAGCTGACCAACTTCGGCGTGTTCGTCGAGCTCGAGCCGGGGCTGGAGGGGCTGTTACACATCTCCGAACTGTCCGATGACAAGATCGAGAACCCCGAAGACATCGTCAAGGTCGGAGACACCATCGATGTCAAGATCCTGCGGGTCGACGCCAAAGACCGCAAAATCGGTCTCAGTCGGCGGACTACTCCCTTGGAAACCAGCGAAGAAACGCCGGTCGAGGTTAGTCCTGCCGAAGAGAGTGAAGCTGCCTCGGGCAAGCCACGCGAACGAGAGAAGAGTGAACTTCGTGGTGGCACCGGAAGCGCTGGGCCATTGATTCAAATGCCCGCAAGCGATTCCAGCGAAGCCGAATAATTCTCTTTACACCAAAAGTTGTTTGCTCATTTCAGCTCCGTCGCGGGCCATGCTGACTTGCCATGGTCATCGACGGAGCTTATGGTATCAGCGTCCTCCCTAGCGTCGCAGAACGGATTCACACGTTACGGACGGATCGTTCCGGTCGGGTCGCTTTCCCCCTCAGGCCCTCGGAAGCCGGTCTGATTGTGCCGAATGGATCGATTACGGAGTGTGGTAGGGACACACCCCCTCCTTGGATTGTGGCTAATTTCCGTTCGGCACTGGCCCCGTCCTCCGCAGGCTCAGTACGATGCCTTTGCTTGTTTCCAGCTTTTCAGACCCGAGGTCGATATTACTCGCATGACGACGACTCGAATCGCCTGCAAACGGGTTCGGGAACGACAGGCTTGGCTGATCAACGCAATACCTGACGGTGCCAATCGGCGTCGGATACGTCGAAGCATCCATGGCGGGGGAACACACCATGACCCGACCCCGACGAGGTCGCGCGGACTCTGTTCAATCTCCTCTCGAAACGTATCTTCGCGAAATCAACGAAACTCCATTACTCAGTGCAGATGAGGAAAAATACCTTGCGCAACGTATTAGCATCGGCGATACCGAAGCCCGCGACCAGATGGTCCGTGCCAACCTCCGATTGGTCGTCAATATCGCGCGGGGCTATACCGGAAAAGGTCTGCAGTTGCAGGACCTGATCGAGGAAGGCAATCTTGGCCTGCTTCGTGCGGTCGAGGGCTTTGATCCCGGCATGAATACGCGTTTCAGCACCTATGCTAGCTACTGGATCAAGCAATCGATCAAACGCGCCCTGGTCAATACCGCCAAAACCATCCGCATCCCGGCCTACATGGTCGAGTTACTTGCCAAGTGGCGACGCGCGACCAACAAACTGCAAGACGAACTGGATCGTCCGCCTACCCATGAAGAAGTGGCCAAATACCTCGGCCTGCCCAAAAAGAAACTCAACATCATCAAAAAAGCGATCCGTGTTTATAACTCGGCCCCTCAAACTGAGCAGGCCGATAGTGGCTGGTCGATCGATGAGATGCTCATGGATGGCCGCTCGAAAACTCCGGACACTGAGATGGTCGAAACCGACGATCTCAAGCATGTCATGCAGCTGCTTGAACGCATGGACAAGCGTGAGGCCACTGTCTTGCGGATGCGCTATGGCCTGGACTCCGAAGAACCCAAGACCCTTAAAGAAATCGGCGAGTGTCTCGGTTTGACCCGCGAACGCGTTCGGCAAATCGAAAATGAAGCTCTCGCGAAACTCAGCGAGAGTCTCTCCGCCGATTGACCCGTTGGCAAGCGACCGTGGTGAGCCCGGGAAGGCTTCTGGGTTCACTGGCGAGCTGCTTGCGCCCGACGCAAAACTGCCTCTAGGACGACCTGTTTGCTCGGACCCACTACCTCAATCCGCTGCTGATTGGCCAATTCACACACAAAACGATACTGCTTGCCATGCGGTGCAAACTCAAAGCGCTGCATGCCCAACGCATCAAGCTCGCGTAAAATCACCAACCAGCCCCGCTTGGTTGACCCGAGGCTGTCGGAACCAGGTGCCTCCCCAACCGATGATGTCGCAGTCGGCGGGGTCAGCACGGGTGGTGTAGAAGCGACTGGTGGGGCAGTGCGCAGCCCTAACTGCTTGGGGGTTGGCATTACCAGTGGCCGTCGTGCCGGCTCTTGGGGCTGCACCACTGCGACTTGCTCCGGAGTTGGCATCACCCGTGGCCGTCGTGCCGGCTTCGGCGGCTGCCCCACCCCGACCGGCTCGGGGGATTGCCCTCGAATCACCGGGGCCGTTCGTGACTTGGGGGAAGCCCCCCCAGGTAACCGCGGCGGCAAGCCAATACTCCCAAGCTCGCTTGCGGGGACGGTCGGAGCCGGACGGGGACGCGGACGGGGCATTGCCGTCGGAATCTGCCCTGGACGACCGGGAAGATAGCCTCTGGGTGGACTTGGATAGCTGAGCATCGGCAGACCGCCGACTAAGGGGGCACAGCCCCCAACGCCTCAGCCCGCGCCAATCCGGCCAGGAACCGCGATCAGCCAAACCAGGATTGCCACGCCGCCCCAGCCAATCCCCTGGGTACCCTTGGCCATGCTGTGCCTACTCCTTCGACGGACCCCGAGCTCAAGTGGAGGCTTCTCCACTGTGCAGGACCGGCCGAGACATTGGTTTTTCGAGCGCGAGTCGGACGGGGAGTGTGATCCAGGGTGGCGCGGCGGCCAATACCAAGGGCTTGTCGCTTGGAAAAGGGCAATCCTACGTGGCTAGCGCACGGGGCTGGCCGGAGATTCCTCCGTGTGATCACCCTGCGATTGCCGAAGAGCCTCGAGTTGACTGCGGATGCTAAAGAGCAACAGAATAACCATGAGGAACAACACCAGGGTGAAGATCTGGAAGTACCGGTCCACCGGGCTCAGGGATACCTGACCACGAACAGGGATCGGAGCACGTATTTCGC
Organism: uncultured Alcaligenaceae bacterium; assembly: GCA_964410665.1. Classification (GTDB taxonomy): domain Bacteria; phylum Planctomycetota; class Planctomycetia; order Gemmatales; family Gemmataceae; genus CAYPIE01. The sequence continues at coordinate 61,182 of CAYPIE010000016.1, forward strand.
CTGAAAATGTGGACTGGTCTGAGCTGTTGACCGAAGGTTTGTCCTCTGCAAAGCACGGTCGACTCAGAACTGCGCTCAGCAAGACCAGCAGCAGTAGCCGCATATGGGATCCTCGCTCGAAAAATAACGTTGGTCCTTCGATTCGAAAGTCAAACCGATACGAGAAGTCTAAGTCACGATTCTTGGCACGCCAAGCCAAGAGCCAAAATCGATGCACAGCATGCAAACCATCTACCTCGATGCGAATGCCACCACCCCGATGCGACCCGAAGTATGGCAGGCCATGCAGCCGCTACAGAGCGGGTTGCTTGGCAATGCCGCGAGTACGCACTGGGCTGGACGAGCCGCACGCAAAGCCTTGGAGGATGCCCGTGAACGCCTGGCCGGCTGCTTAGGCGCGGACCCCGACGAAGTCATCTTTACCAGTGGGGCTACGGAGGCAAACAATCTGGCCCTACTCGGCCTCGCCGGCTCTCCACCGGGAAGTCTACTCGCCAGTCCCATCGAGCATCCTTGCGTTCTAGAACCGCTCCGGCAATTACAGACCCGCGGCTTTCAATTACACTGGTTCCCCGTTGCCCCAACCGGACAGGTGCACCTGGACCCCGTAGAAACACGCGCTCGTGAGGCGACCCCAGACTCGCCCCTCCGACTGGTCAGCTTGATGCTCGTCAACCATGAGACCGGGGTTGTGCAGCCGGTGGCCGAACTGACGCGCGCGCTGGTCAACGGGCCCCGTCCTACCCCAGTCGTGCACTGCGATGCCGCCCAGGCCGTCGGAAAAGTTCCGGTGCATTTTCACCAGCTTGGGGTGACCGCCCTGACGATCAGCGGCCACAAGTGTCAGGGCCCCACCGGGATCGGGGCCCTCCTGCTTCGCCGCGGACAGAGCCTGCAGCCGCAATTTTGGGGTGGACATCAGCAGCAAGGTCGCCGCCCCGGCACCGAAGCAGTTGCCCTGGCTGTGGGCTTGGCCACAGCAGTGGAACATGCCTGTCTCGATCTGGACGCTTGGACAGTCCACGCAACTCAGTTGCGTGTAGCGTTTCTCGCCACCCTCAAGGCGCTCGCCAGCCCTTTGGTCGTCCATGGCTTCGCCAAGGCCGGTCCCTGGCAGGTGGCTCCGACTGTCAATGTGGCGTTCCCGGGTTGCTCGGCCGAGTTACTTCTGGTCAAGCTCGATTTGGCGGGGATTGCTTGCTCGACGGGGTCGGCCTGCTCCAGCGGCTCGCTGTTGCCATCGCCGGTCTTGCAAGCCATGCAAGTCCCGGAGGCCGCGTTGACTTCGGCGATGCGTTTTAGCTTTCCTCCCGGTATGACCCTTGCGGAGGTCGAGGAGGCCGGCCGACGCATCGGTCAGGCGGTCGTCCGCTTGCGCGCCGACTGAGCAGGAGTGTTGGTGACCATGGGGATGCCCGCACAGTCGTGGGCTAAGGAGCAAGCAGAATCGGCAAGCTCAGCTGGTCGAGCCTGCCGCGGCGGTTGGCATGTCTCGACCAATCATCTGGTCAAAGTCATCCTCGCTCAGGACCTTCACCCCGAGGCTTTCCGCTTTGTCCCGCTTACTGCCTGCCTTCTCTCCCGCGATCACGAAATCGGTCTTGGCAGAAACGCTACTGGTTGCCTTGCCACCCAGCTGTTTGATCAAAGTCTCAATCTCTTCGCGGCTATAGCGAGCAAGCGTCCCAGTCACCACAAAGGTTTTGCCAGTAACCTGGCGACCGTCGACCCCCTCCGGTCCAGTCACCGGATCCTGAGTCATCTTCACCCCCAGGTCGCGAAGTTCTTGAATCAAGCCCTGTCCCTCGGGAGAACGGAAGAAGGCAAAGATACTGCGGGCGCGTTCCTCACCAAAACCTTTCAGCTCAGCAATTTGCTCCATACTTGCATTCATCAAAGTGTCAATATTTTCAAACGCTGTGCCCAATTCTTGGGCCATACTCCCCCCGACATTGGGAATCGTGAGTCCGGGCAGCAATCGGGCCAGTCCGCGGTCTTTGCTCGCCGCGATGTGGTCGAGCAGTTTTTGTGCTGACTTCTCACCCATCCCGTCGAGGGTCAACAGTTGCGTTTTGCTCAGTCGATACAGATCTGCAATGCTTCGAACCAAGCCGGCATCGACCAGCTGAGCCACCCGCTTCTCGCCGAGCCCTTCAATATCCATGCAGTCGCGACTGGCAAAACTCTCGACCCGCTGTCGAACCACCCCGGGACACTGCAGTCCGGCGGTACAGCGATAGTGTGGCGATCCCGCAGGCCGCTGCGTCGGTCGGGCGCAGATCGGACAGACAGCGGGGAAGACAAATGGTTGTTCGGTTCCCGTGCGTGCCTCGGGGACCGAGGCCACCACATACGGGATGATCTCACCCTTCTTTTCCACCACCACACTATCGCCCAGACGGATGTCCTTCTGCTCGATGTAGTCGGCGTTAAACAAGCTGGCGTGCTTGACGGTGGTTCCAGCAAGCTGCACCGGAGGCTCAAAGGTGGCAACCGGAGTCAATTCGCCATGCTTGCCCACCGAGACATCGATATGGTGCAACTTGGTGATGGCTTGCTCGGCAGCGAACTTGTAGGCTCGAATCCAGCGGGGAAACTTACTCGTCGCGCCCAGCCGTCGCCTTTGGCCAAAATCATCCACTTTCACCACCAGACCATCGATTTCGTAAGGCAATTCATGGCGTCGCTCGGTCCAGCTTTGACAATACGCAATCACCCCCTCGATGGCGTCAAACGATTCGGTCCAAGGATTGAGACAGAAACCAAACTGCTTCAACTGTGCTAGCGATTGCCAATGCGAGGTGACCTCGAGTCCCTCGACGGCCCCCAGGGAATAGGCAAACATCTTTAAGCCGCGCTCAGCACACACCTTGGGATCGAGCAGCTTGAGGGTACCAGCGGTGAGATTCCGCGGATTGGCGTAGGGTTCCAGTCCTTTGTTTGCCCGGTCGCGATTGACCGCGACCAGTTGATCCCGAGTCATGTAAACTTCCCCGCGAGCTTCGAACAGAGGCGGAGCCTGACCGCGGAGTTTGAGGGGCACATCGCGGAGCGTGCGAAGATTATGCGTAATATCATCGCCTTGCTCGCCATTGCCGCGCGTCGCCCCGACGGTCAAGACGCCGTGTTCATAGCTCAGCGATACCGCCACGCCATCAATTTTTAGCTCCACCACGTAGGTCACCGGCTCAGCACCAACCACCTTGCGAACATCGCGATCGAATTTTCGTAGTTCATCCGGGTTGTAGGTGTTGTCGATCGATAGCATCGGCAGGCGATGCTTGACCGTCACAAACCCAGCAATCGGTTGACCGCCGACGCGCTGGGTGGGGCTATCCGAGGTGATGAATTCGGGGTGTGCCGCCTCGAGATCCTGCAATTCGGCCAGGAGTCGGTCAAATTCGCGGTCGGAGATCTCCGGTCGAGCCTCCACGTAGTACAAGAAGTTATGGTGGTTGATGGTATTGCGTAGTTCCTCGATTCGGGCGGTCACATCTGGCATGACGCGGTCCTCTTGCTGGGCATTGGCAGTCGCTAGACAGGCTTGTCGGTCTCTAGGTAGCCATGCAATCATACAATCTTGTCAAACGTCCTGCTTCGGGATCGGCAGTGTACCGCTCACGGGGAGCCGAACAACGTCAGCAGGTGGAGATCAGCGCCATGACTCAGGTCGTCGAGCGTATCTGTCCTAACTGCCAACGTAGCTTGCGAATTCCGCCAGCCTGGCTCGCCCGTGTCATACGCTGTAGGCATTGTCGCGAGTACCTGCGTGGGCGGCTCCTGGCCCCCGGAGAGCGACCACGGGAATCGGCTCCGCATCCCCAAGTCGCTCCGGAGCCGATTCCACGGACTCCCGGTGCCTTCGCGGAAGCGCCTGGACCGGTCGGGTACCACCCGCCTGCCTCACCCATCCTCATCGATCAAGAGGCTATTCCCGAAGCCAAGCCGGTGGTTTCGCTGACCACCTACCCACGTGCACGAACCGGACGCTATCGGCCTCCACAGGAACGCGGCTCTGGCAGCACTGTCCTGTTGTTGGCCAGTTTGTGTCTGGGCTTGATCGGGTTGATCGCCGCGCTGTTGATTCGCCCCAACTGGTTCGCATTCCTACGCACAAACGTTTCTGAACCTCGGGTTGATGCGCCGAAATCGCCCAACCCCACACCGCTTTGGGTTCCGGAGATTGAGCAGTTCCCACGCCGGATGCTCGCCATCAATGTGAGCAACTACTTGTTCGCCAATCCCATCCATTCGGGCCGCCCTAGTCAGTCAGAGCGTGATGAGTCCGATTATTGGGACATCCACAAGATTATTGCAAAGCTGGCCGCTCGCTGGCGGATCCCCCGTGATCAGGTGTTCGAGCTCAGTGATTCCATGGTCGGTCCGCAATCGCCGCCCCCCTTGAAATCGATCATCGAGGAAACCCTCCAGCGTTTCTGCAGTACTTGCCGTGCCCAAGACCACATCCTCTTCTTTTTCACCGGCCACGCGGTCGAGCTAGACGGAGAAGCTTATCTCGTGCCCATCGAAGGCGAACTCGACCAGCCCGCCACCTTGATTCCATTGCAAACCGTGTACACGCAGTTGGCCGAGTGTGCTGCTCAGGAGAAGCTGGTCATCCTCGATGTGGGTCGATTTAATCCTGAACGGGGCCAGGAACGCGCAGGTGGCGGGCCTATCTCGGAAGCCTTGGACCAGGCGATCCATACGCCCCCCCCAGGAGTCCGCGTCTGGAGTTCTTGTTCCGCGCAGCAGTCTTCCTGGGAGTACGAGTATAATGTGGACCGACGCACGGGCGTACAAATCTGGGGCAGTGTCTTTCTTAGCCAGTTCTTGTATGCATCGCGGCAAGGCAAGCTCGGTGCAGGCATCCAACGTCCGGGCGATCCACTTCCGGTGGCGAGTTTGGTGGAAACCGTCAACCAGAACACTCGCGAGGTCGTCAACAACTTGGCCCAGGCCACACAGCAACCCCGCCTCAGCGGCAATACCCTGCTCCAGCCGGTGGCCTTCGACGCGAGTGAGGCTTTGCCTGCGCGCTTCCCCCTGCCCGAACCACCACCGCATGCGGATCCGCAATGGGTGGCCGCGATCATCGACACCATCCGAGTCCCCCCGATCAAAATTCAACGCCGCGAGCAGGCAGAACTCCCCATCAGCCGCGTCTACCCATTCCCGATCGAAGAAATGCGGCAATACCCTCCCGACGGTTTCTCGGAGGAAGCGATCCTGGGCAAAGCCGAGCAGTTTCCCATTCGTGCGATCACGTTGCGGGCCCGCAATTTACTACGCGAACTTCGTCGTGCGGACCCCGAGGGCCAGCAAGCACTGCCGGAAGAATTCCGGGGCGAGACCAGTGAAGAGGCCAAACAACGCATTCTCGCCATCCAGCGCGTCCCCGCACAACGTATTCGCCAACTCCGAGAATTGCTCAACGAAATGCGTTTGTTGGCGGAGGTCCAATTGGCCAATGAAACGTCCGCACGTTGGATCGCCAATTTTCTCTACATCCGCGCGCAGACCATGGCCCGCTATGCCTATTTGAACGAATATAACCTGATGCTCGGTCAAGTCCGTAAAGATGAACTGCCCGGCCTCGGCGCGGGCCAGACCGGCTGGCGGCTCGCTTCGAGTGAACGGATGCAATCCGCCCGGGAAATACGCGACGTGGCCCGGGAAGCCGACGACCTCTATGAACAGCTGATCGAGGAGTTTCCCGACACCCCTTGGGCCATCCTGGCCAAACGGGCCCAAGCCACCTCGCTCGGACTGCTCTGGCAACCCGCCAGTTTCGGTGGCTAGGCTCCTGGGCCGATCTCGTCCTATAATACGTGTATTCCCGGAAGCCCGACCCGCTTCGCTGTCCCGCAAGATCCGGCCGGTGATCCGAGAGAATCCCAGGCAATCTTGCTTGGCAAGCAATCGTTCACCCGATACAAAAAAGGGAGTTCTTCAGGGCAAACTATTGTCTTCCTTACCGAATCTGCTCCCGTATGGGACGGATGCCCTGAACAACGGAGGATGTATCACTATGGCGCGCCGTAGCGCCGAGCCTGCTATAAACGGTCACGTTTCCGGGACGTGTCGTTCCGATCGCTTTCTCGCGAATCTTGAGCCTTTCAACCGGGTGACCTTCGTCTCCCACGTACAACCCGATCCCGACAGTTTGGGGAGTATGCTGGGTCTTGCCCATCTCGTCGAAACGCGTCTGGGCAAACCGACCCGACTCACACGGGATGGTTTAATTAGCCGTGCCGAAAATCGGGCCATGGTCGATCTGCTCAAGATTGATCTGCTTCCGATCGAAGAGATGCTTTGCGAAGCCGATGAAGCCGTGGTGATGGTCGATAGCCAGCCCAATACCGGCCGCCACTCCTTCGATAAGGATGTTCCGTTGGTCGCGGTCATCGACCACCACAACACCCCCGGGGACCTCGAGGGGATCGCCTTTGTCGATGTCCGCCCGAGCGTGGGTGCTACCTGTACCCTGGTCACTCGCTACCTGATCGAACAGGAAGTCAATATCCCCACGCGGGTGGCCACCGCGCTCATGTATGGCATCGAAACAGAGGTCAACGGCTATCCTCGCGAGGCCCATGCCCTGGACGATAGCTCCCTGCACTATCTCTATCCCCTGGCCAACAAGGATTTGTTGGCCGAAATTCGACACGCACGTTTACCGCACAGCCACTTTGAATGCCTCTTGCAGGCATTACAAAGTTCTTTCATCTATGACCGCTTGATCATCAGTTGGGTCTATCATTTGCCCCAGCCCGAACAAGCGGCGGAAGTCTGTGACTTTATGATTCGCTTTGAAGAGGTCGACTGGGCCGTTTGTGCCGGGGTGTTTCAGGATAAGTTGATCTTATCTGTACGCAGTGCTCTGAAGAATGCGCAAGCTGGAGAAATTCTTCGCAAGGTTGTCGGCAGTCTCGGACGGGCTGGCGGACATGATCGTCGCGCAGGAGGCTGTATCCGCTTAACCAGTACCTCGGCCAGTGCCATCGAAGATCTGCAAAGCGAGCTACGCAAACGTTTTCTCAAAGCTTTGAATATCGACGAATGCCGGGGCCAGCGCCTGGTCCCTCTTCGGGAAATGCTTAGCAACCTCAACGCATGACTTGTTTTTTCGCGTATCTGACGTTTTGGCAGTTGCCACTCCTGTTGGCCGTGCTGCTGGCAGCACCAGACCAACCTCAGGCCAACCCAGTGGATGTGCTTACTCCAGGCCAAAGCAGCCAGGAGGTCAGCCAACAACTGGGGCGGCCTGACCAAATTGCTCGCCAGATTCTCCATCGCCGCCATTTCGAACAATGGATTTATCCCCGGCAATCCCTGGTCGTTGAGCTGGTCCGGAAACCCGGACAAGGGCTGGTGGTCGTGCAAATTCACAAAAAAATTTTTCGCTAACAGCTCAATCTCGCCGCGGCCATGTCGTTCACATCCCCAAGCACGTCTCGACGACTTCGATCATCCCAAGTCCTGTGTGGCAAATGATTTAAATCTCAACAACCCACCCGATGGAACCGATGAACCGGTCCGGTTCCATCGATTGGTTGCTAGCCCTAAGGGCACCGCAGGCAATTTTCACGATTTCCTCTCTTTACTAGTCACCTATACTGTAGGGAGGTTCCGAATACTGGTTTCTACACAGGCATCGGATAGTCGTTCTCGAAAGGAACACTCCCAACATCTTTGCGTCCTCCCCAGCTCGACTACCTTGCTTCTGGCACCTATTTTGCTGGGGATCATCGTCGAATCGCGAACACCCAATGGTGCGAAGGGACGCATGGGTCACAATGGGATTCAGGATGCCTCCCGATGTTCTCTAGGACACACGGCTCCCACGGTTACGACCGGACGGAGACCAGACTGATGAAGGTGGTGAGCCATGGCACGTAATGATGCTCTGGTAAGAATCCAAAAGCTGTTGCTGAATCGCCGCGCCGAGTTGCGGAAGCGTCTCGGGATGGATATGCAAGATATTGGCCATCTCGAGACCGAGGGCAATCCTGGAGACTCCGCCGACGTTGCGTTTGATGCGGGGACCGAGGAATTGGCTTCGCAATTGGCGGAACTCGAAGCACGGGAATTACAACAAATTGAGGGAGCCCTGACCAAGCTACAGCAAGGCTCCTACGGCATTTGTGAGGGCTGTGGGGGGAAGATCCCTGTCGTCCGACTCAAAGCGCTGCCTTACAGTACGCTGTGCATTAATTGCCAGCGTGAACTGGAGGAGGGAGGTGGAGCCTGGCGAGGCGATCAGATGGACGGTTGGGACCGAGTGCGTGATGCCGGCGATCCCATGGAAGACCGCGAGGTTGACTTGAACGATCTTGAGATTGATATCTCCAAGTAACCCGCTTGCCCGGATCCATGACCACCGTCACTCCCGACCTTCGCGCTTCAGTTGCATTGCGCCCAACATGCTTGAACCAGGCAATCGGTAGAAGAAACCTGTATCCAGCGAGGATACGGGTTTTTTCCCTTTTATAACGATCCTTCGATCGCCCATTCTTGGCCCATGCGGCAAAAAGTCTGCTCTCACATTTGCTCGGGCGGATACACTTCATCGGGCATTCCCACCAGATCTTCTGGGATGGCAACTCGAGGAGCATACTTGATGAAACGTCCGATTATGTTGCTACTGGGTGGCCTCTGTGCGTTTGGGAGTGGCTTGGCCGGGACCTTGGTCTTGGGTGGGTTACCGCAAGCCACTGCCCAGCCCGAGCCTCCCCTACCCGCCCCGCCCCCAGCCAGCCCTTCCGATCCCCTGCTCGAGCTCAGTGATCGTTTTGCCGCGATTGTGCGGCAAATCTCTCCCTCGGTGGTGGCCATCGAAGCACGTAAATCGATCGTGGCCAAGAACCCGACGGACACCCAACGGGCTGTGGAAGAGTCGGGCTCGGGCTTCTTGTTCCGCTGGGAGCAAATCCCTGGATTGCTGGTGCTTACCAATAATCATGTGATCGACCAAGCAACCGACCAGGACATCACGGTCCACACCGCGGACAATCGTTTGCTGCATCCAACTCGGGTCTGGACCGATCCCGAATCCGACATTGCCGTGCTACAAGTGAACGCCACGGAGTTGATCCCGGTCGCGTTGGGAGATAGTGACCAAGTGCGGGTCGGGCAGTGGGTATTAGCCTTTGGCAGTCCGTTTGGGCTCAATCAGACGGTCACCCATGGCATTATTAGCGCTCGCGAGCGCGGTCAGATTAGCCTTGGCAGTACCATACGCATCAAGGACTTCCTGCAAACCGATGCGGCGATTAACCCAGGTTCCAGTGGTGGCCCGTTGGTCAATCTACGGGGCGAGGTGATTGGGATAAATACGGCGATCGCCTCACGAAGTGGCAGCCACTCTGGGGTCGCGTTTGCCATCCCAATCAATCTAGCTTTATCGATCGTGCGGGAACTGGTGCAAAACGGGAAAGTTCAGCGGGGATATCTTGGTGTCCAATTAGCGGCTGCCATGGAGTTAACCCAGGCAGAAAAGCTCGGACTGCGTCGGGTTCAAGGCGCCTTGGTCGAAGTGGTCTATCCCAATACTCCGGCAGCGCTGGCAGGTTTGAAGGTGGATGATGTGATTCTTCAGGTCGATTCGATTGACGTTCGCAATGAAAATCACCTGATTAATCTAATTAGTTCCCTGCCAGTGGGTCAGCGAGTGAGCTTACAGGTCTGGCGGAACAAAGCCACACGCTTGACCGAGGTGGTTGTTGGCGACTGGACGAAGGCGCGGAATCAGCTGGCTGAGCTACGTTGACTCCCCTCACCAAGCGGAGCGGGTCATGGCGAACGTGTTTCTCGAGGCCAGATGGACCAAGCTGGCAATCAGCGCAGTTACGCCGGGTTGGTCGGGTGAGACGAACGTCTCGCCCCAGTTGGTCAGGTGACAGTGTTCCACCCACGGAGGAGCAGACCAAGCGCCGGCGGCTTGCCTTAGGACGTCCGCGACCGCGAAGCCAACGATCCCGACCACCCCCTGGTGGTCCCGGGAGTGGCTTATTCATCGTCATCGGGCTGTGAACGCAGATAGATCATGACGCCGATCAGTGCGACCAGCAATACCGCCATGGTGATAACCCCTGTCCAGGAGTAGAGAAAGTCAACCATAGTTTCCCTCGCCAACTAAGTGGATGTCGTGAAAGCACTCGAGAAAACAACCCAGGTCCCGGATACGTCGATCCAGGAACACGTCCACACCAAGCCACGATCGTGGCCCATGAATTCACCACCATCGTTCTATGCAGTCGCCGAGCCGACCGCAAGTGATTGTGAGTGAAAATCTCTTGGCACGACAGGGGTTAGGCCGCGCCAAAGCCCCCCTGTCGCGCGAACCGAGCAGAGGTTAAAATGGTTTTGTTCCTACGCGGACTTCACCCTCGTCCGGGTTTGCCCATGGAGGCGATGTTATGACCACCACTCCGCACGAGAAACCCGCCATCTTGATCCATCTCGACGGCGACGCCCAACCAAGTGTGTTTGATCGGGTCGTGGCCGTGGATGCCGGGGTCGACCAGATCTTTAGCCACGCACGGATCCGCCCCGAGGAAGTTCGTGGGCTGGTCCATGGCGCAATTTTTCCTCGCTCGTCACGCAGTCTGCATCGCACGGCGATTTTCATCGGCGGCAGCGATGTTGCCGCGGCCGAGCAGATACTTGCGGAAGTGCGCGCGGCGATGCTCCCTGGCGCAGGTCTCCAGGTTTCGGTGATGCTCGATGCGAGTGGTTCGAATACCACCGCGGCCGCGGCCGTCACGGCCGCCGCACGCCATCTCGATCTCAACCATGCTCATGCCCTGGTCTTAGGAGGCACCGGGCCGGTCGGCCAACGCGTCGCCCGGTTGTTGGCCCGTCGGGGCGCCCATGTCCGTATTGGTTCGCGACAACGCGACCGCGCCGAAGGCGTCTGCCAGATCATTCGCCAACGGGTGCCCGACGCTCAAGTCGAGGCAGTCAGTACTGCTACCTCAGCCGATGGGCCTGGCGCGCTGGCCGATCGCGATCTCGTAATCGCCGCCGGTGCCGCGGGAGCTCTATTACTGCCTGAGAAGATGCGACGGGCCGCTGACTCTTTACGGGTGGCCATCGACCTCAATGCAGTCCCCCCGGCTGGCATTGAAGGGATTGAGGTCACCGATCGAGCGGTCGAACGCAACGAGGTCATCTGCTATGGGGCGATTGGCATCGGCGATACCAAGATGAGCATCCATCGGACGGCCCTGACGCGGCTGTTTACCCGCAACGACCAGGTCCTAGATGCCGAGGAGATTTACGAGATCGCGACCGAATTGGGTAATCGCTAAATGTGCCAGGCCGACGTTTGGCAACGCTCTGCCGAACGCAGGGGCGCTCGGCAGAGGGCAACTTCACTTACTTATGCATCTTGTGGCAGCCACCGCAGGACTTGGTGAGGGCCGTCAGGGATTTGCCCGCCTCGCTGGTATCCATTTTCTCAATCGCTTTGTCGGCATTCTTGGCATTGGTCAGATACATTCCCGAAAGCTTCTTCCAGGATTCTTCACTCCCTTTCGACGGCTTGTTCTTGGTTAGGTCCATCGCCAGCTTGACCAGCATCTTCGAATCTTTCTTCAACTCGTCCCACTTGGGCGATTTGAGCTCTTTGAGCATGGTCTTGACCAGCCCACGACCGCTGTTCGCCTTGCGCATGATTTGCTTGATGGTCGCAACCTTCTCTTCTTCCTCGGCACGGACAACACTGAAAGCGAACAAACTGAGAGCAACCACGCACATACCCAACAACACACGCTTCATCGATGCTTCTCCTTCGGATCCGTTCAAGGGTGGGGGAAAGCCCACCGCGGGCTTTCATTGCAGCTAATCGGGACGCCGAGCATGGCTGATACGGAGGCTGGCCAGCCATCACCACCGGTGTTCAACCGCACAAATCGTTGCGATGGTAAGAGCTTGCAACCAGGCTGTCAATAAGCTGCTTCCAGGTTGCGATGGTTTTTTCCCAACTCTCGACCTCGGAGAACGCGCATGCCGATCGCGTCCGGGTATTCCCCACAAGCCGTCTAGAACGTTTCGCTGATGGTCGAATTGCTCCCTCGTGCGCCCCTGAGTAGGATGAGGGCATGAAAAAGGGTGTGCCCATTTCTCCTGGTGTGGTCGTGGCCCCAGGGTTCCGCCTGGATGCGGGCCTGGGACGACGTACCCTCACATCCCTGGATGCGGCCGCCGTCTCGGGCGAGCTTACCCGCTTCGAACAAGCCTGCCAGGCCGCGGCCGCCGAACTGGATGTCCTGATTGAGCGTGTCCGCCGCGAAATTGGTGAGGAAGAAGCTGCGATCTTTCGGGCCCACCGCCTGTTGACCCGAGATCCCGCCCTGATCGGCAAGGTCAAGTCGTTCATTCTCCAGCAGCATCTGGATGCCCCCAGCGCCCTTCAAGAGACTCTGGACGAGTTCAGCCAACTCTTTGGTCAGATCGCAGACGCCTACCTCCGCGAGCGCCTCTCGGACATCCGCGATGTGGTGCAGCGGATCATGAACCACCTATCGATCGATCAGATGCACCCCTTGCGGAGTAGTACCGAGCCGGTCATTCTGGTGACCGAGGAAATCTTGCCCTCCCAGGCAGTCATGTTCGAACGCTTGCCCATTGCCGGGATCGCCACGCAAACGGGTGGCAGTACCAGCCATGCGGCAATCCTGGCCCGCGCACTCGGGATTCCAGCGGTCTCCGATTTATCCGGGCTGCTCCAGGAGGTGAAAACCGGCGATCTGCTTATCTTGGATGGGCGGGATGGGCATGTGTTGGTCCACCCTGGTCCCGAGGTAGAGGCCGCCTACCGGAAACTCGCCCGAGAATATGTCGATCTACGCGACCGCCTGATCGAAAATCGGGACGCACCCGCGGTGACAGCCGACGGGGTCGAACTCGAACTCCTCGCCAACATCAACAGTGTCGCCGATGCCCATACCGCCACGAATGTGGGGGCCACCGGGGTTGGCCTCTATCGTACCGAGTACCTCTTCCTTACTCACCCCGGGGTGCCCGATGAGGCGGAGCAGTGCGAGGTCTATCGCTCCGTCATCCAAGCCGCACCCCACCAGCGCGTCACCATCCGCACCCTGGATCTGGGCGGGGACAAGCAAGTACCGTATTTCGGCGCACACCGCGAATCGAATCCGTTTATGGGTTGGCGAAGTATCCGGCTTACCGTTGCCTTCCCCGAATTTTTCCAGACCCAGCTGAAGGCCATTTTTCGTGCGGGCACCACCGGTGAGGTCAGCGTGCTCTTCCCCATGGTCAGCACCCTTGAGGAAGTCCGGCGGGTCAAGAAAATCGTCGAACGTACCCGGCTAGCCCTGCAACACGCTGGCATCCCCCATCACGACCGTATCCCCTTGGGCATCATGGTCGAGGTGCCCGCAGCAGCCGTGTGCATTGATCAACTGCTCGAGGAAGTTGACTTTGTGAGTATTGGCTCGAATGATCTGATCCAGTATGTGATGGCAGCCGATCGCGACAACCCCAAAGTGGCCCACCTTTGTGAACCATTTCAACCGGCCGTATTTCGGATGCTCAAGCAGATCATCGCTGCCTGCCACCAACATGGCAAACCGGTGACCTTGTGTGGCGAAATGGCCGGACGACCGCGTTGTCTGCTGCCCCTGGTCGGCATGGGCTTACGCCGCTTCAGTATGAGCCCGGCGTTTGTGCCAACCCTCAAGGAAATTACCCGCTGTATGACCCTACCCCAAGCCTGGGAGGCCACCCGCCAAGTCCTGCGCTTACGCCTGGTCGAGGAGATCCGCGACTATTTGAGTGATCAACTCCAGCGGGTCTGCCCCAATGTTGCCGTCCTGGATACGCACTAAAGGACCTCACCGGCCCGCACCGAACAGCCCCTTTCAGGATATGGAACAGCCACGTCAATAACAACAAATATAAAAATATCAAATTTTCTCTAGGCTGGTTTTCCTCATTCAACTCAGGACCTCACCGGAGTGACCCTACGCCCCCCCTTTCAGGTGACCTTGACCGTATGATTGCCGCTTCCTTACGATGACCGACACTCTCGGCCCCTGGTGGTGGGACCCTGGTGGACGATGGGCCGGTGGGAAGCCGGACCTTTGGGCATGGAATCCGGGGATGTCCCTCCCTCGACGCACTCGACAGGATGTCGATCGCAATGCCAACACTGAACAAGAAGCTGTTCTTCCGGCTGCTGGCTGCCTGCATACTCCTTGCCGGCGGAATATTTGCTCTGCACCAGGTCCAGTCGGGTCGGGTGAATGATGCCTTGCGCTGGCAATCCGAACGCTATGCCGAGGAGGGCAAGCTCGACCAGGCCATCTACTACCTCCGGCTTTATCTGGAACGTGCCCCTGAAGACATCCAGGCGATGGTCCGCTTATGCGACTGGCTGGAAACCCGTGGCAACAACTCCAGCCCACAGCTCGCCCGACGATTGATGCTCTATGAACGCATTCTGCGGGCCGAACCCGATCACCCGGAGGTTCGCGGCAAGGCCATCGAACTCTGCCTAGCTCTACGCCGCTATCATGATGCCGAGGTGCACATCGCTGCTCAGATGCAAGCACAGCCCGACAATGACCGGCTGTGGCTACAGCAAGGGATCTGTCAGCAAGCGGCCAACCAGTTTCACGATGCGCGTCAAAGCTACGCTCGGGCCATCGAACTAAGTCCAACGAATATCCGGGCCCACGAACTACTGGCTGTTTTATTGACGCAGAAGGTGAAACAAGCGGACGCAGCCCAGGCGGTTTTAGATCAGATGATCGCCAACAATGCTGCCAGTGCCGAGGCCTTCCTCATCCGTGCCCGCTATCTTCGTGGGGTAGGCCAACTGGATGCCTGCCAGGCCGACCTCAAGCAGGTGCTCTATCTTGACCCGGAGAACGCCGATGCCCTGCTGCTCTCTGCCGAATTATTCCAGAACCAAAACCAGATTCATCAAGTCCGAAGCATTCTGAATGACGCTTGTAAGCTCTATCCCCGCGATCTGCGGATGGTCCGCGCCCTTTCATGGTTAGAGCTTTGTATCGGGAACCGGCCTGCCTCGATCGCCTGTCTGGAACGGGGCGTCCAAGCGATGCCCGGAGAGCTCGACCTACTGACCCCACTGGCCGATCTTCTCATCCAGAATGGCGAACTCGAGCGAGTGGCTGAGATCATCGACCGACTAGAACGCAACAAAGCCCCAATGAACCAGATTCAGTACCTGCGGGCTCGCGTTCAAATGGCCAAGCAGAACTGGCCCCAGGCAATTGAGCAACTTGAAACCCTGCGCACCCAGGCCGTGTCCCTGCCCGCATTGGCCGCCCAAGTCAATCTGCTTATGGCGATTTGTCATCGAAAACTGGGGAATCCTGAGCAAGAAATGGCGGCATTGCAACGTGTGCTGGCCACTGATTCGACCCATTTGTCCGCACGCATGGGCATCGGCAACCTCCATCTCAATGCTGGACGCTGGGATGAAGCCCTCCAGGAATACACACTAGTCACCAAATCCCCCTATGCCAGCCTCGAAGCTCGCCTGCTCTGCTTACGTCTGAAGATTGCCAAGGCACGCCGGGATAACGCGGACATCAAGGTGTGGAATAGCCTGCTCAAGCAGGTCCAGCAGCTCGGCCAACAATTCCGCCATTCCGTGGAGCCGGTCCTGTTGGCCAGTGAACTGCTCCGGGCCCGTGGCGACTTTTCTACCGCCGCGGACTTACTGCTTGAGGCCTGTCATCGCAACAGCGGCAATGCCCAGCTGTGGTGTGCCCTGGCCCGGGCTGTGGCCGTCGACCGTGGCCAAGATGCCGGCCTACGCATCCTGGATGATGCCCGAGCGATCCTGGGAGATGCGGTCGAACTACGTCTATGCCGCGCAGAATTCTGGGCCGCCAGTCCCAGTCTCAGCCGTCTGGACCGGCTCGCCAAGTTGGAACAAGCGATCGACTCGTTTGTCGATGCCGACCAGCAGCGGCTCCTCTATGGCCTGGGAGACATCTATGCCGGGATGCAACACTCCGAAGGAATCCGTCGAATCTATCTGCAGATCGCCCAGCGTGTCCCCGGCGACCTACCTATTCGTGCCGCTCTGTTCGACCTCGCGTTGGCCGAGCAGGATGCCGCCCTGCAGAGCCAAATGCTCGATGAACTGAATCGTCTGCCTCCCACCGGCCCAATCCTGGCCCAGGTGCTTCAACAACGAGCTGCCATTGCTCGGGCCAAGGATCCAGAACAACTCACCGCGATTGCGACGCAATTAGACCGCTTGAGCCAACAACAACCAGGATTGGCCGAAAGCCGAATTGCCCGAGCCGAAGTGGCTGCCCGGCTGGGGCAGCTGAACGACGCGACTCAGGCTTACCGGGAGTTGGTGCACCAGGACCGTTCTCGGTTGCATTATGTACGCCGATATCTGCAATTTCTGATCCAGACTGGGCAAGATCGGCTCGCCAAGCAATGGCTGCATGACCTGGACAGCGACCCCCGGGTTGGCCGCGGCCACTTTGAACAGCTGTTTGCCGGCGTGACCGCCGATCTCGATACCGCAACCTTTGCCAAGATCCTGGCCTGGGTGGAGCCTCGTGATCAGAATGACCCCATGCGGCTAGCCTGGCTCGGGACCCTGCTCGCCCGCCATGGTCAGACCGATGCGGCCATCCGTCGCTACGAACGGGCGATCGAGCAAGCGCCCAAGCTCCCTGATCCCTACCTGCACTGGCTCGCCGCCCTGATTGCGGGCGACCAATCGAAGTCGGTGCCAACGGTCCTGTCTCAAGCCCAGAGCAAGCTCGAAGGCAAAGAGTTCTACACGCTATGTGCCCACACGCACTGGTTGATGGCTGAGCAGGGCCAACCCACTTGGACTCCCGCGCTCAACACCCCTGAGGCCGTGCGCGACTATCAGGAAGCTTGTTTGCGCGTGGTCCTCGCCCGGGATCAGTTCGCGCAGGCCATGGGACTGCTCGAGCGGTTTCGCGATGCCCAGACAAGCCGCCCGCAAGATAAGGCCTGGGCCGAGCGAAACCTGGCCTTACTTCGGGCCATCCGAGGCACCCCCGAACAGCGTCTGCGAGCCGTGGGGCAGCTGCAAGCAGAGCCCAAGCAACCCCTCTCGATTGACGACCGCCGGGCCCAGGCTGGCTTGCTCACCATGGCCTATCGCCATCTGGATGGTCCCGCTCGCAAAGCCGTGCTGCAATCAGCGATCGTCGCATTACGCACGGTCACTGCATCCGACCAATCCGCAGATTCAGATTGGTTCCGCTTGGCTGAATTGTATCGGCTGGCCGGCCAGGAAGAAAACTACCAACAGTGCTTGCAACGCCTCATCGAACGAGAAGCGGAAAAATTGACCTATCGGCTGGTCTATATCAATTCACTGTTGGATCAGGGCAAGCTCGACCAGGCTCGCCCCGAGGTCGACTATTTACAGCGACATGCGCCCAGCAATTTTCAAGCGATCCAAGTTCAAGCCCGCTACTACGCCCTCCGCCAGCAACCGCAGCGGGTGCTCAGCTTGCTCGAATCGTATGTGCGAACGGTCGAGCCCGGCGCTCATCAGGCGATCCCTCGTATCCGTGCGGTCGCCGATACGTTGGAACAGCTTTGCCAGCGGGTACTCCGCAAGGATCCGGCGACGGGGCGGGAATTGGCTGAGGCCGCTGTGACCAAGTTTCAAGCCTGTCTTAGTACCCAGGCGGATGCCTTGATCCCCTTGGTGGGGTTGCTGACCCAAACCCAACGGAGTGCGGACGCATTTACACTGCTCAAGCGACATCGGGAACGCACGCCCGCGCGGGTTTTTGCCAATGCCAGCTTGATGCTGCTACGCCATGGTGCAGCCAATCCCGCTTATGCTCAGACCATTCAAACCTGGCTCCAGGAAGCCCTCAAGCAATACCCTCGTTCGATCTCCCTGCGCTTGGCGCTGGGCGAGTTTTATACGATCACCCGCGAGTTTGGCCGGGCCCAGGCGACGTATCAGGCCATACTCCACGACGATCCACAAAACATTGTCGCCTTGAACAACCTCGCCTGGATTCTCGCTCCCAAGCTAGAAACGGCCAGCAAGGCCGAGCAGTATATTCGCCAAGCCATTGCCATCTCCGGACCACGTGGGGAACTACTCGATACCCGCGCCCGCGTCCGGATCGCCCAGGGCAACCTCGATGAAGCGGTCCAAGACTTGCACGATGCCTTGAGCGAAACCAAAACTTCGCTGCGCTATTTTCATTTGGCCATGGCCCATCTCAAGCAAAGCAAGCGGAGCGATGCCTTGGAAGCCTTCCGCCAAGCCCAAGCACACGGGCTATCCCGAGCGCTCATCCATCCGATTGATCTTCCGACCTTTAACGCCCTGGCCCAACAAGCCGCTGACGGCTAAGCACTTCCCATTCGCTAACATCTCCAAGCCGGTGCTCAGAAACGCCTTCGACCAAGACGTTTCTGAGCACCCTAGCGCCAGGTTGCTGCAACCAGGATCATGCTTCGGGACTATGCCCACCAAATTGCCGAGACTTCAGTGGCGAGATGGCATCGCGGACCAGCTCGCGCATCGTCTCCAACGACGGATCCATCCCCGTAAATAGGCGAAACTGCAATGCGGCTTGCCGGACAAACATCTCCAGTCCAGAAACCACCGGACAACCACGGTTTCGCGCATCGTTGAGCAACTGGGTGTTTTCCGGGGTATAGACAGTATCAAAGACCAGCAGCTCAGGCCGCAGAAAACTGACATGCACCGGTGATTCATCGAGATGGGGGTGCATCCCCACCGGTGTACAGTTGATGAGAACGTCGGCATGCCCATTATGCCGGGTGTGCCACTCGATCGCCTTGCCTTCGACCTCCGCGGCCAGCCGCGTTGCCCGTTCCAGAGTCCGGCTGGCGATAGTCACACTTGCCCCAGATTGACGCGTCCCATGGGCGATCGCGCGGGCTACCCCACCTGCACCAAGGATCAACACATGCTTCCCTCGTAACGTCTGTGGTGAGCCCCCAGCATCTGGCACCAGCCCGGATTTCAGGGCCGCTAGGGCCGCCGCATAATCGGTATTAAAGGCTTCGAACCCGCCGTCTTGACGATGCACCAAGGTGTTGGCCGCCTGGGTCTGTTCCACCGCGGCATCACGGACCTCTGACAGCTCGGCTGCATCCTCCTTGTGTGGAATGGTGACGCTGTAGCCTTGCACTGGAATCGCTTCAAAGCCGCGCAAAAAGGGGCCTAACTGCCCCCGAGGGACCCGAAACGGCAGATAGAGTGCATTACTGCCCAGATTGCGGAACATACGATTGTGCAGCAGCGGACTCAAACTATGGGCGACCGGATCGCCAATGACACCAAACACCCGCGTCTCGGCATTGATGCTGGCAATCGGGAATACCCGACGTACCTCCTCAAACGAAGGGAGTCCCGGGGCCACATTGCGTTCCTTGTTGAAGGCAGCATAAATAAAAGGTGCCCCATACTTGAGTGCAAGTAGGCGACTGGGCAGCCCATATTCCCCCATACAGTGAGCCACGGTCGGCTTTTTCGCCTGTTGCAACAGGCGAAACACCTGGAGGTTATCTAACGGTGTCCGCGCCATGACCGCCAGCTTGACCACATCCGCATCCTGGGCACACATCTTCTGGTAGTGCTGTTCCAGATCGGCAGGGGTCTCTTGAAAATTGTGATAGCTAATGATCCGTTTGGTCGTCCCATAACGCGGAATACGGTCGGCAATATCGGTCTCCAGATCGACCCAGTCAAAGCCACCCGAGACGATCGCCTGGCGTAGGATCATCTGACGATCTTCTTCGTTTCCATTCCAGCGGCCGCCATCCGCTGCTCGCCGTAGCGTGGCCACTAAGGGACAGGCCTTATGTTCAAGCAAGCGTTTGAAATCAACCGCTTTGGCAAGAAAGTCTAGCCGCAGCTCGATCAACCGAGCCCCCCGGCGAACCGCTTCCTGCAATTCGGCCGCCACCATCTTGTGCCGGGTTCGGCCAATAACTACGCAGATCCTCTCGGCATCCGCACTCATCCAGAGACTCTCCAATGATTGAACCGTTGATTTTGTCACCTTAGCCCCCCGTCGAACATCCTGCAAGAGGAGGAAAACCTTCCTCCGGTGGGCCCCAGGCTGACCGGTGAGACGCTTCAGAACGGATTAATCTTTAGCCGTTTTTGACTCGCTAGACGCAGTTTAGTCTTGCCCAATCTACCAACGACGGCAAAATAGGAAAAATACGATGCCCGAATGGCCCCTGCTTCCTCAGACCTTGCGAGACCGACCAGCCATGAGCCTATCTCACCCGATTCGTTCGACGAGCAAGTCCCGCCTTCGCCGCCCCGCCTTGTCGCTGCGCTGCGAACAGCTCGAGGAGCGTGCCGTTCCTACCGTCGATCTGACGCCCATCGGTGATTTTGACAGTTCGGCGGGCAAGGACCTCTTGGTCCCGGTCTCCGCCACCGATGGAAACGGCGATCCGATTACCTACACCGCTACCAGCAACAACGACGAGGTAGAGGTCAGCTTGCTCACCGGTGGCCGCTCGTTGCGACTGAACGTCAGTGGCACCAACGCTTCGGGCAACCCCTTCACCGGCGACCTGACGCTACGGCTGTTTGAGGATCTAGCCCCCATTGCCACCGGACGCATCATCGACCTGACGGAGTCCGGCTTCTATGATGACCTGACCTTTCACCGCATCATCGATGACTTCGTCGCCCAGGGAGGCGATCCGAACGGGGATGGCACCGGTGGCAGCGATTTGCCCGATTTCATCGACGAGTTTGACGCCAGTTTGACCTTTAACAGCCCTGGGCTGCTGGCGATGGCCAACTCGGGTGATGATACCAACAACTCGCAGTTCTTCATTGTGGATACCGACCTTGCCCTCGAGGATCTGCCGCAGTTTTTGAACTTTAATCACACCATCTTTGGTGTTTTGACCAGCGGCTTTGACATCTTCGAACAGATGATCACCACCCCGACTGCCCCCAATGATCGCCCGAACGATCCGGTGACTATCAACGACGCTAGTATCTTCACCGACACGCAAAACGGGGTACTCCGCGTCCGACCCGACACGGGCTTTACGGGCCAAGCCAACATCACCGTCACCGGCGACGATGGCACGGGCGTGTCCAATCCCGAGATCTTTAGCGTGAATGTGGTAACCGATACGGTCAATGATCGGGCGTTCCTCAACAGCGCGGTCGGAGACTTGACCACGCCGGTGGGAACGGCCGTGAGCTTTAGCATCCCCGGCGAAGATCTGGACGGCGATACGCTGACTTATGTCGTGCGCGATCCGGCCAACTTTGCCAATCCCCCCAGCAACGCCACGGTCAACCTCGATCAAGACACCGGATTGGTTACTATTCAACCCGACGCTGGCTTCACCGGGACCATCGAGGTGCTCATCGGCGTCCGCGACGACACCAATCGCGGCGGCGGGTCGCTCGATTCACAATCCCAATTTGACACCGATGTCATCACCATCAGCGTCGAAGGCAACATCGACCTCGACCCAGACAGCGATGGTGGGATCTTGGATGATGACAATGTCACCGATAACCCCACGCCAAGCCTGACCATCCGGGCCGCCGCCGGCGAGACCGTGGAAGTGAGCGTAAACGGCGGCAACCCGATCCCCACCGCCGAAGTCAACCCTGGCGAATACAGCGTCACCTTAGCCGAGGGATCGCTCCAGGTCGGGGCCAACACCATCTCCGCCACCGCCGGCACGACCGAGCTGACCCCGTTGACCCTGACCTATGCCCCAGGCTTACGCGAACTGTTCACCGTCCCTGGGGAATTGGGTGCCTCACAATCGCTGACTTTTACCTTCGATAACCGAGAGGCAGCCTTCGATAGTGAGATCGGCTTGTTTATCGTCGACAACACCGAAGGCGTTAGCAACGGAGTCATTTCTCCAGGGGATCCTGCCTACGCCCAGTCCGCATTGACCGATGAGACCCAACAGCGGCTATTCGGCCCTGGCGATAGTGTGGGCGACAGCACCACCTTGACCTTCGAAGGCGGTCAGATCCTTGGTTTCTACATGATCCCCAACGGCACCCTGGAAGAGTGGTTACAGACCAATCCCGACAATGCCCGTGAGGGCGAATTGGTCGCCTTGTTCTCCTTGGTACCGCCCAACCCCGATGGTCTACGCCACGTCCTGGTCAATGATGACCCACTAGGCAGCCGTGCAACTTATGCCTGGGAAGATGTCCTTGACGGTGGCGATTCCGATTATAATGACATGGTGTTCTCCGTCAGCGTGGAAGGCCCCGTGGAGCAAGGCATCTACACGGTACCACTGCCCAGCGGCCGGGAAGTGACCACCGTGTTTGACCTATTGCCTGCCTCGAAGTCACGCGCAGGAGGTGAGACTTCGCCGCCCAGCACCGAGATCGATGGCGAGGTCGGGCTCTTCTTCGTCGAGGATGTCGAGGGCACGGTTGCCGGGCTGCTACCCAGCGATACTGGCTACCTGACCATAGCCCTTGCTCCCGATAATCGGCGCACCATCTTTAGTCCCGGTGCCACAGTGCCAACCCTCAATACCTTGAATCTAGGCAGCGACGGCAATTTGTTCGGCTTCTACTACGTCCCGGGCGGCACCATCGAAGCACTCCGCGATGAGAATCCCGGCAACGACCCGGCCAACGACCTGGTCGGCTTCTTCTCAATCGATAGCCTCAACCCTGATGGTGTCACCCACGCCCGCCCGTTTGGTGCGGAGCTGGTGACTCGAGCTGAACCCGATCCCAACGGTCCCACCTTTGTCTATATGATGGGGACCCTGAATGGGACTGCCGATGATTTCGATGATGTGGTCTTCTCTTATACCGCCGACCCCACGACCAACTGATCAGCTCGCCCGGAATCGGGCCAGACTTTGTCAATAGGCCACGGCCGGTCCGTTAACGGACCGGCCGTGGCCTATTGACTTGGAGACTCCTTATGCGTCATAGCTTCTGGGCGGGATGGCTGCTAGGACTCTTGGCATCGCCATGCCTCGCTACTCCCCCCAATATCGTGATCGTCATGGCCGATGACCTGGGTTATGCCGACCTCGGCTGCTATGGCGGCGAAATTCTTACCCCCCACCTGGACCGGTTAGCCGAAAACGGCGTTCGCTTCACCCAGTTTTACAATACCGCTCGCTGTTGCCCGACCCGCGCTGCCCTACTCACCGGAGTCTACCCTCACCAAGCCGGCATCGGCCACATGGTGGCCAATCGCGGCTCTCCCGCCTATCAAGGGTACCTCGATTCCCGCAGTGTCACCATTGCCGAAGCCCTGCAGCCCGCGGGCTACACCACCTTGATGACCGGGAAGTGGCATGTCGGCTCGCAGCCCGGTCGCTGGCCTCTCGATCGGGGCTTCGATCGTTTCTTCGGTACCCCCTCCGGTGGGGGCGTCTACTTCAAGGAGTCGCTCCAGATTCGTAAGAACGTCTTCTTTGTTCTCGACCAACAGCGGGTGGATATCCCAGACGATTTCTACTGCACCGACGCCTTTACCAATTACGCTCTCCAATTTGTCAACGACGCGGCCCAACAACAAAAACCATTCTTTCTATATCTTGCCCACATCGCCCCACACTGGCCGTTACAAGCCAAGCCGGCCGATATCGCAAAATATCAAGGAAAATACCAGAAGGGTTGGGATGTGGTCCGCGCAAACCGCTTTGCTCGACAACGGGCCATGAAGCTGGTCGATCCCAACTGGTCGCTCAGCCCACGTGATCCTAGAGCTCAGGCCTGGAAAGACGAGTCCGCCAAGCAGCAGCGTGATCTAGCCCACCGGATGGCTGTCTATGCCGCCCAGATCGACTGCATCGACCAGAATGTTGGTCGCCTGCTGGCCACCCTCGAGCGGCACAAGCTTTTGGACAACACCTTGATCTTCTTCCTCTCGGACAACGGCTGCTCCGCAGAGGGCGGACCCGGCGGATTTCGCCGCGGCAAACCGGGTGCGGCCATTGGTACTGGCTTGTCCTATGCTAGCCTGGGGCTGGAATGGGCCAATGTGGCCGATACTCCGTTCCGGAAGTTTAAAATGAACACCCACGAGGGAGGTATTGCCACCCCCTTGATTGTCCACTGGCCCGAAGGGATCGCCCGCCGCGGCGAACTCGAGATTCAACCCGGGCATGTGGTTGACCTGCTGCCGACTTGCTTGGAGGTGGCCGGTATCTCCTACCCTAAACAACGAGCCGGGAAGGCCACCCTGCCTCTGGCCGGCCAGAGCTTGCTGCCGGCGTTGCGTGGTCATGCCCTACCACCACGGCCCTTGTACTGGGAACACCAGGGCAACCGAGCCATCCGCGTCGGTGACTGGAAGGCGGTGGCCGACCATAAGCAGCCCTGGGAGCTGTATCACCTGCAGCGCGATCGCACCGAGACCATGAATCTGGCCGCACAACACCCCGAACGTCTCAATGATCTGCGTCGCCAATGGGACACCTGGGCTCAGTCGGTGGGAGTTCGACCCTGGCCCCTCAAGGCACCCACTCGGTAAACCTCGACCAAAGGAAGGATGCCACCATGTCAACCATCGGCGAGCTTGCCGACGCCCTGAATCGCATTGCCCCACTGAACCTGGCCGCACAATGGGACAACGTCGGCCTCCTCCTCGGGGCTCGGCAGCGGCCGGTCGAGCGACTTTTGACCTGCTTAACGGTCACCCCTGAAGTGGTCTCTGAGGCGGTTGCCGAGCGGGTCGATCTGATCGTCACTCATCACCCGATCTTGTTCCGCGGCGTCAAGCAGCTCTCCTCCGACACCCCAGACGGCCGCTTACTCCTCCCCTTACTTCAGGCCGGCATCGGCGTGTACAGCCCGCATACCGCGTTCGACAACGCCCCGGGGGGCATCAACGACCAGCTCGCCGCGGTACTAGGCCTTCAGCAGGTAGAGCCGCTACGGCCTCGCCTTGGAAAGAACCAGTTCAAGATCGTAGTCTTTGTCCCAGAATCGGATCTGGAAAAAGTTGCCGCGGCCATTTTTACCGCAGGTGGGGGGCAGATCGGCGACTACACCCATTGCAGCTACCGCCTGCATGGCAAAGGGACGTTCCTCGGTGGCGATACCACCAACCCTACCATCGGCCAGCGTGGCCAACTTGAGGAAGTGGCCGAGATCCGCTTCGAAACGGTCTGTCCAGCCCACGCCCTCGATCGGGTCATAGCGAGCATGCGGCAAGCCCACTCCTACGAGGAACCGGCCTTCGACGTGTATCCCTTGCATCCGCTTTCGGGGAGCGGTGAGGGACGACGCGGACGCTTCGAACTCGCCGTGCCCCTCCAAGAACTGGCCAATCGACTCAAAGCCGGACTCCGGGTCCCAACCGTTCAATTCGTGGGCGACCCGAACCGACCCATTCACACGTTGGCCCTAGCGTGTGGTGCAGCCGGAGAATACTTGGACGACGCCCTACAGGTCCAGGCCGATGCCTTCTTAACCGGGGAAATGCGCTTCCACGAGCTGCTGCGGGCACAAGCCGAATCGATCGCCGTGGTGCTCCCAGGCCACTATGCCAGCGAGCGTCCCGCCGTCGAGGCCTTAGCCAGCAAACTCGCCGCGGACTGGCCCGATCTCACCATCTGGGCCAGCCGTCAGGAAACTAATCCTACCCAGTGGCTGTGAGGAACTGCCTGGCTCCGCGGTCCGTGCTCCATGAAGATCTTCTATACCGATCAGTTCGTCCTGCCTTTGCCCCCCACCCACACCTTCCCCATGGACAAGTATCGCCGCTTGCGCGAACGGGTGGAGCAATCGGGGCTGCTCCATCCCGACCAACTACTAGTCCCTCCCCCGGCCACCGACCAGGAAATCGAACGCGCCCATGACCGAGCTTATCTGGAACGAGCGAGTTCAGGTCATCTGACGCTCCCGGAAATCCAGAAAATCGGCTTCCCGTGGTCCCTGGAGTTGATCGAACGCTCTAGACGTAGCTCGGGAGCAACCCTCTGGGCCTGCCGAGCGGCATTGTCCGATGGTCTGGCAGTCAACCTGGCTGGAGGCACCCACCATGCCTTCCGTGATCATGGGGAAGGCTACTGTGTCTTTAACGATAGTGTGATTGCCGCGCGGACCCTACAAGCGCAGGGGTTGGTGCGGCGAGTCCTCGTTATCGATGCGGATGTCCACCAGGGCAATGGTACCGCGGCGATCTGCAAAGGGGACCCGAGCATCTACACCTTTTCCATCCACGGGGCGAAAAACTACCCGATACGTAAAGAACAGTCCGACTTGGATGTCCCTTTAGCCGACGGTACCACCGACACGGACTATTTGGATGCTCTCGCCCTCGGGATCGAGCGTGCCATGGAAGAAGCTCGGCCGGAACTAACCATCTATCTGGCCGGTGCAGACCCCTTCATCGAGGACCGCCTGGGACGCTTGGCCCTGACTAAGCCCGGTCTGGCCGAGCGCGACCGTCTGGTCTTCGATGTCTGTGAGCGTCTGGGGCTGCCCTTGGCCATCACCATGGCGGGCGGCTATGCCCGCGTGGTCAGCGACACCGTCGATATTCACTGGCAAACCGTCCGTCGTGCCCTCGAACACTCAACTGCTACCTCGGACTAGCGAAATCGCTCCAGTCGCACTTTTTCACGTTTCCTCAGCATCTTTCTGGGTTTTCTTGCGTATCAAGCCCTACAGGTTTTCCATAGCAGAAAAGGCAACGCCTGCTGAAAACCCATCGAACAATCTACACTCAAGGAAGTACCAACATGTCAAATAGTGTCCGGTTACGTCTGACCACGGAGCGACTCGAAGAACGTGCCGTTCCGGCAAGCTTGCAAGTGATCCACAACTCGCCATTCGAAAGTGCCGCCGTGGTGGATGTCCAGATCAATGGCGACACCGCCATCGACGACTTCGCGTTTCAGACGGCTACCCCGTTTCTCGACGTCACAACCCTTGACAACGATCCCGCTACCGACGGGATCCAACTCGACATTCGCATCACCACCGCCGATGGCATGACCGAGGTGTTTGCCACTCCGGTGAGCCTCGACACCGGCGTCGACTATGTCGCGGCCGCCGTGGGCGAGCCATTCAACGACTTCGGTCTGAGTG
>CAYPIE010000017.1:0-86927 GCA_964410665.1 uncultured Alcaligenaceae bacterium
GCATCGCAAGCGCTTCTGCCGCTTTCTCCGCAGCGCAATCGCCTCTGCCTCTTCTCCGCAGCGCAATCGCCTCTGCCTCTGCCGCACCGCAAGCGATTCTGCCCTCTTCCGCACCGCAAGCGCCTCTGCCCGCTTCTGCACCGCAAGCGCTTCTGCCGCTTCAGGCTCGACTCCCGAACACACAAGCAGACTATTTTGCTATCGTAAAGCCATGACCACCACTCTGGAAGCACGCCTCAAAGATCACGCCGGTTCGCTGGGATTCTCGCTGGTCGGCATCGCCCCGGCCACCGAGGCCGATAGCTTTGACCGGCTGCAGGAGTGGCTGGCCCGCGGCTATGCCGGCGAGATGCATTACCTGGCAAACCGGGCCGAGGCCCGCCGTCATCCAAGCTCCATTCTGCCCAGTGTCCGCAGTGTGGTCATGCTTGGCATCAATTACGCGCATTTGTCGCTCGAACCCCCGCCCTGGCATGGACGCGTTGCTCGCTATGCCCAAGGGCCGGACTATCACCAGGTCCTGTGGAAGAAGCTCGATACGTTGTTGACCTGGCTGCAGACCGAAGTGCCCAGCTGCAACGGCCGGGGCGTCGTCGATACGGCTCCCCTGCTGGAACGCGACTTCGCTCGCCGTGCGGGGTTGGGCTGGTTTGGCAAGAATACCATGCTGATTTCGCGGCAAAAGGGCAGTTATCTGTTCCTGGCCGCCTTGCTCATCGATCTCGAACTGGCCCCGGATCCGCCCCACACCACCAGTCACTGCGGTAGCTGCACGGCTTGTCTGGAGGCTTGCCCGACCGGAGCCTTCACCGGTCCTGGCTGGCTCGATGCGCGAAAATGCATCAGCTATCTGACCATCGAACTGCGATCCCCAATTCCCGAGGCGTTGCGGTCGGGCATCGGGAATTGGTTATTCGGTTGCGACGTCTGCCAGGAGGTTTGCCCCTGGAACCGCAAGACGCCGCTGGACGGCCCTGCCACCTTCCCCCACCGCGACGACCTGGAAGTCCTCGACCCGATCGAGCTGTTGCAACTTGACGAAGAAGGCTTTCGCCAGCGTTTCCGCGCTACGGCCCTGAAACGGGCCAAGCGGGGCGGGCTATTGCGGAATGCGGCGATCGTCCTAGGCAACCAGGGGAATGCTGGTGCGCTGCCCGTCTTGCAGCAAGCCAGTCAGGACGATGACCCCACGGTGGCGGAGGCGGCACAGTGGGCCATCGCACAGATCCGTCAGCGGCAACAGGGAAGTTCCGATGAGCAAGCTTGTCACCGCTGAGAAATGAAAAACCCCAGGCGATCGTCGCGACAACCGTCCGGGGTTCAAACGCTTTTCGTGAAGCCGCAGGCGGGGTCACCCCCGCCTGCCACTCGGGACCGCTTCGCCTTAGGGGATCAGCGGGATCTGCGGGACGTTCTGACCAGCCGCGGCCTGCAGCAGGAGCAACACGTCGCCGACGGTCAACGACCCATCGCCGTCCACGTCGCCGGTCAGCCGCGGGTCGACCAGAGATAGCCCGGCGAAGCCGGTGTCCTGACCGGCCGCGACCTGCAGAGCCTCGGTCACATCGTCTACCGTGATCGCCCCGTTGTTGTTGACGTCGCCGAAGAAAGCGGCCGAATGCACCGCGTCGTCGCCGAAACCGTCGATGGCGCCGTTGTTAATGCTCACTCCCGTGATCGACAACACCTGACTAAAGCCGCGGGTAGCATCACCCGGCACCCGAGCCGTCAGGTTGATGATCGACAGATCGGTGCCGCTCAGAGCACTCGGGCTGGTGAGGGTAATCACCGCGATGCCCGAGGTGCTGGTGTCGACGTTGACCGTGGCCCCGTCGGGCAGCCCTTCGGCAACCTCGGCCCCGGTGATCTCAAGGAGTGATGGGTCGTAGGCGATCTCGAAGGTCACGCTGGTGACGTCGGTGGCGTCGCTCAACGTTACCGGCAGGCCGGCGGCGGTGTTGGGTACCACCACGCCCTGGTCGGGACCGCGGGCGAAGTCTGGCAGGCTAACCACCACCCCCGCAGGCTCGCTCACCGAGAAGGACTGGACATAGTCGTCGCCGGCAGTACCGTCGCCGTTGCCGTCGAGAAGCTCACCATCCACACTCACGAAGGCGTTGTCACCGCTGACCAGGATCAGCTCATAATCGCCCGCAGCCAGCGGGCCACCCGTGGCGATGAAGGTGAAGCGGATGCCGTCGGCGCTGGGAATCAGGGTTCCAGGGACTTCTTCACCGTCGGGACCGGTCAGGATCAGATCGGGGTTCCCCAGATTCCCATCCTCGTAGAGGTTCAGGTCCGACGTATCAATGGCCTGGTTGAAGTCGACCACGAAACCCGAAGGAGTCGGGGTCAGTTGCTCGACTTGCACCGTTGTCTCGCTCGGGAGTAAGTAGGCGACGAACAGCCGTGGCCGGCCAGCCGCTTCGCCGACTTCCGAAGAGGCCCAGTCCACACCGTTGGTACCGGTCGGGGTGAAGCCCCAGCCCAGGTTGGTGTTGGTGCCATCGACCCACTCCTGCACGCTCGCGGTAACGTCCACACTCAAGAACCCGCCGGCATCGGCCAAGAAGCTGGTGAACGGCTCGTTGGCGTTGACGCCGACCTGCAGGCCACCGCCGATGCTGTCCCAGGTCACCGTCGTCTCGTCGAAGTCGGTGGTCAGCGTGTGCACATTAACCACATCGTCGGTGGTGTTGGTGATGAACAGCTCCAAGCTGGCCGACAGGATGGTCGCGCCTTCGGGGATCTGCCCAACGGCCGCACCGATGATGTCATCGAAGCGGGTGACAGCGTGGACATCGCTGCCGGTGCCGAGGTCGACCTCAATCTCATCCTCGTTGAAGTTGTTGCCCGGGTCCGACTCGTCCAGGAAGGCATCCTGGGCATTTTCATAGCCATTCACGCCCTCCTGGAAGGAGATGCGGAAGAAATCGTTATCGACGATCTGCACCGTGATGGTGACCAGGCCGCCGAGTTCGGCCCCGCCCTGCGGGTCGCTCAGGGTGATGGTGAAGGTCTCGTCCTCAAGCCCTTCCAGCTCCATGTCTTCGAAGATGTCGACCGTGATGGCCTGCATCATCGCGCCGTCGGCGAAGTCCAGCGTGCCGGACAGGATGCCGCCGTAGTCCTGACCCTCGGTGGCAGTACCGGCCGTGACGGTGTAGTCGACGCTGACCTCTCCGTCGAAGCCACCGGTCCGCACCACCGGGACGGTAACGCTGCCAGCGTCTTCCTCCACGGTCGCGGTGTCGGTCTCGAACTGGAGCACGCCCGGGCCGGAGGCGGCCGGCGGGATGAAGTCAACGACCAGTTGTGGCCGGCCAGCGGTGTTGCTCGACTCGGACGAGTCCCAGTCGACGCCGTTGTTGCCGGTCGGGGTGAAGCCCCAGCCGAAGTTCGGCGTGCCCGCAGCCCAGGCGGTCACATCTTCGGTGACGTCGATGACCCGAGTATCGGAGCTACCCGAGAACACCTGCAGCACTGGGGTGGCCTCGAGGCCGTCGCCCTGGATGCCGCCCTCGGTGTTGCCGTTGAGCTGGAAGTTGTTCCAGGTGGCGGTGTCCTCGCTCCAGTCGCCCAAGATTCGGTGCAGTTGCACATCGTTGCCACCGTCGAAGATGTTGAGTACCAGGCTAGCCGAGATGATGGTCGAGCCCTCGGGGATCTGGCCCAGATTGGTGCCGAACAGGTCGTCAAAGCGGGTCACGGCATGAATCAAGCCGCTGGCATCGATGTTGATCGACGAGCCATCCGGCCGTGGCGTGTCCCCGCCCTCGGGCATGTCGGTGTCCTGGGTTCCCTCGTAGCCATTGCGGCCGTTCTGGAAGATCACCGTCTCGAAGTCGTTGTCGACGATCGTCACCGTGATGGTGGTGACCAGACCGAGGGTGGCCCCGCCCTGGGCATTGCTCAGGGTGATGGTGAAGGTCTCACCTTCGAGGCCTTCAACGTCCATATCGTCGAGGATGTTCAGGCTAACGGCCTGCATCATCTCCCCGTCGGCGAAGTTCAGTGTCCCCGATAGGTCGCCGTCAAAGTCCTCGCCCGGAATAGCCGTGCCGCCGGTCACCGTGTAGTCGACGCTGACCACGCCGGTGGTGCCACCGGTGCGGACAACTGGGATATTGACGGTGCCGTCGCCCTCGTTGACGCTGGAAGCATCCGACTCGAATTCGAAGGCGCCATTTTCCGAGACCGCGACGAACTCGACCACCAGTCGGGGTCGGCCGACGATCTCGCTGACTTCCGAAGAGGCCCAGTCCACACCGTTGGTACCGGTCGGGGTGAAGCCCCAGCCCAGGTTGGTGTTGGTGCCATCGACCCACTCCTGCACGCTCGCGGTAACGTCCACACTCAGGAACCCGCCGGCATCACCGAGGAAGCTGCTGAACGGCTCGTTGGCGTTGACACCCACCTGCAGGCCGCCGCCGATGCTGTCCCAGGTCACCGCCGTCTCGTCGAAATCGGTGGTCAGCGTGTGCACGTTGACGACATCGTCGGTGGTGTTGGTGATGAACAGCTCCAAGTTGGCTGAGACGATCAAGGCTCCTTCAGGGATCTGCCCGACGGCCGCACCGATAATGTCATCGAAGCGGGTGACGGCGTGCACGTTGCTGCCGGTGCCGAGGTCGACCTCGATCTCATCCCCGTTGAAGTTGTTGCCCGGCTCTGACTCGTCCAGGAAGGCATCTTGGGTGGCTTCGTAGCCGTCGACGCCGTTCTGGAAGCTGATGCGGGTGAAGTCCTCGATCGCCACGGTGACCGTGTCGGGGAGGCTGAGGTTGACGCCGCCGCCGGGGTTACTCAGTGTAATGCTGAAGGTCTCCGGGGTGGCCCCTTCGAACACATCGTCATCGAGCAGATCAATGACAATGTCCTGGCTGGTGACGCCCGGGCCGAAGGTCAGGGTGCCGGTCTGAGCGACGTAGTCCTCACCGGCGACGGCGGTGCCGTCAGCAGTGGCGTAGTCGATAGTGACCTGACCCTGGTCACCGGCAGTGCGGCTGACGGTGACGGTGGCGGTGCCGTCGGCCTCGTTGACGGTGATCGCGTCGGTGGCGAATTGCACGTTGCCGGTGGCGGTGACGCCCGGCGGCAAGAAGCGGACGCGGAGGGCGGGGCGGAAGTCGACGTTGTTGAACTCCGAGGAGGCGATGTCGACGCCGTTGCCGCCGGTCGGGGTGAAGCCGAAGCCGAAGTTTTGCTCGAGGTTGTCCGGGTCGTTGACCACGGCCTGAACGGCGTCGGTGACCTCAAAGACGCGGGTGCCCGTGCCGCCGTCGAAAGTGAACAGGGCCGGGCCGGCGTTGACCCCCTCCTGGATACCGCCGCCGATGGAGTTCCAGCTGGCGGTGTTCTCGTTGAAGCCACGGGTGAGCAAGCGGAACTCGACGTCGTTGCCGGGGCCGATGACCTCGAAGATCACCGAGGCCTCGAGTACGGTGGACCCGGCCGGGACCTGGTTCATGCCGTCGCCAACGAAGTCACGGAACTGCAACAGGCCATGCACGTCGCCGGGCTCACCCTCGGTGCCCGGGACGGTACCGTCGTCGTTGTCGATGTTCAGCTCGGTACGATTGCGGACCTCGTCGGGCGAGGCCTGTCGCGGGTCGGCGTCGCGGGTACCCTCGTAGCCGTTGACGCCGTTGCGGAACAGCAGTTCGCCGACCTCGTTGTCGCTGATCGAGACGGTAGCACTGGCCTGGGCGGCCAAGGTCGGCGGGACGTTCGCGTCAAGGCCACCGCGCGGGTTGCTCAGAGTGACATTGAAGAACTCCGGTGGGATGTTCTCCAGGTCCATGTCGTCAATGAGGTCGACCGTGAAGCTGGCCTCGGTCTGGCCGTCGGCGAAGGTCAAGGTGCCGCTGGTAGCCGTGTAGTCGCTGCCGGCACGGGCGCTGCCGTCGCTGGTGGCGTAGTCGACTAGGACCTCGCCGGCACTGGCATCGACCCGGCGGACCGTGACGGTGGCCATGCCATCGCCTTCGTTCACGAGGAAGTCGGCCAGGGCGAACTCGAGGCTGCCAGGGTTGTCATCGTCGGTGACCGTGACGGCGAAGGTGGCCGGGTCGCCCAGGCTGCTGCCGTTGGTCGGGTTGCTCAGAGTGATGGCAAACGACTCAGGGGTGAGGCCCTCGGCAAGCATGTCGTCGGTCAGTTCGACGGTGATGGTCTGCTCAACCACGCCGTCGGCGAAGGTCAGAGTGCCGCTCTGGGCCACGTAGTCCTTGCCGGCCACGGCCGTGACGTCGCTGGTAGCATAGTCGACGGTGACTTCGCCGCTGCGGCCGAACAGACGGACGACATTGATGTCGACGGTGCCGTCGTTTTCGTTGACCTCAGTGCCGGTGGTCTGAAACTGCAAGAAGCCTGGTAGGTCGGCGCCGGAGGGCAAGAAGTCGATCTGCAGCCTTGGAGCCAGGCTGGCCAGGCTGGGGTCAAACTGGGCGATCTCCGAAGACAGCCAGTCGACGCCGTCGTTGCCGGTCGGGGTGAAGCCCCACCCGAAGTTGGTGGCGCCGTTGACCCACTCCTGGACGCTGGCGGTGACGTCGATGTCGCGGAAACCTGGGGCGGTGGCCTGGCCGGAGAAGGTCTGCAGTACTGGGCTGGCGTTGACGCCGACCTGCAGGCCGCCGCCGAGGCTGTTCCAGGTGACCGAGGTCTCGTCGAAGGGCACGGTCAGGGTGTGCAGGTTGAGCGGGGTGCCGCCGCCGAAGATGGCGAAGCTGAGGGTCGCGTTGAGGACGGTGGCGTTGAGCGGCACCTGGCCCATCGCGTCGCCGATGATGTCGTCGAAGCGAGTCAGGCCGTGCTGAGGCAGTCCGGCGATGTTGCTGCCGTCGGGGTTCATGAACGGGCTGTTCCGCGGCGTATCCGGGGCGCCCTGGGCCGGGTCAGCGTCGGCGGTGCCGAAGTAGCCGTTGAAGCCCTCCTGGAAGATCACCGAGCCGACCTCGTTGTCGGCGATCTCGACGATGGTCGAAGCTGGGGCGTCAAGCACCGCGCCGCCTTGAGGGTCGCTCAAGGTGATCGAGAAGGTCTCGTTGACGATCTTGGAACCGGACAGTTCCAGTTCGGCGTCCTCGAGGATGGGCACGAAGATCTTGGCGGTGGTCTGGCCGTCGACGAAGGTGACGGTGCCGGTAGTGGCGGTGTAGTCCTCGCCGGCGACGGCAGTGCCGTCGGCGGTGGTGAAGGTGGCCGAGACCTCGCCCTCGGTGCCGCTGGTACGCTCGACGATGATGCTGGCCTGGCCGGCACCCTCGTCAACGACGGTGGTGCCCGGGCGGAAGCGGATGCCGCCGGGGCCGGCGTCCTCGGCCGGGCTGTAGGAGATCATCAGCTGCGGCCGGCCGTCGACGAAGTCGTTCTCGGAGGAGAACCAGTCGACGCCGTTCGACCCGGTCGGGGTGAAGCCCCAGCCGAAGTTGGGCAGGTCGCCGCTGGCCCACAGGGCGACGTCCTCGGTGACGTCGACCTCGCGGATGCCGGTGGCGCCGGAGAATGTGCGGAGCACGTCGGTGGCCTCGACGCCGTCACCCTGGATGCCGCCCTCGGCGTTGCCGTTGAGCTGGAAGTTGTTCCAGGTGGCGGTGTCCTCGCTCCAGTCGCCCAGGATGCGGTGCATCTGGACGGTGTTGCCGGTGTTGAAGATGCTGAAGACCAGGGTGGCCGACAGGATGGTCGAGCCGACCGGGACCTGGCCAGCGCCGTTGCCGAAGATGTTGTCGAAGCGCGTCAGGGCCTGGATCAGACCGCTGGAGTCGACGTTGATGGTGGTGTTGTCGCCGCGCGGCGTGCCTCCGTTGACCGGCATGTCGACGTCCTGGGTGCCGACGTAGTTGTTGACGCCTTCCTGGAAGCTGGCGCTGAGGATGTCATCATCGATGATCGTGCCGGTGGCGCTGCCGGAGAAGCGGACGGCGGCAGTGCCCGACGGGTTGGCCAGGGTCAGGTTGAAGGTCTCAGCCAGCGGGTTGCCGGTCTCGGAGATCTCGGGGAAACCGTCGTCGATCAGCTCGACCTCGAAGCTGGCGAAGCGCTGGCCGGCGGCGAAGTCCAGGGTGGTGGTGGTGGCCACATAGTCGTCGCCGGCGACCGCAGTGCCGTCAGCGGTCGACACCTCGACCGACACCGCGGTGTCCAGGTCGCCGATGCGCTCGACCTGGACGGTGAGAACCCCGTCCTCTTCGCCAGCCTCGAAGCTGGCCGCAGCAAAGCGGAGGCCGGGGACGATGACATTGGCTCCACCGGGAGTCAGGGCGGTGCCCTCGATCAGGTTGGAGCTGGCGGTCGCGAAGGTGTACTCGACGCTGTCCGGCCCAGTCTCGAGCAGGTCGCCATAAACCCAGGAGCTGTCGGCAAACGGCACGTTGTTGTCGAGGATACGGGTGGCAGCGCCGGGGGGGTTGCTGCCAGGCTGGAAGAGGAGTACGCCGCCGTAGACCAGGTCGCCGGAGTCCTCGTCGGTCCAGCTGACGCTGTCCAGCAGCGAGGCGCCGGCGGGCAGGTCGAGGATGCCGTCGTTGTCCGTGTCGAGGTCGGTGCCGTCGCTAATGGCGGTCGGGCTGGAGACGAGCACAAACGAGGCAGTGCCGTTGAGCAGGGTGTCGGCGTCGTTAAAGCGGGCGTCGCCGACCACAGTGGTCTCGGCTGGGGTGTCGAAGCCGGCATCGGGGCTCTTGATGACGACCAGGCCGTTGCTGCCGATGCTGACGCCGCCGAGGGGTACGACCAGGCTGGCCACGCCCTGGTTGGTGCCGTTGCCGTCGATGCTGATGAAGTAAACGTCGCTCAGGGCGGCACTGGGCACGCCGGCGATCTCGACGTATTCGAAGGCGCCGTCGATGTCGGAGGTCGGGTTGACGTTGAGCTCGTTGAGCAACAGATCGTTGTCCAAGATGGAGACGATGGCGTTGCCCTGAGCCCCGATGGTGGAGCCGTCGGTGGGGTTGCTGAGGCTCAGGTCGATGGTGCGGGCGCCTTCGATAGTGTCGTTGTCGGCGGTGATGTCGATGGTGAAGGTTTGCTCGATGACGCCGTCTTCGAAGGTCAGCGTGCCCGAGTTGGCGACGTAGTCCTGGCCCGCGACGGCAGTGCCATCAGCGGTGGCAAAGTCAACGGTCACGGTACCGTCGGCACCCTCCGTACGGGCGACGGTGATGGTGACGCTGGTGCTGTCCTCGGTGACGGTATACTCGACGCGGGAGAATTCAAAGTCGCCCTTGCTCTCCGGCGGGGTAAAGTCCACTTCCAGAGCCGGGCGCTGTGCGGCAAACAGCGACTCCGAGGAGAGGATGGAGACGGGCTCGGTACCGACTGGGAAGCCCGCGCCCAATAGACCCCAGCCGAAGTTGGCTTCCCCGTCGGCCCAGGCCTGGACGTCGGGAGTGAGCTCGACACGGAGCGGCATGCCCACGGCCTCGATGCTGGCGGCGGTGGGGAATTTGGCGGCTTCGGTGCCATCGGTGAAGATGCCGTCATTGGGCCGCGAGCCGAAATTGTTGTAGGTCGCGGTGCTTTCGTCCCAGTCCTGATTGATGCGAAAGACATTGAAATCGTCGCCGGGTTGGCTAACCCAGACCAGGAGTTCGGCTTTGTTAATGGTGGAGCCGGCTGGGATCTGGCCGGGGCCCGAACCGATGATGTCGTCGAAGCGGGTCAGCCCTTGGATGAAGGCCTGGTTGGAGTTGCCGACGCGAACGATGTCGCTGGTGCCGAAGTTTTGGTTCGCTGAGGAGATGCCATCGTCTTCCAGGGTGGTGTCCTGGGTACCGAAATAAGGAGCGGTTCCTTGGGGGCCGTCAATCCCCTGCTGGAAGGTGAAGACCGCGGGGGCGGTCCGATCCTCGAGAGAATCGACGTGGGGCCGAAAGTGGTGCCGCCCCTTGACCTCGACACGTTTGCGGCGAGCCTGGGTAGCCGCATACCGAGCCATCGTCTGCATGATCCAATTCTTCACGGAGTCACTCCTGGCAAGCAAAGTCCTAACCGCCCTAGAAGAAACGAGCTTCCCGCGTGGTGACTGCATCAGCCCCGACCGGTGAAATTCCCGTCGGCTGCTCTGGGTTCGCCCAACCGAGGGAAACCACGTCCCTCCATGCGTTCCGCGGGTAGAAAGGGGTGTGGGAGCGACATCGAACCCTACCCCTCCGCGGAAGCCTCCAAGCCATCGGTCTGGCGCAGTTTGCCTAGGCGGGTTAGGAGTACTGCTAGGATTGAGGCGTTTTGGTGACTAGGGAAAGCCGAGAAAATGAAAGAATCTTCTTGCAAGCTACCTTTTCTGGCAAAGTATAGAACCTTGGCGATTATTCCTTCGATCCACGATCTTTATTCTGATCGCTGAGAAGACTGCGGGTGGGATGGAGGCGGATGGGGATGGGTGTGGGGATGGGGGGATGCCGGCAGCTCGCTGGGGTCGACCACCTGGGTGGCTTCCTCTTCCTCATGCAAGTGATGTAAGCGCTCGGACAGTTGTCGGCCCACCCAGGGGACTTTTTCGGGATCCCCCGTGGCAATTTGCCGGCGGATCAAAATGTACAGCAGAATGCCAGCCACCGCGGCCAACACAATCATGATCACTAGCGGACGATGGTCTTCGAGCTTCTTCACCGCCTCGACAAACGAGTTGCCGAATAGGTAGGCCAGCCAGAACAGAAGGCTTACCCCAGGCAGGGCATACAGGCCATCGGCCAGGATAAACTTATATACCGGAACCCGCATCACCCCGGACATAATAAAGATGGGGGTGCGGATCCCGGGCAAAAAGCGGGCGATCATCAGGATCCCGATACCATAGCTATGAAAATTGCGCTCGATGCGTTCTTGTTTGGCAGGGGGAATGACATGGTGTTGCACCCAGCCAACCTCCAGGAGACGGGTGCCCCAGATCCGGCCGATGGCATAGAGGACACTATCGCTGAGGACCACGCCGAAGATGCACACCGGGAGCATGATCCACCAGCGTAGGCTGGAATCCGGGTCGTCGGCGGCATGGCCGACCATGGCACCCGCAGTGACCACCGGTATTTCCTCGGGCATCGGAAACCCGAAACCAGCGGCTACCAAGAGAATAAAGATCCAAAAATAGGCCCGAATGGCATTCCAATCCAGCATGCGAGGTTTGCATCCTACCGTGGCTTGGGAACGCGGGGATGGTTCCTGCGGACTAGATAGTGTACAGTCAGATGAAGCAACCGGATAGGGCAGATCGCCGTGACTCCGATAGCCCGTTAGGAGCAAGGCTAGCATGAAACTCGGCTTGATCAACTCGGCCTGGGTCCAGGCCGGCAAAGGCACCGCCTATGGCATTCGTCAGACCAAAGAGATCGGTTTTGATGCGATCGACATCTTCACCGATCCGCTCGACATGGATATCAAGGAGCGGCGTCTGATCAAACGCGAATGCGATGCGGTCGATCTACCCATCATCAGCATTGCTTGCGTGGCGGTGGGCTTGATTGACTTTAATCCAAGTGTGCAACGCTTTCACCTGGAACGTTGCCGGGCGTACCTCGACTTGGCCTATGAGTACGAGGCCAAGAATGTTCTGCTGGTGCTGGGTGAGTATATCTGGAACCGGGAGGTGATTCCTGCAGAGGAACAATGGCAGATCGGGGTGAACCACCTCAAGTCGCTTGGGGATTATGCCGCCGACCTGGGTGTGCAGATTGCCTTGGAACTGGAGCCCTTTTCCTTGTCATTGCTCAACAACGTCACCAATATGGTTCGCTTCCTGGATGCGGTGCAGCACCCGGCGGTGCAAGCCAATATCGACATTTCACACCTGCAACTGGCCGGGACCCCCGCCGAGCAGCTCGAACAGCTGCGAGGCCGAGCGATCCATGTCCATATCAGTGACTGTGATGGCAAGCGACATGGTGACTTGCCCCCAGGCCGGGGTGTGGTCGATTTCGCCAGCTATCTGGACGCCATTAAGAAACTGAACCTGGATGGCGCCATCAGCATCGAACTGGAATATGCCCCGGATCCCGATCGAATTGTCGAATGGGTCCAAGAGGCGTACACCGCCACCGATCGGTTGCTTGGCGAGCATGGACTCCGTGGCTAACCGGCTCGTGGTACGGACGGTAGCGTAACCCGGTGCTGGCCGGGAAGGGACCCTGGGGCCAAGCGTCGCTTCCTCTAGACAAGTCCGGGGGCCAGCGTACAACAGTGAAACGGTTTCTGAGCTCCCAGGCGTGCGAGACTTCCTATGCAGCAAGTGATGACCGGCAAGGCGTTTGTCCTGGGCGATAACGTCGACACAGATCAGATTATTCCGGCGCAGTATCTTACCTACAACCCGGCAATCCCTGACGAATACAAGATGTTTGGCAAGTTTGCCCTCAGTGGCGTCCCCAACGCGCAAATGGGTCTGCCGAAGGGGCATATTCCGTTTCATTCTGAGGACCCGTTCCGCGCTGCGTACCAGATCATTGTGGCGGGCAGGAATTTTGGGTGTGGCTCATCGCGTGAGCATGCGCCCATTGCCCTGGCAGCGGCGGGCATTACCGCGGTGGTGGCGGAGTTTTATGCTCGGATCTTTTATCGCAATGCCGTCAATGGTGCCTACTTGGTGCCGTTCGAGACCTCGGTACGCCTTTGTGAGCACATCTGTACCGGCGATGAGTTGGAGATTCACCTCGGTGAATCGGCTTTGCTCAACCACACCACCCAGGAACGCTGGCCGTTGCAGCCGTTGGGGGATGTGGGTCCCATCCTGGAGGCAGGAGGAATCTTTGCCTATGCCCGGAGTCATGGGCTGATTCCCCACGAGTAGGTCGAACTGCGACCGGCTGCCGCCCCTTGGGAATTTTTCTTTTGCCAAGGATTTCTCTGCAAAGCAGATGCATTCTATGCTTGCGAAGGGTATCGCCTCATCGATGGCGATCGAAAATTGTGGTAAAACGACAATTAGCAGGACACCATCCGGCTCTCCCAGGCCGCTGGCCGGCCCCGGGATGGCTTGAATCGCCCGGTGCCGCGCAGTGATCCACCGCGCTCCCGTCCACCGAAGCGGAGTAAAGACCATCATGCCAGTGCCGAACACACTCGAGGAGTTGCTGCAATTGATCGAATGCAGCGGACTCCTGTCGGCGAACGCCTTGCAGCAAATTCGCGTGCAAGTGCCAAGCGGTGGTCTGTGCCCGACAACGGATGACTTTGTGCGGGAGTTGGTCCGCCAACATTATCTGACCCCCTTCCAGGCCAAGTGCCTGTTACGCGGCCAGTATAAGGGCTTTTTTGTGGCCAAATATCGCGTCCTGGACCAGCTCGGGGCCGGGGGCATGGGGCGTGTTTATCTGGCCGAACAGACCACGATGAAGCGGGCCGTGGCACTCAAGCTGCTGCCCCTCAAACAAGGGAGCGAAGCGTCGAACCTGGGCCGTTTTTCCCGCGAAGCGCGGGCGGTGGCGCGATTGCGGCATCCCCATATCACCCAGGCGTATGATTACGATCAGGTGGGCAACATCCACTTTATCGCCATGGAATACGTGGAAGGCTTAGACCTGCAAGAATTGGTCCATCAGCGCGGGCGTTTGCCCGTGGGGCTGGCCGCCCATCTGATCCGTCAGGCGGCCGCTGGGCTGGAACACGCGCACCAGCATGAGTTTGTGCACCGGGATATCAAACCGGGCAATCTCATGGTCGAGACCGATGGCACCTTGAAAATCCTGGACTTGGGACTGGTAGTGTCGCGGTTTGATCACGATGGGCTCACCCTCGCCGAAAAGGATGTGGTCCTGGGGACCGCCGATTACATCGCTCCCGAACAAGCGATCAATTCGCATAGGGTGGACATTCGCTCGGATCTGTATAGCCTGGGCTGTGTCTTGTACTTTCTGCTGACCGCGCAACCGCCCTTCCCCGAACGGACCTCCGCACAAAAACTGCTCGCGCATCAGACGGTTGAACCGACCCCGGTGCAGGGGCTGAACCCCGAGGTGTCCTCGGAACTGGCGACCCTGTTGGAACGACTCATGGCCAAGGATCCGGCCAAGCGACCCGCCCGGCCGGGTGAGGTGGTGACCAGCCTCGAAGCATGGGCACAGCCCGAACCACCGTATGATCCTTCGCTGGTTCGTTTTCCCCGGGCCATCGTCGAGCAATGGATCCACCATGGCGGTGACTCCGCCTCAGCCAGCGGGCGCCTGTCGTCGACGCAAGTCGAAGTGCCGCCGAACACGGTCCGTGCGGACCAATCGACCACCCATGTGATTCCACCCACCTCCAATACAGGCAGCCGTCCATCTTCGCACA
Organism: uncultured Alcaligenaceae bacterium; assembly: GCA_964410665.1. Classification (GTDB taxonomy): domain Bacteria; phylum Planctomycetota; class Planctomycetia; order Gemmatales; family Gemmataceae; genus CAYPIE01. The sequence goes on from CAYPIE010000017.1 coordinate 14,269, forward strand.
GTCGGCCCAGCGGGGCGGTCACTCGGAAACGCCGACCGCGGCAGCAGCAGAAGCGAGTCGCGACCTGGGTTGCTGTGGTCGGTGGCTTTTGTGCGTGTATTGTGTTGCTGGCCGGCCTGATCGTCTTCACCAGTAGTCGGCATCGACCTGAGGAGCCGGCCAACCTCGTCACGCCGGTCGCCATCTCGGTCGCGCCCAAAGCTGCCCGGCGGGAACGCATGGTGATTCAGCCGCAGCAAACCGGCCAGCAGCTACGCCGAGCCATCAAACAGGTAGCAGCCAAGGGGGAGGTCGAGGTCCGGCCTCGGACCGACCCGATCGAGTTGGCCAATCCGCTGGTAATCAATGGCCAACAATTGCATCACCAAGGAGCGGTGACCCTTCGCGGGGACCCGGAGCAGCCCTTGGTGCTCACGCGGAGCAAGCCGGGTCCGATCCTCCGCATCAAAGATGTTCATCACTTCAAGTTACGTCATGTGATATTGGATGGTGGAGGCCGACCGGGTCCCGTGTTGGAGATCTTCGGCGATACCCCAGGACTGGAACTGGACTCAGTGGTGTTTCGCAATTACATCAACGATGGACTGGTGCTGCGCGGAGCCCGAGGTAGCGCCCGCGAGCCGATCCATCTCAACAAGGTTGTATTCGTCAACTCCGAAAAGTTCGGGGCCCAGGATGGTCTGGTGTTCCGTGCCGAACACCAGGACGATGTCGCAGAGTATGTGGAACTGGCCAACTGCCGGTTTCTCCACACGCGCTCGGCGATCCAGATCGATCAAGCCGTCGATCATTTAACCATCCGGGATAGTAGATTTGAGAATGTGTTGATTGGTATTGACTTCCATCCTGGCCCTACCCACCCGGAGCACCGGCATATCCAACCCGTTCCGGAATGGCAAGTGGCAGGCTGGTTCCCTCCTGGGAAAGTGCCAGGGTTTGACCCGAGCCGCCCTCCCTCGCCGAGCCTGGAATTGCCGTTGGTGCCGGTGTCGATCCGCTGGGCACCGGTTTCCTTGACCAAGGCGCTGGGCCCGAGCAAGTCGGGTGTGGCTCTGGCCTATGCCCAGATTGACGCCGCGCAGGCGGGGAATCGACGCTTTCTGTTGGGCATCGATGATGAAGCCACCCTTTGGGTCAATGGGGTCATCACCTTCGAGCACCGCAGCCGTCAGGCCCTGGTTCCCGAAGAGTTTGTCGGCACCCTGGACTTAACTCCAGGAGTCAACCACGTTTGGCTCATGTTCACGGACATCCCTCGTCCGGGTGGCCGGGCCGCGGGGTTTCGGCTCGATCTAAGTGATCGGTATGTCACACAAGCCCAGCCCGACTGGAAGGATGTACGATTGCTGGACAATCGTTTTGCCCACGTGGCCAAGCCGATCTGCTTTCGCACCGCTCCCCTCAGCGATTCCTCCATCCTGGTGCAGGGCAACCACTTCCACAAAGCCAGCCATCACCCGGTCCTGGTTGCTACGCCCATTTCTGCGATCCCGGACAACACGATCCGTCTGGTCGACAATCAAGAGATGGAGATCCCACACAAACTCCGGTCCGCCTGGCGGGATGCCGAAGAGTATACGGTGATGCCGCTCGGCAAGTGAGCCCTGGTGCTACCCTTCGCACGGTCTGCTCGCGCAGACCTCGGCGAGCCAGACTCCGTTTGGTGCTGGCGGAACCAGTCTTGTATGATAAATCAATAGAAGTCGCGGACCGCCAGTCGCAAAGGGCAGAGGAGACTATGCCAACACGCAAGCCCGCCAAACCGGAACGTAAGAGTGCCAAGACCGAAATTGTTGCGTTCAAAGTCGAAGAGGAACTGGCCGCCTTTTTGAATCGACTGCCAAACAAGAGTGAATTCATTCGCAAGGCGATTGTGGCACAGTTTGGGATGACTTGTCCGCTCTGTGATGGGTCAGGAGTCGTGCCGCGGGGTCTGCACACCCACTACGCGCCGATCATTGCCGAGAACCGCACGCGGTCCTGCGACGGTTGTGGTGTCGAGCTCGCCATCCCCGCCTCCCTGGAAGGGATAGCTGACGAAGAGCATGACCGATATGAGCAGTTTTTCCATGGCGGGCCGCTGTTCTGCGTCAAATGCTACAAGAAAACGCCCCCCTGCGACGATTGTGGCTGGCATATCCCGCTGGAGTCGATCCTTGAGCATCACCGGAATGCTCATCTGACCTAACCCCGTCGCCACCAATCCGCGACGCGATCAAGGAGCAGGTCCAAAATGTGCTCACGCTACTTGCTAGGAGCCCTTGGCGTCGCTGGAATTCTCCTGGGGACTGGGTCGGTCTGTGCGGCCGATCCCCAGACCATCCAAACGGCCATCCAGCGAGGTCGTGACTTTCTGATCGCAACCCAGCAAAAGCAACAGCCCTATACCGGCGGCAGCCATGGCAGCGGCAGCGCTGCTTTGGTCGGGTTGGCACTTCTCGAAAATGGCAGCCAAGCCAAGCACCCCTTGATCCAGCAGATCGCCCAGGTAATTCGCGAGCGTGCCATCAGCGAGACCCGGACGTATTATCTGGCTTTGGATCTACTATTCCTGGATCGGCTCGGAGAACCGGGCGATACGGTACTCCTCCAAGAACTGGGATTTCGCCTCCTAATGGGCCAGAACGCCCAAGGCGGTTGGAGCTATCAATGCCTAGGAGGTGTGAGCCCGGCAGAACAACAGACCTTACGCAAGCTTGTGCCGAATGTGAGCAAACTCCAAACCGCTCCCAAGCCGCCCCGCAAACCATCGCCGGCTCCGTTCAATCGCGAGGAGCCACCCGCTCGATCGACAACGCCTTTGAACCATGAGGATGAGCCTGTCGCATCAGCGCAGCCCCTGAACCGCGCGGATGCCCCTGCATCCCCCTCGAAGTCCCTGCCATTCCCGGGAGTTCGTGGGAATGCTCGTCTCAGTGCGATGATGCAGCAACGTCTGGTAGCCTTGCGTCGCCAACATGGTGAGCAGCAAGTGGGGGATGACAACTCGAATACCCAGTTTGGCCTCTTGGGACTCTGGGTTGCCCGGCGTTACGCGGTGCCCGTTGATGAGGCGCTTACCCGGCTGGATCAACGCTTCCGGGCGAGCCAGGATCGCGTGACCGGGGGCTGGGGGTATTTGTACGGGCAAGATCGGCGAGCGACTCCCGCGATGACGTGTGCTGGATTGCTTGGCCTCGCGGTCAGCCAAAGTCGCGCCAGCGAATTACGCAGCTATGCCAAGAACCACCCCAGCCAGGACCTGACCAAGCTGTTGGCCCGCTTTCCCGAAGTACAAGCCGACAAAGATCCCGTTCTCGAAGCCGGCCTAAAGTGTCTAGGCAAATTTCTCCAAGACGACCGGGACCAACAAGACCTCTATTTCCTCTGGTCCCTGGAACGAGTCGCGGTGGCCTTTGATCTGTCGACGATTGGCCAAATAGACTGGTATGACTGGGGGACGGACCGCTTACTGGCGAGCCAGAAGGCCGATGGGAGCTGGAGTGGCGGCTTTCATGCCGGCAACAGTAAGGAGGTCGCCAGCGCATTTGCCTTACTGTTCTTGGCGCGGGCGAACTTGACCAGCGATATGACGCAGGTCCTGCAGGGGAAGGTGGCGGACCCTGGTCGGCGCATGCTGCGTGGAGGGCTCGGCCAGCCGACCAAACCAGCCCCGCCGCGCACCACCAAGCAAGTCAAGTCAGCTCCGCCGATGCCTCCGGTACCACCCGTGCCAATGCTGCCTTCCGAAGGGTCGATTCCCCGACCCCGAAGCCAAGCGGCTCGCAACACCAACGATCCCAAGATGCGTGCTTGGCGAGCCGATGTGAACCGACTGCGAGATCAGTTTCTCGCCGCTCAGGGAGCCGCGCAACAGGCTCAGTTGCGTCAGCTCCGCGACCAAAAGGGAAGTGTCCATACCGCCGCCTTGGCCGAGGCCATCGAGCACCTGATCGGGCCGTCCCGCGACGCCGCCCGTACCGCCCTGGCCCAACGCCTGACCCGAATGACCGCCAGGACGTTGCGGCGTCAATTGCAGGACTCCCATCAAGAAATCCGCCGCGCGGCAGCCCTCGCATGTGCGATCAAGCGCGATCGCGGACATATTCCCGATCTTCTTGGCACCCTGAACGACGCGGATGACCCGGTCGTTCAGGCAGCCCGGGTGGCGCTCAAGCAACTCACAGAACAGGATTTCGGTCCCGCCCCTGGAGCTAGCCCACGCGAACAAACGCAGGCGGTGGCGGCCTGGCGTCGCTGGTGGGATCAGCAGCGCTAGGCCAGCCTAGGTCGTGCTGGTCACGCTGGTTCCCCCAGGCGGTTTGCCTGTGGGAACCAGTACCCTTCGTTTGACCTACTGCCCCGCCGCAGTCAGCGAGCGGAAGGCGATGGCTCGCCGCACTGGCGCAGGCATGGGGGCGTCACGGCCCTTGACTGCACGCCAGAGAATCTCGTTCAACTCAAAGTCGTTGATCCGATCGAAGTCGCTGAAATCCATCTGCTGCGATCGCTCCGCGCCGTAGGACATGGTGGTGTTCAGCTGGTTCAGGTCGATCTTGGCCGGCAAGTGGGTGTACGGCGTCAGGTCGGCCTTGGCCGTGAAGCTGTTGAACATCGGCCGGGCCGCGGCGTCATACTGGCTCAAGGGCGGCAAGCCAAGGATCAGCTCCATGGTGCGGATCATGCTGACCGTGCTGTACTGGGTGCTGTCCACAAACTTCCGCTTGGTGTAGGGCGAGATCACCAGCCCGACGGTTCGGTGGGCATCGACGTGATCGGGGCCATTCTGGGCATCATCCTCGATGACGAAGATGGCGGTCTGTTTCCAGTACTTACTCTTGGTCACCGCGTCGACCAACTTGCCCAGAGCGAGGTCGTTGCTGGCCACGCAGGCCTCGGGAGTGGGCTGGCCGGGAGTCGTGCCGCGAGTGTGATCTTCGCCGAGGCTCATAACGATGAACCGCGGCAGGTTGTTGTTCTTTTCGAATTCGCGGAACTCCTTGAGGAACACCTCAACATTCGCCGGGTCGCGCATGCGCTGGCCGTTGATGTCGATGCGGTAGTCGGGGCACATGTGGCCGACCAGCCCGGGGACCCGTCCCTCCATCCGCTGGGTGCCGTCGGGCTGAGTCACCCGCTTGCCGTACTCACCATAGCTGCGGTAGCTCAGACCTGCCCGGGCGCAAGCGTCCCACAGGTAGCCCGAGGGAGGCGTCCCCAGGTTCTGTTCATCATCGTCATCCACCCCCTGTCGGCCGGAGTAGGTAAGGTGCCAGTTACGGGCGGTGTAGTCGGTGTTGTACGCCGAGGTGCTCCAGGGGTGGCCATCGCGGCTAACCTGGCCATTACAGTACAGGTTGTCGAGCAGGACGAAATCGCGGGCCAATTTGTGGTGGTTAGGCGTCACCTTCTCACCGAACATCACCAGCTCGGGGTCGCCGTTGCCCTCGGGGACGTCGCCGAAGACCTGATCGTAGGTCCGGTTCTCCTTGATGACATAGATGATGTGCTTGATCGGCGAGGGCTCCCCGACGATGGTCGGGACAGCAGTCTTCTCGGGGTGGGGTGACTGAGTCAGGAGCTTGTCCGAGTACGGGCAGTTCCGATAGACCGTGGCAGTGTACTCTTTGAGCTGGTCGTCATCGGGCATCGGCACGATCGACAGGGCTCCCGATAGGGTAGTGCCGATGTAGCGGTAGCCGAGGCGTCGGAGCAGTGGGTTGTCGAGGAGCTCATCCTTCTTGAATTTGGGGTTGGCCTGAGTCCGGTTGCCCTTGCCGACGCCGACAAGCAGGTGCTTGCCGTCGGGGGTGACGTTGACCGCGGTGGGGTACCAGCCGGTAGGAACAAACCCCTTGATCGCGCTCTGGTTCGGGGTAGCGATATCGATCACCGCGACGCAGTTGTTGTCGGCGTTGGCCACGAACAGCGTCCTGCCATCGGGTGCTACGGCCACCGCATCGGGAGTACTCCCCTCTGGGGCGTGAGGGAACAGGGTGGTGCTGATGGTCTCGGTCACCCGTCCCTTCCCAGTGTCGATAACCGCGACAGTGTTGCTGGAGGCGCAGGCGACGAAGAGACGGTCGTCGCTCGGATGTCGGGCGATCTGGTTGGGATGCTCGCCGACGGGAATCCGGCGGATCACCTGCAAGGTTCCGGGGTCGATCACCAGCACGGCGCGGCCGGCCCAGTCGGAGACAAACAGTTGTGTACCGTTGCGGGAGAAGACGACATCGTAGGGCTTGCCGCCGATCGCCACCTTTTTCACCTCTACCTGATCCGTCGGGTTGAGGAGCGACAGGGCGCCATCCTCGATGTCAAGGACCACCAGATGGTTGCCGTTGGGGGTCAGAGTAAGGCCAGTACGGAACCCTTTGAGGGCACGGACCTCATCGCGTGACATCTCGCGGATGTTCGGTTCGTCTGGGCCGGTGCGGTTCAGCTGACCGCCTTTGAGGTTAAAGGTATGGATCATGCCGGCCCCGCCGCCGGCCCACCATACGGTGTCCTCGTTGGCGTTGGTAGCCAGCCCAAACCAGCTTTGCAACACCTCCTGACGATCCAACACCCTGGCGGTGTCGAGGTCGACCAGCGACAGCTCGTGGGGGTTAAAGCCGCTGGTGGCGACCAGGGCGTGTTGGCCATCGGCCAGAGGCAAGATGTTGAGCGGGAGGTCGGACAAGATGACCTGCTTGCCTGCAGGGGTGATCGTCCAGCCGTTAGGCAATAGAAAGCCGCCTTTGCTGGGGCCGGCGTAGCGGGGCTTGTCGTCGGCCGCCAACCCGGCGGTGACGATGAGTGCCATGGTCAGAGCGTGGAGATAGGTTCGCATCGCAAACTCCTGAGACATCGATCGGATTCCTACCGCAGGGTTATCGTGGGCGGTAGGAGCCGGTCAACGCTAGCGAGTTTTTGATGAAGATGCGCGAAAAGGCAGATGGCCAAAGCTTGGGCGGGCCTTGGGAGGGTTAGGCGGCCTCGCGGTCGTATTGTTCGAACAGACGGCCGGAGGGACGTGGGACCTGGTTGGGGCCGACCGGTCCTTGGGCGTCTCCTTCCCAGGCATGTTCGCGGATACTGGTCAAGACGCGCTCGGCCAAGGCTAAAGCAGCCCGGCCGTCTTCGCCACTGACCCGGGGGCGGCGGCCCGTACGAACGCACTGGACAAAGTCGCGCAGTTCACAGGTGAGCTGATCGGCACGTTGCTCACAATCTAAATGCAGGGATTGCAGATAGCGACCAAACACCTGGTCTTTGAGCATCGAGCGGCTGTGAGCATCCAGCCGGTGGCTGGGCAAGCCGTAGCGACGTAATTCTTCGGTGGCTTGGACCAGGGTGAGGCGTCGGTGCAGGAAATCGACCCCGGCATAGCCTTCTGGGGCCCAAATACGCAAGCGTCGCTTGGGCTTGGGAGTGATGCGGCTGGCGGTGACATGAGCAATGCAGCCGTTGGCAAACACCAGACGGGTGTTGACCAAATCTTCATGACCGCCAAAGATGGATGCACCCATTGCCTCGACTGTATGCACCTGATCACCGACCACATCCAGCAATAGATCCAGGTCATGAATCATCAGATCCAGAACCGCGCCGATGTCCGTGGAGCGACCGGTGAATGGGCCGTGACGTTCGCATTCGATAAATTTGGGGCGGATCGTGCGTCGTCGCAGTTCTTCGAAGGCGGGATTAAAGCGTTCGATATGCCCCACTTGCAGCAAGGTGTGGTTCTGCCTGGCCAGGTCGATCAGTTCATCCGCCTGGTTGAGCGTGGTCGTGATGGGCTTTTCGACCAGCACGGGGATGCCACGCTGCAGAAATGTGCGGGCCACCGCATGGTGCGAGGTGGTCGGGGTCACCACGCTGACGGCATCGACGTTATCGATCAGGTCATGGAAATCCTGATAGGGTTGGGTGGCGTAGCGTTGGGCCACCTCAATGGCCTGGTCGTAGTCGATATCGGCGACGCCCACCAGGTCAACTTCAGACAGTTCGGCGAGGATCCGCGCATGGGCTTTTCCCAGGTGACCGACCCCGATCACCGCCATCCGTAGCTTTGCCATTACCGAGTGCTCCAGCCTTCCAAGTGATCCGGGAGGACGGTGAACGGAGGAATGGATGAAAACCCAGTGCATCGGGAGAAGTACGATCCCTGGTTCGATGTCAGCCCAGCATTCATCCCTACGTCCTTATCCCGCATGACGCAGTGCCGGCCCACCTTCCGCTGGCTGAGCGGCGAGGCTGGTCGTCAGAGTACGGGCCAGTTCGACATTCAGTGGATGGCCCGAACGATAAGCCACCACGTGGCCACGGAGATCGACGCCACACAAAGCTAGATCCCCAAGGATGTCGAGAATTTTATGCCGTCCGGGTTCATCGGCGAAGCGGGTGCCATTGTCGACCGGTCCACCTGGGCCAAACACCAGTAATTCGCGTGGGGTCAGATGGCGTCCCACGCCCTGCATCTGCAACTGCTTAGCTTCATGGTCGAGCAGGAAAGTGCGACAGCAGGCCAGCTCGTGAATAAACGAGTCGGTGGAAATGTCGACGGTGACCATTTGCGGTGCCAGGGCCGAGCTCAAGCCGTAATTGAGCAGATAACTGACCCGAAGTCCCGGACGATCATGCGGATGGATAGCCAAAGTGGCCGTTCCCTGGCGGATGACAATCGACTCTTGAATGCTCCAACAAGGTCGCAGGGACCATTGGGCGACGATACCCACTTTGAGAATGGCCTCGACAAAACCCCGCGCAGAGCCATCGAGTCCGGGTGGTTCGGGACCATCGAGTTCAAGAACACAGTTATCGACCCGAAGTCCGGCCAAGGCGGCTAAGATATGCTCGACCAGGGTGACCTGGGCAGGTGTGTGGCCCAGAGTGGTACGCCGCTGGGTGCCACTGACCGAAGCTACCGTTGCAGGGATCCGCGGTCGTCGAGGAAGATCACTACGCACAAATACAATCCCAGTATGCTCGCGAGCGGGCTTGAGGCGCAGATTGACTGGGGCGCCGGTAATAAAGCCAATGCCCTGGAGACAAATCTCGTCGCCGAGGGTACGTTGGGGTCGCTCCGCAAGCATTCTCATGCGTGGGCTTCCTGATCGATCCGGTACCGGGGGTGGATGGACCGGATGGCGCGGGGATACTTGCCCATGAGGACGAAGGTCAAACATGTTCTGTGTATCGGACACCGAGGCCATGATGGGTCCAGTTTTTTCGAAGGATTTGCGGAATGGGTTACGCAGGTGGAGCAGGAGGGAGAGATTAAGACGCGCACAACCGCGTCAGTCGGTGGCAACGGAGTGGTTTTCCGAAGAAGACCGAGGCAACCAGGTCGCGGTGGAGCGACCTGCTCTCCCTCCCTTTCCTTGCATAGGGCCAGGCGACACCGTTTCACGCGGACTCAGGGTTTGTTGTTGGGTTGAGTCGGTTGGGTCGTTCCGGTGGTGGGCGTCACCCCGCTCGGTTTGAAGTATTTGTTGAGGGTACTCACCACGGCATCGGTGATATCCATATTGCGGTGGTAGAACGGCATGGCCGCTTGGCTCTGCAGCTTCATGCGAGCGACCACAGGGGAGAATGCATCTTTAGGATCGATATAATCCTGATAGCAAAGCACCAACTCGATATTATTGGCCACTGCGATGCGATCGATCACGGTGTAAATATCCTTATAAACAGCGACAATGGTATCATCGCTAATCCGTGACAGTTCCTTATCGCCTTGGCGACTAATATCCTGAATTTCACGCTGCAGGTCAGTGATTTGTTTTTCGTACTGATCGCGCAGCGGTGGTTTGGCAGCTTGGGCCAAGGCTCTCTGCTGTTCGGCGATCTGGTTTTTCTTTTCGGTGACGCGACTCAGATAGGCCTGGCGCAACTCCTGCATCCGTTTGGCCTCGACATTGGCTTTCTCGAATTCCTTAAGAACTTTGGCCAGATTGACCACGGCAATCCGCCCACGGCTCGAACTGGAAGTCGCTCCAGCCGGTGGATTGGCGGGGTTGGTCTGAGCCTGCGTCATACCGACCGTCAAGACGATGCCGGCCAGAGTAGCCGTCGCCATTAGCAGCGCAAACACTCGTTTCACGATTCCCTTCTCCTCTCGCTCACGTCCCTGTCTTGATCGGCCCAGTGGACGACCAATATCGCCTGCCAATGGTCGGTGGGTTCTCTGCAAGAAGGCAACGGGTTGTAACCCATCCCGTACCTGGGGTCAATGCGAACCCAACCAGCTCATGCAGGCGATTCCCACCGGGCCTCCTTGCGAGCTCAATAGCGGCGTGATACCCTAAAATCAACACACGATCGACCTCTCTACGGTCGGCCTCTCGACCAACAATGGCCGTCGAGTCGCGTTCTATTCTTTGAGCGGTTCGCGTTTGACAACGGTCTCAGGATCATCTTCCGGGAGTCCTCCATGCCTTGGGTTCGCAGTTCGCCGGCTACGGCGTTTTCCTTGCTGAATCGACGTTGCCCCTGTCCAAGTTCGTCTTGTTTGGGACTGCTGGCCTTGGTGTTGCTTTCCGCAACCTCTGCCCAGGCCCAGTTTGTCGATGTGGAACGGCCCAGCCAGGTGGAGGTGATTAACCCCGTGCTGCAAATGCGCAATAGCGCGGCCACCGCCCCTCCAGTCAATGACCCAAACAGTATTGACAAGATGCGGCAAGTAGCCCGCTGGCTGGTCTATACCATGACCAAGCCTGAGTATTATCAACCCGGGGCCAGAATCAGTAAGCGAACGACCAGTCTGACCAATTATGGCGACATTCTTAATGAAGCCAAGAAGTATCTGATCCAGCCCGATAATCGCTCTCGCCTGACAGGATCCAAGCTGGCCTATATCCGCGAATTCGGCAAACAAATGGTGACCTTTCTAAAGTCCAAAGAGATCCTCAACCATCCCGAACCCTTGGTGCGGGTCAACGGCATGCGCATGTTGGGGTTGGTGGCCCGGAGTGGTTATGCCGGCGTCGCCGAGGTCGCGATCGATATCCTGAAGGATGCGAATCAGACCGAGTCCATGCGTTTTCTGGCTCTGCGTGCCTTGAAGAACCTGCTGGCCGTGCCGAATGTCGAGCTCCCGGAAAAGTCACTGCTTGAGGTCGACAATCGTCAGCTTTACCAAGACGTGGTGCGAACGTTGATCGCCTTTCTCCATCGCCCGATGGGTGAAGGGGGCGCCAGCGACGATCCAGTCGCTTATCGCTATCTTCGCCGTGAAGCCGTGCGTGCCTTGGCCGAGGTACCGACCGATCTGGTGCTCGACCCCAACCGCCAGGTGGTTGCCCGACCGGGGTTTGAACTACTCCGCGTCGCCAATGTGGATCGCAGCTTGAGTCCCCCCCCGGATGTGACCGAGCAAGTTGCCGCGGTCATCGGGTATTGCCGCATGATCCCCGATAAACGGAATCCCAACGAGATCGTCAATCTGGACTATGCTGCGTATTTCGTCAACACGGCCGTGTTTGATCTAGTCGGCAAACGGCTGGTACTGCCTTCGGCCCGGATCGTCCCCTGGAAAGTCGAAATGGCCCGGTTGGAACAAGCGTTGAATCAGTGGCAGGCCAACACCCAGAAAAAAGCGATCGCCAAGGCCAACCTGGTCGGCACCCTGGTCAACCAACTACTTCCCAACGTGGTCAGGCCGATCAAACAAGGTGGCCGAACCGCTCAGCTTGATTCGCAACAAGTCGAGGTGTTACGCAGCTGGGAACGGGAACAGCGTCCGAGCTCGGCGAGCATGTACCCCAACGCCGCAGACACCCAACTGCAACCCAACTATACGGCTGCAAAATCCTAAGGCCTGATCGCCTTGCCGAAGAACACGAACCGTTGCCCCACGCACATGTGCTCCATCTTGGGAACGAATCCGTCGTGATGCTTCACGGCCTGTTTGAAAGGACGAACCGATGCAACGCTGGTGGATCGCGCTAGCATTGCTACTGAGCAGTAGCACCTCGCTGGCCTTGGCCGACTACGTGATCATCCGCATTCGCCTGAGCAGCCCTCCAACCAGCGCAGGCGGCTTAGGCCCCGGTGGCAATGAGGGAGGCCCGGGCTTCGGCGGCGGCTTTCCGGGTGGCCCGGGTGGTCCCGGCGGCCTCGGCGGTCCCGGTGTCCCCGGCGGTCCTGGGCTCGGTGGCGGCTTTCCCGGCGGACCCGGCGGTTTTGGGCGCGGCGGCTTTCGCGGAGGCAACGCTGGTGGCCAAGATGGCAATGAAGGACTCGCTCCGGGTGGCGGCTTCCGGCCTGGTGGAGGCGGCGGCGGCTTTCCCGGCGGTGGAGGCGGCGGCGGTCTGGGCGAAGGCCTCCCGGGGGGGGGGCCAGGCGGACCCGGTGGCTTCCCCGGGCAACCCGGTGGTCTAGGCGGCGGCTTTCCCGGTGGTCCGGGTGGACCTGGTGGACCCGGTGGCTTCCCTGGGGGACCGGGAGGGTTCCCTGGGGGACCCGGTGGCCTTGGTCGAACCAACCCAAACCGCCTGGACAATCAACCCCAGTTCGATCCCGATGAGATGCTCATGGCCATCGTCGAACTCCGTACAACGCCGACCCAAGCTCCGCTTGGCGGGGTGCCCTTTCCGCTGATTAATCATGAGTTTAACGGAAAAACTTATTTATATACTAGCAATTCTATTCAAGTAGAGCCAATCGATATTCCCTCCCCCACCCAGCTGATGCGTCTGCAGCGTTATCCGGACTTGCAGAAGAATCGCACCCCCGAACGGATCATTGCTGAAGCACGCTGGTCGCTGCAACGTGGGCTGGTGGATTTCACAGGAGTGCTTCTGGACCAGATGCTGAGCGATCTCGATGAGGCGGAGGCCTCCGGTCAGCCACTGTCGGTAGATGCCAAAACCCAGACGGTGATTGATGCCTATCGCAAACTAAAAGGGGCCATGAGCAAGCCACTGCCAAGTAATCCGGCCGCCAATGAATGGAAACTCCGCCTCAACTATGTGGGCATTCGTACCAGTCCGCATTACACCATGATTCACAACATTCCAGGGGCCAATCCGAATGAGGTCACCCGGCGGCTAGACTTGCTCGAACGGGCCTATGCGGGCTTTTATTACTGGTTCGCTCTGCAGGGATTGTCCACTCTGGAAGTGCCCGAGCAACGACTATTGACTATCCTTTGCGAGAAGTCCAGAGACTTTAGCAACGCGCGACGGGTGTTCGATGTTGCTGAACTGCCCACCGATGGCTTTCTGACCACGGACTACAACGTGGCCTTCTTCGCCCCAACGCGACTGGACGCACCCTTCCGCGACTTCTCACAGCGCGTCAGTCAGTTGTATACCCGAAAAGGCTGGGACCCCAAAGACCTGGTCCAGGGCAAGATTCCGAAGCCAAGTCGCAACCAGCCCCGCCCCCAGGGCACCGACATCGCATATGCCCAGACCATGGCCTTGGCCGAACGGGCCCTGCTGCATGAAGCAGAGGTGGCTGCTACCTCGCAAGTCGGTACCCAACAATTGATGATTGCCCTGGGCCTGTTGCCCCAGCGGGTGACGCTGCCCGAGTGGGCAGCCTTCAGTCTTCCAAACTTCTTTGCCACCCCGAAGGGCCCTTTCCCGTCTGAGTCGACGGGGATCAAAGTGGCCATGTGGGAAAGTGTCGGCGGCCCTAGTTGGGCTTTTGCGCGGTACTTCCAAGACCTCGACCGTGATAAAAAGCTCGACTCTCCCACCAAGACGCTTCAAGGGGTCATCGACGACACCTTTTTCCGGACCGCGCATGCCAAAGCCCGCGTCAAGCCAGATGACGATGAAACGCCTAAGGAACGCCAAGAACGTCGCACCGAAACACGCGAGGCGATCGCGAAGGCACGGACCCTGGCCTGGGGCCTGGCCTATTTCCTGGTCAAGGAGAAATTTGACGGGCTCCGACGCTTTGCCCAGGAACTGGATCGCTTGCCTCGCGATCTCCAGTTTACCTCGACCATCAAAGCCCAGCTGTTCCGGCGCGCATTCGCTTTGGAAGAAGATGCAGACTTCCAGGCGTTCGCCGAGGATTGGGTCAAGTTTCTTCGCGGGGTGCAAACACCCACCAAGGAGGTCAAGCTCGAGTATGAGCCGCCAGCCCCCAATCCACGTGGCTTCCAAGGTGGCTTCGGTGGTGGTGGCACCCCGCCCGGTGGGGGAAGCTAAGCTGCTTTCCCGAGAGATTTGCCTTGTTGGGTCGCGTTCTAGCGAACTATCCTCACAGTAGACAGCCGGTTGGCATGAGAATAGCCTCAAAGGAATGCGATCATGAAATTATTATCGCGACTACTGGTGGGGGTGGCTGGGCTGCATCTCGTGGGATGTGGCAGCCCGGTCCCGCCTGCCGAGTCCAAACCGTCTCCTGCAGCCGCAACCGCCATCAACGTGGCTGAGGAGCCGGATGAATGTAACGATCGTGCCTGCTGTCAGTTCCCTTCCCGTGCGGAGCTGGCGCAGTCTGACCTAGCAGGCAGCCTCGAGCCGACGCCGCCAGGTGCCCCCCGGGCTCTGCCCATACTACCCGAGGAAGGTACCTTCCAGGTCCTCACTCCGGATGGTCACATTCAGCTGCAAACCCGCGAGGACCATTCCCGTCGTCTTTGGATCACTGCAACCGTCTGCCAACGTGAGGCCCCACTCGAACTGTTCTTGTGCCGGACCCAGACCAAGGAACATGAGGCGATTGTCTCGACCGATGCCGCACCGGTCTTTATGGACGCCACCCTGAAGGCGATGGGGGCCGAACCCGGGAGTCCTGCGGAATTTGAGCCCGAGTACAAGCCCGCTACGGGGAGTGTGATCCAGGTCTCGGTTTATTACCGTGGTGACGATGGCAAACCGGTGCTCGCGCCCGCACAATCTTGGATCCGCGAAAGCGAAACCAAACAACCCATGCAGCATCACTGGGTCTTTGCCGGCAGCCGGCTGTACCCCGATCCCGTCGATCCCAACGGCAAGCCGATGTACGCGGCCAACAACGGCAACTTGATTAGTCTCGCCAACTTCTATGACTCGATGCTCGATCTGCCCATCAAGAGTCTGGATAACAATGACTTTCTGCTCTATGAAGCCAATCCCGCGACCATCCCGCCGTTGGGAAGCAAGGTGTATGTGATCCTGGAAGTGCAGAAGCCGGCCGCGAAGTCTAAGCCGGCGCAGCCCGACCAGGAATAAGGTAACTCCTCGGCGGTGTGCAAAGGGCTCGATCGCCGCCGGATTGGGCCTTACCAGTTGATCACTTGGCAGCCACAGCGGGCAAGCACACCAGCATCAAGCGCATGCCCGCCCAGCCCCAGCTCTCTTCTTCCGGCGAATGCTCCAGGTTCGCCGGAAGATCATCCCATCATCTTGCGAAATTCCTCAAAGAGATAGGTTGAGTCATGCGGCCCCGCCGAGGCTTCGGGGTGATACTGCACGCTGAACAGGGGCAACTTCCGATGCTGCATCCCCTCTAAGGTGCGGTCGTTCAGATTCTGGTGGGTGGGGATCAAATCGGCCGGAAGACTCGCAGGATCGACGGTAAAGCCATGGTTTTGCGTAGTAATTTCGACGCGCCCCGTGGCCAGATGCAGCACGGGTTGATTGGCACCGCGATGACCAAACTTGAGTTTGTAGGTCTTTGCCCCTAGAGCCAAGGCGAGCAGTTGATGCCCCAGGCAAATGCCAAAGATCGGTTTTTTCCCGACCAATCCGGCAATGGTTTCGATGGCATACTTGACCGCCGCCGGATCGCCGGGGCCGTTGGACAGGAAGATGCCATCGGGATGAAGCGCCAGCACATCCCGTGCGGACATGATGCCTGGAACGATGGTCACCTTACAACCCACCCGTACAAGACAGCGGGGAATATTCCATTTCATGCCAAAATCCAGCGCCACGACATGATGGCTGGGAGGATGTTCCGGTAAGATTTGTTGTGCCAACGGATGAACAGGTCCTTGCCCCCAGAAGAGGGTCTGCTTGGGTACGACCGAGCGGACCAAGTCTTGCCCTAACATGGCCGCACTCGCTTTGGCGCGGTCGACCAGGATTGCATCGTTGGATTCTAGACTGGAGAGGATCCCACGCATCGCACCGTGGACGCGAATTCGCCGCACTAAGGCACGCGTATCAATTCCCTCCAGGCCGACGATCTGATAATCACGAAGGTATTGATCTAGTGTACAGGTACTCCGGTAGTTGCTCGGATGTCGCGACCATTCCCGCACAATAAAGCCACTTACTTGGGGCTGGGCCGACTCGGCATCCTCGTGGCTGATGCCATAGTTCCCAATCAACGGATAAGTCATCGTGACCATCTGACCACGATACGATGGATCGGTTAAGATCTCCTGGTAGCCTGTCATGCTCGTATTGAAGACCACCTCACCGACCACCTCGCCGTGCGCTCCAAAGCGGCGGCCCGTGAAGACGGTACCATCCTCCAGGGCGAGTTTCACCAGTTCGCCTGCCAAGCCAACTCCCTCAGTCAATCCAGGTAAGGCATGTGGGATGCCGAAGTGAACAAATTTTGTTTATTGTAGGGATTTCGCGTCGAATTGACCAGCATCCGACGTGCGCTGTGGGGAGTCCATCATTTGTGGATTATTGAACGAGCCCCAGACATCTGTCCAGAGCCCGTGTGCGGTGGATACTGAAAGGCAGGCTCACTTTTCTCCGTAGGCGCGATAGCGATAGCGGGTTGGTTTACTTGGAGAAGTCAAGGCGACATTCCGCACGTTGGAGGGTGTCGCCGCGGGAGCGGTTTGTGGGGCCGGCTGCGGAACCGGATCCACAGGGCCACCATCATAGCGATAGCTGGGAGCGGGCTCCTCAGCTTGCGGCGCAGGGAGGCTTGGTGCAGCGGGATTGATCGGCGTCGTGGGTGTGGGCACCGCGTTCGGGATATCCAACCCGGGCAACTCGCGGAGTGACAGGGCCAGCGTACTGATGAGAGCTTCACTACAGGCATCGTAGAGCGGAGCAACGTCGTTGGCACAGGGCTGGAAGTAGTAACGCGAATATCCATAGAAACGGGGACTGCTGTAATAGAAGCGGAGCGAGCTAAACGACCGCGGATAATAATAGCTGTAGAAACGAGGGTAGCTGTAGAACCGCGAGTAGCCAAAGGAGTAGCTCGGGAAGCGATAGCTGGGGTAGCCATAGAACCGCGAGTAGCCAAAGCGAACGCTGGGATAACCGTAATAGCGGGAATAGCGAAAGCTGAGGCCCGGTCGGACGAACTTGGGCCCACGAAAATTATAGCGGTAATACGAATAGCCATATCGCCCTGGATAACCCACCCGGTAGGTGTTGCTATTCACGGCAAAGCTGGCTCCAGGACGTACGAAGGACACACCACCCGATCGAACCGTTCGAGGGCTCTGAGCAACAGCAGGGAGTCCAATGTACAAGACCAGGGCGATGCCTCCGGTGAACAGGCGGAACAGTTTGCCTTCCATCGCGTCATTCTCCAGATGAAGTCAAGGTGCCCAAAACTCCCGCAGGGGAGCACGCAAAGGATGGTTAGGTTCCGCTGGTCGCCATCCTGAAGAAATTGTATAGGAGGATCGCGCAGGCCGTCAAAGGCAGCCCGCTGTCAATCTGTGCAGTCCTGATCCATCTTGCGGTGGGGATCGTAACCAAGTTAAGGTGACCCTTGGTACGATTGGGTCCTGCTTGCGGGAATGATTCCCCTCCCCTCACCCCTCTTGGGAGTTCTCGCCATGCACCTTTGCTGTGCACATTCACTGGGATTGGCCCGAATCGCCTGCCTGTTGCTGGGTCTGCTGGCAAGCAGCGCCCGGCTCCTGAGCCAGGAGGGAACTTTCAACAATGAACACCCCGTCGCACCCGCCCTTCACGAAGAAGACAAAGAAGACATTTGGACGATGCACTTTCGCTTTAAGAATCCACGCATCCTCACCGCCGATGTGCCCGGCCAGGGCAAAAAAATCGTCTGGTACATGTGGTATCAGGTGATCAACAAGACCGGCGAACCGCACACCTTTATTCCCGACTTTGAGCTGGTAACTGTCGATCGCAACACGCGTCACAGCGATGTGATCGTGCCCTCGGTGGAGGAGGTGATCAAGAAGTTTGAGGATCCGACTGGGCGACTGGACATCAAGAATTCTGTCACCATCATGAAAGAACCGATCCAACCGACCAAGCCCCTGTCGGTGCCGCGGGCCTATACCGGGTTGGCCATTTGGACCGATGTCTACGACCGGGCTCCGGACACCAACAAGTTCAGTATCTTTGTCAGCGGTCTGTCCAACGGCTGGACCGAGGACGACAAGGGGGTGATTCGCCGCAAAACGTTGCAGCTGAACTTTGAGCGTCGTAGTGACAAGTTCCGCAACGCCTCCGAAGACATTTATTATTTGCCCGATCGGACCAAATGGATCTACCGGGCGGTCAGTTTCCCCAAAGACAAGGGAACGGTCGACCAGCCCAGCAATACAAAAAAATAGCCATCACGAAGCCCGGGTATTGATCCTTTGACCATGCTAGCCGTCGCAATGGCGGCTGGCATCGATCCTTCGCCCTTGCCACTTCCCTTGGCATTCGCCGGCCTCCTCTGCCGCCAGGTGGCATCCCATTGTCAGGTTGCCTCACTCCGATTGCCCCGGTTTTTTCAGGATGCTAGGCTGAACGAGTTCACAACGCAGCGACTTCCCTGCCTGTTCGGAGACCTTCCCTCCCATGCATTCGCGATGGCTCTTGCTCGGGGCGACCAGTGTCTGTGGCCTGGTGTTGTCCCTTTGGTCCATGGCCGCCGTGGACCCGACGTCGGACCAACCTTCCGACTTCAACCCCAAGCTCGCTCCGGCCTCGGCAGAAGCCGACCAGGCGATTGCTCGATTCAAATACGCAAACGGTCTCCAGGTCCGCACCTGGGCCGCGGAGCCGTTGTTGGCCCATCCGGTGGCTTTTTGTCTGGATGAACAGGGACGTGTGTATGTGGCCGAGACGTTTCGCCACAGCGATGGCGGAGCCACCGATAATCGCGACCACAAGGTTTGGCTGGAGGACGACCTCGCCTCACGTACGGTTGCCGATCGCGTGGCCATGTTCAAGAAGTTTCTCGGGGAGAAGTTTGTCGACTATACCACCCAGCATGAGCGTATTCGCCTGGTCGAAGACATCAATGGCGATGGCAAAGCCGACAAAGCAACGGTCTTCGCCGATGGCTTCAAAGACCCCGCCGCTGGGATCGGTGCGGGGGTGCTTGCCCGCGCCGGCGACGTCTACTTTACCTGCATTCCAGACCTCTGGCGGCTCAAAGATACCAACCAGAACGGCCATGCCGAGGTCCGCGAAAAGCTCTCCACCGGCTATGGCGTGCATGTCGCCTTCCTCGGGCATGACCTGCATGGCCTACGGATGGGACCCGATGGCAAGCTCTACTTCAGCATCGGCGACCGCGGCCTAAACGTGGTCAACCAGGAAGGCAAGCGCCTGTTCTACCCGGACACCGGATCGATCCTGCGCTGTAATCCCGACGGCTCGGAGCTGGAAGTAATTGCCATCGGCCTGCGCAACCCCCAAGAGCTGGCCTTTGACGCCTACGGACGCCTGTTCACCGGTGACAACAACTCCGACTCCGGTGACAAGGCCCGATGGGTCTATGTGGTCGAGGGGGCGGACAGCGGCTGGCGGATGTACTACCAGTATGGGTCGTCGATGAGCAACCGCGGGCCCTGGAACGCCGAGAAGATCTGGCACTTGCCCCACCCGGAGCAACCAGCTTATGTGCTGCCCCCCTGTGCACATATTACCGCTGGGCCGTCAGGACTGTGTGCCTACTACGGAACAGGGCTTGACGAGCGTTATCAGGATCACTTTTTCTTGGCGGATTTCCGTGGCTCCAGTGGCGGCTCGGGCATTACCTCGTTTGGCATTGAACCGGATGGCGCATCCTTCAAAGTCACCGACGAGCATCCATTCATCTGGTCGATCCTGGCGACCGATTGCGACTTTGGTCCGGATGGCGCGTTTTACATTTCGGACTGGGTAGAAGGCTGGAACAAGACGGGAAAAGGACGGATCTATCGCCTGACCAACCCCACACAGGTGACCAAGCCAGCAGTCCAACAAATGCAAAAGCTGTTTGCGGAGGGTTTCGTCCACCGCTCGATCGAAGAGCTGATTGGCCTATTTGAGCATCCGGATCTTCGGGTTCGACAGGAGGCTCAGTTCGCCCTGGCCAAACAGGGCAAGGCAGCGATTGCCGCACTACAGAGGGTGGCCAGCGAGAGTGACAACGTGTTTGCCCGTCTGCATGCCATCTGGGGGCTGGGTCAGATTGGCCGCAACCAACGCACGCTCGCGGGGCAAGCATTTGCCCCAGCGAGCAAGTTGCTCGAACATCCACACCCCGAAGTGCGCATCAACGCGATCAAACATCTTGGTAATCGCCAGTATGGCGTCACCGCGGAGCGATTGGTCCCGCTGCTGGCTGATCCCGAGCCGCGCGTCCGCCTGCATGCCAGCATCGCATTGGGCAAACGACTCGACCAAGATGAGCAGACTCTCGGGAAGGCCTATGCAGCGATCCGCGCGTTCCTGGTCGAAAATGCCGACGAAGATGCCTACCTGCGTCACGGGGGAGTCATGGCGCTTTCGGGCCTGCCCCAGGAGCTGATCCGAAAAGCGGCCGAGGATGATGCCGCCCCGGTCCGGCTTGCTGCCCTGCTCAGTATGCGGCAAAGCAGCGATGCGGACATCGCTGGCTTCCTCAACGATGCCGATCCCAGGCTGGTGCTGGAGGCAGCCCGGGCCATCCATGATGAGAATATCGACGCCGCCTTGCCAGCCTTGGCTGGTCTAATTCGTCGCAGCCTTGAGGACACCAATCTGGGCTTCCGGGTGCTCAATGCTCACTTCCGGCTGGGTCAGCCTGAAAATGCTCGGGCACTCGCCGCCTTTGCCGCCTGGCCGACGGCCAAGGAACCACTGCGTCTAGAAGCCTTGAGTATGCTCGGGGCGTGGGCCAAGCCTGGTCGGCGTGATCGGATTACCGGGGCGACACAAGAACTCCCCGCCCGATCGGCGGAGGTCGCAACGACGGCGTTGCGGACGCAACTGGGTCGCCTGTTTACTGGGTCGGGCAAGGTCCGTCAGGAGGCGGCCAAGGTCGCCGCGAAGCTGGGCATCCAGGAGATTAGTCCGGTTTTATTCGAACTGTTGCAGGATGCTAAGCAACCCGGCAAAGTGCGGGTGGATGCGCTGGAAGCCTTGGAAGCGCTGAAAGATCCCAAGCTGTCAGAAGCGATCGCTTCAGCAGAGCAGGCCAACGATCCCCGGTTACGCAATGCTGGACGTCGCTTGCGTGCGACCTCAAAACCTGAGGCCGTCATTGCCCAACTGGCCCAGGTAATCGCGAACCCCAAGACTTCGGTATTGGAAATCCAGGGGAGTTACCGATTGCTGGGAGGTTTGGATCAGCCCGCCGCGGACCGACTCCTTGAAGCGGGGCTCGACCGCCTTCTCGCCGGGAAAATTCTTCCCGAGGCTCGATTGGATCTGTTGCAGGCTGCCCGCAAGCGCGCGGTAAAACGACCGAGTCTCGAGCGCAAACTCGCCGCCTACAACCAAGCGCGACCCGCCAACGATCCCTTGGCCGACTATCTGGAGACCTTGGCGGGTGGCGATGCCGAAGTCGGTCGTCAGATCTTTTTCAATGACGAGCAGGTTTACTGCCTCCGCTGTCACATGGTAGAAGGTGTCGGTGGGGTGGTCGGCCCGGCGTTGGATGCGATCGGCAGCAAGAAAGACCGACGTTATCTGCTCGAGGCAATTGTCATGCCCAGCGCAAACATCGCAGAGGGCTATGACACAGTCACGCTATTCTTATTGGACGGTCGCTCGGTCAGTGGTGTGCTCAAGGGAGAAAACGAGCAGCAAGTCAAACTCATCACGGCCGAGGGCAAGATGCTGACGATTGCCAAGGAGGACATTGACCTGCGGCAAAAGGGGCAATCGGCCATGCCGGTTGACCTGCTCAAGCATCTGCCCAAACCAAAGCTGCGCGATTTGGTTGAGTATCTGGCCAGCTTAAAAGCGAAGGAATAGGACCGTCACAGTCCCACCGCCGGAACCGACTCCGGCGGTGGGACCCTCATTTCATTTGCCCGCGAAAGGGATCTGAATCCTGTCCGGGTCGCAATTCAAACGGACGTCTATCGAGGAACAGGCGAAGTCGCTCCCGGTAGGGAAATTGTTCGTTTTTGGCTAGTCGAGCAATCGCCTGCCGTTGCCAAAAGATGGCCTGACGGAAGCGTCGATTGGCGGCATAGCAGATGGCCAGGGTGTCCAGTTGCTGGGGGGTCAGTTCGCTGGTCTGCTCACACAACCGTGCGGCGACACCGAGTGCAATCCGCGGCGCGAACACGCCAGGCTCCCGACAGGCAGCCCGTAGACGGGCCAGTGCGTTGAGCGAAGATGCGTCTTGGGGTTCCAGCTGGCAAGCCTGTTCGTAGTCGGCCAAGGCGGCATGGTAGTCGCCTAGTTCCTGGATCACGCGTCCACGCAGCACATAGCCAAGCGCCAGCTCAGGAGCTTGACGAATAGCATGGTTGGCATTGATGCGGGCCAACTCGAGTTGGCCTTGTTGGTGAAACAAAATCGCCCGGGCCTGATAGAGTCGCGGTTGATGCGGGTCACGTTCCAAGCTGGCGGCGAGGTCGCGGAGGGCTTGCTCGGTTTGCCCAAGGTTGGCCAGGGCCAGCCCCCGTTGGGCATAGCCACTGGGCTCTTCTGGCTGCAAGCTAACCACATGGTTGAAGTCGGCCACCGCCTCGGCAAAGCGATCCTCCAGCACAAATAGCAAGCCGCGATTGAAGTGCGCGGCAACATGGTCATTGCGCAGTTGGATAGCCTTTGCGAAGTCAGTCAAAGCCTCGTTGTGTCGATCCTGACAGGCGTACAGCACTCCACGGAGATTGAGGGCATCGGCATGGAAAGGGCAGAGTCGCAGGGCCCAGTCCAGGTCGTTGAGGGCTGCCTCGGTCTGGCCCGCCTCCGCATAGGCTCGACCGCGGAGGAAAAAGGTTTGCACATCGCCGGGTTGCAGCCGTAGACAGGTGGTGAAATCGGCAATTGCCTCTTGGTGGCGACCCAGGAGCTGACAGGAGACGCCGCGATAGCAGAAGGCCTGGCAATGGTGCGAGTCCAGGCCAATGGTCTGGCTGTACTCGGCAATCGCCTGAGCATGGCGGTCCATCGCGGCATAGGTGTTGCCCCGATTGAAGTGCACCCGCGCAGGTTCACCGCCACGGGCTAGCGCCTCGGCGAAGTCGGCCAAAGCCTCCTCATGGCGACCTAGCCGGGTCAGAGCAATGCCGCGGCCGTTGAAGGCATCGGGGTCGGTGGCATCGATGGCGATCGCCTGGGTATAGTCCGCGACCGCCGCCGCGTAGGAACCGCCATCGATCGCTGCGGCGGCGCGATTGTGCAGAGCCTCGACAAAACCCGGGCGAAGTCGCAGCGCCTCCGTCAGATCGGCGATGGCCCCATCCAGTTGCTGCTGCATCACCCGGACGTTGCCGCGCTGAAAGTACAGGTCTGGGTTGTGCGGATCTTGGGCAAT
This sequence comes from uncultured Alcaligenaceae bacterium, assembly GCA_964410665.1. GTDB lineage: Bacteria > Planctomycetota > Planctomycetia > Gemmatales > Gemmataceae > CAYPIE01. The sequence continues at coordinate 37,807 of CAYPIE010000017.1, forward strand.
AGCGGCATCCAGATGCAGCAAGGCTGCCGCGAAATCCAAGCGACGAAGATAGGCTTGTGCCTGCCAGGCGAAGCGATCCGCATCAGAAGCGGGCAATGGTCGATCCATCACGGTGAGTCTCTCATCAGAGGTTTCACACACCACAGCCAACGGTGTCATGTTAGGCGAGGCTGATCGGTTGTCACTAGTGAGTTTGCCCGGCAATCCGGAGAGAGCCAATCGGTCGTGCCGATCGGACCGGTAGCTTTTCTGCCGACGGGTCGCTTTTTCTTGTATAACCCATCCTACCGGTCTCGCTTGTCCGGAGTTGGTTGCGGTTCTTTCGGCAATGGCTGCAGACATTGCCAAACCTCACCCGATTCTCCAGTCGGACTCCCACGCGTTTTGGAGGTAGGCATGCGCGACGAACGCGACCGACTTAGCGAATGGCAGGCACTGGCGGAACTGCTCGCGGACTATCTGGCCCGGCAAGGTGGCGAACGTGAGGCCTGGCTGGATCGCCCCTTGGCAATCGCGGGGCTCGATGCCCAAGAGGTCACGCGGTTACATGGAGAATTGTTAGCCTATGGCTGGTTGGAAATGCAGTTGAATCCCTCGGGGCCACGGCGGGCAGATACCGTGGCCGAGTGCTATCGTCTGACCCCGGCGGGCCGCCGTGCCGCCCTGGAACAGTAGGCTGTGTTAGGATCGGTAGGTTAGCGAAACCGGGGAGCGATCCAGGTGGTGATCTCCTTAAGGGCCGCCGGTGCGAAGGTTTCTTCGATCTTGCGATACTCCTGGGGCGTCCCGGTCTTCGCCGTCTGAAATAGGTGGTTTAACTTGGGTAATTCCTTAACCGTGACATCGGTGTTCCCCCCCGCCAGCAACGCTTGCCGGGCCTCCTGAAGGTTGGGATCGGGAGGTACCTGTCGGTCCAACTCGCCGATCAGGACTAACACCGGACAGGCAATCTTCCGCAGGGTCGTCTGCGGGTCAAAATCGATAAAATGCCGCATCCATGGGGTTTGCACCTTGCGAAACTCCGCGCGAAGTTGGGCCTCGGCCGCTTCTTTGGCGTCTTCGGGAACCTCCTGGAGTTGTTCCGCAAGCCAACGAGCAAATGCCTCCTCGATCTTGGCGGGAGATTCCTTCTTCCGAACCAGGTCGATGAATGCCTTCTGAACCGCCCGGTTTTTCTCCCTAGTTTTCTCATCCACTCCACTGGCTTCAAGGATCGCCCCCGCTTGGAGATACAGGAGTTCGTCCCCCGGGATCGCGTTGCCCGCCAGCATGACAATCAGGGCGACATCGTTGGACTGCTCGGCTGCCAACGCCGCCAAGAGTGCCCCTTCGCTATGACCTATGAGCCCGATTTTCTTGGGGTCGATGTCCTTGCGGTCTTTGAGATAGCGGACCGCTGCCAGTGCATCCTCCGCATGATCAAGCATCGTCGTCTTTTTCTGATCGCCCCCCGAGTCGCCCACCCCCCGATCGTCGAAGCGTAACACGGCAATCCCGTTGCGGGTCAGGTGGTCTGCCAACACCCAAAACGGTTTGTGACCAAAGATGGTCTCATCGCGATCTTGCGCCCCAGAACCCGACAACAGCACGATCGCAGGGAACGGACCGCCTTGCTTGGGTTTGGTCAAGGTGCCCCCAAAAGTGATCTGCGCCTTCGGATTGTCGAAACGGACTTCTTCAGCCGCATAGGAGAAGGGTGGCTTGGGTTCCTGCGGTCGGAGGTCCGTTTTGACCTGCTTGGTCTTGGTGAAAGTCGTCGGGATACGAAGTCCGCTTTGCTTCCACTCGCCTTTGAGCGTTTTGCCATCGGGGGAGAGTTTCCCAGCAAACTCAGCTCCAAGTTTGGGCCACTTCAGAGTCAGCGTGCCGTCTTCGAAGATCAATTTGTCAATCGGGATGCCTTTGGCTCCTTGGTCGAGGCTATCGAAGTTCCCGGTGAGCTGGCCCTCCTTGGTTTTCAAGTGCAGGACAATCCTCAGCTCAATGCCCATGGTTTTCAAAGTGCCCTCCCAGTTCCCTACTAAGGGAGCGGGAGGCTGCTCCGCCCCGGCCAAGCCGGCGAGGAGGCTCAGGCCCAACCATGGGGCCAGCCAACGTGTCGAGGTCAACATAGGTGCTCCTGACTTATGGGAAAAGCCTACCTGGTTGTTCGGAGCAGCACTCGGCAAATTTCCGGGTTTTAGCAACACCACCGTGGTGGCCGGGAACTCCTTGTGACAAACGACTTGTCGCCGCTTGGCCGCCAGTGCCAACAGGCTGGCCCGTGCCTGGGAATCCTTGGCACTGATGACCAACCAAAAGGGTTGCCGCTGGGGCAACGGTTCCCCTTTCCAGTGGTACACCGGGGGCAGCTCATTTCGGAAGTAGTACAGATAATCCCAGTGGTTGTGCACAATGGCCTCACGGGGCTGACGGTGTCCCTGCACAAACACTGCTGCGCGATCACTGGCAATGCGCGGCCAGGGAAGGATCACCCGATAGCTGGCCCATAGCACCGGAGGCAGCAACACGACCGCAATGACGCCGCTACGCAACATTGGGTAATTGCTGAGCCAAGACTGCAGTGGTTGGAACCCAGCGACACTCAGCAGCATGAGCCCGGGAGCCGTGAAGACTAGCAACCGGCCGCCGGCAAAGGGATAAGCATGCAGGCAAGCCGCGAGGAAAACCGCTGCCATGGGCGTCAGGAGCATGAGCAGCCAGCCCGTACGCCCCATCCGCCCCCAGTGCCAAGTTCCCAGACAGACCAAGCCCATCAGCAGCCACCCGATGGGAAATACGGCATAATTGCCAAGGCTCAACATCGACTTGACCGTCCAAGGCAAAATCGTTCCGGGGTGGTGCCAGTCTGGAAAGTGCTTGAGCCAAAATGCCTCGAGCTCGGGATTGCGTTGGGCCTGAATCGGACCCATCATCAACGTTAAGAAGGTGCCACTCACCAGGATCGCGGACCCAGCCAGCACCAACCCGTTGACCCACGACCGTTCAGCAACGATCCGCACCAACCAGGCCAGCATCAGCCCTGCGATGACAAAGCAAGCCGGGTAGCTTAGCGACAACCCAACTGGGCACAAAATGCCGCTGAGCAACAGCCATGGACGTAATCGCTGATGCTCGCTGGCCAGGTAAAGCTGCAGCCCCAGCACGGCAATGAATACATCCAGGGCATATGGTTTACACTCTACGCTATGCCACAAGAGCCGATCCGACACGGCGAACAAAAGTACCGCACACCAGGCCGCTCGGCCCAACATCCGCCGCGCGACCCCTGCAAACAACAGTACGCTTGCGCAGCTCAGTACAAATGGCAGGAAGCGCAACACCCACTCGGCGTCACCAGCGACCAAGCAGGCCAGACGCTCCAGCCACAGGAACAAGGGGGGCGCGGCCTGCGTATGCTCGAGCGGACCAAGCAGGCTAAGGAAATCTTTGCGGATGATGTTGATCATGATCGCTGCCTCATCGTGCCAAACCGATGGGCAGCGGAGGTAGTGGTAGAGTCGGAGCCCCAGGCCTAGGGCCACGGCTCCGCCGAGCCGGACATCTGCCATGCTGCGAGTCCCTCCAGCGCGTCCATGCGACCGGGTCGGTGGCATCATCTCCATTTTGCCCGCTCGGCACAAGCACAGCTTCGCGCTAGCTGATCCCGCTCAGACGAACTCATCCTCCGGGGGTGGAGCCGCGGCAAGCTTGTTCAGCCAGTCGTCCACCTGTTCATGGCTCAGGTGCTCCTCAACATGGAACTCTGCCGGCATGTTGGGGAACCGCCGGCCCGCGTTCCAGGCACGCTGGTAGGGCGGTGCCCCGAGCAGCACCACCCGCGTCCCCTCGAACGGTAGAATGTCCGCCGGCCGCCCCTCGTTCCAAACCCACCACCGGGCCCCGTCCATGCCTTCGGGCAACCCCATCTCAGGGGTCAACGCCGGCCAGTTGAATAGGTTGAACACGCCGCTGACACTCGAATGGGTATCATCGACTGGCTGGTCGAGCGCGGCCGCCACCACCTCCGGCTCGGGCGACTCCCCGGGCAGAAACCCCGCCGCTTCATCGCCGATCAGCCGGCCCATGATCAGCGTGTGCAGCTGGAAGTTGTCGGCCACCCCGACGATGCGGACGCGGAAGCCACGTCGGCTGGCCAAATGAAGGATAATCAGCGGTTCATCGTCCAGCACCAACAGCATGTCCATCAGAAAGGACGCGCGGCCGTGGTACGGGGCCAACCGGTGTGCGGCCAGTATCAGGTCCTCGTGGCCGGCATAATGACGTCGCGATTCCTTGGACAGGGACAGCATGGCGATCGCGGCCAACCCGAGCGGGTCCAGCGCCATGAAGGCGTTGGCTTGCACCGGCATGGTCGGCCCGATCTGCTCACCGAACCGCTCGACCGCGTCTTCCTCCTCATCCTCCTCCGTGGCGGACTCGCCTTGCTCCGACGGGGCATGGGCATGTTGCGCGGCTTCCTCACACGCCTCGACATACAGGGTGGCCTCCGCGAAGGCCTCTGGCAGGCGTTGCATGATCGGCTCGGTGGCGAGCAGCGGGTCAGCCCCGTTCTCGACCATGGCGCCGCAGCACAGAGCCACCAGGGAGGCGACCGGGAGGATCGCCTCTTCGATCAGCGGCAGCATCCGCTGGATCTCCTCATTGAGTTCCTCGGACTCGGCCTGGTCGAGCTGCTCGAACACCGTTTGCGCTGCTTGCTGCAGGTCGGCGAAATCCGGTTCCTCGGTCGAACCGGCCACGATCAGGTCGGTGACAGCGTTCTTCAAGTTGCTCATCGGGCTCCCCGAAGCGGGTAGTTTCAGCGGGTCGCGGCCGTCGACCATAGGTCCAGCGGCCGCATACCAAAGTTCTTATCCTGACCGGAGCGATGTCCCGCCGCAACCCCCATCGGAACCGGGCCAGTACATATTATTACTATTTATACCATTCAATCCTTTCGACTGGCCGCCTCTCGCGTTGTCCGGCCTGTAAACGGACTACGGGTTGTCTGGAATGCGGCCACTGCGCCAGTCCTGGTAGCAAGACTTAAACAACCGGATTGGAGTGATCTAAAGGCTCTATCAAGCTCATCTGTTACCCGGAAACTTCAATAAGCAGCGAGCGTCACAAAGCTGCTGAAACCGCCGGCCAGCCCTGGCCGATTTCCCCAAGTCAAGCGTGAAATTGACTTTGCACAACTTACCCAGACGGTAACATCGCTAGCGTAGATGAGTCACGTTCCACAAAACAATCGTGTCTTAAGCCAGGATTCGCTCGACGGACGGTCGGCCTTCTAAAACTGGCGAAGATGAGTGGGGGTATGATGATTACGATGAAGCAAGCCCTGGCCCCCCTGGAGGCCCTGGAAGACCGCATCACCCCGGCGTTGACCGCCATCGAGCTATCCTCGTTCCTGTTTATCCGCGGAATTCCCGAGGGCGCACTTACCATTACCGCCGTTGCCGACAATGAGGTGACGATCTCGGACAGCCAAACGCTGTCCGTGACCCTGCCAGTGCCGGAGAATCTCTACATCCAGCTGTTCCGGCGGCCCACCCCGGATCCCACGGGACAGGTGATCGTCGACCTGAACTCGTTCACGCTCACCGGTAACGTGATCCTCGACCTCGGCCGGGGCGATGCGAACCCGGATCCGATTGAGAACGAGGTCATTTTCCGTGACGGCACCATCGGCGGCGACTTCACCGTGCTGCGTGGTGACGGGCGAGAAACTGTCCGTCTAGGCGACCTCAACGGCTTGGGGGAGGATCTCGCCGTCGGGGGTAATGCAACCCTGGTAACCCGGCCCTCGCCGAGCTCCTTCTTCGGCGGGGATAACTTCATCCTGGAACCCGGATCGGAGATCCAGGGCGACCTACGGACCACTTTCGTCGACTCAGTCCTAGTCGGTGGGTTCGCCGCCACCGCCCGGATCGGCGGCGACGTGGAGATCCGTAACCCCGGCCCGGCCACTCTCGACGTCAATCTGCTCGGGGTGATCGACGGGGACACCACCGTCATCGGCTCGGACAACGCCGACTTCTTCGACGTCGGCGGTACCGGGATGAGCGTCCTGGGCGGCGATCTCATCCTGAACCTACTCAGCAGCCCCCCACTCGGGGACTTTATCACCTTCGGGGCGGAAGCAACCATCCTGGGGAACGTCGATGTCCGTACCGGTAACGGGGATGAGTTCTTCGAGTTCGCCTCGACGGTCGGCGGCAACGTTTCGGTCGACTTCGGGGACGGGGCCGACCTGATCGGCTTCCTGGGCGGGGACATCCAGGGCAACCTGCTGGTCCGCAATGGTCTGGGCACGCCCTTATTCGATCCGTTCGGCACCGATGTAGCCGGGGACCTCACCGTGGAAGTCAGCGAGGGGGACGAGGTATTCGAGTTCGCCCCGGTGGCCAGTCTAGGCGGGTCATTCACCTTCCGCGGGGCCAACGGGGTCAAGCAGGTCGACAACGCGGTGATCGACCTGCACGATGTCCTAATCGACGTCGGCAACGGTGCCAACGACAGCCTACTAACCCTGGACGGGGTAGCAGTACTGGGAGACCTCACCATCCGCGTCGGCAACGGCGGCAACCAGGTGACGCTGTCCAACAACGCCTCTGTGTCCGGCCGGCTCCGCTTCAACGGGGGCAATGGCGACGACAGCCTGTTGATCAGCACCAATCAAGCTTTACTGGTCGATGTCAGCATGCATGCCGGGAATGACCTGGTCGACTTCACCAGCTCCACCGCCGGCGTGCAAGGCTTACTTGATGGCGGCGTCGGCGACGATACGCTGACCCAAGGGGGCGTGACCTTCGCCGGGATCATCACCATCACTGGATTTGAGAACTGAGCTGGGAGGAGCAGCGTGTCGGGGATAACGGACCTCCGTATGTCCCCGACACGCTCTTTCATCCGATCGCGAATGATCAGAGCGGCGGCAGCTGCGAACGATACCGTTTCAAGAACTCGCGATAGTCGAACCCGTCGATCACACAGTCGCCGTCGAAATCAAAGTACGCGCGATAGTTGGCCATGCCGATCCGCGAGCGATACGACTGGCGGAAGGTTGCCAAATCGACCGAATCGCTGACCCGGTTGCTCAGACTATCCCCCCGACGGGTGTCGGCAGCGTCGCCGAAAAAGCGCCAGAAGGTGAGCACGTCGCCGGGGGCGCCGTTGACGTTTGCACCGATCTCACCGCCAAGATCAGTCACATCCATCTGGTAATTCCCATCGGACAGGCCGCCAAATTCGGTGCCTGGGCCGGTGAAGCCGAGAACAACCTCATAAATCTCGTTAATCTGGTCATAGCGAGCCCCGACCTGTTGCACCGTGACCGAACCGGTATAACCTGGTTCCCCAAGCTTCTGCAGATCGATCCCATAATTGTTAAAGACATCGAGCAGCGTAAACCCGTCGAACTGGAGCACGATGTAGCGCATCACCGAACTCTGCCCGCCCGTCGGGCTAACGTCACTGGCCAGCATGTGGACGCCGAGGTCCGGGCCGCATGGCTCCAGAGGGTTGTCAGCGGTAAGCGGGACTTCACCGCCGATCAGATCCACGTTGCCGCCGGGGTTGGCGAACAGGACCAGGCCCTGGGTGTTGTTGTCCAGGTCATGGAAGACCAACCGTTCGATGTCGGCTACCTCGGTAGTGCCGAAGTCGTTATTCTGCGCGGGGACATCCATACGGCCGTACTGTGGGCCGAACCGAGCATAAGAGTTGGACAGTTCGGGGTCCTGCCGCGGGAAGCGAGCGGTCCCAGTGTTCAGGTTGCGGATCGCTTGCGACTCACCTGGGTTCACCGGGTTGGTGGTGGTTGGCACAAACGGTTGATAACCCAGGAATCGGTTGCCGCCAGTGCTGACCCCGAGTCCGGTGATATCGCCGTATAACGGGGCGATCGCGGCCACCTGTCCGGCATCGACGATGCCGCCCTGGCGGACGAGCAGACCGGTCTCGGCGTTGTTGCTCAGATCGTTGCCCTGGACCAGGGCAGTCCCGCCCTTGACCTCGATGCCGACCCGGTTGTCGGTGAGCACATTATCGATCAGGCGGCCGCTGGCCCCGGCCTCGACGCAGATGCCGACGCCGCCGGGGCGGGTGATGTCGAGCCCGCTGACCAGGACGTTGGTCGCCCCGGGCTGTAAGACGACGCTGCGGAAGTCGATGCTGCCGGTGCCACCGCCGGTCAGGCTGGTGTCGGGACCAGTCACCAACACGTCGCCGCCGAGGCCGCCGTGCGTACCGGTCAGCGCGAGGGTGCCGCCGGCGAGAGTAGTTGTGCCGAGATAGTCCGAGGCTCCACTCAGAGTCAGCGTGCCCGCCCCATCCTTGACCAGGGAGCCATCTCCGGTTACCGGCCCCTGGAGGATGCCGCCACCGAGGACCAGCGTGCCATCGGTTCCCAGCTGGACCGTGCTGCCGCCTGGGCCGGACAGCTGGTCAACAAGTACCCGGGCATCGTCCCGGACCACCAGCGTGACGTTGTCCGGCAGCGTAATGGCCTCGGGGTATTTGCCGTCGGCGACGACAATGGTCCCGCCGGTAGTCGCTAGAGCGTCGATCGCTCCCTGAATGGTCGGGAATGCGTCGCCGCCCTCGAGACCTGATCCGTCGCCGTTGTCAAACGGGTTAAAGTAGTTGGCAGGACCACTGCCGTCGGGATCATTACCGGTCGGGATCCCGGACCAGTCATCGTCGACATAGACGGTGGTAGGCCGGGTGACGGTAATGGTGAACGTCTCGGTGTCGGTGCCGCCGTCGTCATCGGTAACGATCACCGTCACGGTGTTGATCCCGGCATGATAGGCGTCCCAGGTCAACGGGATGTCCACTCCCTTGCTCACCGCGCTGCCGTTGATGAAGAATGTGCCGCCGGGGCGGTCGTTGATGCTGACAACTGCAGTCCAGGTGTCGTCGCCGGGGTCAGTGAACGAGAAGGTGTCGCTGAAACGGTCGCCGAAGGTCAGGTTGGCGTCCGCGGGGACACTCACGACCGGGGGCGCGTTCTGAACCTCGATGTCGGTGGTCCGCTCGGTAGAGCCACCGTCCTTGTCGGTAATGACCGCCCGGACGGTGCGGACGTCAGGGCCGTCAGACAGGAAGCTAGCCGGGACTGTGACCAAGCTCGAGGTAACGTTCGTCAACTCGAAGACACCGTTGTTATCGAAGTCGTAGGAGTAGGTAAAGCCGGCTGCAACATCCGCGTTGGCCGGGTCGCTCTGGCCGGTGAAGGTGACCGTCGTCGTGCTCCCCTCGACCACCGGACCGCCGTTGACGAGCAGAGCGGTCGGCGGCAAGTTGACTACGTCGATGATGAAGACCTGGGTCGTGCTACCCCCCTGCCCGTCCTGGACTTGGACGGTGATCGGGTGGCTGTCCGGGCCGTCCAGGAGGGATGGGTTGGCAACCGTCACCACGCCAGTAGCGGGGTCAATCTGGAAGCGGCCGCCGGCGTCATCCAGCAGTCCAAAGGTCGGCGTGCCGTCGGGGTCGCTGGCAGTGGCAGTGATGCCCACTGGAGTGCCGGCAGAGACCCCCTCGTCCACGATGTTCGCCGCGGCATCGCCGTCAGTCGGGATAGTGGGGCCGTCGTTGACGCCGGTGATGACGATGCTGACCGTCGCGGTATCGCTGCCGCCCTGCCCGTCGCTGACGCTGTAGGTGAAGGTCTCGGTGACGGCGTCGCCCGGGCCAAGGTTCTCGTAGGCCCCCTGCGGGTCGACGCTGACGCTGCCATCGCTGCCGAACACCACCTGGCCGCCGCCCGGTAAGGGGATCGGGATACCGACGTTGCCAGCGCCCCCGTTGATGGCGGTGACCGTCAACGGGTCACCGTCATCGTCGCTGTCTGCCCCGCTGCCATTGTCATCGAACAGATTGCCGAAACCCGGCGTGTCCTCGTCGGTGCTGATCCGATCGTCCTGAGCAACCGGCGCGAAGTCATCGTTGCGGATAATCCCGGTGGCAGGCGTGCCGAGGTCGATGTCGTTGGACAGCGACTGCAGGATCAGTTCGAAGGTTTCGTCGCTCTCCAGGGCGGTCTCCGGGGTCACGCTCACGGTCACCGTCTGCGTCTCGCCGACCGTGCCGTTGAAGCTCAGCGTGCCGGACGCCGCAGCATAGTCGCTCCCGGCAATTGCCGTCCCGTCAGTAGTCGTGAAGTCGACGTTGAATCCGCCCAGGACCGCGCTTCCGCTCACGACCTCGAAGGTCAGGTCGGTGGACCCGGTGTCCCCCTCGTCCACCGCGACGTCGGCGACGCTCAGCGTTGTCTGCAAGTCGGTGACCTGTACCGATAGGATCTGGGTGTCGAAGCCGCCACGGCCGTCGGAGACGGTGACCTCAACCTCGTAGGCGTTGTCGGCGTCGGTGTCGGCGGGGTTCTCGAAGTCCGGTGGGACGGCAAAGGTGAGCACTCCGGTGTCGGGGTCGACGGTAAATGAACCCGCGTCCGCGCCGCCACTGATGGTAAAGGTGAGCGGATCGCCCTCTGGGTCGGTGGCCGTGACCGTGGTGACCGCGGTGCTGTTCTCCGGGACGCTCACCGTTGCAGTGGGACCGCCGCCGTTGCTGGTGATGTCCGGCCGACCCTGGACGGTGACGGTTAGGGTCGCGGTGTCGAGGCTAAACGGCCCCCCGGTCCCGTCGATGTTGAAGACAGTCAGGGTGACGGTGGCGTTGGAGAAAGCGCCGAAGCCGTCGCTAGTGGTGTAGGTGAAGGAGTCGAGTCCGGAAAAGCCCAGGTTCGGTGTGTATTCGAAGTTGCCACCGCCCAGGTCCACCAGGGTGCCATTAGTGGGCATGCTATTCGCGGTGACCGTGAGCGGGTCGCCCTCCAGGTCAACGTCGTTGTTGAGGATGTTGAAGGTGCGCGGCTGGTCCTGAATCACGTTGACGGGGTCGTCATTGGCCTGGACCGAGGCTGAGCTGAACGGAGCGATGTAGGAGATCCCACCCCCCTGGTCGAAGGCGGAGAAGATCTGGATCTGGGAGAAGGCGGTGGCGTTGACGCGGTACTCGTCCTGGGGTGGCAGCGAGTAACTGATCACTCGCAGGTCGGGCCGGCCGGGAACGAGCTGCGGGCTGCCAAGCGGTGGTTGTACCGCGCTGTCCGCTTCCCGGGTCACCTCCAGGCTCGCGGCCGCGAAGTCGGTGGTGACAAAGTTGACCCGGACCGGGTTGGTGCCGCTAGGGATCGGCGTGCGGAACCGGTACTGCCCCTGGCCATTGGGGTTGACCGGTCCGACCAGGGCAAAACCGTTTTCGCCACGGTCGTTGTTCGCTCCGCCGGTCTGGAAGACGTAGACCGGCTGGTCGGCGGTGATCGAGAAGATGGCAAAGTCACTGCTTCCAGCGGCCCGCAGGTTGAACCGGGCGACCCCGCCGGGTTGCGCGATCGTCTGCATTTCCGTGCCACCGCCCGGTCGGCTGAGGGTCACCGTGGTGTTTGGCACCGTGGCGATCACCTCGACCACATCGGGGTCGCTGTTGCCGCGGACCACGACATAGTCGGTCCCGACCCGCTCGACCGGAACCAACTGATCCCAGCCGTTATCGATCGCTCCGCCGGCGCCTCGGGAACCGAAGGTACCAGTCGAAACCACGACCTGACGATTGGATGCGATGCGAGATCCGGTCAGACTGACGACGTCTCCCTGATCGGCGGGGGCCGCCACCATGTATGTCTCCCCGGCGTTGAGGGTGACGGTGACCGTTGACAGCCCTGTACCGCGCCAGTTCCAGCCCTGGCCCGGAGGCCGCTCAATGGTGACCTGGGTGTTGTCGAGTAAGGCCATTACCGAGATGATCGAAGCACCGCCACCTTCCAGGTCGTCGGGGAAGAACATGGCGCCGGCATAAAACTCGGTACCGAAGCCCTCGACGCTCTTGGAGGTCAGAAACGACTGGCCGTTGCTATCTTCCTGAATGATCTGAACGTTGATAGGCACCGCCCGGGCGCCAGGGGCAGGTGGATCCGAGCGGACGATGATGCCCCGGTCCTGGATGGTGTTCAAGTCGGTGGTGTGTCCCAGCAGTGGGTTGCCGCTGACGATCGGGTGTAGGTCAAGCTGGTAGGTGTCCCCGTCCGCAACCATAAAGCTGATTGGGGATATGGAAGTACCGGGAAACTCGATCGTCCCGCTGGCCCCGCCGAGGACCTCGGTGTTGATCCACAGCTGGGTGGCTCGGTTGGCATGCGGGCCATTGGTACCGTTCGGGTTGGTGATGAACCGGGGCGGGATGTAGTGCAGCGTCCGCGGGTTGGCGAAGCGGACGTCAACCCGAACGGTGGCCTGGTCGGTGTTGCCGTTGCCATCGTCCACCTCGTAGGTGAAGCTGTCGAAGCCGAGGAAGTCGGTATCCGGCGTGTAGGTGATGGTGTTGTCTGAGTTTACCACTGCCATCCCGTCGCCCGGCATGGTCAAGATCATCGGCGTAAGCGGGTCATTCTGCGGGTCGACATCGTTACTAAGCACGTCGATGGTCACAGGCGTATTTAGCAGTGTGCTGATCACATCATCGTTGGCCTGCGTCGGGTCTGGGCTCTCATTGACGGCATAGGTCAACACGTCCATGCCAAAAAAGCCGGCGTTTGGCGTATAGCGAATGGTGCCATCGACGTTGACCGAGGCGGTGCCGTTCGCTGGGCCCGAGCCTATCAACACCTGTACATCATCCAGCGAAGCACCAAAGTCATCCGTGTCATTGGCTAATACTGCGAAGTCGGCTGGAGTGATTTCGCCGGTGCTGCCAAAATCATCCATCAAATTCGCAGGAGTCGTGCGGCATTCGAGAACGTCGACGAGCAATCGCGTTCGGGGGTTGCGCGGAGCAGGCATGAGGGGGAAATCCCTGGAGAACCATGGGGAGTAAACAAGCAATGCGTCCAACCGGGAGCGAAGGCAACCACAGCGTTCTCTCCTGGACCAGCCCGAGCGTTGAATCAGGTGATCAGGAAGTTGTTTTCTGCAGCCAAGTTTGCCCTGACTGCGTTGCTTCCGAGACCAGGATGCCAGCGAATTTCCCAGGTTGGACATGGGTAACGTGGAACACAATCCTGCTCCTTTCCACAGAAAATCTTTCAGGCAAGAAGCTTCCGTTCGCTTGCTTGCGAAGGTTCCAGGCCGTGAATGAATCGCGGATAAAATTCGCGCCTGCTCTTGAGATATACCCTCGACCTCGAGGCCGACAGGACTTCGGTTCGACGATGAAAGATGATCAGGAGAATAATCCAGTGAGCACTGGAAGGTGCGGAGGAGAAGCCAGGCGCAGGATGACAACTCCCGGCTTCCCTGATCAAGAAGGAGCTTAGTACGGCAAGTGAATCATTTCATCCACAGGAATGAAATCATTGTTATCTTCGTCGAAGTAGAACAACAAACCATTCTCGACCATGAAAAAGAGCCCATGCAGATGCAACCGGCCTGCACGCACCAAGCCTGCAGTAATGGGGTGGATCCGCAAGCTCTCCAGTTGCTCAAGGACATTTTGTTTGGCCCGCCGCGTCTGAGCGGCGCGGGAACGAATTCGCTGGGTCACCTGGGACAGAAACGGGTCGAGCTCCGGATAGCTCGAAGGGAGCTCCGTCGTCTCGAACGCCGAACAGCTGGAGTGCCCACAGACCACCAGGTCGTGCACCTTCAGGACCTCGACGGCATAACGCAAGGTCGATGCAAACGAGCCGCTGGCTGCTGTAGGGATGGTATTGCCCGGAGTGCGTAGCCAAAGAACGTGCCGCCAGAGACGTTTGACCGGCAGATCAAGACTTAGCTCGGTACAACTGAGGATAGCAGCCTGCCGCACCGAGGTTTCGGGCCGGCCGTTGGGGGTGGGCAGCATGGACAGCAACGGGTACGGATCGCTCAGCATCGAAAATCTCTCAGCAGGGTTGGGGTTAGTCTTCGCCTTGAGCACGCGTAAAGCCAGGTTCACCATCCAGTTCTTCAAGGACTTCGAGATGCATCCAGCGATGCTGTCCGACGCGCTTTAACAGATCAAGCAGATGTGCCTGGGTGACCTGTTCGACCCCAGGTCGAACGATGAAACGACAACGGTAGTGATCCACACAGTCAGGGAGCACCCCCGGAGAGGGGTAGACCTTGGTACCCCGGTTGGAGATCATCTTGAGCTTGACCGGCGCATCTTCGGTAAGCGACTCCAAACTCTGGCCCAATCCATCGGGGGTCAAGGTCGACTCGATGAACACATCGGCACCGATCGAACGACGCGATGTAGGCGATGCCTGGCTAGCCGAGTCCGGAATGCTCATTGGACGGTAGGTACGTGTCGGCCACCTGTCCGAGGTCTTGCCTAGATTGGCGATGATCGCATCTGTGAAGGCAGTGGTCGAAGCAGCGCCCTGGTCTCCGGCAACATCGCGGGTCCGCACACCGGACTCGAGGGTAACGATCAAGGCCTGTTCAACCTTCTGGGCCACGTCAAAGTCTCCCAAGTAGCGGAGCATCATCACCCCAGAGAGCAACAAGGCGGTAGGGTTGATGACATCCTTGCCGGCATACTTGGGGGCAGAGCCGTGCACCGCTTCGAAGATGGCAATCCCCTTGCCTAGGTTCGCTGAGGGAGCAAAGCCGAGCCCACCAACCAAGGCAGAAGTGAGATCACTTAAAATATCCCCATTCATATTAGTGGTGACGATCACATCAAACTGTTCCGGACGCTTGACCAACTGGTGTGCACAGTTGTCGATGATGACATGCTGAGCTTCGATCTCGGCATACTCCGGTGCCACTCGTTCGAAGGTCCGCTTGAGGAAACCTTCGGTCAATTTCATGATGTTCGCCTTGGTAGCGCAATGCACTCGCGGCCGGCCCTCGGCCCGGGCCAACTCAAAGGCCAGTTTGGCGATTTTTTCACAGCCCTGGCGGGAGATCAGCTTCAAGCACTGGGCCACATTCGCCGTCTGCATATGCTCGATGCCGGCGTAGAGATCCTCAACGTTCTCCCGGATCACCACCAGGTCGATGCCTCGACCGGTGTAGGGGGTAGGAACGCCTGGAAGCTCGCGGACAGGTCGGATATTGGCGTAGGTTTCGAACAGTTTCCGCAAGGTGACGTTGGCGCTTTTTTCGCCGAAACCAACTGGAGTTTCCAGAGGCCCCTTGAGAACCACTCGGTTGCGGGCAATCGAATCGATGGTTTCGCTGGGCACTCCGGAGGCAACGCCCTTTTTGAAAACCGCTGCACCTGCTTCTGCCTCTTCCCATTGGAGGTGAGCGCCGGCGGCTTCCAGAATCCGCCGGGTGGCATGGGCACACTCAGGACCGACCCCATCGCCCTGGATGAGGGTCACCGTGGCCACGGATTGCTTGGCTGAACGATCGTCCATGGAATAGTTGCTCCGTCTAAAAGGTTGAAGATGGTAATGAGGCCGCACATTGCGGCTCAGACAGCGGCCAGAACTGGCCATCCTCCGGCGCGTCCCAGGCCGCCCGCCAGCGGCGACCCTGCTCCAACAACCAGTGGGCCTTGCTCGGGTCTTGCCAGCCAGGCCAAACCAGCACAAAGCTCGAGCCCGGGCGTAACCACTGCATCGCACCGACGACTGCCCGGTACAGGTCGGGCTCGGTAAGCTTCGCGTAGGAGCCAAATACTTGTGGATTCCCGGCTGGAACCGCTCGCTGGGCCAAGCGCAAGACTGCCCCCAGCCGTTCGCCCCACTGAGGCGATGCATTCCTGGGTGCGACGGCAACACAGGTCAAATCCTCGGGAAGCTGTTGCGACAATTCCTGAGTCAGCCGAGCAACTTCCTCGGTCGTCCGCGGGTGCCACAGATGCACCTTGATCGGCTCCCCAATATCGATCCGGATCGGGTTCGAGATGCCCAGCAGTTGGCCGGTTGGATCGAGCTGATTTCTTCGGATCAGCATATATTTTCCAATAAATAAGGAATAAAAAAAGCCAGCAGATAACCGATGGACAGAGTGTCCAAGGGTTATCTGCTGGCCTTGTATCACGCCGGGCTCAGAGAGTTCCCAGCGAACTTATTGGCTTGTGCAATTCAATCCGACCAGGGCTCGTCCGCTTGGACTCTCCCTATTCGCATTGACTCGGAAGTTTTCTACGCGTCATGGTGCCTCACGTCAAGGCAACTCCGGCGATTTTTTCCCGGTCAGCCCAGACGGTACTCCGGACGCCCCTCCAAGGTGAAAACAATGATCCGTTCACCCGTCCGGGTACTGATGTCAGTGTGCAGACTAATCAGTCCCACACCCAGAATATCACGGATGGCGATTTCTAGAAGTGGACGTCCTTGCTCGATGAGCTGGTGGCGCAGCTGTTTGATCAGATCCCGACCACGCTCCGGGTTCTCCGACTCTGCGAGTTTGAGTTCGGCAGGAGTAAGCACGTTGCGTAGTCGGACGAGGACGAGATCGCCGATCAGATAGGTGCGCGTATCCAACGGACCTCGGCCCATATACTCTTTTTCGAAGCGAATGACGGCCTTACTGATTTCCGCTTCCAGCTCGGCTTTGCTCTTCAATTCCATAGACCTACGAGCACTCCTTGAGGCGTCATACCGCCGTTGCCACCGACAAGTCCTCGCTCAGCCGATCGCTCCTAACCTCAAAGGATGGACGCGATGTTTTGCGATAAACGGTCCCGTCAGCGATGATTTCCTCGAGTGGCAATGGCAGAACGCCCCGACCGCCTTCGTTGCTGCCGGGGCGTCAACGGATCTCAAACCGACCCTGGTCGTTCGCTCAAACAACTGGGAAGCGGTGCATCGGTCGGATCGATTGCATCCGTCAGGGTTGCCTCAGGACCGGACCCGAACCCGATTCTCTGAGCGCGACTCTTGCGGAGAAGCTTCGCTCCGCGGGGTGGGCAGGTCAGAATCTATGGGAGGCTGGCTATCGGGCAACGCTACCTTGGTGAAGGGGTTTGGCAACAATAGCAACAGTCCATCACTCCAATGTCGTCGACTTGTCCAAGCCATTGTCATGATCTCCATCTTCAAGGAATCGAGGTTGAATGGGAAGGCCATTTCGGCAGGGCAACCGACCACCGGATCGGGCAAGGCCATACCTTGCCGACAGCCGAAGTAGGGGGCGAAGAAGCATCGTCCCCTGGTTGCGGAACAAACAGATAAACAGAAAATGAGTCGATAGAAACGGTTCGCTCTGCCAACCTACCGGATCACGCGATACGATCCAGAAAGTCCCAGCAAGAGCGTGGAAATCATGATTCATTCACGCCAGACACAGTGGCAAAGATGACGTGGAGGTTCGGTGACAACGAGACCCGCGGCAGGATTCGGCAAGCAACGACGAGAGGGACAAGCCCGTACTTGCGACGAATCAGAAGGTGGGAAACAAGGATATGACCACGGGTCACGCCGCGTTAGACTGGTACGTGGGGAGAGTATGGTTTCAGCCTCTTGTGAACCACAAGAGGCTGGTGATTCAGAGGACTCGGCAACCGAGTTCAGAGGCAACATCCGCTCGCCCGACAATGGGGCCATACTGAGCAGAACACTCAGCAGCACCAGACCACCTTGGCGCAGAGATGGGAGCATGGCAGAGACCTCCGGTAGGCAGCGGCAGGAACATCAGCATGCGCGTGACCGCTACTTACCCCTTTAATATACGGGCTCCGAAGACGATCTGCGCATCGGAAGTCGACACGCAATTCATCGGTTTTTCCAAGGTGCCCCCCGGACCGCGGAGCAGATAGGAATCCAGGGGTTTGGCGAAGATGGGTTGGACCCACTTTGCCAAGAGTTTGCCCCAGCGAGGCCCTTAAGGGGTTGCGGACTTCGATGCGGAGCAACTCATTTGCCCATTCCGGACGAGGCGAAAGCAGCGATGCTTATCCTGAGCAACGAATCGTTCCACAGAAGTACGTCTCAGTTAGACAACCTCATCACGCCACGAGAAGACGATGCAGACTTACCAAGTAAAGCCCCTAAGCAAGCCCATCTCGGCAATCGGTTTGGGAACCATGGTTTTCCATCCTAATACGCAATCGCGCGACTTTACCCTGCTGGACACCTTTGTAAAGCACGGCGGTACCTTGATCGATACGGCCGAGGTCTATGGAGCGATCGAACAACAGGGCTTTTCCGAAATGGTCATTGGCGACTGGCTTGCCGCCCGCCCTGGCCTGCGTGAGAACATCGTGCTCGCTTCCAAGGGCCTTATCCCAGGTTATTGCGCTGAGCTCCATCCCGGCGGTGCACGCATCGACCCGGTGTCGATCCACCGTGCCATCGATGGATCGCTTAAACGACTTAAAACCGACTATCTCGATCTATGGATGTTCCATCGTGACGACCCCACCTATCCCGTCGGACCCCTTGTCGATGCCCTGGATCAAGAGGTCCGCGACGGCCGCATCCGTGCCTATGGCGCTTCCAACTGGACCACCCAACGCATCCAACTTGCACTGGACTATGCTCACCGACACGAGCAAGCCCCAATGATCGGCTCAAGCCCGAACTTCTGCCTCGCCAAGGCCAACCAACCCTACTGGCCCAACACGATCGTGACCGATGAGGACGATCTTCGTTGGTTCCAAGCCAACCACTTCATGCTGGTGGCTTGGTCGCCGTTAGGCCGCGGCTTTTTTGCCAAGGGCGATCCCCATGATCACAGCGACGCCGACCTGGTACGGGTGTTTTACTCCGATGCTAACTTCGAACGAAAACAACGAGCATTTGCTCTGGCTCAGGCCCGCTCGGTGTCGATGATCGAGATCGCGCTGGCTTATGTGATCAGTCAGGATTTCCCGAGTGCCGCCTTGATCGGTTCAGCGTCAGCGGACCATGTCGCCTTGTCGACTCGTGCAGGCAACTTGCGACTGAGTAAAACTGAGCGGGACTGGTTGGACTTATCGAGTGACGTGCGACCATGGTGAACGGACGCTGACCAGTCATGAGGGATCGAGCGGTTGGCAGTTGGGCTTTCTCGGTTATGATGTTGGAGTTCGGTCCACTTGTGCTACTGTCTCTCAACGTCATAGAACCCCAGGCAATCGACACTGGCCAGCAGCCTGTCCGGATTGGTAGCCTGGGACTTCAACTTGCTCAGGTCCGCTTGGTTTCAATCCAGATCCGACAAACTCACCCTCTACTCTCTGGGAAGTGGTAAAACGGGAGATGTTCTTTCGAGGTCTGTGAGTCGATCCCCTCGCCACGCCCTAGTGGGTCACCTCGATCGAGATGACGACCCGGTGTCAAACGAGAGCGGGGCATCCGCAAGCGTCACTACGGGGGCGGGGAAGTGTTAACACGAGCTCGATGGATGGGTGACACGTTGGACAGGGGCGATTCCTTCGGAGCGGCGGGCAGATCCCCGCCGAGGGTTGGACAGCCGTCGGTTGGAGATCCCAGGTCCGCCAGGTCGTGCTCCTACTGTGCGGTGGTCCCAGGCACTTCCGCCCAACCCTCGGCGGGGATCTGCCCGCCGCTCAGAAAGGAATCGCCCCTGTTTGTCGGGCCAGGTTCGGGTGGCACACTTGGCCGCCACCTCGATGGAGGTGGTTATCTAGCTCTTTTCGATCGGGAGCTGCTTCATGTCCCTAATCGCTGCGATTGATGCAGGCACCTCCAGTGTTCGTGTGATCTTGTTCGATAAGAAAGGGACCGAGGTTGCCAAACATCAAACCGGGTTAACGCTGTTCGCGCCACATCCCGGGTGGGTTGAACAAGATCCCGTCGAGATTATCACGGCGTTAGATCATTGCTTCTCAGAAATCCTGGCAAACCACCAACACCTCAGCAAAGAAGACATCATCGCGATAGGTATCAGCAATCAACGGGAAACAACCATTCTTTGGGATTCGGTTACTTCAAAACCATTGCATCATGCCATCGTGTGGGAAGATATTCGAACATCAACACTTGTAAAAAAATTGATTAAAAAATATGGATCGAAAGATCATATACGATCTCGGTGTGGCCTACCTTTTTCAACATATTTCTCTGCCACCAAGATACGTTGGTTATATGATCATATTCCAGAGATCGCCCAGAAAGCCGCGGAGAGACGCTGTAAGTTTGGCACCGTCGATGCGTGGATTGTCTGGAATTTACTGGGAAAGCACCTCATCGATGTGACCAATGCTAGCCGCACCATGCTCATGAATTTAGAAACACTGGAGTGGGACCCCAGCCTCTTAGAACTGTTTGGAATTGATCGTGAGATCCTTCCAGACATCGTCCCCTCGAGTCATGAGTACGGAACCATTACCAATGGGAGTTTCGCGGGCCTACGGCTGCGAGCATGTATAGGCGATCAGCAAGCAGCCTTACTCGGACAGCTCTGTTTCGAGGAGGGGCAGGCGAACCAATCCTATGGGACTTCCGCCGTGATGCTCTACAACACCGGTGAGAAACCGGTAGCGTCTGAGCATGGTTTATTGACAACCGTTGCCTACCAACTCGAAAAAGAAGCGAAACCCGTTTATGCCATCGAGGGCAGTATCGCCTCGGCAGGTTCATCCATCACGTTTTTGCTCGATAATCTGCAACTGGTGTCCACCCCTTCCGAGGTGGATACGTTGGCCGCAAAGCTGACGTGCGTGAGTTCCGATGCCAACGCACTCGAGGAATTGCCTGAACCTTGGAACCTCACCGGCGGTGTCTATTTTGTTCCTGCTTTCTCGGGGCTGTTTGCGCCTTACTGGAGGGATGATGCGCGCGCACTTCTGTTTGGCATCACCATGAACACAAAACGTGAGCATATCTGTCGAGCGGTCCTGGAAGGGATCGGTCATCGGATCGCCGAAGTCGCTGAGGCGATGCAACAAGATGTCGCTTCGTTGGACAACCCAACGTCGCTCAGGAGCATCACGGTGAACGGAGGGTTGGCGAGATCGGATACATTGTTGCAGATTCAAAGCGACTTGCTGCAAATGGAAATACAGCGGTCTTCGATTATTGAATCGACCTCCATGGGTGCCGCGATTTTAGCAGGGTTGGGAGTAGGTCTTTGGAAAGATTTGTCAGAAGTACGAGAGCTGATCCAGATACAAACCGTACCTTTTCGACCTCAAATCAGTGCTGAAGATGCCCATCGGATGAAAGCGGGCTGGAAAGATGCGGTGGCGCGCTGTTTTCCAATGAAACCCGTCGACAACGAAAGCAGGCCCACATAAGCGCCGAAGGTCAGATCCTCACGGTCACCGCTTCAGGTGGTGGATCCTACCGGTGTGCACAATGTCAAGCACAAGCCAAGATGAAAGCCGTTGCTGGATCGACGCTCAGTCGGATTCTGCCCAGCATTTGATTTTGCCGTGACTTGTTACCCATTCTCAACGGCTTAGGAAGTGAACTGCACCCGTCGCGGACTCGATGGCAGTCGGGAGCAAAAACGGTCCGATCACCCCTGCCAACGAAAAGCCCCATGCGTGGAACATGGGGCATCGTCGTCACTGAGTTTCTTCAAGTGTTTCGATCAGGGTGAGTGAGGGGACTTGAACCCCCGGCCTCCAGAGCCACAATCTGGCGCTCTAACCATCTGAGCTACACCCACCATCCATCCCCTTATCATACCCTTGCCGCCTGCCTTGACAAGCGTGATTCACGCATGCGTCGGCTCAACCATCCAGGTCCAGTTCCGATGGAGCAACCGGGGTTAAATACGGAGGTGCCGGGCGATTGCTTGGTGCCGGGACCGCGGTCCGCTCGCTTGGAACCATGGTGATCTGAAACGCCGTGGAGTTCATCTGCCCCCTCCGAGGGCGGTGTGCGAACCAACAGAAGATAGCGGACAGGCCCAAGATCCCAGCGGTGAACAGTGGCAGCCCCAGTTCGACCCCACGCAGGACGATGAAATCCGTCGCCTGTTGCACCAAGCCGATCCATGAAGCCCGCATCGGCATCGCTTCGGGCAGCAGCAGCTCCATTCGCTGGGTAACGCCGGCCGCGGGGGTGGCCAGACCGGTCCAGCCGCGGGCCTTCAATAGCACCATCGGCAAGAACAAAGCGCCCAGCAGCAACAGCCACGTCCAACGTTGCGTTGTCACTCGCATGGGCAAAGTCAGCGTCTGGATCCCTTGCCCCGGCACGTCATAGGTCATCGTCACATCCGGCAGCGTCCCCGTTGCGAGCGGTGTCACCTGAAAGGTGACTGGCTGGTCCACTGCGCCCACCTCAAGCACCTGCAGCGGCGGCGACACCAGACCGCCCGGTAGATCAAGCTGCACCTGCATGCTGCCTTGCGTTACCGCGGGGGTGGATTGCATGCTGGGTGCCCATTCCAGGTGAACCTCCACCGGATAGACCTGAAACGGTCGCATTCGCTTCGGGTAGCGCACATTCAAATGGCATACGGGACCACTCCGCAAGGACCGAGAACTATGCCCCTGGCTCCCCGGCGTTGGGGCATGCACCATCCAGGCGTGACTCGCGAGTGGCATCCCCGATTCTGGCATCGCCTGATCCTCGTATGCAACAGTATAAATACTTTCGCCGAGCAATTTTACCATTCACCCTCTGCGGCGAACAGTCGGGCTTTCTGTTCCGAGCATAGTACACACTGGCCAACCATGCCCATGCCGAAATCCGCCGAGGGCAAGCGACTCAGCGGCGACATATTCTTCCGACACACGACAATTCGGCTAGCGTCCCATACAAGCGGGGGTCGATGAGGTGCTTCGCGATCGGTTGCATATCAACGGATTCTCCCGAGGCTCGCCACATTCGCATGGCGAACCGCGGGTGGAAGCCTTGAGCTATGGCTTGGGTTGCTTGGGCGACTTCTCAAGATAGTCACTGCGTTGTTGCCGCAAAATCGTTGATGCATCCGCGGGTAGCACAAAAACCCCGGTGCGTCCCTGGGGCAATCGGGCGTAGACCGTTTGTGTGCCATCCCGGAGCGTGCCTAGCTGCAGCGCTACCTTGCGATTGGGCGTTTCGACCTGCAGCTGTTGCTGGGGAGGCTCCAGCCCATAGAGCTTTAAGTTGGCATCGTTGTCACGGACAAACCGTTCCAGCTGAAGGTTGGCCAACGTGGTCAAAGTCTGGTTAATCGCTTCCTGGTCAAAGCGATCACCGGGTTTCTGGGTGTCTTGCCAGCCCGCGGGCCCCTTGGTCAGATTGATGGTCTCCTCCGGGGTGCGAATGACCAGCCGGTTTACCTGAGAAGCATCCAGCGGTTCCCACAGGGCGCGGGCCCGATACTCCGCGGTCGCCGACTTGCTCAATGCCGGCGACAGCAACACCACGAGATCGCCGTTGGCCAGCTTGGCATAGACGCGTTCCCCGTTAGGCTCCTGTTTTCCAATCAACAGATCGACTACCTCTTGATCGCCATCGTAGAAATGCCAGCGAAATGACGGCATCGCCAAGCCATAGGCTTTCAAGTCGTCGGGTTTTTCAGCGACAATCTCCGCAGCTCGCAGCTGAGCCGCGGCGTCATGAAATTCCCGTAACGCCGCATCGGCTGCCGTATCGGTGATCGGTTGGGTCATCCGCCAGCCGCCGGGCTGTTTGACAAAGGTCAGCTTGCGTTGCCCAGCTTCTTGCACCATGCGATCCGCACTCAGAAACTGAGCCAGCTTACGATCACGGAAAAATAACTCGGGGGCCAACAACTGCTTGACCAACTTGGCCGGCAAGACGCCCACGACCAAGGCATCCTCGACCTGGGCATAGCGGGGCCCATCGGGCTGCTTGGCATCGACAAGATTGCCAACTTTTAACTTTTGACCAGCCATCCCCCCAGCCTCATCGTTCCAGCTTAGCGTCCAAATAGCGGCCGGAGTATCGAGGCCATACGCTTTCTCCTCCTCGGGCGCATAGGCGGCCACCCGCTCAGCGCGTAAACGACTCAGTTCGTTCGTCAGCACCTCCACCCGCAGCGAATCGACCAGCTGCTTGGCCGGCTCCGTCATTTGCCAGTTGAAACCTTCCAAGGTCATCACCAGCTTCTGATCGCCCATTTGCCGTTCGAGTCGGGTGAGATCGAGTGGGTTGAACTCCAGGAGGCGGTGGTCCACAAAGCCTAGACGATCCACCGCCAAATCCTCTACGGTCGTCGCGTCCAACACGGCAACACCACGTTGCTGATCGACCCGAGCGTAACGCGAGCCATCTTCCAGCGGTTTACCCAGGATCACCGTATGCGGCTGCGGTTTCTCGGCGGAGCCCACCTCGATGTGGATCTGATCGGGCTTGGCTTCTGGATCGAGACCATATTCGCCCCAGTCGACCTGGCCGTAGCCGGCATAACGCTGGGCTTTCAGATCGCTCAGCGTCTGGATCAGTCGCTGGATGATCAGGCGATCGACTGGAAACTGCGGCTCCTCGGCCGGCTTCCAGCCGTCTCGGCCGCGATTCAGGGTTGTGGTGGACCCCTTCACCTGCGTGGTGATCGCTTGCGGCTCGACAAACTCCAGATTCAACAGTTGCCGGTCGATGAGGGTGAGGACATTCGTGTCGATCGCCTTGGCCACATCGGGGCCGATGACATAGATCGCGGGCTGATCGGCGACGGCCAACTTGGCAAAGCGGTCTGGCGAACCTTCTGTCACCCGATTCCCAACCACCAAGGCCGGCGGCTCGGCCATCTCGCTTTGCACGGCGACGCGAGCGGGGCGACTTGCCGCATCAAGCCCATACTGGGCCAGATCTTCGGCTTGATGTGCTTGCAAACGCAACGCTTGTACCGAGGTGAGCGCCTTCGTCAGGGGCTCCATCTGGCTCGCATCGACTTTGGCAGTAAACGGAGCAGTGATCTTCCAGCTGCCTGCTTGATTGCTCAGGGTACTCGCGTCTTTGCCCGAGGGTTGCAGTTCGAGCCCAGTCATCTGGTCCACCGACCAGAGTTCTAAGGGCCGAAAGTCCAGTGAGCCACGCTGCAAGGGATCGACGACTGACTGGTCAATCGCAAAAACATTCGGCTGTCCTTGGAGCTGAGCATAAACGCCGGTGCCATTCTCCTGAGTTTTACCAATCCGGAGTGTCTCGGCGGGTATCCCCGCACGAGAGAAGTTCAGTGTCACTTCCAAGCGGGGCTTGTCCAGACCGTACTTTGTTAAATCCTCTGGCTGCGGGTTGTCATTGATATAATCGGTCACCTCCAGATCGCGTAGATTCCCAGCGAGCTGACTGACCTTGGCGGTATCGGCAGCAACCTGGACCGGTTTGGTCAGCATCCAAGTCGTGGTTAAACCAGGTTTTTCCTTAAGCGTATAGGTTTCATCCTTGCCCTGTTGGACGGTGATCTTGTCAATTCGCGCTTCGCCGACATCAAACAGGCGACGTCCACGATAGGCAATGGCAGGCCGCTCGATCAGGCGCACAATCTGGTCATCCACTACATCGATCCGAGGCCAGCCCTTGACCTTGACCAGGAGCTTGTTCACTCCAGTCAACTGACGACCGATTTGTAGGGTGATGTCTTGGGTCTTGCTCGGATCGATGGGACTGGGGCGTTGAAGCTGGATCGTGGGACTTTCCGGTGTAAATCCCAGCATTTGTTGATACAATTCTTTGCTTCCTCCGGCAACCGCCATGAGCCCCTCGGTGAGATCGATCATCGCCTCGGGCGGAGTCTGCAGGTTGTTGATCGCGGTGAGGAGCTCCTCGACGGGGGCGGTTTCGGCCAAGGCCTGGATCGGTTTCTGCAAATCCCAACGGGGCTGTTGCTTACTCCCAGTTTGCTTCAGTGACACCGCCGGCTGACCGGGCGAATCGATCTCGAGCAAATCGACGGCATCGGGTTCGATGCGAACCACTTGGGGGTCGCGTAGCTCGGCCAAGGCAACAAAAAGATTCTTGAATTCATCGTCACGGACAGTGAACACCTGTGGATTGTCCGCTAGCTTGGCGTAGTAGAAGGTCGGTTCCGTGGTCTGGGCCAAGGGAGGAGCAGGGGGCGGAGGTTGGGTTGCGGACTTCCGCCGTCCGATCAGCAGTTGTACCGAGCGTCCATCTCGGCTGCCAACGGTGATTACCCGGTTTGGTTGATCCAGGCCATACTCGTCCAGCGGTTGTGCCACGTCGTCGGAGCGGGTGATAAATTCTTCCACCCAGATCTCGGGCACCGCCGCGAGCAGATCGCGGAGGCGTTCGGGTGTCACTTGGTCCCGGATCGGCTCGGTCAATGCCCAACTTGCCGCGAGAGAATCGATCGGGATACTCGGTTCAGAGTTGGCTCCTTCGGGCCGTACCGGCTTGGGATAGGGGGTTTGCCGGGTCAGTGTGAACGCACGCTGACCGTCGCGCAGACCAATCCGCTCAATGGAGCTACCCACCAGCTCCGTGGTCGTGGTGACTGGTCCGCCCGGCTGCGGCGGTGCCCCCGGGAACTGCGGGGGCGTTGGCGGCGCCTCGCTGGTAAGCGGCAGACTGGCGACGCTAGGGAACAACCGGCGGGATCGGTAGCGGTCAAGAGGGCGAGCGAGACGGTCGTAGGTGTCCGGCCCCAGACGAAGTACTTCGGAGAGCGGTTCCTCGGTCTGATCGGACCACTTAGTAAGCCGCAAATAGCTGGGGATGGTGAAGGGGTTCTGGTCTGGTTTGGGTTTTGGCCGACCAACCTGGAAGATAAGTCGGCTCGGAGGATCGGTACGAGAGAGTTCCAGCCGGATCTCGACAGGGTCCGCTTGCGGGTTCAGGCCATAGGCTACGAGGTCTGGGTTCTCCTCAGCCAAGGCAATGGGTGCAAAGCGAGAATCCAGATCGCTAAGGGTAGCGAGTAGTTCGTTGACCTGGGGGGTGCGCACGGGCCAGTTTCCGGGCAAGACCCAGTTCCCCGCCTGCTTGAGTAACAGCACCGGTTCCTGGTCCGGCATGGTCACTTTGATGCGGTGTAATTGTTGCGGGGTAATGGCCTGCAGGGCCAACTGGGTTTCAGAAAGCGTAAGTGCAGACGGGTTGGAGGTCGTCGGAACGATAGGGAGTCCCCAATCGGCTCCCTTCCACCACATCACCCCGCCGCCTGCGGTCAACACCAGCAATACAAGGGTGGTCTTTAGGTTCATGGCTCGCCTCTCTCATCGGCGGTCAGCGGACGCGGCGGATCAGCCAGACCACCATGCCCAGATACGCAAACAACACGGGCAGCCCTCCGACCGTCAGCCAAGTCCACAATCGACGTGCCTGTTCGCTCAGGGCCACCCGCGGGTAGCTCCACGGAGCTTCGGTAGCAGCCGGCAACCGTTCATTGCGATTCAGTAGCCAGTTACAGGTCTGCAACAAAAACTGCGCCTGAGCCGGCTTGAGCTCATCGCCCAGGAACAGTCCCCCATGGCCCAGTACTACAATGCGACTGGTAGACCGCTCTACCTCACGAGCTGCCACCGTTAAGCCCAGCGGCAGGATGCCCACCGGGTCGAGCGGACCAAGCAGGCCACTCAGAGCCACCCAGCTTGCATAGTCCTCCTGGTACCAGTTAATTGGCGGCTCAGCCTCGATGGCGACTCCCACCGGGAAAGGACCGCGGCGTTCCGCCGCCGGCGTGCCATATTTGGGGTCGGTTTCCGGAGTTCGTTGGAAGCGCGGAGCATTGGTCAACACCATGGGTGAGTTCGGGTTGCCAGGAATCAGGCTCTGAAAGTCACCGAAAGGTTTTGCCTCATTCCAGCTATCCGAATCGGTGTAGACAAAGGTCCCAGCAAACGGCAGTTTCGCTTGCCAGTTGCGTTTGAGATAAACCGCGCGCGGACTACGCGCCAAGAGGTCCAATGGCTTATCCACGCTGCGCGCCGTCACTTGCATACTACGGCTAATCGGATTGGGCTGCTTTGTTTGCTGGGGTACCAACTTGGTATCGTTCGACTCGTCAAATTGGAGAGGGGGGATTTCCGCCGCACCACCCCCCAACGATCGCCCTGCTTGCAGGTCGCTAAAGGCCTCGGTCTCGGTGTCGAACAAGATGGTATCCGGTCCCAACTCGATGCCAAACTGAGCGAGCAACTGCTCCACATCATCAAACGGCTCGGTCACCGGGGCCGAGTTGCGTGAATCATTGACCGGTCCGAAGCAAGCCAGGAGTGGTTTGCCCAACTTGAGGTAGTCCTGGATCGCCTTCGCCTGGTCATTTTCTAACCGATGCAGCTCGGGCGGGATCGATTCGCCGCGAGCTGCGTTGTAGATGGTCATCCGTGGCAAAATCAGCAGATCGCACTCGGCCAGAAGCTTATCGAGCTTCACATTGACATCGGCGATACGCCGATCGGCCAGCAGCGACTCCTCCTCGCGAATCGTGGATAGTTCCTTCTGCACCACTTGCAAGTTGCTTTCCAGTTCCTCTAGACGTTCGGCAATGGGCTCGAGGTTCGCATTGAGCACTTCAAGGAATTCATCGCGAAACCGAGCCGTCCACGTTCGACCATACTGACGTGGCACCTGGGGCAGCTTGGTGGCCAGTTCTTCGAGGCTGTTGTCGCGCACGGTATCGCGAAAGACGAGGATATCCGCTTGGTTCTGACGCTCGAGTCGAATCTCATCCTTCAGGCGGCCTTCTCGTTGGGTGAGGGTCTCGTAGCGACTTTCCTCGTAGGTGTAGGCCGCGGGAGTCGGTCCTTGACGAGACCCCCACTTCTTCAGGACGATGTCGCGGACTTCAAATCCATGTTGCTTGAGGGTCTCGCCTAAGCCTGCCAGCGTAAACCGATCCCGGCCCTCGGCAGGGTGGGTGGTCAGATACTCGTGAATCACCGCCACTCCGACGACCGGCTTACGTTCCTCAATCGCCAGAATCTTGCCGACAAACGCGGCGAGGCCCTGAGGGATCAGCACCAGGTTCCCTCTACCCCCGTTGGCCACGCGCGAGGCCGATTTGTCGAGTTGATAGAACTGATGAAAGCTCAGTCGTTGCACCCGGCCATTGGCATAGAAAAAGATGCTGTTTTCAGGTGCAGTGGCGATCGCCTCGCGTAAACCTGGCTTGTCGGCCGTGACTTCCTGAAGGTGGCGATCGAACCCCTCCTCCTCGACATCGAGCACATGGACATCAAAGCGAGGACCCAGCTGACGAAATTGGTCGACCAGATCGCGAACCTTCTCTACCAGCTTGCGCTCAGCCGCATAGTCATAGGCATCCGGCCGATCGGAAAACTGGCCAAAGGTTTTGTGCTGTTGGTAGACCACAATGGTGGTGGGTTCGCGGAGCTGTTGTAAGTCGCTCACCACCTCCGCAGGTAGCGTAAACTGGGCATCGCGGGTCAGGTCGAAGCGTGTATGGCGCTCGAAGGAGACCAGATTCACCCCGACGAGCAGGGTGGTGGCCAGCACAATTTGCACGGCCGCCAGGGTTCCAGCCAGGCTCCGCCGGCCAGTCGCAAACAGGACCCCGCCGAGCAGTTCCATCACCAAAGCAAGGACCACGAGGCCCGCGCTGATCAGGATAGCGTAAGCTGCCACGGTTCCCTCGGATCCATACGCCCCCTGCAAAGCCTCCTGGATGGTCAGGTTGATCGTCTCCAGGCGGACACCCCGGACCAGCGTGGATGCATAAACCAGGCTAGCCAGCAACACCACCCCCGCGGTAAGTCCTAGCAGGCGGATCCAAAAGCGCAGGCGACTGCCCAGGCTGGTACGTAAGCGGAGATCACGAACTCCTGGACGATCGGTGGTAGTCGGTTGCATGCATCTCTCCGTGGATGGACGTCTCCTTCAGTCAGCCTCCAAGCCTGTTTCCCCCCGTGTCCACTGGCATGACTTAGCGCCAACGCCGCGCTTCCAGACTGCGAATCGCCAGAAATAGGAAAAAGATTGTCAGGCTGGCATACAAGACCAGATGGCGGGTGTCGACCAGTCCGCGGGTGAACTCTTGAGCAAAGTGCTCATGAATACTGAAGTACGTAATGATCTGTCCAAACAGGCTGCCCGAATCATCGCCGGATTTCAGATACTCAATCAGCAAGAAGACCGAGCCCAGTAACAGGGCGACCAATGCCGAGACCAGCTGGCTGCGAACCAAACTGCTCACAAACAAACCCAGGGCGAGAAACATCGCCCCGACCAAGAGCAGACCCAAGTAGGTAGACAAAGCGGGATAGGGATCGATCCCAAAACGCAAATTCAAAAAGGGAGGCTCATCTTGAGTCAGATGTCCCACGACCCCACCAACCAGCGCTGCCAAGCCGAGCAGGTAAAGGCCAAAGGTCAGTGGACTAATCCGGTAGGCCACAAACATCAGCTTCATCAGCAGCACTAAGGCGGCACCAACCACGGCGGTAACGGTGGAGACCGTCCAGCCTGCTGTCCAATCGACCCGCATATCCAGTAAGACCGGCAGATAGACTAGGGTGGGTAACCACAGCACGATGTAAAAGCCGAAGGCCGCGGCAAATTTGGCCAGCACCACCTGCCAGTCACGGATGGGGGCAGTCATGAGCATTTCCAGTGTCCCGGTAGCACGTTCCTCGGCAAAGGAACGCATGGTGAGCAACGGCGGGATCACCACAAATACAAACCAGAACTTTTCATCCCCCAGCATGGCGCGCATGGGAAACTCCGTGCCGCGCGGCCCCGACTCGGTCAACTGGCCCAAGGTCAAATAGAAGAAGTAACCGGTCACCAGTAAGAATCCGGTCAGCACAACATAGGCCACCGGCGACAGAAAATACGCCGTGAATTCACGACGCATAAGGCTAAGTGTGGCACGCATGCAAATCGTCCCTGGTCAGCACGGCAAGATCTCTGCTCCGCAGCAACGCGACATCCGGCAGGGGTCGGGGGGTAGCATCTAATTCTCCGCGCCCGTGATCTGGACAAAGATATCTTCGAGGCGCTGATTCTGATATTGCTGACGCACTCCACTGAGAGTGCCCGCCACCGCGACGCGGCCCTGATGAATGATGATCACCGCATTACAGGTCATCTCCACCTCGGAGAGAATATGCGTCGATAGCAACATGGTATGCTGTTCGCCTAGCTCGCGGATCAGCTTCCGCGTCTCACGAATCTGAGCCGGATCCAGCCCCGCCGTCGGCTCATCCAGGATCAGAACGGGAGGATCGGCGATCAGGGCATCCGCCAGCCCCACGCGCTGACGAAAGCCCTTCGATAGGGTGCCGATCAGTTGTCGGCGCACTTCCTTGAGCCAGCAACGACCAAGCACATAGTCAAGACGATCCCGAGTCTCGGCATCGCTCAGCCCCTTAAGCCCACCGCGAAAGCGAAGATACTCCTCGACACGCATATCCGTATACAACGGACAGTTCTCCGGCATGTAGCCAATGCGGCGTCGTGTCTCGATCGGATTCCAAACCACATCTTGGCCGTCAATGACCGCCGTGCCCGACGTGGCGGTCATGTAACCAGCCAAGATCCGCATGGTGGTCGATTTCCCGGCACCATTGGGCCCGAGAAAACCGACAATCTCTCCACGTGCGACATCGAAGGAGACATCCGAAACCGCAGCGTAATCGCCATAATATTTAGTCAGATGTTCGACGTGGATCATTTCCTGCCTCCGGCTTGGCCATCCAAGTCTTATCTTGAGCATAGTCAGAGGAACCGACGCCGGCAAGATTCACGCCTTGCCAGGTTCGAACCCTCCAGAACCTCCAGCTAATCGGACCGATCTGCTGGGCGAAAACGCGCCAGTTTCCATGACCGGAAGGGTGTCCGTGATTTTCCTGTTTCCCCATCTGTCCGCATCTTGACCGAATTTTGCATGAGAGGTTTAGTACATTAAATCAATTTCCCTCCGACATGGCTCTTCGTTGGCTGGCCAGGCCAGCAGTCGACGAGGAGTTGCAGACACGGCGGGGTGCAACGCCCGAAGCAGCGAATGACCGAGCCGGCAAGGTTTAACGACATTTTCGGAGACTATCGGGGATGGCCATGCAGCACTTACAATCTGGCCGGCGGCGACGCCTGCATGCCGACCTGCTGGAAACGCGGGTGGTTCCGGTCACAGACTTTCTGCTGATTAATGAAATTCACTTCGATCCTCTGTTTGGTGATGCTTCCGAGGACCAGTACCTCGAGTTTCGCGGCACTCCGGGAGAAAATGTCGGGCCCGACACCTATTTGGTGGTCGTCGATGGCGATGCCAACGATGCCGGTGTGATCAACTCCGTGTTTGCCTTGTCCAACTTACAGCTGGGCAGCAACGGCTTCCTTGTCCTGACCCAAGCCGGGGGTAATTACCCCAGCGATGATGCTGCCTCTGTTTTCCAGGGCACCGATGGTTTTGCAGGCCTACCGGGTGACCTCTTTTCAGATAATTCAACATTATCAAACCGGTTTGAATTTATCTTTGGGGCGAACACCTTTCTCTTGATCGAGACCGGGACCGCTCCTGTCGCAGGGGATGATGTCGACAGCAACAACGACGGTAACCTGGATGGGCCCGCCAGCAGCTGGAACATCCTTGATTCGGTATCCGTCTTGGGCACGTTTACCGGCGGCAATGCAACCGAGATCGCTTACAGCCAGCTGGTCTTCGCCGCCGATGGCTTGGGGCAGTTCCCCTCGAACAGTGAGGTCATCCGTATCGGCGATGCGAGCTACGTTGGTCGAATTGGCGATTCGACGGGCTCGCGGGCCACAGATTGGGTGGGTGGCATCACTCAAGAAACGACCACCGATCAGTTTGACTTCCGCCTCACTGCGGGACTCACGGGCAATCCTGCGCCCCGGTTTCTTTCCGGCAGGGCCCTCGACCATGTGGGGGCCAGTAATTTTGTTACGGCGATTCAGGGCACCGTGTTCGAGGATAGCAACGCAAACCAGATGCTTGAGCCCGATGAACCAGGCTTGGGCAATGTCCAGGTTTATCTGGATCGCAATGGCAACAGCCAGCCGGACAGTTTTGAGTCTGAGGTCGAACCCGACACGCTCAGTGCGGGCACCGAGCTAACCAATGCATTCAATGGGGTGACTCTCACCGAAGCCGATGAGACCAATGAGGTCTCCGGAACCTCGGTCAGCGCCAGTGATGCCGCCGACAATGCCAGCACCGGACAACAGATTTTTGGCCGTGGAGGGACCAACTGGTTCGACAACAACAGTCGCTTGCGTATCGATTTTTACAACCCGGTCGAAGCGATCCAGATTGATTACAGCCAACCAAGCATGATTGATACCGGCTTCGGCCAATTGGAGATCTTCAATGCCCAGGGTCAATCGTTAGGATCGATCACTTCCGCGGCCATCCAGGGCGACACAACTACCCTGAGTATCAACCGTCCTCAGGCGGATATAGCCTATGCCGTCGCCCACTCGACCGATGCGGGCACCCCGTTCGGCTTTTTCGATAATCTGGTCTACATCCAGCCCGAAGAGTCGGTGTTGTCGGCTGCCGATGGCTCCTACCGCTTAGACTTTCTGCAACCCGGTACTTATACGGTGCGCCAGGTCGTGCCCGTCGGCTCGAGCGTGTCCGTCCCTTCCTCCGGGTTTTACACCGCCGAGATCGTTGGCACCACTCCGGTCCAAGAACTCGACTTTGGAAATACCCCAGGGGGGACGGTGCCCCCGCCGCCTGGCGTGCCACCAGGGGTTCCCCCGGTGCCCCCACCCGGCGTGCCACCGTCCCCGCCTGGGGTCCCGCCCGTCGGAGGATCGCTCCCCAGCGTACCCAATGCCGAGGACTCCAGTGCACTGCCGTTCTTTGCTGTCGGCGCCGGGGCCGGGGGATCCGACGAAGTCACTGTCTTTGACCTAAGCGGGACGCCGCTGTTGACCGCTCCGGCCTTTACCGAGACGGTTACTGCCCTCGGCGGAGTGCGGGTGGCCACTGCCGATGTCACTGGCGACGGTATCCCCGACATTGTCACGGCTGCAGGCCCGGGCCAAGGACCCGTGGTCAATGTTCTTGATGGCCGCAATGGCAGTGTCGTCCGGACCCTGCAAGCATTTGAAATCGGCTTCACCGGGGGCGTCTTTGTTGCCCTGGGCGATGTCAACAACGATGGAGCCGCCGATATTGTTTTGACCCCCGACCAGGGTGGCGGGCCACGCGTGCGGATCTTTTCCGGAAGCACAGGAATTCAACTTGCCGACTTCTTCGGTATCGATGATCCCACCTTCCGTGGTGGCGCCCGTGCTGCCGTAGGCGATATGAATGGCGATGATGCCGCGGATGTGGTGATCAGTGCCGGCTTCGGGGGCGGCCCTCGAGTGGCGGGTTACGATGGGTTGCGTCTCACCTCGGGCTCCATCTTCCGGTTGTTTGCCGACTTCTTCATCTTCGAACCCGGCCTACGCAACGGTGCCTATGTCACCCTCGGCGATGTGACCGGCGATGGACTGGATGATTTGCTCGC
Organism: uncultured Alcaligenaceae bacterium; assembly: GCA_964410665.1. Classification (GTDB taxonomy): domain Bacteria; phylum Planctomycetota; class Planctomycetia; order Gemmatales; family Gemmataceae; genus CAYPIE01. Next base: position 71,992 of record CAYPIE010000017.1, read on the forward strand.
GGGTGCAGGTCCTGGGGGCGGGCCGCGCATCTTCGGTCTCAATGGATCCCAGTTGGTCACCAGCTTTGGCGCTTCGCAGGTCCCTGTCGTCAACTTCTTTGTCGACAATGTGGACTCGCGACTGGGCGTCCGCCTGACCGCCAAGAGTCTGGATCAGGATACCCTTGCCGACCTAGTGATCGGTCGTGCCGACGCTCCGGAAGTGTTTATCTATCGCGGCAGCGATCTGTCGCCTCAGTCGTCTCCCGCCATTGCCCAAATGATCACACCCTTTGATCTACCCTTCAGCGGGGGTGTCTTTGTCGGCTAAGTGAATGCAGCGTGATGGGTGACGGGTAGAGAGTGGAAAAACGGAATCTTTGATTCGGGATTGTCATTTAACTGATCACCCGTCACTCTCCACCCTTCACCCGCTGCAATCAGTTCACGACGGGAACGGCCTCCTGGGGGACTTCATCGGTTGGTTTGAGTCGAGGCGTCACTTGGCGCATGGCAATCCGGTTGATGACTTCCAAGAACGCGAGGGCACTGGCCTCAATGATATCGGTACTCACCGAACGGGCCTGGAGCTTGCGACCTTGGTACTCTACTTCAACTTGGGCTTCTCCTTGCGCATCTTCGCCAACGGTGACACTACGGACACGATAATCCAATAGTTTTACGCGAATACCTGTAATCCGTTCGATGGTTTTGAACACCGCATCGACTGGCCCATCGCCCACCGCAGCATCCCGTATAATGGTGCCGTCCTGATGCCACAGGCAAACTGCCGCCGAGGGCAAGGTCCCGGTGCCAGCATTACAGGTGAACGCTTCCAGCGTCCAAAGGGTGATCCCACCGGTGTGCAACTGACTCTCGGCCAAAGCCTCGATATCAGCGTCATAGATCACTTTCTTGCGATCGGCCAGAGCCTTAAACGACTCAAACACCTTCTGAAACTGATTATCATCCAGATGATAGCCTAAATCCCCAACACGCTGCCGCAGCGCATGCCGCCCACTATGCTTGCCCAGAACCAGTTCGGTCCGAGGGATGCCGACATCCTCGGGTTTCATGATTTCGTAGGTGCTACGTTCTTTGAGCATCCCATCCTGGTGGATCCCCGCCTCGTGGGCGAAGGCGTTTTGACCGACGATGGCCTTGTTGCGTTGCACCTGCATACCGGTAACATGGGACAGCTTCTTGCTCGTCGGAAACAGTAAGCGTGTATTGATACCGCATTCCAGCGGAAACACATCTTTACGGGTCATGACAGCCATGACGATTTCTTCCAGGGCAGTATTACCGGCGCGCTCGCCAATTCCATTGATGGTGCACTCGACCTGTCGGGCGCCTTCTTTGAGGGCCGCCAGACTGTTTGAGACGGCCAGGCCCAAGTCATTGTGACAGTGGACGCTCAGCACCACATTCTCAATGCCGCGAACGTGCGATTTGAGATGCCGAATAATGTGGGCGTAATGCTCGGGCACCGCATAGCCGACCGTATCCGGGATATTCAGCGTGGTCGCCCCGGCGGCAATCGCCTTCTCACAGACCTCCGCGAGGAAGTCGAGTTCGGTCCGAGCGGCGTCCTCAGGAGAAAACTCGATATCCTCACAAGTCTCCCGAGCACGTGCGACACCTTCGACCGCCCGTTGCACAATCTGTTCAGGGGTCATCCGCAACTTGTGTTCCCGATGGATGGCGCTGGTGGCAAGAAAAACGTGGATGCGGGGACGACCGGCATCGCGGACGGCATCCGCAGCCCGATCAATGTCCGCTGGGTTACACCGTGCCAGCGCACAGATGGTCGGACCTTGCACCTCGCGGGCAATCGCCTGCACCGAATCAAAATCCCCCGGCGACGCAATGGGAAAGCCAGCCTCCATGACATCCACGCCCAGGTCCTTGAGGGCATGGGCAATCTCGAGCTTTTCCTGCAGATTCATGCTGCAGCCAGGGCTCTGCTCACCATCGCGCAAAGTGGTATCAAAGATAATCAAACGGTTTGAGCTATCCGAGGGTGCCATCGCCCCGCCTCCTGAAATGAACCAAGCCCTGGAACGCCTCCATCCCAGGGCCGAGTCGAGAATTTTGCATGGGTGAATGCGAACGACACAGACCTGGGAGGACTACCATGCCATCCATAGTAGGGTCTGTAGAAGCCATAAGAATGGGATCGTTGTCGCTAGACAACCGAGACTGTCGGGTCGCATGCTGGTCAGGCCATTGAGGGATTACTACGACCCAATTAATGTAGAAACCTCGGCCTCAGAAAGCAATCGGTTTTTTAGCGTTCTGTGAAGGAAGCCAACACCGGCTCGGTGACTTGATTGGTCGCGACACTTCTACCAGGATCGAGGAGAGCAAGCCTTGGCGAAACCTGCCTGGTGAACCGCCGGTGACACAAATCCGGCCTCCGATGTCTCACTTCGATCCTCGGATTCCAAGAGACGCAGTCATCGCCCTGGGAATTGATACCATAAGGTTAACTCCTGATGAGCAGGTGGATCCGCCCTTCCTTCACGCTGGCAAACCCTCTATGACCTATGCATTGATTGGTTACCTGGCCGCTGTCTTGATGGGGGGCACCCTGGGCCTGTTAGGGGGCGGTGGGTCTGTTCTCACTTTGCCAATTCTCGTCTATCTGTTTGCCGTGGAGCCCATGCAGGCAACCACGTATTCCTTGGCCGTCGTCGGCATCACCGCCTTCGCCGGGTGCCTGCGTTATCTGCAACGTGGCCTGATCGATGGACGGGCCATGCTCATCTTTGGCTTGCCAGCGCTGGCCGGAGTGCTCCTTTCCCGGTTACTCATCGTGCCCAATCTCCCTGAGACCATTTGGCAATCCGGGTCGTTTACCGTCACGCGTGACCTGTTAATCATGTTGATCTTTGCGGTGATCCTTCTGCTCGCCGCCGGATCGATGATCATCGGCCGCCGCGAAACCGAATCCCCTGCCGATCCTACCGCTTCGACCCTCCCGGGTGTCCGCGGCGTAGTCATCGCTGGACTTCAGGGCATTGGCGTCGGCTGCCTCACCGGCCTGGTCGGCGCCGGCGGGGGCTTTCTCATCGTCCCCGCCTTAGTCGTCTTGCTCAAAATGCCCATGCGCCATGCCATCGGCACCTCGCTGATGATCATCGCTGTCAACTCGCTGTTGGGCTTTGCCGGGGATTGGCTGATGGGCCGTGCCATCGATCCGCGTTTTTTGCTCACCTTCGCTGGGCTTGCCATCCTGGGCATGCTGGTCGGCGTCTGGTTGAATGAGCGGGTTGCGGTGGCGACCCTCAAGCCGTTATTTGGCTGGTTTGTGCTCTTGGTTGGGATTTTTGTTCTGCTCCAAGAGTTGTGGCTCTGATCGAAACCAGGTATGGTAGCCTATGATTCCATGTCTGCATCGATCGAGTGGGTTCTTAGTGCCAGGATACTCGCCAATGATGCCGCGTTCTTCGACTGACATTTACCTGGACGCCAATGCCACCACGCGGGTCTGGCTTCCGGCCACTCAGGCCGCCCAGAACGCCATGGAGGACCTGTACGGGAATCCCAGCAGTAATCACATCACCGGCTTGCGTTCGCGATATATCCTCGAATCGACCCGCCAACTGATCACCACGGCCTTGGGCGCACGCCTCGGACGCATTGTCTTTACCAGCGGGGCAACCGAGGCCATTCAGATGGCAGTGTTCTCTGCCTTGTGTCGTTTGCGTGAGCGTCCCGCGGACCGGTCGCGGCCACGCTTGCTCTATGGGGCCACCGAACACAAAGCGGTCCCGGAGGCTCTCAACCACTGGAACCAGGTCCTGGGCATTCACGCCGAGGTTCTGGCCATCCCGGTCAATACACAAGGCTTATTCGATCTCGACTTCCTGGAAGAACATGCCCCCCATGCCGCGCTGGTTTGCACCATGGCGGTCAACAACGAAACCGGGGTGATTCACGATCTGCCCAGTATCGAGGCGGTCTTGCGGGCCGCGAACCCCACCGCGTTATGGCTGGTCGATCTGGTGCAGGGGGTCGGCAAAATCGACATCGACTTGGCCAATACCACCATCGACTATGCTCCCGTGAGTGGCCACAAATTGCACGCTCCCAAGGGGATTGGCTTTCTCTATGTCCGTCAGAGCGCTCCCCTAACCCCCTTGTTTGCCGGCGGCGGTCAGGAACAAGGGGCTCGTTCGGGCACCGAGAACTTGCCCGGCGTTGCCGCGCTGGGAGCCGTCTTTGAAGGGCTCACCGCCGGCACCCTGTTCCAAGACACGGCAACCCTGTGCCAGTACCGTGACCGCTTAGTGGCTAGCCTGCAACGAGCCTTTCCGCGGATCGAATTCAACACCCCCTTTGATGGGGCGGTGCCGACCACTATCAACTTTGCCGTTCCAGGCTTCACGAGCAAGGAGCTTCTGGATCTGTTCGATGCAGCCGGCATCCGGGTCAGCTCCGGTTCGGCCTGCGGCTCGGCCCTGTTGGGCTCGTATGTGCTGGAGGCCATGGGCTTACCCGTTTGGCGTAGTGAGGGCGCTATTCGGGTCTCGTTTAGCCCCACCGTGAGCCCGACCGAAATCGATATGGCCTGTCAGCGGATCAAGGAGGCAGGACAGGCGCTTTCGGCCTCCTCGCTGCTCGTCTCCGATCGGCTGGAAACCACCAATGAAACGATCTTGAATGGTTTGATCCAATTGAAAAAAGGCTCGATGTGCTCCTGGGTGCTGCTTGATGCGGCCACTCGGCACTGCATTATTATTGATCCCTTCGAAGAACTAGCCGAACGGATCGACAGTCTCGTCCGTTGCCAAAATGCCCAGGTACTGGCGATCCTCGACACGCACAATCATGTCGATCATACCTCGACTCGACAACTACTCCTCCAAGTGCTCGGCGACCATGTTGCACGTCAAGCCCATACACACGACCCATTAGGCTGGCCCAACCAGCACGATGGCAAGGTCACCCTCGGCGATGGCAGCCAGGCCAGCTACCTCCGGCTCACCCCACAACTGATCCTTGCCCGAACGATGTTGCCAGGGCATACCCTTCTCAGCGAAGCGTTGTTGGTGGGCCGAGCAACCGCGGGTCGCTTAGACCCAGAGGCAGTGCAATTCGCCTTTCTGGGCGACACCCTCTTGATTGGCGGCCTCGGTCGGACCGATTTGCCGTCGAGTTCTCCCGAAGCCTTGTATGCCTCGCTGCAAAAGCTGCCACAGATCATCGCCCAGACGACGCTGATCTGTCCCACGCACGATTACACCAACCACTTTGCCACGACTTTGGCCGCCGAACGCGTGGACAATCCCTTACTGGACCGACTGCTCGACCCCGTTGCACCCATCGACCTCGACACCTTTCTAGCCGAGAAAGCCGAGGTGGATCGCGAAATTGTGGATATCGAGCATGGCGAACTGATGTGTGGACGGGTCCGGGTTTCTGCAGTCAGGGGTCCTTCACTCGATGTCCGCCCGGAAGCATTGGCGTCGTTCTTCGCAGACCATCGTGACGCCTTAATTGTTGATGTGCGCGAGCCCCATGAATACCGCCTCACCAGCAACTGGGGTGACTGCGGCCTGGACCGCCCACCGGAAAACGTACCGTTGACCCGCTTGGCCGCCTTTGCCGAGCGATTGCTGCACCAACCGGAGGAGATCCCTACCCAAGATATGATCCTCGTGTGCCGCAGTGGCAACCGCAGTCAGAAGGCGGCGGAGGTACTGTGCCGCCTCGGCATCACCAACGTCTGGCATATCGCCGGCGGCATTGCCTTGGGCGGAAGTTACGCCGCTCGTCAGCGGAGCAGCGAGACCGTCGAGTACATTATTTAGGCGGCGCATCGACCGGATCGACCACCTCTTTGGGCAGAACCGTGGGGGCTGGTGGGGGCGCCTGCAACTCCTCGGGTCGTTCGGTGACTCGGATACGAAGCATTAACGGCTTGCCGCCACGCAACACTCCAAGCCGCACGATACTGCCGGGTCGCACCGTAGCGACCAGGCCAATCACCTCATCGGACGAGTTGACCTTGTAGCGGCCCACCTGAACAATCTGGTCACCCATCCGCAGCCCAGCCTTTTGCGCTGGCGTATTCGGCTTCACCTCCGAGATGGTGATCTGATTATTCTGCTGTTGGATCATCACCCCAACATAGCCATATTTGAAAGGATCCGGATCGGGTGGAGGCAAGGCCGGAACCAGCACCATCTGGCTCAGTGGCACAATCCTTAGGAGCATCCACAGTGACATTGCTTCCTCTCCTTGTAGTGGGGCAGGCTCCGCGGACAGTGCGGAAAGACAGGCAAACGCTTCGCCCAGCCGCCGTCGGCAGGGACAGCATTGGTTTTCTTATGCAAGATCTGTCCAGGACTGTCAAGGGGCTGGCTGTTGCCGCGCCATGGCCACGGCCTTGGTGGTGATGGAATATTTGGCCAGCAAGTTCGACACTTCCCAAGCCGGATACGAACTCCGATTGGCCAGTCGCTGTAAAAACTGATTCAGGACTTCCGCAAAGTGGGCTTCATGCCCCAGGCGATAATGTGGCGGAATCCGCAACTGAATCGCTCCGTCGACATCCTCCCCAACCACCCCCGGCCAGCGGTCCTGCCAGGCCTCGATGCGAGCTTGCACCGCCTGATGGACAGCCTGCTGGTCAGCAGGCCGATGAGGGACAATCCACAACTCGGGTTGATCGCCCGGTTGCGTTCCCTGACGAATGTCCACACAACTGCGACTGCCGCGAACCACCGCCCAATGCAGATCACTGCCGGAGCTGGCATAGTCCCACTGGACATGCAGGCCCACTCGATACCCACTGATCGAGAAATCGACCGCGTTATTGCAGAAGTAATGGAGCGAATCGCCCCGAATCGCCGGGGCCAACCACGCGGGGAAGTCCGGCAAGCCTGTCACGCCCCGAAACTGTTCCCGGCTCACAACCGTCGCCCAGCGTTGCGCATCATGCAAAACAATATCGCGTCGATAGTCGATCACTTGCTCCGGAAGCAACAACCACATCACTAAATCGACCAGATGGGTTCCCACATCCGCCAAGCCCTCCCCCTGCTGATAAATATCAAAAAACGTTGCCGGTCGCTTTAGCGGTTGGCCGGCAACCTCTTTTTGTAGAAAGTGCACACTCCCGATCGATAGAGACGGTTCCTCGGCCGTCCCTGGCAGCAACTCCCCCAACACCGCCCGATCCTGGACCAGTTCCCGCTGGAGTTGCGTCGTAATCTCGTATCGCTCCGTCATCATGTCCATGACAATAACCCGGCGATGCATCATCTGATTGAGAAGTGCCTCAACCTTCGGAAAGTCGGCAACGTCGATGATCCAGGGTTTGTCCGCCAGGATATGCAAGCCGCCCTCCACCGCTTCGAGCATGAGGTCAATCTTGCCGCGATTGCCCCCCGAGAAGATGACCGCATTGCCCCGTTGGTCGTGCAAGAAGCGTTCTCGATAGTCGGCGCTGGCTCGGATATCCAATTCCCAGGAAGTAGGTGCGTGGGCACGCGAGTTGAACTGAGCAATCCGCTGCAAATAGTCCAACAAATCGCCATCCAACGGTGCATACACCGCCACCCTCGGAGCTACCCCGGGCAACATGGCTTTCTGGATTAACGCCGCATGGAAATGGCCGGGGGCCACGATGATGAAGTGAATGGCTGACATGAAAGTCCTGACGGGGATACTTGCCCGAATATCCATGAAGTCTTATAGTAAGTCTCCAACGGCATCCCGCAACGCCAATTCCGGCTTTCCGGGCAACGGCTCATCAACGCACCCGCAAGCCGTGTCTGCAAGCGAGCTCTCCGCAGCAACTCCTGGAGCGACTCCGACCGAACGCTTCAGACCCAACGCGCGGAACCAGCTTTCTGCCTTTCGGATTAGGAGATCGACATGACGCTGCCACGCTTCATCATGGTAGGTGGTTTCCTTGGCGCTGGCAAAACCACGACCCTGGCCCGCCTGGCTCAGAGTTTTACCAACCAAGGTCGCAAGGTTGGCATCGTCACCAACGATCAGGCGCAGGAGCTGGTCGATACGAGCACGCTGCGTTCGCTGGGCTTCGCCGTGGAGGAAGTCCCCGGAGCCTGCTTTTGTTGCACGTTTGATCAACTCCTCAACCGCGCGGGGAACCTGGAGCAAACCGAGCAGCCCGAAGTCATCCTGGCCGAACCCGTCGGCAGTTGTACTGATCTGGTGGCCACCGTAGTCCAACCGCTCAAGGACCTCTACCGCACTCGCTTCCAGGTCGCTCCCTACACAGTGCTGTTCAAGCCCAGTCACGGACTACGCATCCTCCGCGGCGAGCCCGCCGGCGGCTTTTCCACCAAGGCGGCCTACATTTTTCGTAAGCAACTCGAGGAAGCCGATGCCATCTTGATCAATCGCACCGATGAACTACCCGCCGAAGATCTCGATGAAATCCGCGAGCTGGTGCGCATGCAGTATCCGGGCACCCCGGTGCTGGGCATTTCCGCACGCACAGGCGACGGCTTTGCCGCCCTGGAACAACTTCTTGCTCAGGAGGGGCTGTTTGGCCGCAAAATTCTCGACATCGATTATGACGTTTACGCCGAAGGCGAAGCGGAGCTGGGCTGGCTGAATCTCACCGCTCGACTCGAAGCCGAGACCCCCTTCGACCTAGACGACTTACTCACCAGCTGTACTCGTCAGCTGGGCCAGCGCTTGACCGACGTCGGCGGCGAAATTGCTCACCTGAAATTGATCGGACTCGGTGCCGCCGGCTTCGGAGTAGCCAACCAAGTCAGCAGCCAAACCGCCGCCACTCTATCGCTTCCCGCCCATCAACAGGTCATGGCCTGTGATCTCGTGGTCAACGCCCGTGTGGCCATGGACCCCGATACCCTCGATGACACGGCCCGCCAGGTCCTTCAGACGGTCTGCACAAACCGAAGGATTCATCTACGTTTTCCCCACGGCCAGCATCTGCGTCCCGCCCGTCCAGTCCCCACCCACCGCTATGCCGAGGTCAAGGGGTGAACTGGTTCGCTCCATCGTTGCGTGCAGGCCCAACCAGTGACCAGCGGACTCTTAGTCCTCCGGTGATCTTGTTAAAACCCTGCCTCGCTCAAGGCCGCACGAAGATCCTGATGAATTCGCCGACGGATGAGAAACTCATCCTCGTCGAGCAGACGACGCACCCGCCCCTGCGCGCGAATCGGGTCTGCCGATAGCGCCAGGATCGTCGTATCCAGTAGGCGAAACCGATTGGGAAGTGTAAAGTCGTTGGCCCAACTCGCCCCTTGTTGACAAAGTTCCTCCAGCAGTGGCTCGGCCAGTTCTGGGGGCGCTTGCCCCAGGGCATGGATGTATGCACAAGCCAACCCAGGGCGAATATTCGCACTCAGTCGTGGATGGAATAGTTCTTGACGCACCGCTTGCAGCAGCACTTTCACCGGCGTCTCCCAGTCAAAATACCACCACCCCCCGGCTAACCGGAGCAGGCCGGGATAGATTGCCTGCCGATTCAACCCCGGTAGTTGTAGAAATGTCGGCAATGACTGCCCCTCCAGCATCCGCTCCGTCCAGGTCTGTAACAGCGCGGCACTGGCTTCCTCGTGGCCAAGCCGCTTGAGCACGCGAAACAGGGGTGTGGTCATCGCCCCGATCAGCCAGGCGGACTGCTCTTTACGCAACCGCGCCACGAACACCTCCAGTCGCTTGATACATTCTGCGAATAAACTGCGAAGGTCGTAATGACCGGCCAAGGCCAAACCCGTTTCAAACACATTCCCCCAAGTTTGCAGATCACTGACATCCAGTAGTCCATCCCAGTCATCTAATACCCCAAGCAAGTCTTCCAGCAATTGCTCGGCCGCCAGCTCTCCGAGGAAAAAAGCTTGAGCGAACACCACTCCCAGCAACCGATAACGCTGTCGTGGCGTGTTCGCCTGCTGGCGCAACCCTTGATAACTGGCAAAGGCATCCTCAGGCGTGATGCCCCGGAATGCACGTTCGAGCAACTCGCCAAAACTGTCGAGCCGACCCCGCCATCGACCCCGGTAGGGATCAATCCGTTCATAAGGTTCTAAGATCCGCGACACCTGACGCAGCCGATCCACTTCCAGCCGCGCGGATTCCGGAAGCAGTTGCCATTGGCGAAGCAGCTCTGCGGACAGCGCTACCCCGCGGCGACCGGCCAAGCTCTGCTCCGTCCGTTCAACCAGTGCCCGCTGCACCCAGGAGGCTGCGGCGGAAACCCCGCGGGCAGCAGGCAGCTTGCGGATCCGAGCCAGTTGCTCATGCGCGGTCTCGCTTTCGCCGAGGCGAGCGAAGCCGACGGCCAAGAGGAGGCTCAAGGCATCGTTCCACGCCGGATCGCGCCTCCAGCCGGCAATCATGGCATGCACCCGTCGTAACCGCTGTGCGTCGGTCTGTTCTCCCCCACTGGCGGTCGCGGCCAAGCGTAAAAACCCAGGCAGCTCCTTGTCCGGATCCATGCCCTGGGCATGCAGCCGCTGCAACAAGCGATCGCGGGCACGCGTCAGCGCTAGAATGTCCTGCCCACCCAGTTGATAAAGCGCGCACCGGGCCAGCCACACGGCCCGGATGGGAAGAAACGGTTCGACCAAAGCGAGGACTTGATCTGCCTGAGCCAGCACCGACGCTGTGGGTCGAGGAGACAGCTGCCCGGCTCGCAGCAGAGCCAAAACCAGTCGCCGAGCCCTTGCCTGGGAGCGATCCGGAGCCGCTGCGAGTTCTGCCAGAGACGAGGCTGTGAGAGGGAAGACCGCCACTTCCCCGCCCAGCTGCTCTTGCCAGGTTGCCAACTCGTTTACCGACAGAGAAGATTGCGGCCAAAGACGATGTAACCAGCACAAAGTGACTTCCAAGTCATGCTCAAGATTGCTATGCAAACGCGCCAGTTCCCTCCAGAGCTCCTGACGTTCGGGTGCCTCCAGCGAGCCCTCGATCGCCAGAAAACGACGTTCCAGGGCCAGCAGCTGGGCCAACGCAACACTGGTAGAATCGGGAGAGGTAGTCCAGCTCGGTAACTCTTCGGGCACCGCGGGAGGCTCTGGGCGTGCCGGGGTGGCCCCCTTGCGAATCTCGGGGAGGTCGCTGGTCCGCGCAAACGGCACCTCCACACTCAGTTCCGGCAACGCCATCCCCGCGGACTGCCGTAGCGGGCAAACCTCCTCCGGGACGCTAAACCGCTCCAGAGGAAAGGCCTCGGCCACTCGCCACGGTCGCAGCGCCCGCGCGGGTTGTGCTTGCACATATTCAACCTGCGACCCCAACCGACGAAATGCCGCTTGTGGGATGCAATGCTGTTCGAGTTGTCCTGCCGTGGCCCTTAGCCAGGTCACTACCTCGGCATCCCCCCCAAGATAATCGCGGACTATATCGCGGCGTGGCAAAGGGACCAGCTCGTGGCCCACCGGAACAAAGCATTGCTCAAGCCGTAGCAGGCGGCCACAGGCCTGGGCGGGAAGCACCAATATCGGCGGTTCAGCCACCCGGGCACGACTACGTAGCACAGCAACCTGTCGGTCCTTCCACTGGCCCAAGGCAACCTCAAGCCGTTCCAGGGTCGTCTCAGCGATGGTGGCCACCCATTCACTCAGAAAGGCAGGCTCCCCCCCGTCTACCACCCACAACCGGGGTGCCTCCGATCGGGACGCAGGCGTGGCCCGCAATTGTAGCGGAATCGACAACTGCCAACGCGGCGATCGATCCTGCCAACGCCGTGGACACCAGGGCAACCAGAGTTCCATCGGAGCCCACTGCGCTGAGGCCGGAGCCGGCAGCACATGCGACGAATGGCAAGCCAAGAGAAGCCAGCGTTTCGCGGCAGGGGACATCTGGCTGGCAAAGCGATGGCGGTACCCCCACTCCACCCAGACGCGGGACGCTTGCTCCACAAAGACCTGTGGCCCACCGCCCGCTTCGACAATCCCGCCCCATCGAAGGCAATGACTCGGCGGGGACTCCATCCATAACAGGGCCGAGGTCCCAGGCGGCCCTTGCCCGACCAACAACCGCATCCGGGTTGCGCCCAGACGCCAGCCCTCCGCCGCCAAACGAACGGCTTGTGCGGCTTGGCGAACCGCGAACAGCGCTGCTGGGGGTGTCTCGACCAGGGCTGCGTCTGTGGTGCCTTCCAACGGAAGCAAGGCAAACCAATTCGGGTATGGCTGTAACGGTGGACAGGTCTCCGAAGACGATGCCTCGCCCCCGAGCGTGTCCAAGCCTGCCCGGATCAGGGAACTGGGTGCCCGGCGCAGCTCCACCCAACAGGCTCCGCTGGGCGTGAACGCCGCAGCCACCGGCTGGCGGGCCAACCCCGCAGGAATGATCCCTTGCTCCAGTCCCCGGACTATGGAGGCAAGGTCGGCAAAACGAAGCAACATCGCCACGATCCTACTGGCTTGAGCTCAGTCGACACGACACCGCGGCCCATCACTTCTCAAGCTGGGTGCATGGTAGCAGATGGTTCCCCGGCGGCCAGATCGGAGCCATGCGTTTCGACATGAATGAATAATTTTGAAAAATACCGAACTTATTATTTATATAGATGAATTTTCGAAAATTACGTGGATGGTTTTGTTTGACACCCTCACCCGGCGTGTACTAGGTAAAGATAAATGCTTTCCCATCAGGGGTCTTGAGCGCTCTCGGACCACCTCGCCTTCCAACCAAGGAGTCGAGTATTATGCGTATTGCTGCAGCACGTCCCCGACGACCGGGAGCAGCGGCCGTGGAATTTGCCATCTTACTGCCACTCCTGATGAGCCTTCTCTGGGGGTTGTGGGAAGTCGGCCGCATGGTCAACGCCAAGCAGATCATCAGTAACGCGGCCCGCGAAGGAGCCCGGGCCGCCTCCACCGGCTTCCGCGACTTCGCCGATGTCGAAGCCACCATCGAGTCCTATCTGCAAAACTCCGGGATCACCAACATCACCGGGGTCACCGTCACCGTACGGAACCTCACGCAGAGTTTGGGTGACACCTACGACCCCTCGTTGGCCAGGCAAAATGATGTGCTCGAGGTCAGCGTCTCGGTGCCCTATGACAACCTCCGCTGGGCTTCGACACCGCAGATTACCCCCATCAACACCATTGCCTCGACCGTGCAGTGGACTTGCATGAAAGACCTCCCGATCGAAGTCACGCTCGATGGTTCGGACATCCCCCAGGTCCCCGTGAACTGACCCCGAAGTCTCTGACTTGGCAGCAATAAGGAGTATGTCGTGCGTTATCAACCTTGCCAGCCACAATCGCGTCACGGGGTTGCCGCCGTCGAATTCGCCCTGGTCGCCATTCCGCTGTTTTTGACCCTGTTTGGCATCTACGAATTCGGTCGCTTCATCATGGTCCGTCAGGTGTTGGAACATGCCGCCCGTGAAGGCGCCCGTTATGCCGCGGTCAACACCTTCTCCACCAACGTCGCCAGCGAAACCGAAACCTTTGTCCGCGAGCGACTTTCTGGGGTGGATGTCAGCGCATTTGGCGCTCAAGCGACCGTCCGTGTCTTTGCTGCAGATAACACGGGTACCCCACTGACCCCCGATGATAGTCCCCAAAACGCTCCCTTCGGTACCTACATCGGAGTCAATATTACCGGCCAATATCAGACGATGCTGCCCAACATCCTCGGCATGCCCGACCAGATTCCCATGGAAACGCAAGCTCTGATGAATAGCGAAGCCAACTGATTGTCGGCTCCTCTCTTCCGACGCTCCGCTCGGGACCAATGCTTTACGAATGGTCCCGCTTGGTCCCGAAACCTTCGGGTATGCCCCTGAATTTCCGATGTGAACTGGAACATAGTTCCCGATCTTGACCGTTTTCTGTTTCGGTCCCCAACCCCCAGGAGACCTCCGATGGTGATCCCCACTCCTCGATCGAGGCGGCAAGGTGCTGTATTGCCCCTGGTCGTCTTGTGCCTGACTGGCTTACTCGGCTTTCTCGCCTTGGCCATCGATCTCGGCCTCATCATGGTCGCACGCAACCATTGCCAAAATGCTGCCGATAGTGCCGCCCTCACCGCCGTCCGCACCCTCAACGGCGACCCCGATAACGACTTCCAACTCTGGGATATTCCCGACAATGCCCTGGCTGCCGCCGCTGCCAACGAAGTCCTCAACCAGGGCGTCAACACCGATCCAACCAGTGTGGCCTCCCAGCTCGACACCGACGGCTATCCCAACGAATTTACCTCCGGCGATGTCACCCTCGAGATCGGATCCTACACCTACCAATTTGATCCCCTCAACCCTTCCGCCGAATCTTTCCGGCTCCGCTTTCCACGCACCGATGCCACCGAGCCCTTCGGAGCCGTGCGAGCCCAGGTCAACTTTGATCAAGGACGCTATGCCTTCGCACTGGCCGGCCAAGTCTGGGGAACCAGCACCTTCAATACCGGCGCGAACGCCGTCGCGGTCCACCGACCTCGCGACGTCGTCATCATCATGGACCTGTCCGGTTCCATGGGCTTCCAGTCCCACATCGCCACACCCATGTCCGGAACCAAGGCGGTTCCCTACGCCGATAATAGACCACGCACCCAGTCGCTCAACCCCGACCCCGACTATCCGCTCTTCGGACACTACTCCGACACCGCCACCGCCGGCCTGTTCGGCGACCAGGGCTTCATCACCGGCGGCAATGAGTCCTGCGACCCCGCCAACATCTCGGTCGCAAGCAACTCCGGCCCGCCCATCGCCGAGTTCTTCTGGACCGACGTGAGCTCAAGCACACGGGCCTTCACCAAGGCCCCCAGCACTTACACGACCCTGCCCGACGGCGATAACTTCCCCCGAAAAGACAAAGATGATCCCGCCTCCGACTACGCCACCAGCGTCCGGGATATCTTCAACACACCCGCCAACCAGACCGACCCCGACTGGGAGGCCTTTGGCTACGCCGGACTCGCTACCCGCACCACCTTCAACGGTTACACCTACGGACCCAGCTACTGGGGCAAGTCCTTCTTCC
>CAYPIE010000018.1:0-47891 GCA_964410665.1 uncultured Alcaligenaceae bacterium
GAGGTTTGGGCAGAAGTGCCTGGGACCAAGGCACCGTAGGAGCACGACCTGGCAGACGCGGGATCTCCAACCGACGCCTGTCCAACCCTCAGCGGGTTCCCACCCGCCGCACTGAAGGTATCGCGCCTGTCCAACGCGTCACCCACCCAACGAGCGCGTGTCAACAGTTTCCAGCCTCCGGTGTGACGCGTATGGATGCCCAGCTCCGGTCCGACACCCGGTCGTCATCTCGATCGGGGTGACCCACTAAACGCTCAGCTGGGTTGTAGTCTTCGGATCGACGCTTTCTCCTGAGCGGCAGGTGCGAACCCGTCGTGTGGCACGCATCGCCAGCGGACGGCCAGGGTAGTGGCATGCCGGCCTCGCCCGTAGCAGAAATCTGGCCACGTTGCTCCTGGGTCCTAGGCGAACCGTACCGTCCGCTCGCGGATCTGGGCCACCACACTCCCTTTCTGCACCGATGGGGACTCCGGATAGCCCAGTTCCGCGGGTGATGGTCCGACGAACTGACTGGTTCGGCCCTCAAGGCTCATGGTCTTGGCCTCTCCGTCGAGCGTCACCACCG
Source organism: uncultured Alcaligenaceae bacterium (assembly GCA_964410665.1). GTDB lineage: Bacteria > Planctomycetota > Planctomycetia > Gemmatales > Gemmataceae > CAYPIE01. The sequence continues at coordinate 566 of CAYPIE010000018.1, forward strand.
TATACAGTGCATCACGATACGGGGCAGTGTATTTGATGTAGGGATACTTCGCGTCAATCTCGTCGCTGTAGCGAACCTTCAGGTACTTATCACCGAGCCAGAAGTACGACATACTGTTGACCTGGATATAGGGGATGCCGTGAATGGTCTTGAGCTCATCGATGTGGTGGTGGCCGCTTAGGCAGGCGATGACCTTGCCCTTGCCGGACTGTTCGATGATGCCGCGAACTTCCTCTCCGTTCTCGACCCCGGACGGGTTTTCCAGGGACTGGTGTGAGAAGATTAGCGTCGGTTCTTCGCTGTTGGTCAACGCTTTCGACAACCATTCCAGCTGGTCCTTGGCGATGAAGCGGGGATAGCCCGGGGCCCGGTCGTTCGGTTTGACGTCATTACCGTCCAGGACGATGAAGCGGAAGCCGTCTCTGACGAAGGTGTAGAATCGCTCGGGCATCCCCCAAAACTTCATCGTGGTCGCTTGGTCGTAGCCGCCGTCGGTGTCGTGGTTGCCCAGGACGTGGTAGCGCGGCCCGGCAAAGCCATTCCATACATCCATAAACTTTTGATTTCGTTGGTGTGGAACACAAAAGTCGCCCAACTGTAGAATCAACCCGACTTCCCGCCGGGTCATGTCTTCGATGAAGACGCTAAGACGCCCCGGGGCATCGTGCATGATGTCTTGATGCACATCGGCACACAGGCCGAAGGTCAACTTGGTGGGGGGCATCTTTGCGGCCTCAGTCGACAGTGGCAGGACCAGGCCGGCCAGCCCAAAGCTACTGGTCTTCAGCCAGTCGCGGCGGTCCATTGATCGTTCCGTGGACATAGGTTGCGTCTCCTGGTTCTTCAACAGGACCGCCCTTTAGGCGACCTCGTTGGCCCAGTCCCGGGGTGGGAAAAACTCACTGGTCAACGCCGCCTCCGCTGAGCCGGGCTCGGGGTGGTAGTCATATAACCAGCGGACCACCGGCGGCAAGGACATCAGAATCGATTCGATTCGGCCATCGGTTTTCAGCCCAAACAACGTCCCTCGGTCATAAATCAAATTAAACTCAACGTAACGTCCGCGGCGGAACTCCTGGAACTGCCGTTCACGTGCACCATAGGGCAGATCTTTGCGGCGTTCGACAATGGGCAGATAGGCGTCGAGGAACGCGTTGCCGCAGTCGCGGACGAAAGCGAACACTGCCTCAGGGTCGCCTTCGAGGTAATCGAAGAAGATGCCGCCGACGCCACGCGGTTCCTTGCGGTGGGCAAGGTAGAAGTAGTTATCGCAGGCCTGTTTCATCTCGGCATAGTTGGCGACGCTGGCATGGCGGTCACACACGTCTTTCCACAACTTGTGGAAATGGATGACGTCCTCGCGGAAGGGGTAATAGGGGGTAAGATCGCCACCGCCACCGAACCAGGCTCGGTCGCCTTTGGTCAGATACCGGAAGTTCGCGTGCACGGTGGGCACATAGGGGTTGCGTGGATGGATGACCAGCGAGATGCCAGTGGCAGTGAACGCGGAGCCTTCACCTGGTAACTGCTTGGCGAAGTCGGGGTTCATCTCGCCAAAGACTTCTGAAAAATTGACGCCCCCTTTTTCGAAAACCCCTCCTTCCATGATGACGCGGGAGCGGCCTCCGCCCCCACCGGAGCGGTCCCAGGTGTCCTCGTGAAAGTGGCCTTTTCCGTCGACTCTCTCCAGGGCCTGACAGATCTGGTCTTGCAACGTGCGGAAGTAGTGGACGCAATCTTCGTGCATCACTGGCTCCGGTTGGGGGTCGTTCGTTTCGGTTTACCTTAGCCAAGCCATCCCGTTCTGGACGCTGCTTTTGCCAAGATTCTCGTGGTTTAAACGTTGCTGGTTCAGGTCCGTGTAGTCCTCGGCTGTTCCTTGCGCTGGGCGAATGGAAACCCGCCATGTGAGAGGGTTGATCGCCTGCAGGTATATAGTTGTGTGCAACCGATCGAAGTCATCCTCTTTCCGAACGGCGGGTGTGAACCCACCGAGCCGAGCGGTTGCCGTCCGTCACGGGCCGTCGGGCAGGAGTGGAGTCTCTGCGTTGCTCCAGTGGAACCTCGGCGGGTTCACACTCGCCGTTCGGAAAGGCAGGCTCGCTATGCTCAGCATGCAACACCGGTCAGCACCCTCGCTGTATGAGTAGACTTGCCTGTTCCTTCTGAGTGAGGGTGAGTGTGAGTCCACGGTGCCGCACCGCCGCCACAGCTTGATGGATCTAGTTCGGTAACCAGCGAAGTTCGCTGACGTGATGCGTGGACTTCCACCGCTTCGGTTGGTGGTCTGCCGTTTCGTTCTACAATAGCCAAGCTTTGCCGTTTTAGACGCTGCTTTCGTCAAGATTCCTGGAGATCATCATGCTCCGTAACGGATTTCTCGCTTGGGCTTTGGTGACCGGCTCCGTCATGGCCGCGCCGGTGGATTCTGGCAACCAAACCGGCCCAACCATGACGGTGCAGACCCGCTCCTTGAGCTACCTCCTTACGAGGCTAAAGAGCACTGTCACAACCGTCCTGGGTGAACAGGCGGCAGCGAGCTTGCGGCAGGGCCTGGAGCAATCGGTTCAGCCCTACCTCAAGGCGATTAACCTGGACAAGCCGCTGGGGCTGTACGCCACGATCAAGGACAATTGGTTCGCCACTGAGCTGGTGCTGCTGATCCCGGTTCGCCAGCCGGACGGCTTTGTTCGCTTTCTGAAAGACCAAGGGCTGGAGGTACAGCAGACCAATGACACACCCACATATGCCGTGACCTTACCCGGTCTGCCCTTGCCGGTTTACCTTCGTTTTCACAAGAGCTATGCCTATCTCAGCCCGGGGAGCACCAAACCGATTGATGCGGAGAACCGGTTGAGCCCGGCAAGCGTCATCGATGCCAGCACCAAAGAAGCCTTGGTGTTCCGCTTCCGCCTCGACCGGCTGAGTAATGGTTTGAAGCAGAATATCCTTGCCAGCTGGCAACAACTCGAGAGAGTCATTTCGAACCCTGACGAGCAAGGGGGCATGGTCGCCTTGGGGGCCGCGGAGCTGGCCCTGCTTAGCGGTGGAAAGGAGCTCATTAGCCGATGGTTGCCATTGCTGCTCAACCAGGGCCGGCTGCTTGAATTCCGCTTTGACCTGACTCCCAAGACCGGTGAGTTCATCACGGATTTTGCCCTGGAGGCTCTACCGGACACCGAGCTGAAAGCGATGATTGGCGACTATCGCACCCGCCCCAACCACTTCCGCGGTCTGGCTCAACCGGACTCGGTAGCAAGTTTCCTGTTTCGGATGCCGCTGTTCGCTCCCGAGTTGCGCAACGGCATCATCAGCAGAATCAAGGAAAGCCAACAGCAGGGTCTTTCCCAGCTACCGAAGTCTGAGCACGCGATCCTCAAGGCGGTGTGCGCGGCGGTGATCCGCACGGTCGATTCGGGATCAATGGACGGGCTGATGGAGCTACGCGGCCCGGACCAGGACGGGCATTATCGGGTGTTCGGCGCACAGCGGGTAGTCGACACCGCCGCCCTGGTCGCCGCTGCCCGAGCTTTTGTGGCGAAGCTGCCCGAAGCGGTGCGCAAACAGTTTGCCTTCGACGTCGCTAAGGTCGAGAACACTCCCCTGCACCGGGTTACCCTCCGAGACAACCTGGGTAAGGTCGAGCGAATGCTGTTCGGCATCGAGCACCCGACCTATGACATCCTGGCGGTGCAGGATGCGTTCTTCGTCACTTTTGGTAAGCCTCGCCCGGCCGAGTTGAAAGCGGCCCTGGCCCTCAAGTCGGTTGCCGTCGAAAACCCTCCGGTTTTGTGTCTTGAAGTCTCGCTACCGAAGCTGATCGAGGGCTTGAATGACCCAGAGCTGGCCATGTTCAAGGACATCGCCGCCCGTCTGGGTCGGGTGACGGTGGTCGAAATGAGCGTGCGTGGTGGGGACCGTTTACAGATCCGTACCCGCGGTCTTTTTTGGGTGTCGGTCGTCATGTTCGGGTTCACGGTGGCCGGGTAAGCGGGCCGGTCCTCATCACCGTAGTGGGACGAGGAGTGTTGGTCTGACGGGCGATCAATTAGCAGAGTAAGATCTTGAACCGTGCTCGGAGGCAGTACGCTGAAAAAAACTGGAGTTTCGTCGGCCGGCGGCATATAAAGTATGGAGGGATTCTTTTGTACAGTTGAAACTGGCCAGCGGACCCCCTGGAGTTTCATGACTGGTTCGTTCGTTTCTGGGGTTTTGGGGATGGAACCAGACTTTTCCGGTACATTTTGGGACAAAATCGGGACGAAACCGAGCGAGATTCGATCATTCGTGAGGCCGCCGAGCTGGTAGACATGAAGCTGGGGCAACAGAAATGTCAGTTTTTTCTGCGATCAATTGCCCTTTTTGCTGAAAACGACGACATGTTGCCAGGGTAAGTCTGCGATGGTCTTGGTCCACTCCATCTCGGGGTGAATGGCCATCTCTTTCCGCACCTGACGCTCGCTCATCTTGTGCACTAGCTTGATCGGAACGGAATCATCCTCAAGTCGAAACTCGACGAACACCAGCCGACCGCCGGGTTTGAGTGCCTTGATGAGGTTTCGCGTCATCTCAAAGGGGAACGAGAACTCGTGGTAGACATCGACCATCAGGATTAGGTCGAGCTGATTGGCCGGGAGTTTGGGGTCCTTGATGGTCCCTTTGACCAGCTGGATGTTGTCAATCTTGCGTTCTTTTGTCCGCTGCTTGATGATGGCGAGCATCTCGGGCTGGATATCGACGGCGTAAACCGTGCCCTTGGCGCCGACGGCCTTACGTAGGCGGAACGTGTGATAGCCGCTACCAGCCCCGATGTCGGCAACGCGGTCCCCAGGGGCGATCTTCAAAGCCCGGTACATGATGTCCGGTTTTTCCTCGTTCACCCGCTCTGGACGTTCGAGCCAACCGGCACCGAGGTGCCCCATGACCCGGGCGATTTCTCGTCCCATGTAGAACTTTCCGATGCCGTTGGGATCATGTTCGGCCCGGGTTTCGTAGCCAGGTGACTCTGGTGGCTTTTCCTGGGCAGCCAGGCCACTTGAAAGTGCTAGCAACACGAATGGCAAGCAGAGGAATCTCAGGCTCATGATCACTCCGAAAGGGATATGCTTGGGGACCGGCTTTGGTTGCCCGCGAGCATGGTCTGCGGTCAAGGTTAGGAGTCCTATAAGGCGGGAAAACCTGGCCGACCTGGTGGCGCATTGTAAGATGAGGATAGAGTCAAGTGCGAACCTGAACACCAAGGCTCGTTGACTCCTCTTTTCTAAATCTCCACTGGAGTGTAAACCCGCTGTACTTCCTGCGTGTTCCGCTAGCGGGGCTGCTTCCATCGTGCAAACCAAAGAGTCTCATGGCCAACGTTATTCAACCGAAAACGAGCTACCGAACAAACGTTAGCCCGAAAGGCAAAACGTTTTTGACCTGGCTGCAAGCACTGTTTGCCAACACGGTCGGCAGCAAATACCTCGTGGCACTGACCGGTGCCGCTTTGGTCATTTGGGTCACCGGTCACTTGATCGGTAACCTCAAGATCTATGCAGGTCAAGAGTCGATCAATGCCTACGCGAAGTTTCTGAAAGACCTTGGGCCCTTACTGTGGATCGAACGCGGGATTCTCTTGGGCATTTTTGTTCTTCACCTCGCGTTGGCGATCCGGCTCAAGCAACGCTCACGTGCGGCACGTCCGGTCCGTTATGCCTATGAAGACACGGTCCAGGCCAGTCTCCAGTCTCGGATCATGCTCACCACGGGTTTGGTCGTGCTCGCGTTCGTGATCTTCCACTTGGCACACTATACCCTCGGCGTCGTCAAAGGGGTTGATCTGACCAATCCCAGTACTGGGGAGACGGTCAATGTCAACTACCTTGACCTGAAGGATAGCCAAGGTCGACACGATGTCTACTCCATGGTGGTGTACGGCTTCAAGGTTCCGGCCATTTCGATCCTGTACATTGTGGCCCAGTTGTTCTTGTTGCTGCACCTGACCCATGGCATCAAGAGTGTTTTTCAGACGCTGGGCCTCAACACCCGGCGAATGGAACGCAGCTACGTCTACCTCGCCTGGGGGATTGCACTGTTTTTGTTTATCGGCAATGTCTCGATTCCAGTCACGATCCTGGCGGGCGGCATCGAAGCCAATCCTGATCTGGCTCAGACGCTGGCGGCAGCGGGAACAGGGGGATACTAACCATGGAACTCAAAGCCAACATTCCTGACGGTCCGCTCCCGGAGAAGTGGCAGCGTTACCGCAAAGAAATGAAACTCGTCAGCCCCAACAACAAGCGAAAATACCGCGTTCTGGTGGTGGGTACCGGCCTGGCCGGTGCTTCTGCCTCGGCAACCCTGGCCGAGCTCGGCTATGAGGTCGAAACGTTTTGTTTCCAAGACAGCGCACGTCGGGCTCACTCGATTGCTGCCCAGGGGGGCATCAACGCCGCGAAGAATTATCAGAATGACGGCGATACCGTTGAGCGGCTGTTTTACGACACCATTAAAGGTGGTGATTTCCGTTCACGCGAGGCGAATGTTTATCGTCTGGCCGAGGTGAGCACCAACATCATCGACCAATGCGTCGCCCAAGGGGTGCCGTTCGCCAGGGAATATGGCGGCATGCTCGACAACCGCTCCTTCGGCGGCGCTCAAGTGTCGCGGACCTTTTATTGCCGCGGTCAGACCGGCCAGCAATTGTTGCTGGGCGCCTACCAAGCGTTGTCGCGGCAAATTGGCTACGGCAAGGTCAAGATGCACCCACGGACCGAGCTGCTCGACATTGTCGTTGTCGACGGGCGTGCCCGCGGGATTGTCGTTCGTGACCTGCAGACTGGGCGGATCGACTCCTATTCCGGAGACGCCGTGGTCCTAGCGACTGGGGGCTACGCCAATGCGTATTTCCTGTCCACCAACGCGGCGGGTTGTAATGTGACTGCGACCTGGCGGGCTTACAAGCGGGGCGCTGCTTACGCCAACCCGTGCTTCACCCAAATCCACCCGACCTGCATCCCGGTGGCCGGCGACCACCAGTCCAAGCTGACCCTGATGTCGGAGTCGCTGCGGAACGATGGCCGCATCTGGGTGCCCAAGCAGGCCGGTGAGACCCGGTCCGCCGGGGACATCCCGGAATCGGAACGCGACTACTTCCTGGAGCGGAAGTACCCCAGCTACGGCAACCTGGCCCCCCGCGACATTTCCTCGCGCTCGGCAAAGGAAGTTTGTGATGAGGGCCGCGGGGTCGGCCATGGCGGCCGGGGTGTCTACCTGGACTTCAACGATTCCATTAAGCGGTTTGGCCGGGACACCATCCAGAGTCGGTATGGCAACCTATTTGATATGTACGAACGGATCACCGGCGAAAACGGCTACCAGCAGCCGATGCGTATCTACCCTGCGCCGCACTACACCATGGGTGGGCTGTGGGTCGACTACAACCTGATGTCGACCATTCCGGGATTGTTTGTCATCGGCGAGGCCAACTTTGCCGACCATGGGGCGAACCGACTCGGCGCGAGCGCCCTCATGCAAGGCTTGGCGGATGGTTATTTCATCCTGCCATATACCATCGCCAACCACTTCGCGACTACCAAGCAGGACCGCTTGCCGGCTGACCACCCGGAGTTCAAACGCTGCGAAGAAGAGGTGACCGGCACCATCCGCAAAATCCTCTCGATCAAAGGGAAGAAAACGATCCTCGATTTCCACCGCGAGATCGGCAAGCTGTTGTGGGACTATTGCGGCATGTCACGCAGCGGCGAGGGGTTACAAAAGATGCTGCAGCGCATTCCCGAGCTGCGTCAGGAGTTCTGGGAGAACATTAACATTCTTGGCTCGGACCAAGAGCTCAACCAGCATCTCGAACGAGCTGGCCGGGTGGCGGACTTCCTAGAGTTCGGTGAGTTGATGTGCCGCGACGCACTGGCCCGGGCCGAGTCCTGCGGGGCCCACTTCCGCGAGGAGTTCCAGACACCCGAGGGCGAGGCCCTGCGGAACGATGAAGAATATCGCTTCGTCAGCTCTTGGGAGTATACCGGCCTCGACCGGGAGCCGAATCTGATCCGAGAGCCTCTTGAATATGAGCATGTGCACCTGGCCGTGCGGAGTTACAAGTAATCCCCACCACCGCTTGCACCCGCTCGCTAGCGATAGTATGGAGTTTATTCGTTTATGAATCTCGTTTTGCACATCTGGCGTCAACAGGGCCCGCAAGATTCGGGCCGCATGGTCGCCTACCCGATCTCGGATGTTAGCCCGGACATGTCGTTCCTGGAGATGCTCGACATCCTGAACGACCAGCTGGTCCGCAAGGGTGAAGAGCCGATCGCCTTCGATCATGATTGCCGCGAAGGTATTTGCGGCAGTTGCGCCATGATGATCAACGGCATGGCCCACGGTCCGGAGCGGGCCGCCGCCACCTGCCAGCTGCATATGCGCAGTTTCTCCGACGGCGATCACATCTACATTGAGCCGTGGCGAGCTCAGGCTTTTCCGGTGATCAAGGACCTGGTCACCGATCGCAGCGCCTTCGACCGGATCATCCAGTCCGGCGGCTACGTCTCGGTCGGGACCGGCGGTGCCCCCGATGGTAACGCGCTGCCCATCGCCCGTGACAAGGCCGAAGAGGCGATGGACGCCGCGGCTTGTATCGGTTGTGGGGCGTGTGTGGCTTCGTGTAAGAACGCCTCGGCCATGCTGTTCGTCGCGGCCAAGGTGTCGCACCTGGCCACGTTGCCACAGGGCGAGCTGGAACGACACGAACGTGTCCGCACCATGCTGGAGCAGCATGACAAGGAAGGCTTCGGCCACTGTTCCAACCAGTACGAGTGTGAGGCTGCCTGTCCGAAGGAGATCAGCGTCAGCTTCATTACCAAGCTCAATCGCGAGTATCTGGCCGCCACGGTGGCCGGGGATGCTGACTGAACCTGATGGTTTTCCCCCCGGTGATCGCCGGGGGGAAACTGCAGACTCCGCACTTCTGGCGAACATTCCGTTCCCGCTCATTCGATCGTGCTTTCGCAGTACGCGAATAATTGGATACAATAGTTCAGGTGGTGGTCCAGTGCATCTTCAAGGAGATCTGCCATCGACCTGTTCCATGACCTGCGCGTGCGGAATCGACAAGCGGCTCAGCCGCTGGCGGTCCGGATGCGTCCTCAGACCCTCGATGAGTTCACTGGCCAGGAGCACTTCATCGCCCCTGGCAAACTGTTACGGCGTATGCTCGAAGCCGACCGGCTCAGCTCCCTGATTTTTTTCGGCCCACCCGGAACGGGAAAAACCGCTTTAGCGCTACTGATCGCGCGGCATACACAGCGTCAGTTTGTGCCGCTGAACGCGGTGAGCGCGGGGACCAAGGAGCTGCGCGAGATCTTGACGCAGGCCCGCACGCGACTGGAACATAACGCCGAGCGTACCATCGTGTTCCTGGATGAGATTCATCGTTTCAACAAGGCTCAGCAAGATGTACTCCTTCCCGATGTCGAAGAAGGGATTATCACCCTGATCGGAGCGACAACGCAGAATCCCTTTTTCGCCATCAACTCAGCCTTGGTCAGTCGTAGCCAGATCTTCACCTTTGAGCCGCTCACGCGCGAGCAGATTGAGGGGCTGCTCCAGCGTGCGTTGCAGGACCGAGAACGTGGCCTGGGAGCCATCGAAGTCGAGATGAAGCCAGAGGCTCTGACCTTCCTGGCCGAGTTGAGTGATGGCGATGCCCGTCGGGCTCTGAGTGCGTTGGAGATCGGCGTCCTATCCACTCAAGAACGGCCTGTGGTGTTTGACCTGGCTGTCGCCCAGGAATCGATCCAGCGGAAAGTCCTAGAGTATGATCCGACCGGCGATACTCACTACGATCTTGCCAGCGCCTTCATCAAGAGCATGCGTGGTAGTGACCCCGACGCGGCGATCTACTGGCTGGCGCGGATGCTCGAAGCGGGCGAAGATCCGCGGTTCATTGCCCGACGCATCGTCATCCTTGCTTCGGAGGATATCGGCAACGCTGACCCCCAGGCCCTGATCCTGGCTGCCGCGGCGTTGCAAGCAGTGGAGTTCGTTGGGCTGCCGGAGTGTCAGCTCACCCTGGCTCAGGCGGTGACCTACATGGCCACCGCCCCCAAGTCCAACGCTTCGACCTTGGCGATCGGCACGGCCGCGAAGGACGTCCGCTCCGGGCGCACCCTCCCGGTGCCCAAGCATCTGCGGGATAGTCACTACCAAGGGGCGAAGTCGTTCGGCCATGGCGAAGGCTACAAGTATGCGCACAACTTCGAAGGGGGCTTTGTCGAGCAAGAATATCTCGGTGTCGACCGGGTCTACTATGAACCGACCGACCGCGGCTATGAAGCCGAGATCCGCAAGCGGCTGGCCGCCTGGCGTAAGCGAAAAGGAACGTAGGGCATGACCCGAGCACCAGAACGACGCCGCTGGAGCGTTGACGAATATCACCGGCTGGGCGAGCAGGGGTATTTCCTTGGCGAACGGGTGGAGCTGCTCCACGGGGAGATTGTGACCTTGAGCCCGCTTGGTCCGCTGCACGCCCAGGCCGATGGCTTGATGCTCCAAGCCCTGCTGGCGGTGTTTGCCGCGGGTTATTGGGTACGGGTACAACACCCGTTGCAGATCGGGAATTCCGAACCACAACCCGATTTTGCGGTCGTTGCGGGCTCGCCGCGGAGCGTTACCCAGCATCCGACGACCGCACTGCTGGTGGTTGAAATTAGCGACACGTCGTTGGACTATGACCGCCAGGTCAAGGGTCCGCTGTATGCCTCGGCGGGAATCGCCGACTATTGGTTGGTGAATCTGGTCGCCCGCCAGGTCGAGGTGTACCGGGCCCCACAGCCGGTCACGAGCTCGGCGACCGGTTTCGTCTACGCCCAGCGTCGGGTCATGGATGTTCAGGGGGACTTGGTCCCGCTGTTACAGCCAGGCGCGCGGATTCTCGTGGCCGATGTGTTACCCTGAGGCAGTTTGGCATTGGTCCCGGCATACCCGCTTCGAGGAGGACTCCTGTGTACCGCTTGGCGATTCTGCTGTTCGTATTGCTTTGCACTCCGCTGGTCCTGGCCCAAGAAGGGCCTGCGACCCATCCGATCACCATCGAGGATTATTTCACCCTGTCCTATCCCGGGAATTGTATTGTATCTCCCGACGGCAAGTGGGTGGTCTACACCCGTAGCAGCTGGCAAGAGGGAAAGGAAACGCGCAATACTGATCTCTGGCTGATCGGTCCACGCGGCTACGAGCGTCGCCTGACCTTCGACGCGGCGGCCGATTACGCACCGCAATGGTCGCATGACAGCAAGCAGATCTTCTTCCTGAGTGCCCGCAAACGCGGCGACGAAGAAGCACCTTTCAACGGCAAGACCCAGGTATGGAGCCTTACCATCCCCAAGGCTGAATCCACCTCCCCGGTCGAGGTGCCGCGGATCATCCCGATTACCCGGCTCGAGGAAAGTGTCAAGGCGTTTGCGATCAGCGATGACACGAACCCCCTTTACTACAGTGTCGACGTCGACCTGGACCCCAAGAAGTGGCGTGACCTGCGCAAACGCTACCCCGACCTGGAGTACGGTTCTGGCAAGCGGACTGTCAGCGAAATCTATCAGCTTGACCTTTTGACCTGGCGGACCAAGAGATTGGTCACCCCCGGAGACAATATCTTTGAATTCTCGGTCAGCCCCGACGGCAGCAAGATCGCCCTCATCACCGTCCCGGATTCCCGGCTGGTCTCCTACGAGGGCCTGTCCAAGGTCGAGATCTACGATGTGGCCACCGGCCGGCTGCAACCACTCCCCGACCAGCTCTGGCGTGACGATGCTCCATCCCCGTTCGGCTGGATCGAGGGGTTGGCCTGGGCCCGGGACAGCAACCGGCTGGCCTGGCGGGTGTTGTGGGATGGCTACCCCGGGGAGATTTTTGCCGGCGAGGTCGCAAGCCTGGAACCCAGGGTCTGGAAGATCCGACGCCCGAATGGCTGGACTATCTACGCTGGCAAGCTGCAGTGGCACAATGGTGGACTATGTTTCCTCGCCGAGGATCATGCCCGCCAACGGCTGGTGCGCGTCAAGCAGGTGGCCGATGGCGGACAAGGGGAAGCGGAGGTGCTTACCCCCGGGGATGTCGTGGTCAGCGACTATAGCTTTGCCCGGGATGTGGCGACGCTGGTCGCGATCAGGGCCGACCCGACACATGGCCAGGAGATCCATGTGGTCGAAGCCGGCTCGAGTGGGTTCGAGCCGGGCCAGGTGAGCTCAATCAACCCCCAGATCCGAACCTGGCAGTTGCCGCAACTGAAGGTCGTCCGCTGGCAAGGGGCAAATGGCGACACCGTCGACGGGATCCTTGAGTTACCCCCGAACTACCAGGAGGGGGATGAGCCGCTTCCGATGATGGTGCATATTCACGGGGGCCCGACCTCCGCCTCCACCTACAGTTTCACGTATCAGTGGGATGGTCGCACCTATTTCGCCGCCCAAGGATATGCGGTGCTCAGTCCCAACTACCGTGGTTCGACTGGGTACGGCGATCGGTTTATGACCGAGCTCATCGGCCACGAAAACGACATCGAGGTCAAAGACATTTTGGCCGGTGTCGAAGCCATGGTCGAGCGCAAGATTGCCGACCCCAATCGCCTTGGTGTGGTCGGCTGGAGCAATGGAGGCTTCCTCACCGGCGCGGTCATCACCCAGAGCAAACGCTTCAAAGGAGCTAGCTTCGGTGCCGGGGTGATCGATCAGACCATGCAATGGGGACTCGAAGATACTCCTGGACATGTGATCAACTTCATGGCCGGTAAGCTTCCTTGGGAAGATCCCGGCAAGTATCAACGCTCTTCGCCGCTTTATCACCTCGACCGAGTAACCACGCCGACGTTGATTCATGTTGGAGAGCAGGATGCACGGGTGCCCGCGGCTCATGCGCGCACGCTTTATCGCGGTCTCAAGAAATACCGCAAGGTCGATAGCCAGTTGATCGTCTACCCAGGCCAGCCGCATTCCTTGAGCCGTTTCTCGTTCCGAAAGGCCAAGATGGAATGGGATTTGGCTTGGATGCGGAAGTATGTGCTTGGCAAAGAGGATGCGGACTAATGCGAATACGTCCGGCCATGGAAGCCGATCACGAGGCGATCTGGGCGATCTTTCATCAGGTGGTCCAGGCTCGTGATTCGTTTGCTTTCGATCCAGACATATCGCGCGAAGTCGCCCTACGTTTCTGGGCAGGGCTTGGTACGCATACTTATGTCGCTGAGAACAGCGATGGACGAATTGTTGGCAGTTATTACTTGAAGCCCAATCAGCCTGGACTGGGCGATCACGTGGCGAACGCCGGTTATATGGTCGAGCCGGCTGCCCGGAGTCAAGGCATTGCTCGCGCGATGGGCGAGCACAGCCTGGACGAAGGGCGACGCCTCGGATACCTAGCGATACAGTTCAACTTTGTCGTGGCTACGAATCACGCCGCGATCCATCTGTGGCAGCAACTGGGGTTCCGCATTCTGGGCACAGTCCCTGGAGCCTTTCGCCATGGGCAACTTGGGCAAGTCGATGTGCATATTATGTTCCGCGCGCTTACCGAGGCCGCTTGATCTTGCCCAGATCCGGGCAATCCGTTATCGGCGATAGCACGGCGGTAAGTTTGGTCTCATGGGGAGCCACGGATGGCACTGCTGGAAGTACATAATCTGGTCAAAATCTATGGCAAACGTGCCGTGGTCAATGGCGTATCCTTTGAGGTCAACCAAGGTGAAGTGGTCGGTCTGCTCGGCCCGAATGGTGCGGGGAAGACGACCAGCTTCCGGATGACGACTGGTCAGATCCAACCCAACGATGGCCAGGTCATCTTTAATGGGGAGGACGTCTCGTATCTTCCGATGTACAAGCGTGCCAGACTCGGGATGGGCTATCTTTCGCAAGAGCAGAGTGTCTTTCGCAAGCTCACTGTCGAACAAAACATCCTGGCCATTCTCGAAGCATTGCCTTACAGTCGCAGCCTCGGCCGACGGCTAAGATATCGAGAGCGGGTCGAGCGAACCGAACAAGTTCTTGCTCGGTTTAATCTGTTGCATGTGCGTACCAACGTGGCAGGGCGTTGTTCAGGTGGTGAGAAACGCCGACTGGAGATTGCTCGTTGCCTCGTGTGTGAACCGCTCCTGATTCTACTTGACGAGCCGTTTGCGGCGGTGGATCCCATGACCACCGAAGATATTCGCCATAACATTCGTGAACTGGCCGAGCATGGCATCGGGATTCTTTTGACCGATCATAACGTCCGCGAAGTCCTGAAAATCACCGACCGTAGCTATCTGATTAAAGAAGGCAAGGTGGTCACCCACGGCACGCCGCCTGAATTGATTCGAGATCCGATTGCCATCCAGGAATATCTGGGTACCAGTTTCGTCCAAGACGGGCTTTCAGTAATGAGTGCGACGCCATCTTCGTCCACAGCCCGCCCTTCCTCTGAGACGATCGCACCGTTGGCTGATGAGGTGCCTGAAGCAATCCCGGTCATTCAGCATTATGGCATGGAGCAGGTTCTCGAGGACGAAAAGACCCGTCGGCTCGTCGAGCAGCTGACGGATCTTGAGCACGCACAGGACGCGGCGAATGCCTTGGCGCAAAAGGGGATGTACGCCGTGCCCGCGCTCGTCGAAGCACTGGAACGTCGGGACGTGCTCATGCGCGAGCGTGCGTTTCATGTCTTGCATCACTTGGGGATTCATCTTTTGGGTTTCGAACTTCAGTTCGATCCAGATGCTCCCGAGGAAGTTCGCCGTCGACAATTATTCGCGATCCGAGATGGCTGGGAACGCAAAGCAGGCTAGACTGGGGATCGCTAAAAGGGCGAGACTTGTCCCAAGTCAGGCTTCACCTGCGGAGTTGCAGTTATGAACACATCTCTGGCAGCCATGGTTGAATCGTATTTGGCGGGTCCTGCAACCCTTCGTAGCGGAGTAGCAGGGATGTCCCGGGAACATCTGGTTGCCCGACCAGTTCCTGGTCGTTGGAGCACACTGGAAGTTGTCTGTCATCTCGCGGACTTCGAACCGGTGTTGGTCGATAGAATGAAGAAAATCATTGCTTTGAATCGACCAGTTCTTTATGGACTTGACGAAGCTCAGTTGCCGGAGAAGTTGGCATATCAGGAACGAGATCTTGAAGAAGAATTAACTTTGATCGAAGCAACTCGTAAGCAGATGGCACGCATTCTGCGGACCCTTCCGACGGATGTAGTTTACCGCGATGGAGTACATTCGGAACGAGGATTAGTCACTCTTGAGAATGTGCTGGCTAGTGCGATCAATCACATTCCTCATCATTTAAAGTTTATTGAAGAAAAGCGAAAAGCTCTTGGTTTGCCATTAGAGTAAACGATGGCGAAAGCCCGTTCGCATTTCCGGGCTTTCGCTTTTTCTGAGCGCTAATCTTCAAACTTTGGTACTTGCATCGGAAGAGGTTTATCGAGAAATTGATCGTACACGATCCCAGACTTCTGATCTTTCATCTGCAGCCCTGCAATTACCTTGCGATACTTGTCTATCCGTGGATCATCCACTGCGTCGAACTGACCGACCGTGACGACACTCATGTGGGGAGTATGGAGGACATAGGCATCGATCGGGAAGGGCACAATGCTGTTGCCTGTTTTTGCCTGATATTTGTGTAAATCGCGTAGCCACTCGGCCACGCGATGCGCCTGAAGGCCACAGACAGTGACGTGCCGGGCCTGTTCCTCGGATAAGCCAGCTTGCTTGAGTCCGAGCTTGGTCGCTTCGGAATCTGTGGCAATCATTGCTGCGCCCTGGTAGACCCGGACGACAAGGGTCCAAGGCTTGTCGCATTCGAGGACCGAAAACGGCTCATTCGCATTGAGTTTTTTCCAGCTGGGGTCGGGCTTTTTCTCTGCGGCAATGTCTTGTTTCGGAAGGGTGGGATTGGGCACAATGAAGGCAGAGGCAAACGGGTTGAGGTAAGCCCCCTGGACCTGCCGCTTGGTTTCGGCGATCGGAACGTCTTGGACCGCACGGTCAAGCAATTCTTTCGACGGCGGTTTTAGCTTGCGTAGGTTCTTCAGCTCTTGTTGGGCGGTTTCCATATCAGGAAACCCACCGACCAGGACCGCAAACTGATCATCCGAACGCTGCACCTTAAAGAACCGTTGCGGCTTGCTGCCCTCCCAAACAGGTATGCCAAGCTGCTTAAGGCCGCGTTCTTGATTGGCCAGCAACTTGGAAATCCGTTGGTGAATCTTTTTTTGCTGTCCGGGGCGATGATAGTAGTAGGCCGGCAACTCATAGATCTCCCGTAACTCGGTGATCATCCGGTGAGTCAACTTGGCCGCGCTCTCCCCTTCATAACTTTTCACAAGCAGCATATATTTCCCTCTTTCAGGGGTCAACTCATACGGATGGGTCTGAGCCCGCAAGGGATAGCCGAGACCGAGGGTGAGCGTAAAAACCCCGAGGATTTGCAACGACCAATGGAACATCGCGACTCCTTTCCTACCCAGGTTCCGAAGTCGGCACGGGCAGTTGATGGCCAACCCGCGACGGCGACGGGCATGGTCGCCTGCCGCGACCGGTGTTCCCTCAAGAATCAATGTGGTTGTGGAGATACCAGAGCTGGATCAGTTAGTCTAGAGGCCAATTCAAACCCAGGGCTTGCTTCTGTGCGGCGGACACTTGGGTGATGCCCTGAGTGCCAAGCTCCAAGAGTTGGTCCAACTCAGCACGCGTGAAGGTCGCCTCCTCGCCAGCCCCTTGGATCTCAATAAAGCGTCCTGCTCCCGTCATCACCAAATTCATATCCACGGCTGCATCACGATCTTCGACGTATTCCAAATCGAGGCGAACTTGATCCCCGACAAGCCCTACACTTACCGCGGCGACATTGTCCCGCAGAATCCCCCGTATTGCATGCAGGGGGAGTTCCAAAGTCTGCAATGCATCGACCAAGGCAACAAACGCCCCGTTGATGCTCGCAGTCCGTGTCCCTCCATCGGCGTCCAGCACGTCGCAGTCCAACCATAGCGTGCGCTCACCAAGTTGCTCGAGATTGACGACCGAGCGCATGGCCCGACCAATGAGCCTTTGGATCTCAACACTGCGGCCGTCGATTTTGCCTCCACGGTCGCGTGGTTTGCGGCCGCCAGGCGAACCGGGAAGCATGTTGTACTCGGCAGTCAACCACCCTTTTCCAGTTCCAACCAGGAACGGTGGCACGTTTAACTCCACACAACAGGTGCACAACACGACCGTTCGACCCATTTGGATCAACACGCTTCCAGGTGCGTTCTTGGTGAAACCACGCTCGAAGTGCAAAGGTCGGAGAGCGTGTGCGGGACGCTCGCCGGAACGGATAGGGAGAGGATTGATCATGGGGTTGCCTACGCCATAAAGATCTTGCAAGAACCAGATGCAAGTGTACCAGTTCTTCCAATCAGTCGATATGCTCGTGGAGGTGAGGCAATCCCTAAGAAGAAACCCCGCAGGAGAGTGGTTTGGTCGATCCTCTGTTCTGCGGGGAGCTGCCGGTGAGGTTTGTCGTTAAGGTTGTGGAGGCTGGCGAACTAGCGAAACAGAAACCATTGCGGTCTTGCCGGCTTCCACAGCGACCGGGGAAGATCCACTGGTCCCGACCCCCGAATCTGGCTTGGCCGAGGTAACCTGATAGACTCCCGGTTTGACTTGCTCAAAGGTGAACTCACCTTTGTCATTCGTGGTGACCACGCCTTGGGGTTTGCCATCGGCATCGGCCAGCGTGACGGCCAAGTTCGGTTGGGGTCGTCCCCCTTGAACAACGGTTCCCTTGACCTTTCCCGTAGTGGGCGATTCCTTTTGATCGCCGTTTTGGTCACCATCACCATTGCCATCGCCATTCTTCTTGGTTGGAGGATCGATGAGGATGATTGGGTAGGGTTTCACGCTAACTAAACCGGCTTCATTGGTCAGGGCCACCGCCAGGTCGACTTTGCCGGGTTGACTAGGGATCTTGATCTTGCTGACCCAGATGCTCCGATTGGCCCCATTGACAAACTGTTCTTTGACCCGTTCGCCGACCGCTTGCGGAGCTTCTGGCGGCGGCTTGCCATCTTTGCCAGGCTGCCCCACAAAAAACACCGCACTGACCACCGGGGTTTCAAAATCGATCGCCTCAGCCGCCACCTCCAGTAAATCGCCCTTGATATGCTCGCGTTTGAAAGGAAGAACTTCCACCGAATCTGGATCGGTGCGATCGCTAAGGATGGGCTGGCCAATCCGTTCGTTCAGCAGCAATGGTGGAGTATCATCCACGAGAAGCGTAAAGGCTTTGGGGGCCTCGCTGCTCACCTGGAGGAGCAATTCAAACGTGCCGCGCAACCCTGGGAGTTGTAAATCGAGAGTATGATCGGTCACGCGGTTGGAGAGACTCATCGCTCCCTCCTCCCCAGCAGGATTCAGCCAGCAGCGTTGCTTGCGGACCCCCGGAAGGTCATACTTCTTGAGAACCCCGTTGCCGCCAAGTGTAAAGCCGGGGAGTCCAATCTGTACACGTAATTGACCATCAAGTCGAGTCGAATCGGTAATCAATTGCAACCGCTTTTGCTGATCCGGTTGGGTGATGATACGACTCAGTGGGACTTCGCTTCCGGGGACGAGGATCCGAGGCGTCCCCGGGTCGGGTTCCTGACGGAACGTGGTCCTATCTTGAATCGTGGTAGCATAGACATAGGTCCGTGGGAACCCGTCGACCTCCAAATAGAATTTCAACGGTTTGCTACGATCGAGGATTGGCAGATTCCTTGATGTCAAGGTACTCGAGGCAGTAGGATCGGCGAGGTCGATTTCCTGGTAGTAGACTCCTGAGCGGAGCTGATGGGCATTCAAGGCGGGTTGGGGGGGAAAGCGAAGTCGGACAGGGCAGGGAGGACCCTTAACGCTGAGAAACCGCAGGGCCTGGTTGATGGGCATTCTCCGTTTGAGATTTACACGGCAATTATACAGGTTACCCACTTGTTCGAGCTTGGCTTCGTTGACTTCGAGGTAGCTCCGTGGGTCGGCAATTTGCACATAGAGCGGCTCCTCAAGCGTCTGAGATGCCGTCTCTTTTCCCTGGGCGGTACCGATGGCCTTTTTCTGACCGCCTTCGAGTTTCCACACACGAACCCGCAACGCGAAGCGGCCATTGGCAAAGTTAAGCTCTTGTCCAGGCGGAACTTCTTCGGCAGGGGGCGGAAGTCCAGACTTGTCAGGCATCGGTGTGATAGGCGCATCGGGCGTTTTGGGTTGTGCTGGCGGGGGTGGAGCTTTGAGTGAAACATTATAAAATGGTTCGTCGTTCACACCGTCCTGGGACTCCAGATCGCCAGGGGATACGGTGCCTTCGGCCAGCACCTCATCATTCGGACCAATCACCTCGACTTTCAGCTGCACCTTCTGTTCATCGACGGGGTTCCTGACAAACAGAAAGTAGGGTTGTTCGACCGTGTTGGGGCGAAGGTCGATTAACTCACTCCATAGCTTGGGGATCCCGTCTTGTAACTCCTTTACGGGGCTGACCACGACATAGCTATTTGGAGATAGTTGGGCATGGGCCATCCCGATACCCAGAATGAGCAGATAAAGCATCGCGGCTACGGTCTGGCAATATATGCGAATAAACATAGCCCAACTCCTAGATTGCATACTTAGCGCACCAGGTTTCGAAGGATCTTGCCATACTGCTCGGCGAGTGCGAGCGGCACCTCATCCTCACTCTGGCGGGCGGAAGCTTCTACCATTCTTGCTTCGTCAGAAAATCGCTGGCGTAACCAATCCCGATACAATTGCTGTGCTCCGATGTACCATTGGCGAAACGCCTCATCCCCGCCTCCGCTGCCTGGCGGCAGCAGCCAACTTCGCCAATACCGTCGGAAGCCTTCCAGACGGGACTGCTGTCGTGCCACCGCAGCCAACTTGGCTTGGATGTTCTTGGCGAGCCTAGTCCACTCGGCTTCACTTGGGGCTCTCTCAATAGTTTCCAACTGCGGCTCGAGGTTTGGTTGGACGTCAGAGGCATGTAAATCGATCCAAGCGACTAGCCGGCGGGCGCGCAGTATGTCTCGGCCTATGGGGGCGGAACTCAGAGAGATCTCCGCGGCAGAAACCTGGGCCCACTGCTCCAGAATGGTCTCTGCTTCCGCCCGAGAACTTTTGAGGAAGCGTTCCACCCAAGCTGTTCGCTCACTGCCCGTACCTCCGGGAAAGTTTAACCAGGCAGCCCAACTCGCCGCAGTCTGTGAATCGGGCTGAAGCAGTTGCTCGAGTTGAGTTCGGCTTTGCCAGAGTAATGTCATAGTGCTTTGCAGTTGCGTCTCATCCAGCGTCTCTGTGTCGAGAAGATTGTTCAATGCTTTCATTGCCGTACAGGCGGCCAGCCACCGCTGAGTAAAGGTGTTTGGTTCTTCGGGGTGGGCAAACCATACTGTCTGGGCCAGTAGGTAGGCCATATAGTCGCGTTGCCCGAAAGCCTCATCCAAGAGTTTCCCAGTTGTCTGAGCGGCTCGGTACTCTGCAATACACTTCGCGAGTTGGGTCTGGGCTTTCTTTCGCAACGTCAAGCCACCTACGAGCAACCAGTGAAATGCCTGCAGTCGATCCTGATCGGTTTGTTTCAATCGTTCCTGGACGAAAGGAAAGCTCCGTGGGTCTAACGCTCCTGCGCGGGTACTTTCGCGCAAGCATCTGAAATGCAAACGAAAAGTTCCGGGGAGGCTTGCCCAGTATTCCAGCCGATACTGCGGTAAACCGGCGATCAGTTGCACCCCGGCTGGTTCCGCCAGGTGTTGTGCAATTCCGGACTCTGTGAAAGCCTGGGCAAACTGTTGAACTTGGCCCACGCTCGGATCGGTTGGTGTGATCAGCTCTTCAAAAAGTAACCACGCACCGATCTCAGGCCCCATGGAAGCATTGTTTCGGGTCTCTTTGGCTTGGTCCTCCGATAAAGGCGGGACGGAAGTCGCGGGCTTGGTTTTTTGGGGTACTACCGTCGCTCCAGAACGGATTTTCCGCAGGAACGGTTGGATTGTCTTCCGTCCAGCGGCCTCAAGTGCGGCAAAACCTGCATCGTCAATCTGGTCGCGCCAACCCGCCAATGACCAGGTCGGGGGGGAAACGATGGTGAGTTGTTTAGCAGGCTTGGGAAAGCTCGACTGCAGTTTGTCGAGGGCCACGCCCGCTCGCCAGCGTTGTTCCAGTCGAAGGCACATGGCTTGAAGCTGGCGAATTTTGGCATAGCGGGTCGGCCCCCCGTGGCGCAAAGGGGTTGCAGGCAGAGACGGCCAGGCCGCAAGGAGTCTCTTAGGATAACTACCTAAGCCTTCCTCGGGCAGGGTCGGGCCCGGGGGAGCGTCGATCTTAGGAGTCAACAACCGTACTTCCGCCCCTTGCAGGCCCACCACTCCAGGGATATAGCCACCCGGACCGGCCCTGGTTTGCCACGCATGCAAATGCGCTAGAGCGTATTGACAACACTCCTGAATGGACACCCAATCATCGCAGTGGTGCTCAGAGTTCCAGCCATCTGCCGCTCCAGCAAACGCTTGCTCGAGGACGAATGCTAGAGGTCGCGTGCCGAGCTCTGGGGTGGATGCATTTCCAAGAGCAAACAAAACGGGAAAATCGAGTTTTCCTGCTTGATCCATCTGAAGAAGTCGCTTCTGGAACTGCTCGAACAGGTTCCGACGCAGTGCCCCCAGACGAAAATCGACCAGAGGTTCCCAGTCAATGATGAGAAGACGTGGATGATTGAGACCCTGTAGAGGTTCGAGTAACTGGTCGAGAGGTACCCAGGTGCTCGGCTCGTCGGGCCGAGCGTCGGCTGGGACAAAGTAGATGTCCTCAGCTCTGCTGATCGCGAGTCCGCCCAGATAGATCACCAATGGATCATGGGGAGGACGGGGCCGCGGTGGCCGAGCGAGTTCCAGAAGTTTGTCCAGAAGTAAGTCGCGTTGTTGGAAGTTCTGCCGTTCCACCGACAGTCTCTGCAGTCCCTCAGGTGGGATGCTCCAGGGATAAGGCGGCCAGTCTTCATACTCGGAGATCGCGATCGAGTAGAACGTAAGTTTGGGCGATGGCTTGAGCAGGCTCAGTAGACTTAGGACGGTGCCGACCAGCAACGCCACCACCAGAGCCACGGCGAACAGCTTCCAGCGGAAGCCTCGTGTGTTCGAGTCCGCAACCGAACGGACCCGGTCATGACGCCACAGGGCACGGTCAGGCGAACCATCATGCATCGACGGCCTCCCATTCAGATTCGGGCAATTGGGCTGGCTGCCAAGTCATCGTACTGTTTTAAGGGGGACTTGCTCTAACAGACTCGGCGTCTGCGAGCTGGGCGTGGGGGAGGACAATCGCAGGTTCAACGACCGCTCGCGTGCTTGTTGTTTCACTTGGTCAAGTCGATGGAATTCTAAGCGTACTTCACGACCCATTAGCTTACGGTTGAGTGGCCCAAAACGAACTCGGTAGAGCCGTTGCTTAAAGTAGTATTCGTGCGTCTGGGCGACACCGAGTTCCTGATCGTTCCGCCGGAAATCCGGAGACTGGGCCAGGATCAGGTCATCTCCTGAGCAGGCCATCTCGATGGTCAGTACTCCCTGATCGACCCAAATGCGGCGGAACGACACATCCATGTCGCGGACCCGGATTTGGTCTGGATAGTCTGTCAGCTCGTCATCGACGATAGGCAAGGTTAGCACGATCGCTTCCGGGTTCGGTGGGAAGCGATCGATCCAATAGGCCTGCAGTTGGACTTTGGCGGGACTGCCGAGCAAATCTTTGGAGTCGCGCGCCGGCACCCAGGGGTAGACCTCGAGCTCGTAGGTCGGGGCGATCGTCGGTTCGGGGACGTTGCGAATGGTCATGCGCGACGGCCGGCTTGGGAGTGCTCTTTGCAACGGTTGCAGGTCAAACCAGGCCAACAGGGGTCGATCGCGTCGTAGTAAGCCGACCTTGGTGGCCAGCTCATGTTCCAAAGTCAGCTGACACCGGAGCATACCGAGCGAGGAGAGAGCGTTGCGGGGGACCGTCAAGTGATAGTCGCCGTTTGCGACACGAGGGGGCTCCTTGCGGAAGACATCGGCCCAAGAAAGGACTCGAAACGGGGTCTCGCTGCGCTTCCAGTCAATCACCAGTCGATCGCCAGCTTGAACTTGCAGGGGCAGGCGCACTCGGTATTTACCGTCCCAGAGCTCATAGACATCCGGCGGTAGCAGCGGACTCAATCGCAGCCCTTTCTCTTCCCGCAGGGTAGCCGGAAAACCTGTCTCTAGCCCCTTGACCGGCTCGGCGGTTGTGCGATCGTACAGCCAGACGCGGGGCCGGATCGCATTCCGGAAACTACGGACGACTTGATCGAGTTCATTCGCCTCGTGGATATGAGGATCATCGGGGCGATCGAATCGATCACTGAATGGCTTAAGTTGTTGATAAGCCTTACTCTTCTGACGATTGTCTAAGGCGAAAAGTACCAGGTGGAAATTGACCACGTGCTCCGGGTGTTCTCTGGCGTCTCGTGTCCAGGCATCGACCATCAGCTGCCCGGGCGTTGAGAAAACTTGATCCCCCCGTTCTCCGTCCTCCGATGAGTCTCTTCCATCGGTCAACAGAATAATCGTTCGCACCCCGTCGAACTGAGGGGGAAAGCCAAGTCGCTGACGAAGCATTTTGTTTACGGTCCGACCAAGAGGGGTCCAGCTTGCCTTGGTGGTGATTTTGTTGACTTGGTCGAGAACTGCTTGTCGATCTCGGCGATACCACCGCCTGGAGGGGACGATGGTGTCGATTTGAGGCTGACCGATGCGCGTCGGTCCGTAGAAAGTAAGGATACTTAGTTGCGTCCCTTCTGGGAGTTCATCCACAAACCGCTCTACAGCTGCTTTCACCAGCTGCAGTTTGGTTTTCTCGCCTTGTTTGCGGTTCATGCTGTTGGTGACATCAATCAACATCGCCACCCCACCGTTGACCAACCCTGAGTCGGCAACCACCGCGATGGCGGCCTTGCCTTCCGCAGGCTTGTGGACGTATCGGAGGTCCGGTTCTTTCGACAGGATTACATCCGTGGTCATCGGGTACCGGTGACCGCGGTAAAACAGATCGGCGGCCAGCTGGAATTCGGAACCAGGTTTCTTCGTTTCAGTAAACGCAAACTCTAGTTGTCGGGTAACCTCGGAAGCGGGATCCGAATTCCCGAGTTCGGTTAACGGTAAGCGGGCTGGTTGGATAGGGGCACGTGGTTTAAGAAAACGCGGCAGCTCACCGCGACGGAGGATGGGCACCGCTCGGGCTGCGGCGATCTGCGGTTGGATCGTATACCGCACTTCCCAGGGGTTGGTGTCGATTAAAGGTAACCGCTGGGGGTAATCCATCCGAAACACCGTCTCCCTCAAAAGCAGCTTTTCCCACGGAGTACCATCCGTAGCTAGGCTGGCGGCTGCGTCAGCGTACGCTTGGGACGCCTGCTTCCAGTAGGCGGGCTCACTCGCCTGGGGGTTGGCATGAGCCCAGTAATCGATGTTGGTCCTCAAGGCATGCCAGCGTAGAAATGCTTGCATGCGATGAAGGCGTAGCTCCTCGGTCGGATTCGGCACTTCGTCTGCCAATGGTGTAGCGCTTTCCAGAAGTCGGCTCATCGCCTCAGCCCGGCTCAGCGTTGCGATCGCCTCAGCCGGAGTGCTATCCGCCAATCCGGACATCGAACGCGCGATCGTCTCGGGCAAGGCCGACCAACCGTTGCGGAGAGATACTTCGGTTTTCCGTAAAGTGCCTTCACGGCCATCGACTGAGAGCGGATCGGTCTTTTGGTAAGGGCCGAGCAATGCTAGAGCCAGTCGAGCATGGATCTTGACACGTCCGCGACTGCGGTCGGACCCCTGCACGAGGCTCTCTTGCTCGACCTGGTCCGGTGAAAAGTCATCGAGCAGGGCTTGGGACACCGCACGGAAGTCATGGAGTAGCTGCTTGCGGCGTGTACCTGAAACAAACGGTACCTGCAAAGCATTTCTCAGCGCAGCCAGGTTCTCCTGGATAGCTTGTCGGCTTAATGGATCGGTTGCCTGGCGGTAGTGTTGCACCAGGGTAGCAAAGGCATGATCAAGCGGCTCGACGAGCTTGCGAATTGCTTCGACCTCAGTCAAGACCTTGTCAGCTTCTCGGTGTGGCTGGGTGAGGGCTTGGTCGAGGGCATGGGCGAGCCGAGCAAGCTCTTCGACGTCAGCGATCAGCTCGGCCTGGCCTTGGGGATCAAGTTCGGCGACCCAACGGGCGTAGTACGGAAGTTGGGCAAAGACCCGATCACGCACTGCATAGCCATCTTTGATGATCTCAATCACTCGTTTTGCTTGCCGATAGCGTTCTCGCGCCTTTTCGAGATACCCGCGGGCCAGTCCCCAGCCATTGGACTCTTCCGATGCAAAGAGGTAATCCTCCCCGAGCATGCGTTCCTGATCGGCTCCTGCCACCTCTGTGCGTGTGGTGTTAAGTAGCAGCGGTTGGACCCAGGGGAAGACTTGTTCGGGTTGAGCGGCTCCGTCCATCCAGGCGATTTGTTCTGCCTGCAAGCGGGTTTGCCACGCGAACTGAACTTCTTCAAGGTACTGCGGCGTCTCCAAAGCGATAGGATCCGCATGGAGGGCCACCATCCAGAGCAAATGCGTCTCGATCGGATCGATGCGTCCATCAAACCAACTTAGCAGGGTCGCGAGAGTACTCAGCTCCTTGCGGGTCGGCGGTGTGTTACGGGTCTGGAATCGTTTGACCACGAATTTGGCCGTGGCCAAGCGGAGTCCGAGCAACCTGCGATCACCCTGTTGGCGAGCCTTCACAACCAGGTCTTCCCAGGTCGATCGTTTTCCCTCGATCGCGGCATTCCAAAGCACAGTCAATTTCTCTGGTGTGGGCTCCCAGTCAGCGGCATGACTCAATCCCAAAGCAGCGGCGACCGGCAGCGCGTTGGCAAGACTGTCTGGCCTCCCGCGGAATAGACTGGGCGATAATTGGTCCTGTAAACGACCTAGCTGCTTGGCTAGATTCGTTGCTGAGGTGCCCAAGCGGATCCGCTGTTCATAACGCATCAGAGTGTCCAGATATGCCCGCCATAACATGGGAGCGGTAGTTTCTGGGGGAGGGGATTGCTCAGCAAGCTTCTCCCGCTCTGCCCAAGCGGTTGCCAGAGCCTTCGGTAGGGTAAAGCTACGTCCAGGTGCAGAGCCGGGGTCGGGGATACTGGCCCGCTCGACCTCGGCATACCGAACCAGCTCGATCTGAGCAGCGCGTTTCAGTCCCTCTGCTTTGGGGAGGAGAATGGGCGTCTGGGTAGCAGCGCGGTTGGCTCGGGTCCAGATGGGAACCGATGTATGTAAATAATCGAACAAGTTGTCGGCACGGACACTTTCGACGACCTTCCCGGTCAGTGCATGCTTGAAGTAAACAGCAAAGATTGGCTGTTGCCATTCTTCGGATATCCACGATTGCTGACCCGTTTCGGTGGAGCAAATGATCACCAGCCCATCAATCTCGTTGATCTTGGAGTCAAGTCGCTTCAGACCTTCCGGGAAGCGGTTCATGAATCGACCCTGCGACCAGCCGATCGGGTGATGCCCCACGTCAAAAACGAGTAGCTTTGGCCGATCCGCCGGCAGTTTGGCCAATCGAGTGAGGATGGTTTCGACATGCAACTTGTGAGCGTCACTTAGAGTTTTTGTCTCCGCAGGGGGCAACCAAAGGTAAGGCCCTTGGTCGTCCACACCTGCCGGCGCGGTGAAGTAGAGCACCAACGGACCATCATGTCCTCGATCCAGTTCCGCTTGCCAGGCCTGGGTCAAGGGCTGGTCATCAGATAGATCGCTCAACCGTGCGTCTTGGGGGTGACCTTTGGCCCACTCAGACAACGACTGGATACTTTGCAGTCCGGAAGGGTGGTCTGGTAGTGCGAAAACAGTCTCGAGGTCCGGAGCGACCAACACAAGTGTGGTTGGTTGGGGAGGCTGGAGCATAATCTTGAGACCGATAATGACCCCAAGCAGAATCGTTCCGACGAAACAGGCCAGTATCAGCTGTCGTCGACGTTTTCGGGCCGGATCTGGAAGTGTCTGCCGAGGGGTCACCGGATTGGTCGGAGGCTGCCAATTCCGGTGTCGTGGTGGCTTTGCCCCCTGCGGGGATTGCTGTGGGTTCTTCCACTGATCGGCGGGATTCGCCATAAAGCAGTCTCCTGCAAGCAGCTCGACCTCGGGGGGAGAATGCCTTGAACCGAACGACGCACTACGGAGCATGGGCTATCCTACCATGTTCATCGGATTCTAGCAGCCGAACGGACAAGGAGCGGAGCTGTCCGGCTTGGAGTGAATTCGTACATAACCTGTTGAGTGGGTAGCCGAATGTGCTCAAGCCCCATCGATCACGAGATCTGTTATGGCCGACTATACACAACAGAATCGCCCACTAAGGATTACGACCGCACTTGGTCCCGACGCGGTATTGCTTACCGCCATGAATGGACATGAAGCCATTTCGGATCTGTTTCGTTTTGAATTGGAATTACTGGCACCAGCAGCCAAGCAAGTCGACTTTGCGGGGATCCTTGGCAAGCCGGCGACGGTGGAGATGGACTTGCTCGGTGGCACACGCTGTTTCCAAGGAATCATTGCACGATTCGGTCAGGGCGAACGCGGACCGGAGTTTACTCGGTATTTTGCTGAGTTGGTGCCCAACTTATGGTTATGGACCAAGCGGAGCCAAAGCCGCATCTTCTCACATGTGCCGTTGCCGGAAATCTTAAAGAAAGTACTCGACGGACTGGCAGTAACCTGGGACATCCAGGGGGAGTTTAAAGATCGCGAATACTGTGTCCAATATCGCGAAACCGATTTCAACTTTGCGTCGCGGCGGATGGAAGAAGAGGGAATCTTTTACTATCACACCCATCCCTCAGATAATGAAGAGCTCGTTGTCAGCAACAACCCTACCGATGCTCCTGCCGTGCCGATTACAGCCGAAATCATTTTTGAGGATGTGCTTGGTGGAGTTCGGGATGAAGGACGCATTTATGAATGGCGGAAAAGTCAACAGCTTCGATCGGGCAAGTACACGCTCTGGGACCACCATTTTCAGAACCCACATAAGCATCTAGATGCGGAAAGGTTGATCCTCGACTCGATTGCCGCCGGTACTGTGACGCACACGTTGAACTTGCCCGGCAGCGACAAGCTTGAGGTGTATGACTACCCGGGTAATTACGCCATGCGCTTTGATGAGGTCGATCGGGGTGGTGGTGCCAATTCGGACGGTCTGTCAGGGATCGATGTTGACAACCGTCGTGCCGTAACCTCCCGGATGGAAGCCGAGACCGCGGGTGGGTTGGTGATCACTGGTGCGGGCACCTGTGGTCAGCTTACACCTGGACATCACTTCTACCTGCAGCGCCACCCCGATGCCGACGGCAAGTACTTCATTACCAGTGTGACACACTCGGCCCGCTTACCCGCCAACTACCGACCGAGCGAGGGCAGTGGCTTTGAGTACTCCAACCGCTTCCAGTGTATTCCGGCCGGCTTATCGTTTCGGCCGGAACGAACCACCCGTCGTCCGACAGTACATGGCTGCCAGACCGCCGTTGTAGTAGGCCCACCGGGGGAGGAGATCTTTCCAGACAAGTTCGGTCGGGTGAAGGTCCACTTCCACTGGGATCGTGAAGACGCGTCGAACGAGGACCGATCCTGCTGGCTACGCGTCGCCACCCCCTGGGCCGGTACCAACTGGGGCATGGTGCACATCCCGCGCATTGGCCAAGAGGTAGTGGTCGATTTTCTGGAGGGAGACCCCGATCGGCCGCTGATCATGGGCAGCGTCTACAACGCTGACATGATGCCCCCTTGGGAACTCCCGGCTAACAAGACCCAGTCGGGCATCCTGAGTCGATCGAGCCCTGGCGGCAGTCCCGCTAACGCTAACGCCATCCGCTTTGAGGATAAGAAGGGCTCGGAACAACTCTGGATCCACGCTGAGAAAAATCAGGATATCGAAGTCGAGAATGATGAGACCCACTGGGTCGGCCACGACCGCCAGAAGACCATCGATCGCGACGAGACTACCCTGGTCAAACGCGACCGCACCGAGACAGTGAACCGCGACGAAACCATCACCATCGACGGTAACCGCACCGAACACGTCAAGAAAGACGAAAAGATCACCATCGATGGCAACCGCACCGAGAAGGTGGGTAAAGATGAATCGATCACGATCGACGGCAACCGCTCCGAGAATGTTGCGAAGGACGAATCGATCACCATCAGTGGTAACCGGACCGAAAAGGTGAGCAAGGACGAGTCCATCACCATTAGTGGAAAACGTACTGAAAACGTCAGTAAGGACGAGTCGATCACCATCGGGGGAAGCCGCAAGGAGTCCGTGAGCAAGGATGAGTCGATAACGATCAGCGGCGGTCGAACCGAATCCGTAGGCAAAGATGAATCGGTGTCGATCACAGGCGGTCGAACTCTGTCGGTAGGAAAAGACGACGGTCAAAGTATCAAAGGTGGACAGACGATTACAATTGGCAAGGCCCTGTCGGTGACCGCGACCGATTCGATCACATTAACGGTGGGGAAGGCGTCGATCACCATGAAAAAGGATGGAACGATTACCATCAATGGCAAAGACATCACGGTGACGGGTTCCGGAGAGATCACAGCGAAAGCGTCGAAGAATATGACGCTCAAGGGCAAGAAGATCTTGGAAAACTGAGGGGTGTCATGAGCGAGCAAGCTGAGGACCGCAACTATCCCTTGACCGAAGTACTCCTTCAGGAAACTGTTGGGTTACCTGAACGTCCCGATGGGTTGGTCATCGGGAGGTTGGTTGCATTTACTCCCGAAGGGATGCCTCAAGTGGAACATGCATACGTTCCCTTCCGGGGTGTGTTCACAGCCCGCACCACCGTGCGGTTAGAGCGTAACGACGTTGGATCGTCGGTTGTGCTTGCCTTCGAGGGTGGGGATTGGGGGCTGCCGATCATCCTTGGAAAATTACTCCAGTTATCTGAGAGAATGCTTCCCACGGATGCACAAATGGATGGAAAGCAACTGATCTTTGAGGCGAGCCAAGAGATTGTTCTCAAGTGTGGCAAGTCCAGCTTGACCCTCACACGAGAAGGAAAGGTGTTGATTCGGGGTGCCTATGTACTAAGCCGTTCTTCGGGTGTAAACCGGATTAAAGGTGGGAGTGTGCAGATCAACTAGGGTCACCATATAACGAATCGACGTTACTCATGTGACAACCTCTTCTGGATAGGCAACAAACTTATTCTGTTGCGGTTGCCCTTTCGCGAAGTTGGAGCCATGAGAAGTCAAGGATCGGCCACGCAATTCGGTGCCCTCCGCTGTCGGGATATTCGCGCCATACAGGCGGGCCCATCATCGACGACCAAATGCGCCTCACTTTCACGTCAATTCGGAGAAGCCAATTCTGTTCAGATCCTCTGGGGCAGATATGAATCTCATCAACGCAACTCAGATGCATGCTAGTTTCACTCAAGGACTCGACCGAGATGCCCGTGAGTGGCTGGTGATTGTCGTAAGAGGGACATTCTGGATTCCAAAGCACGATGACGAAGAACCGACCCTTGCCAAGGAACAGATCCCAGCAGTGACGGCCGACGTTTTTACTGGACAACCCGGCTTTTCGGCTCCTCGGTACGAGAGCGACTATGCCCTCATCAAGCCACGCTGCGACGTCCTCCTCCATGGCTCGGCATATGCCCCAGGTGGCCGACCGATACCGCGTGTGCAGGTTTCCATGCGGATCGGTCCGCTGGTGAAAACTTTTGATGTGGTGGGCCAAAGGACCTGGGAGGCTGGCTTGTTGGCGGTTTCCCCTGGGCCCGTGGAGCCGTTCTTCGTCATGCCGTTTTCCTATGACAACGCGTTCGGAGGGACCGACACCTCGGATCCCGACTCAACCAAGCATGTTGTCTACCATCCCAACCCAGTCGGCCGTGGTTTTGGCCGTAGAAGTTCGCGGGCAATGGTCGGCAAACCACTCCCCAACACCGAAGAAACTGGCCGACCTGTTACGGATCCCCAACAGAAATACCGACCGATGGCCTATGGGCCGATTGGTCGCGCGTGGCCCGACCGTATCCGGTACGCGGGTACTTACGATCAACACTGGATGGACAATGTATCTCCTTTCCTGCCAAATGACTTCCAGGATCAGTATTTTCAAACGGCTCCAGTTGACCAGCAGATCGACTATCCCATAGGAGGAGAGAAAGTCTTCCTGGAGAACCTCACCCCGGAGGGTCGTTGTGGCTTCAAGCTTCCTCGAGTCAAAGTTCCAGTCATTTTTATTTTGAGACGTGGATATCGCCAACAAGTGGATGCGGTGATCGATACGGTCGTGATCGAACCAGACTTGAGGCGATTCTTCGTCACTTGGCGTGCCCGCTTTCCGGTCCAACGGAATATCTTTGAAGTCGAGCAGATCATTGCGGGAACGATGTCCCGGGGTTGGTATCGGGCGCGGGCTCTGGGCAAAAGGCACTTCGGCTCTCTGCGTTCCGCACGGCCGTCGCCACATCCGTCCAACGTTGAAGTGGAAAAGGCACCATGACCCATGTTGCTATACTCGGGGCTGGCATGGTCACTGGTGTGGGCCTGAATGCTGCGGCTGCCTGCGCCGCTTTCCGAGCCGGAATAAGCGGTTTGACGGAAACCCACTTCTTTGACGATCTCGGGGAACCGCTGATCGGTTGCCGAGTCCCGCTCAACCCGCCGTTGCGGGGGAGAGACAAGCTAGTCCAACTAGTTGGTCTTGCAATTCGAGAATGTCTCGACATTGCTGTAGAGTTCCGGCCCGAGAGCATCCCACTACTCTTGTGTATTGCCGAACGTGGACGTCCCGGCCGGTTGGACGGATTAGACGATCGGCTCTTGCCCGAACTACAGCGTTGGCTGGGGGTCCGGTTCCATCCGGACTCAGAAGTGATCCCACGTGGACGAGTGGGTGGGGCCATCGCGATCGATCTGGCGAGGAAACGCATTGCCCAGGACAGTCTGCCAAGGTGTCTAATCGCGGGAGTGGACAGCTTTCTGGTACGACGGACCTTGAACGTTTACCAAGCTCAGAATCGATTGTTGACAAAAAGAAATTCGAATGGATTCTCGCCCGGCGAAGCGGGAGCGGCCGTGTTAGTCGGACCTTCAGGGATGACCAAGGGAGACGAACTCCGTTGTCTTGCTCTCGGCTTTGGACGTGAGAAAGCTACGGTGAACTCTTCGAATCCTCTCCGTGCGGATGGGCTGGTGGAGGCCTTCAGGGGCTTGTTTGTGGACGGTGGTGTCACCTTGGACGATGCGGAGTACCGCTTCACCGATTGCAATGGGGAACAATACGCCTTCAAGCAAGACCGTTTGGCGATCGCGCGTACCGTCCGCAAGCTTAAGGAGCGATTCGACCACCTGCATCCAGCTGACTGCTTCGGGGAAGTAGGCGCAGCAATCGGACCGTGCATTCTCGGCCTGGCCCTCGCGGCCGCTCGCAAGCGGTACGCTCCTGGTCGCGGGGTGCTGTGCCATTTCAGTGACGACGATGGGGAGCGGGCTGCTATGCTCCTCAGCTACCAAGGGGAGGTTGAGGGTCGATGAGTAATAACGTGTTTGCCAATGGGCGAGAAATATCGTGCAAAGCCGCTGCTGGCAAGTCGATCGCGGCGTTCCCCGACGTTTGCTTCACACCTCCTCAGACTCCAGCGACCCCGCCCGGGGTGCCGATCCCATACCCGAATACTGGTTTAGCCACCGACACTACCAGTGGCAGCAAAACGGTCAAGATCACCAACAAAGAAGTCATGCTGAAGGACTTATCCTACTTCAAGCGGAGTACCGGTGACGAAGCGGGCTGTGCACCGAAGAAGAACGTCATTACGAGCAAGATCATGGGGAAGGTCTACTTCACCAGTTGGTCGATGGACGTCAAAATTGAGGGCGAGAACGTCGTGCGACACATGGACCTCACCACGCATAATCATGCATCGACGCCAGGCGGGACTCCTCCCTGGATGCACGTGGACGAGATGTCCATGGATGCGCAGGAGGCTTGTGAGGAAGAGATCGAGCGAGCGGGGCACGCCTGTCGCGGGAAGAAACGGGACCACTGCGGCGAACGATGCCGTAAAGCCCAAAAGTGCCTACTCGTGCCCAAGGGGGAGGACAAGAACCGTTGTTGCCAAGACGCTCCTCCGGGCGGGCCGGCAGAAACCACCGGGCACCATATGATCGAAGATCACTGGGTGAAGGGTCGATCGGCCGATTTTCCCATGGCTCAAGGGAGCAGCGGGTACAATGCCGCTCCAACGGTATGTGTCAACCAGTACCGGAGCCGAGGCACTCCACACCGGGAACTGCACGATGTGCAGGGCACATTTGAAGAGTCGTACATGCCAGCGGTACCGGGTAAGTACCCCGCCGGCGCACGTCACGGTCAGACCCTGACTTATGGCGAGGCAAAGCGGGCAACCATCAATGCCCACCAGACGGTATTCGATGATCCGCCTTGCAGTGAGCAGTGTCTGGAGCAACAGATGGATGACTTCTATGGGACCGATAATTCCCGACCCATGAACACACCGACCAAACGTCAAGCCTTAGGAGAGGCTCGTGAACCAACTCGGGAGGGATGGGGGAGCGTTCTGTCCGGGTGATCGTTGATCCAACGCCAGCTGAACATCCGAGGTGTCCACACATGAGTGATCCTTTCGGTCTCACACACGGTTTCGTTTATCTCAAAGACGAGTTGTATCTGGCGGCGGTCGACTTGGAGTTAGAAGAAGACAACGTCTATCACGGCTACGTGATGCGTTGGTTGAAGGGTGAATGGGGACATTGGAAGGTTGCCAACCGGATTATTGGCTTGGGCGTCTACGACATTGCTGGCGTAGCAACTGCGTTTGCCACCGGGCCGGACGGCCGAGTCCAGGTTCGATCGCAACTCGGGATTCAGTGGGAAGCGGTCGACTCGGATGGGGATGGACCATGGCAGCGTCGCCCGCTCACCTGCGTGCGGCGCGTCGGTGACCACATCTACGTCGCAGGGATGAAACGGATGGTCTATCGGCGCGCTCTCACCGGGGGATGGCAGCGTTGCGACGATGGGATCCGGGTTCCACCTGAGAGTGAAGAAGTCACCGGTTTGCTCGACATCCACGGCTTCGACGAAGGGGAACTCTATGCAGTTGGCTTCCAAGGCCAGATCTGGCAACACGATGGTAACCACTGGTGGGAGATCGATAGTCCGACCAATCGCAAACTTCGTCACATTTGCTGCGCAGAAACCGGGCAGGTGTTTATCGCTGGTTCGGGGGGGATGATCCTCCGGGGCCGCCACAACGCCTGGGAAGTCGTCGAACAAGATGTCACAGAGGAAGCTTTTTCCGGCATCGAGTACGCCTTCGGTTCGTTGTATCTGGCCACCGAGGTAGGTGATATCTACCGACTCGACGCTCAGGACGAACTTACCCTCGTCGACACCGGAAACGGCAAGCCGAGCACAACTCACAGTCTCCACTACAACGACGGTGTACTCCTGTCGACAGGTGCTCACGACATTTACTTATTCGACGGTGAACGCTGGATGGAGATCGAACACCCCTGATGACGTCCTTCGGCTGATCTTCTTCCAAATGGCCCAACTCGTTCCTTCTGGAATCTAGAAAGCTCGACTCTTGAAGACGCACATCATTCCTTTGGTCGTTCTACAACACGCGGAAGAAGCTGCGTTCCTATGGCTCCTCCGCGATCACTCCACGCAGAGTCCGCATTATACCCTTGTTGACCTCAGCCACCTCGATAACCGACTCGAAGGCCACTTGGATGGACTCCGGATTGCCGGCGAACAAAGCTGGCCGTTCGTTTGGCAGCAACTGGAGCAGTTTCAGGAGCCTGGGGAAGTGTTCGCCGCTGCCTGCATGGGCTTCGAGCTGGCAAATCAAGGGTATATCAAGCAGTTGCTGGATATCGCCGCATCAGATCCCTCGTTAGCTCGTGCCGCGGGTTCGGCTCTGGGATGGCTCGCCGATGACCAAGCCACCATCATGATCTATTCGGCTCTCGCTTCGGAGAATCCTGCCGTTCGCCAGATTGGGCTTGCTGGAGCTTCGATTCGTAGAGTGCATCCGGGGAATCCGCTTGCTGACGCATTACACGACTCGGATGATCGAGTACGTGCCCGGGCTTTGAAAGCCGTTGGTGAGTTGGGCCTGGCGGCGGAATTGCCGCTATTGGTCAAGCAACTTCACCATGCACATCTCGAGGTTCGCTATCAAGCCGCCTGGGCAGCCACTCGGCTCGCACGTCGCCCAGATGCGATCGCCGAATTGCAATCACTGGCTCTCACCGAAAGCACCTTTCGGCGGCAAGCCACCGAATGGGCCGTCCGGGGGATCGCCTCCACTTCTGTTCATCCTTGGATTGCCTTGCTGGAGTCGTTGCCGGGCTGCGAACGCATTGCGATTCACGGGGCAGGTGCTTCGGGTGATTCTGTTACCATCCCCAAGCTAATCGAAAAGATGGCCGTCCCGGAGCTAGCTCGAGTCGCTGGTGAGGCATTCAGCATGATCACCGGGGTGGATATCGCCTATTTGGATCTGGACACCGACCAGCCCGAAGGATTCGCGGCTGGGCCCACAGAGAATCCGGATGATGCGAGAGTCGAGATGGATCCCGACGAGGATCTTCCCTGGCCGGACCCCAGTAAGATTCTCGATTGGTGGAAATCAAATCAGACACTATTCACTCGGGGCCAACGCTACCTTGTTGGCCGAGCGATCACCCCCGAGTGGTGCCGAGAGGTGCTTCGGACCGGCTACCAACGGCAGCGTGCCGCTGCCGCGATGGAGCTGGCCCTGGCGAATCCGGAGCAGCCGCTTTTTGAGGTACGTGCTCCGGGTTTTCGACAGGCTCAGCAGCTTGCTCAATAGAAGTAGCGGAGCTCGATGCGGTAGATCTGATCGGCGAAGTGTTGATCGGTCAGGGCGAACGATGCTCCGAAACCCACGTCGAGCTTGTCGCAAACTGACAGTCGCAAGCCCGGGCCGAGGTAGAAGTAGCCATCCTCGTTGGACGGCAGGACCAGGCCGCTCACAGGGTCGGTGAAGCCTCCGGCTTGGAAAGCGAAGCCCCCGAACTCGAGGATGCCGATCAGGTCCGTGTCCGGCAAGGGTCGGTACATTACGCGGTTGAAAGCGAAGTTATATCGGAGCAGGGAGCCCTGGACTCCGGGGGTGCCGCCCAGCGGGATCCACTCTGCGAGTTGTGCCTGCATGTATGTATCCGGGGCGAGCTTCAACGATGCCAACAACGCTGGCTCCAGGGAAGTATGACCCGTGCCTAGCCCATTGCCTGAGCGTCCCGTAGGAACCGTGGTTGTGAACTGAAAGGTGAATTGAAGCAGTTCACAGTCGACCAGTAACGACTTGGTACCGAAGCGAAGGTCGCCGAACCCTCCGGAACCGAAGTTGATGTCCGGATCGTTGTTGCGATAGGGAGTCTCGATGAATAAGGAAAAGTTGTCGCTCGCCGTCTCAAGGTAGATGGTCAGCTCGTCGTAATCGAGCCCTGTCTCTGGCAGCCCTGGGCCGGGACCGCCGATCGCTCCCCAGAAGTACTCGTTGCGGTCGGGCAAGATCAGGTTCTCGCCGTGATTCCAGCGAAAACGGGTCATGCTGCGCGGCCGGGCAAAATCTAGAAAGATCCCCGCATTCGCCGCCGGTACCCAGCGTGGTTCATAACAAGGGTCGGGGCAGCACAGGCAGTCGTGCACTCCGTGAAAGAAGCGAGCGAATGTCCCGGTCCCCGTTGGGCAACATGGCTTACGTCCCGGGAAGCACTTGGCTTCGCCACAGCCCGGGTCATACGGTAGCTCGGGCATCGGCACCGCGTGAAGCATCTCGCTGAAGGCCGGATCAGCGGGGACGGCTCCCTCCATAGGGACGTTCTCTGGCGGGATCGCTTGTGGCGGCGGCAAGATGTCCGCCTGAGATGGTGGGGGCGGTGCTCCGAGCACACCATACTTACAGCTGTTACATCCCGTGTTGATCACATGATATTGGCTTACCGGCTGGGGCGACTGCCCGTAAGCTTGGCAGAGCGGGACCACTAACAAGGCGACTGTCGCGAAGCTCCTCCACAAGGGCATGCCCCGCAACTCTCGAGGGTACAACATCCCAGCTTCCTTTCGTCAACAAGATGCACTTGAAAAAACCGAAACCAACTAACAAATGACGACTTGGATGCTGCAGGCTTATCGCTGTCCAGCGAGGGAGCGGAGCGCGTGTGTAGCTTCAAGACGAATCCATGCATCAGAATCTTCTTGTTGGAGATAAGCCAGATGATGCTGCACCAGCGAGGTGTCAGCACCAATGGCCGCCAACTGGCGGATGCAGCTCACCCGGACCCGACGATCGCGGTCCAGGCGTGCAGAGCGGAGCAGAGCTGGAACCACCTCGGGGTGATGCTCCCAGCCGAGATGGGATAGTTCGATGGCCGCATAGTGGCGCTGCGTCGGGTTGGTATTGTGCGTAAGGATCTCGACGAGTGGGTGTGTCGCCACAGTCTCTGGGTTCATCATCCCCATTCGGTGCGATTCCCTCTTGGCGCGGTATGCGGAAACCGAAGCAGCCGCGACGGGTGTCGGAGTTGATGTTTCCGGGGGGATAGGCTTGTTGGGAAGTCGAGTTGGAGAATGTTGATGAACCATTGTGGCCAGGGGCGCAGTTGTCGTGGGAGGCGGTGGGATCATCGGGGCGACGGTGCGAGCAGCGTCCTGCTGGATCCAAGCGTCTTCCATCAGGTTGAAGAGGCTTCGTTCCTCTGCGATCGGAGGCTGTTCCTGTCGCACTTGCCGGGCCGCATTTTGTCGGAAAGCGGCATACTTGGCCATCGCCGTCAGCGAACGCTCGCGGAGGCTCGGCTTCGGGATGGCGTGAGCATGCGGCGCGACCGGCCTGGCGCTCTCGACATTCACCTCTAATTCATCTTCGCCTTTCGGGATTTCCTTCTTCGGCGGTTGCTCCGAATTTTTGGGCTCTTGAGCAGGGGGGGGATCTTGCGGCCCATCTGTCTTCATGGCCGGTTCCGTAAAACACGCCATACAGCGGTGCAGGGCATGAAAGGCTGCATCGCGGACCCGCAAGGAACGTTCGGCCGGGTTGCCATCTTCTTCTGAACCACTGACGGTAATTAGCAGAGCTTCGATAACGTTCTTGGTACAACAACAACCGTTGAGGAGTGCGAGAGCTGCTTCATAGCGGACGCATTCGATACGATCGGTGCGTAGAGCGGCGATGAGTGCTTCTTCAGCCTCTGGGTTGTACCGACAGTCGAGGGTCCCCAGGAAGCGAACGGCCGCGCGTCGCGCTTTGGCTTCCAGCGCATCTTTCTTGGCTTGAGCTGCAGCACCTTCCACACCTGGCTTGGCGAGATCCTCTAAACTCGGCGTGATTGGGCAAAATGGTGGGATGACTCCTCCAGTCAGTGTGGTCAAGGGTTGGGTAATCCCATTGAGGAGCTGGCCCAGAGGTGTGGCACACAGTTTTCGCTTGCACGCTTTGAAGGCTACGCAGAATCTGGCAAAGAAGCCCTGGCCCTGGCCAGCCGCGGCAGCGGCTGATGCAGGGGTGGCGGGTGGGACCGTGGCGGCAGATGGGGCCAATTGGGCGATGGCACTGGGGCTCGGCAACCATAGGGCAGTCAGGACGGCCCCCAAGCAGATCACTCTACGCATCGTTTGCGGCTCCTTCCGAGGTTGATCCCTGGTTGGGCAGTTGTCCCAGGTTTCGCAAGAGGCCGGAATCCCGCCGGCCTGGCAAATAGAATGCATTGTACCGAACTGTTTCGTTTGTTCGGCTTCGTCGGTCGAGCCACTTTATCCCGATTTGCTGGTAGCTCATATCGATCAGGTTGGGTAAGAAGAGCAGAAAAGTGGTGTTTTCTGGAATGTAAGGGTCAGGAAGAGTGGTCGGAGGTCGATGGAGCATGCTAAGATTCCCTCGCTCGCAGTGATGAGGATCATCCATGACATTGACACAATTCCAAGAATTGATCCGAGAACTCTTCGGTGAGAAGGATGCTCAGCGTGGCGTCGAAGGAACCTTCATGTGGTTCATGGAGGAGGTCGGTGAGCTCGCCGCCGACTTGCGTGCCGGCCGCATCGAGGAAGCCAAGCTCGAGTTCGCCGACGTCTTGGCCTGGTTGGCTACCCTTGCCAACTTGGTGGGGGTGAACCTCGAGACCGCGATCGAGCGTAAATATGGTGCTGGGTGTCCGGGGTGCCAAAGCCGACCTTGTGTCTGCGCCCCAAGCGAGAAACCTTAACTTCCACTTGCAATCGAGGGTTGCCAACGCATTATGCATCGATTGAGCTTGCTCGGGCTGTTGCTCGTTTGGTTCCCACTGATCTTCCCAGCGAGCGCTCTTGGGCAGACACGAGATCCGATCCGCATCACCAATATCCGATTCGGTTTCCCAGCGGGTCCCTTGTCTGCCACCAACGCGACAGGTCAACCGATGCCGCTGTTCAAAGACGGCTGTTGGACACCAGTGTTTGTGGATCTGACAAGCAAGGGTCCATTTGAACTTAAGCCAGGTGAATCCCTTCAACTCTGCGTCGAATGCGCGGACAGCTCTGATGTGCTGCAACGCTATTGCGTTCCTCTGCCCGGACTGTCTGAGATGCCGGCAGGCGACGTCTCACGTGGGAGCTCCCGGGGCAATCTCCCTTATATGAAGCCCGGGCGGAACGAGTTGTTTGTGCGTGTACAAGCTGGCAGTAGCCAAGGGGGCTGGCGAGACTTGAGTCCTCGGACACGCTCGCCGATCACCGGGGTTCCTCCGAGTGACTATCTTCTTTTAAGTGCAGGGGCGTCGCTGGAAAAGCTTCGCCTACCCGTTGAGAGCGATAGCCGAACCCGTGAATCCGAGGTGCGAGACCTTGGCGTAGTGCATTTGGCCGTGGTCGAAACGCCTGAGCAGTTGCCCGACCAATGGTTTGGCTATTCCGGGATCGACCAACTCTTGCTCACCACCGGGGCCGATCAAGCTCAGTTTGTCCAGAGTTTGTTTACCGCCGAAGTGCATCAAACGCGTGTCCAGGCATTACGGGAATGGTTGAGTCGTGGTGGCCGGCTGATTGTCAGTGTCGGCAATCACGTGGAAACTATCGCTGACCTGGAAGCTTTTCGTGACCTGTTGCCCGTGCAGCTTCAAGGACGTTTGGAGCTCGAAGAAGTATATCTAAAGTGGCAAGAGATTCATGGGCAGCAGAGCTATCGAGACCATACCTTGCGGGCCAGTGTTGCGGAGCAACCGATTCTCCTTAGCGACTTTGATCTCAAGCCGGAACGAGGCGCTAAAGTTTTACTTGATTATGAAAACCAGAATCGGCCGGGCAATCCCCGCTTGCCGTTGATTGTGCAGGGCAGCTATGGTTTAGGCCAGATCACGGTGGTGGGCTTCGATCTCGAGACCTCTCCCTTTTCAACTTGGGAAGAGCCCGGAGTTTTCTGGCGCTGGTTACTCAGTTCCGCTGGAAGCCGTCTTCCTGAATCGCTGCAAGTCGGTCGCGATCGTATCGGTGTATCGGATCAAGAAGCGATGCAAACCGGACGGAAATTGCAACGATATCTTGATTATTTTAGCGGTATCCCTGTGATCTCATTTGGCTGGGTCGCGTTGTTTATCCTGGTCTACATCTTGATCATTGGCCCACTAGAATATCTTCTATTAAAGCGACTGTTCAATCGATTGGAGTGGACTTGGCTCACTTTTCCCATCCTTGTGTTGACCTTCAGCCTAGCCGCTTATTTCACCGCATTTGCCATCAAAGGGAAAGAACAGAAAATCAACAAGATTGACGTTGTCGATATCGATTTGTCGCAACAACGGCTTTTTGGACATACTTGGTTCAGTGTTTTTAGTCCCCGTATCGAAAACCAAAATGTTCAGTTGATCCCGTCCAAGCAAGGCTGGTCGACCGACAAGCAGTCCGTGGATCCGGTGATGCTTACCTGGCTTGGGGAAGCCAACAGCAATCGTACTAGCCTGTTTCGTCGTCGCTATGACTATTGGGTGGATCCTGCCGTCAAGGCCTTTGCCCGCGGGCTGGAGAATGTCCCCACACAGGTTTGGTCTACTCGTGCCTTTGCCAGCGCCTGGTCGACATCGCTGAGTATCGACTCGCCACCCGTGGAGTCCTCTCTGCACCATCCTACAGGAGATCCCCAGGCCATTGTCGGTTCAATTACCAGTCAGCTACCCATCGCCAAGATGAAAGGAGTACATCTGATTTATCGCGATAAGGTATACGGTCCGTACACGCTGCTCCGCGGAGTGCCGCAACGGATTACGACTGGGGTTGAGGCGACCGAAGTGAGGACGTGGATTCAGGAACTAGTCCGGACGAATTTGCCGGCAGAGGAGTATTATTCTCCGTATGGGACCAGCGACTTGCCACCCAAACGATATCGTTTAGAACCGCTGTTGTTTCATCAATTCGCTCGATCGACGGGGGAACTCACCAATGCTGGATTCCGGATGCTCGACCAGTCCTGGCGGATTCGTGCGG
Organism: uncultured Alcaligenaceae bacterium; assembly: GCA_964410665.1. Taxonomy (GTDB): domain Bacteria; phylum Planctomycetota; class Planctomycetia; order Gemmatales; family Gemmataceae; genus CAYPIE01. The sequence goes on from CAYPIE010000018.1 coordinate 42,180, forward strand.
ACAACACAAGCGAGGTCATCTTGGTCGCCACCCTTCCATTGACTGAGGGCGATGCCGCCGAGCAAAATACCTCTCTCAGCAATCCCTCACGATTGTCGCTAACACGAACTCCAACCCAGAGCCAAACCACTCCGTCGCTGACAGGGAGCATGCGCCAAGAGACCTATCTGCGTGTGTTTATACCAATTGCCCCGGCCAGAATGCAGGAGGGCCAACCATGATCGAGACTCGGGATCTCACAAAAAAATATGGTGATCTCTTTGCATTAGAGCGCCTTACTCTTAAACTGGACCGCGGCGATGTGTTTGGCTTTATCGGGCCGAACGGGGCGGGCAAGACCACCACCATGCGTATCTTGGCCACCTTACTCAACCCAAGCTGGGGGGAAGCCGAGGTTTGCGGCTACTCGATCTATAATGGCTCGCGGGAAATTCGCCGATTGATTGGCTACATGCCAGACTTTTTCGGCGTCTACGATGATATGAAGGTCACTGAATATCTAGAGTTTTTTGCTGCTGCCTATCGTATCAAAGGCCCAGAACGTCGCAAAAAATGTGAGCAGGTCCTTGAACTGGTCGACCTCACCTACAAGCGGGATGCACTGGTCACCAGCTTGTCCCGTGGCATGACCCAACGGCTGGGACTCGCCCGAGTCTTGCTGCACGAGCCCCAGGTCTTACTCCTGGATGAACCCGCCAGCGGTCTAGATCCACGAGCTCGGATTGAAATGCGTGAGCTCCTCAAGGAGCTACGCAACATGGGGAAGACGATCATGGTGTCGAGCCATATCTTACCTGAACTTGCAGATATATGTAATAAGATTGGTATCATCGAACGCGGTCGATTAGAGTTCAATGGCGATGTGGACTCGGCGATCCGAGCAGTACGTAAACATTTGATCTACTTGATTTCGGTTGGCCCAGAAGGTCAAGAAGCGGCTGCAAATCGTTTACAAGCCTATGATGAGGTCGGTCAGGTCGAGCTTGATGCCAAAGAGAACAGCTTACGGGTGGTCCTCAAGGATGGGGTGGATGAGGGGAGCTTCCTTGCCGAGCGATTGATCCATGAGGGATTTCGACTGAAAATGTTCAAAGAAGAAGAGATTGATCTCGAGGACGTTTTTATGGGGATCACCAAGGGGATCACCAACTGACCTTGGCAACTAGCCTTCCCCTTAAGCTTAAACGGAAATGGGATTCCGGAACACTTCTTCTCGAAGGGACGCGCGGCGATGACTCGGATTCTGGTCACAGGTGGGGCAGGTTACATCGGCAGTCACACCGTGCGTTTGCTCTTGGCTCACGGCCATGATGTGCAAGTCTATGACAATTTATCCACCGGGCATCGCTCTGCAGTCCCGCCAGATCGGTTGATCATTGGCGATTTGTGCGATACCGATCGACTGGATCAGACAATACTGCAGCAACGCACCGAAGCGGTCATCCATTTCGCGGCCTCGGCCTATGTCGGCGAATCGGTCGAGAATCCAGCGAAGTACTACTTGAACAACGTCGTGAATACCCTTCATCTGCTTGAGCGGATGCGCCGCCATCAGGTATCGAGGATCGTCTTTTCCAGCACGGTGGCAACCTTCGGGATTCCTCCGGCCTGTCCAGTGACTGAGCAGATGCCACAAGTGCCAATCAATCCTTATGGTCGGACAAAACTGATGATTGAGCAAGCGTTACGTGATTACCGGCACGCATATGGGCTCGGTTTTGCCGCGCTACGGTACTTTAATGCTGCGGGTGCAGATCCTTCAGCCCAAATTGGGGAAGATCATCAGCCAGAAACCCATCTGATCCCCATCGTGCTGCAAGTCGCGCTCGGTAAACGCCCCTTCCTTACCATCAACGGCACCGATTACCCAACCGCCGATGGCACTTGTATCCGCGATTATGTCCATGTCAATGACTTGGCCGATGCCCATGTACTCGCATTAGACCATTTGCAACCCGGGGCGGAAATGTGCTATCACCTCGGTACGGGTCGAGGGCATAGTATCCAGGCAGTGCTTCAGGCCGCAGAGCAGGTAACGGGTAAATCGATTCCCTTCCGCGAAGGACCACGTCGGATAGGGGACCCGGCCCAACTAGTGGCATCGGCCGAGCGGATTCAGCAAGAGCTCGGCTGGCAACCTCGATACACCGACATCCACGCGATTATCGAAACTGCCTGGAACTGGCATCTACGGAATCCCGATGGCTTTGCACGCTGACCGACTACCAGCGATATTCGGCCCCAAAGTTCAGCCCTTGGACCCATAGATCGCTCTCCCGCATCAGCACCGCTGGACGATTGAGCCCCGTCGGTAGCAGTCCGACTGGTGGGTTCGGCACCAGTGCCACATCCACCACCCGATCGATCTGTTGGCCAACCCGCAACACATTTGGCCAATACAAAACGTTGTAGCCGACGAAGGCCCGCAATCGCCTGGTCAGTTGCATGCCGACATTGAGGGTGACTTCTGGGATCACGCTAAAGCGATCTCGGTCAAATCGACCAATATTACTCGGCGTGGTCAGCAAACCGCCGACAAAACTTTCGGTCGGTTGTCCGGGCTTTGTACGAAATTGATTCCCATTGATCTCAACGACCTGGTGCGTCACCCCAAAGGCAACGCTACCACGCAGGTAGACAAACATACGGCCGGCCTGTCGTTCGAGCTGGCCGCCCACTTGCCCGCCATAAAACTGGTTTCTTGTCGCAAACCCATCGGTGACGACCACAAAGGTTCCTGGTGGATCCGGTGCCCCTTCGAGGGCTAGGATAAACTCGGCCACTTCGAGATCTTCCTGCAGGTCCAGGTAACGGAAGCCGCCAAAAAGCTGAGGACGTCGGCAATCACAGGGACAGCCCAGCTCTTTCAAGAGGTTGATTTGTCCGCCCCATAAGCGACTATCGGCAAGGATGCGGGCCGTGCCCAGCGCGAGGCCAGGGGAGGAGACTAGTTCGACAAACTCCGAGTTGAGATTCGGGGCGAAGATCGGACGCGCTAATACCGGGAACTGTTCTCCAGAGAATAGGGCGTTTCGCGTGCGTGGGCTTAGAAAGAACACGTTCCCGTCAATGCCACAGGGCTTACAGCGATCCAACCAATAGCCGAAGCTAAAGCGTCCTCCATTGCGGAACCCTTCATCCAGAAAGCCTCCGCCGACCAGAATGACCGTGTCTGGTCTGCCTAACTGCCCCTCGAACGGGGGAGTTGGGTCAGGATCAGGATTCGATGTGGTGAGCAATGGAGGGACCTCATCATCGGTCATCCACCACATCAGATACTCAGCGCGAACGTATCCACGCGATTGACGATTGGGAAGCCATGGATCGAGTCCCAAAAGATTTTCTTGAACAAGTGTGATTTCGGGGGAGAAAAACCGCTCGTTTCGCGTCTGCAGCATCATGCCACTCACCGGGATCAAACCGGGATGGAGTGCAGCTTCGTGAAACGCTGGTGGCACGGTTTCGGGGTTGGTCGAGGCTAGCGGCTCGGCAACAGGGCGTGGCCGAGGTAGCACATCGACCGAGCGCTCATCCGTCTCCGAGGATATACGGCGGGGTGGTGGAAGAGGAATGGCATCTTCGGATTGCCCGCGGTGGACGTCTGTAAAGTAAGCGGGTACCCATGGGATGTCGCCACTTGCCCGCGTGGTTCGGTTCGCGGTCACAGGAGCCTCTGGCGTTGCTGGTTCCGCTGGTTCGACTGGTGCTTGCATCACGCTCGTGGCCGTGGAGGCTTGGCTCGTGCCCGGTTGCGTCTTGTCATTATCCAATAAGACCTCAACAATCCATGCGCTGGGGGGGGCAGTCGGACGGATGCCCGTCGTGGGGCGAGTCACGATGCGTTCGTGGGGATGGTTGGGGCTCGGTGGGATCGCGAGACATTTCGTCCGGGGCAACGGAGGCGGTCCGACGGATCGCCATTCCACATCATCAGCGTTGCCGCGGATCGCCCAACTGCAAAGAAGTGCCAACGCAATGGTTGCTACCCGCTGCATGTGCCAATCCTCTCGCAGCCTCTCGCTGGTGGAGTCCTTTCTAGGTCCGCGTCCGCCACGCTGCAGGAGCGAACGGTTCCATCCCTTCAAGCTGTATTTCGGCACTTTTTTACTGCAAACCTCACCACTTCTGGAAACTCGGCAAACGTCAGCATCGTGGTAACCCAAACGGTGGGGGACTAGAGAAGCGAAGGAAGAAGTCGTATCGGGGACGTTGCTGTGGCTCATCGCGAAGATTGGTGAGACCGGTAGAACCGGAAAAGGATTGCGACCCGGAAAGCTCGGGGAGGACCGAAAAGCGGTCAAGACGTTCAAGAACGGCAAGCGAGGTGACCGAAACAATCTGCAGTGCATGGCCCTTCAGGTTTCCAAAGTGGATATAGGAACCTCGCCGGCACATGGACGTATCCCTGGATCGATGCGCTGTGGTCCTCCGCGGTTCTTCCAGGCGAAGGGCAGGCACCGGTAAGAGGACGACCGTCGTGGGTGACTCCCCTTTACCGGTACACCAAGGATCGGCGTCCAGGCGTTTTTCCCAAGGGAGGTATCTTCCGTGAATACTGCGTTGTTGTTGCTTTCCTCGGCCTGGATGGCGGGTGGCGATCCGGTTCCGGTCGCCCCGATCCATCCAGCCCCCGCCCGCCCAGCGGTGGTAGCGTCGGCTCCCCCCGGTGCAGGCTGTGCCTCGTGTGGGGTTGCCCAGCCTGTCCCTCACGGCATCCATCAAGGCGTGGGATGTGGTTGTGGCATGACCTGCGAATGTTGTGAAGAAGAAGAAGGGCTGTTCAAACGGCTCTGTAATCGTCTGTTTGGCGATGATGATGAATGTTGTGACCCGTGTGCGACCACGTGTTGCGATCCCTGTGCCGTGCCTTGTTGCGAAGAAGAAAAGCCTGGCTTATTCAAACGGCTTTTCGGTGGTCGCGACGAGTGCTGTGACACCTGTGCTCCAGTCTGCGGAGGTTACGGGCACGCTACGATTCTTCATGGTGCACCGGGCGCTCATCCGATGGCACCAGGGATGATCCCTCCCCATGGCCAGACGGTGCCCGGCCAGCCCCTGCCGGGTCAAGCGTTGCCTGGCCAGCCTGGGTATGGTCAACCTATCCAAGGCCAGCCGCATACGCCGTACGCTCCGATCCCGGGGGGTACCACGCCTCAGAAGATCCCTGTCGAAAAGATTCCTGCACCGGAGGGTGGCTCGGACACATCTCCGAAGGCTCCAGCGACCGGGGATGGGAACGCATCAACGCGTTATACGCCCATTCCCCATTTTACTCCTGTTGCTGCCCCAAAGGTGGGAGGTCGCAACCCTTTTGATTTCGCCCGTCGGTATGCCGATCGTGCTGGTCACGAAGCGGACTACAGTCGTCTGACCGGGACGCTGTCGTTCGTCCATACCGACGGGGGTCACTGGGTGGTGCGTTATGCCTCGCCGATGGAAGAGGATCGCTATGGGGGCAGTGTCGTATTGTCTCCAGATGCCGATCTCGGAGGCTATCGCGAAGGGGATATGGTTGCCATGAAAGGTGCCATCATGTCTGAGACGACTTCTGCTCGGATGCTGGCTCCGACCTATCGCGTGAAGGAAATGCGACTTGTCAACCGTCCTTGATCGGGATGTGCCCACACATTCTTGGTCAATTCTTGCGCGTAATCAAGTGGGGCCCCGGGGGAGTACCCGGGGCCGCCCTGTGTTTAGAATTAACAAAGTACA